>NZ_QGKM01000039.1 GCF_003172875.1 Leucothrix pacifica | reverse complement strand
ACCTTGAAGAGGACTAATAAACAAAGCCAATCCAAATTAAATCGTTAGCTGAACGATATTCAGGTTGGATTCAGCCAAATTCACTTAATCTAATCGTGTCTTCAGGATGAGCTGCTTTTCTCGGGGTTTGTGGTAGCAGCACTACTTGTTTACGTATTTGATATAAAAATTACAATTACGCTGTTAATGACACTCAACAGTATATCACAAGTCGTACGCATGTGGAGACATTCAAGTGAAGGCTAATAAATCGACCATGATTGGGGAGTCGGTTTGCTGGTAGCAAAGAACTTGAAAAGGTAGTCAGGAATTTACGGGGGTATAGTTCTGACAATCAAGCTTTAAGCTTGTTACGCGCCTTAACTGTTTAGAGGCGAGCTTTTTGAAGCTCGCCTTTTTTATTTGTGTCAGCCCTACAATTTATCCAAAATTCAATGATTTGAACCAGTTTCCCTTGATAAGCACTCATATAGAGCATATATAATAGCAGTATAATTTCAGGGAGTTTCATATGCCAAAATCGATGCAACGTGCTATTGGTTTCATCTTATTGTCCGCTACGTTGGGACTCGTTTCCCTGCAAGCATTAATCCAGATCTTTTAAGAGGCTTGCTGACATGTCAAACGCTAAGCGCTACTCCCCCAACTCAAATGCAATTGGTCAACTCCGGTTAGGCCTTAAAGGCATACTACTTTATCTCATGCCAATGCCTGTTCTGTTGGCGGCTGTGATTTCTTTAGTTAAAGGAAACTTCTGGGCGACCATTATCAATGGCGGGGCCTTTGCTGCATTCATGTTGGCTGCGGTCATTGCCCGACATGGTTTCAAAGTTGAACACCAATATAACAACAAAAAACTAGCACTCGCACCCCGTACCCCCTACAAGACGGTTGCGGCATTACTGCTATCAGTCACAACAGGCGTCACCGCTTGGCTTGCGTCGGGTTATGGTTTGTTCAGTAGCGTTCTGATCGGTGGCGTCACCCTCCTCGCTTTCTACCTTTGCTACGGGCTTGATCCACGACGCAATAAGACGGGTAATATCGGGTTTGGTGTGACGGCGGAAGAGGTGTTTGAAGCACTGGAAGCTGCTAACATCAAGATTGATGCTATTGAGTCCGCCAGAACTAATATCAACAACGCAAAATTTGATCAGCATCTGGATCGTATCATTGCCAAAGCACGAAATATTATTGAAGTCATTGAGAATGACCCGAATGATTTACCTCGTGCCAGAAAATTCTTAAAAGTTTATCTGGATGGTACGCAGAGAGTCACAGAAAGCTACGCAAAGACACATCGCAACGAAGCAACTACTGTTGAGCTGGATAGCAACTTTGAGAACGTTTTGAACTCTATAGAAAGCACCTTTGATGAACAGCACGAAAAACTCAAAAAACAAGATCGCTTTGATCTCGATGTAAATATCGAAGTACTGGAAACTCAATTAAAACGCGAAGGCATCATATAACTGAAGTTGAAGCACGATAACTATCAACCTCTATTGATCACGAATATAAGGAACTAGCATGTCTGATACACCTGCAAACACAGTCACTACGGCAACACAAACTTCAACCAATGTTGCAATCATTCCTGGCACAGAAATTGTTCCGGCAAAGCCAATAAATCAGGAGATAGTTGCCTACACACAAGCACCGGCTGAAGATAAGCAGGAGCTTGATGCAATCATTCAGGAAATAGACACAAACGACCGCAGCAGTATCGTATTTTTTGGTAGTAAGGCTCAGGAACAAATGAGCAGTATTTCTGAGAACATGCTGGAAGGTGTCAGAAACAAAGACTTAGGTGGTGCCAGCGCTTCTCTCAACGACATGATTGTTGCCATTAAAGGATTTGATGTTGACGAGCTTAACCCAACGCGTGAGCAAGGTTTCTTTGAGCGCATCTTTGGCGCTCTATTTGGTAAAGCCAAGCCAGTGGTTGCGTTTTTAAGCAAATATGATGATGTCAGAAAGCAAATTAACGACATCACTGACCACATGGAAAGTCATAAGACTCAGTTACTGACTGATATCATATCTTTAGACAAGCTGTACGATGCGAACTTGGACTACTTCCACAAGCTTGAACTATACATTGCAGCTGGTGAAGAAAAACTTCGCATGCTTAATGAGAATGAAATTCCGGCAATGGAGCAGGCTGCTGAAGTTGATGCAGAAAACATGTTAGCTGCTCAGGCCTTAAGAGATATCCGTAGTGCTCGTGATGATCTTGACCGTCGAATTCATGATTTACGTCTGACGCGTCAGGTTGCTATGCAAAGTTTACCGAGTATTCGTTTGGTACAGGAAAACGATAAAACACTAATCAACAAGATTAACTCAACGTTGATCAACACTGTGCCACTATGGAAGAACCAATTGGCTCAGGCTGTCACCATTTTCCGTATGAGTGATGCGGCTGAAACCGTGAAAAAAGCCACTGACCTAACCAATGACCTGTTGGAGTCTAATGCAACCAACTTGCGCACCGCAAACGTTGAAGTTCGTAAGCAAATGGAGCGTGGTGTATTCGATATTGAGTCAGTACGTAAAGCGAACCAAGAGTTGATTGGCACCATTAACGACAGTCTGGAAATTGCGGAAGAAGGACGTGCGAAACGTGCATCAGCAGCAACCGAACTACAACATCTTGAGAGCGAGCTAAGAACTGCCCTGATGTCAGCAAAGGCCCGTAAAGAAGAACTTGATGCTGCACCAAGCAAAGCATCATAAGGAGTAGAGATCATGGGATTATGGGATAAGGTTTTTGGTGAATTCGTTGATGTTATTGAGTGGACGGATAACTCAAGCGGCACTATGGTATATCGATTTGAGCGTCACAATAATGAAATCAAATATGGTGCAAAGCTAACAGTACGTGAGTCACAGGTTGCTGTGTTCGTTAATGAAGGTGAGATTGCTGATGTCCTCGGGCCTGGCATGTATCAGCTGGAAACCAAGAACCTTCCTGTACTTTCAACACTTCAGCATTGGGATCACGGCTTTGAGAGTCCGTTTAAAGCAGAAGTTTATTTCTTCAATACCAAACAGTTTACGGATCTTAAATGGGGCACTAAGAACCCAATTATGATGCGAGATAGTGAATTTGATATGGTTCGCCTACGCACCTTTGGTACATATAGCGTTCGCATCAATGAGCCGACCAAGTTTATCAATGAAATCGTAGGGACTGACGGGCACTTCACGATTGATGAAATCAGCGACCAGTTGCGTGATTTAATTACATCTCGCTACGCAACTATACTGGGCAAGCTGAATGTTCCTGTACTGGACCTTGCTTCTAACTACGACCAATTAAGCACGTTTATTACTGAACGTATTTCTCCGGAATTTGAGCAGTACGGACTTGAGCTCACCAAGGTTTTGGTTGAGAACATTTCCTTGCCACCTGAAGTTGAAAAAGCGCTGGATAAACGAACAAGCATGGGGATGGTCGGTGACTTGGATAAATATCTGAAATACGGTGCTGCTCAAGGCATGGAATCCGGCAACTCATCAACCGCCTCTTCAGCAATAGAGATGGGGATTGGTTTGGCAATGGCGCAAAACATGACCAGTGACCAAAATGCTAAGACTCAGTCTGCCTCCTCAGGAAGTGATAATGATCAAACGACTACACCGCCTCCTCTGCCTCACCAGCGGATGTGGCATGTATCTATCGACAATCAAGCAACAGGCCCATACGACCAGAGTGAGCTAATCAAACTGGTGCAAAACGGATCATTAACGACTGACTCACTAGTATGGACGACGGGAATGGCAAACTGGGAAGCAGTGGAAGAGAATCACTACTTCACTGAGCTGCTAAGCAAATACCGGACTACTCCACCACCATTGCCTCAGTAAGCTTTAATCAGTATGGATAATAATCAATCGCACTTTCCCTGTGAACGATGCGGCTCAGATCTGGTCTATTCTCCAGAACATCAGTCCCTTCAATGTGATCACTGTGGTTTCAAAAACGAAATCCCGGTGATTTTTGAGCCAATCAAGGAATACGATTTACAACAGGCGCTGCATGATCTTAACCGTTTGAGGCGCTCAGGTAATCATCAGCAGGTTGAGGTTATAAAGTGTCCCTCATGTGCTGCACAGTTTAGCCTCGAAGACAACGAGCACGCCGGTGATTGTCCGTTTTGTGGCACACCTGTTATCACAGGTACGGAACAGTCACGTCCGATTCGCCCACGCTCATTATTACCTTTTACCATCGGTCATGATCGCGCACTGGATATCTTTGATCAATGGATGAAAACGCGTTGGTTCGCCCCTTCGTCTTTGAATTCACGTGCCAAACGCAACGATAAGCTCACAGGTGTTTATCTTCCATACTGGACTTATGATAGTGACACACGCACTTACTATCAGGGCCAACGTGGTACGGTTTACTACCAACGACAGGTCGTCAATGCGGTTGTTAATGGTCGTAATGTTCGACAAGTCAGGCAAGTGCCTCGAATACGCTGGACACCTACCTCAGGTAGAGTAGCACGACATTTTGATGATGTGCTGATTGGCGCCAGTAAAACCTTGCCCAGAACCATTATTGATAATTTGGCACCTTGGGACTTATCTCAACTAGTGCCTTATTCCGAAGCATACCTCAGCGGCTTTCGAAGTGAAATCTACCAAATTACGGTGGATGAAGGTTTCTTACGGGCACAACAAGTTATGGACTACACGATACGCCAAGACATTCGCCGTGATATTGGTGGAGACCAGCAGCGTATTACTAACTTGTCAACGGAGCACGATCAAACCCGATACAAGCATCTATTGTTGCCAATCTGGTCAGCTGCGTTTCAGTACAGAGGTAAAACCTACCGTTACGTCATCAATGGTCGTACCGGAAAAATTCATGGTGAGCGTCCTTATAGCATCGTTAAGATTGCTTCTGCCGCAGCATTGGCCGCCTCACTGGCCGGTGGTGGGGCGTATGTCGTTGACCAAAATGGTGGATTTGATAACTTTGGTACAGACTATTACACACCGACTTATCAATACCCCAATCAGGCACCGACCGGTTTTCCAGATTTCGGTAACATCCCTCAACAAATCCCGCGTTTCTGAGTCCGTAAACCTAACGCTTTAATATTGTTATTAGGCATGTGCTTTGCTATCTTGGGTGATTATTCTTGTGATGAATTTGCTGGTGGATAGATTGAAAAATAAATACCTATGGATCTTCCTTGGCAGCATCGTTTCAGTGTCGTCTCATGCTGAGGACTACCCCCCGGTTTGCAAACCTCCCAAACCACAAACAGCTGGTAAAACGATCACTCAAGACCCTCACTTGGACGCTGTCTATCTGGAAGCGGACAATGGTGTAATTAGTCGCCAAGGTGTATCTGAGTTAGATGGCTCTGTGATTATTCAACGCAATCAGCAAACACTCAATGCAGATAACGCCCGATATGACCGCCAGACAGAGCAGGTCAATGCCTCAGGCAATGTCAGCCTAAACTCTGGCAAAACCACTTTCAGTAGTGACAGGATTGATTACAACTTGGCGAAACAGGCTGGCACTATTGAAAATGCTAAGTACCAAGTGGAAGGCTCGCATGTCCATGGACAAAGCAAAACCATTACGCAAAAAAATGCCGACGAGTTGGAGTTAAGTCAGGCAACTTACACAACCTGTCCGGCGCCTGATCCAAGCTGGCACTTATCATCTGGCAGTATCAGTTTAAACAATAAAACTAAGACGGGTACAGCGGAAAATGTCGTTCTACGTGCAGGCAATGTTCCCCTGTTTTACTTTCCTTGGCTGTCATTTTCATTGGATAACGAGCGAAAATCAGGCTTCTTATCACCGAAGGCAGGCATTAGTGAGCACTCAGGCTATGAGCTCACCCTGCCCTACTATTTCAATATCGCACCAAATTACGATGCAACGCTATCTCTGACTGCACTGAGTGAGCGTGGCTGGCAGCTTGATGGTGAGTTCCGCTTCTTGTCTGATTTTGGTAAAGGGTCTGTGGAATATCAGGTACTACCAAGCGATGATAAGTACAATGATGAATGGCGTGACTATTTCAAGATCGGTTACGAGCACACCATGGGGCCGCGCAGCAAGCTAACGCTGAAAGCGGAAGGTGTTTCTGATAACGACTACTTCACAGATTTGGGTGATGGTCTGGTCTCATCCACGACATCAGCATTAGAACGAGAGGTGCGTTATTCAATTGATGGAGCTAACTGGGATTTCAGTCTGTCCGCGCTGGATTATCAGGTATTGGATGCAAGTTACCAGCCTTACGCCAAGCTTCCGGAAGCAAAATTCAGTTATCAATCACCTCACAAATATAGCAAAACAGATATTTCGGTTGAAGCAGAAGCGACCTACTTTGAAGGCTCAGCCGACCCAACGGGTATGAGAGTCGATATCGGCTTAAAAGCGACCAAACGTTTTGGTAATGATGCATGGTACCTAAAGCCATCAGCGGAATATCGCCTGACACAGTACAATTTGCAGGATAACCCGGGCGGCAATACACTGAGCCGGAATCTGCCAACATATAGCTTAGACGGAGGCTTGTTTTTTGAGCGCTTATTAAAAAATGGCTTGAAACAAACTCTGGAGCCTCGTTTATTCTATACATATACACCCTACACTGATCAAAGCGACATACCCGTATTTGACTCATCCGTCATCGACTTTTCAACCTCTACTCAGCTGTTTTCAAGCAACCGGTTTACCGGTAAAGACCGTATCGGTGACACCAATCAATTGACACTAGCCTTGACGAGCCGCCTGCAAAATCCAAAGACAGGTCAGGAAATGCTGAACATCAGTGCAGGACAGGTCTTTTACTTTGATGACCGCAAAGTTACCCTTCCGGGAGAGTCCGCGCTGACCAATAACCGCTCTGATATCGCCTTTGAACTCGCTGGTCGCCTAAATGATAAAACTCGACTATCGACCACTTGGTTATGGGATCCCGATAGTACAGACTGGTCTTCAAAAGAAGCACGCATTAATTATCAGGACGACAAAAAGCGCATCCTGAACTTTAGTTATCAAAATCTGGAAGACGAAGTAGAGGAAATCGATGCATCCTTCTCATTGCCATTAACCCAGAAATGGTCGATGGTTGGTCGCGCAGATTATGACTTGTTCAATGATCGCTCATTGGAACTATTAGCAGGGGTTGAATATCAAGATTGTTGCTGGGGAACGCGTATTACGGCACGCCGTTATTTAACATCAGATAACATTACATACGATGATGCGCTATATTTTGAACTGGAACTCAAAGGCCTTGGAAGTATCGGGAACAGCGCCCGAAGCATTCTTCAGGAAAAAACTTATGGATACGAATAAAAACACTATGAAACTAAACAAAACCTCTCAGGCGCTTGCATGGATAGCTGCAGCACTTATGACCAGCTCTGTCTCAGTTCAGGCAGCTGACGCCAAGCTCGATAGTATTGCAGCTATTGTGAACGAAGATGTGGTACTGGTCAGTGAAGTTGAACAACTTGCCAGACGCCTGCAAAGTAGTGGTGAATCAAGTGGCCAATCCATTGTCAAGCAGGCCCTGGACCGTTTGGTTTTAGAGAAGCTCCAACTACAATCAGCGAAACGTTCCGGCATCAACGCAAGTGAAGCGAGCATCGATCGTGCCATGGCAAATGTTGCCCAGCGCAATAATCTTGCGCCATCACAAATGAAACAGGCTCTCGCACAAGAAGGTATTGATTATGAGGGTTTCAGAAAAAATCTGGCTAATCAACTTATCATCAATAGTTTAAAGCGTCGCGAGTCGGCTAAAGTTGCTCAGGTATCAGATCAGGAAGTCAACGACCTGATCGCATCAGAATCCCAGCAGTTAGCCGAGGGTATTAGCTACCATATTCAGGATCTGATGATTCCGGCTCCGAAACCACCGACGGTCGCTGCGTTTGAACAAGCACGCCGTAATGCCGTACAGCTTCGTAAACTCGCGCTCACCAGTCCGGATTTTATGAAAACCAGCTACGCAGGTAATACTGCCAGTGATATTGGATGGAAAAGTGCACCCCAACTATCGTTTGCTTATTTGAAAGAGCTCAATACGATGGCAAAAGGCCAAATCTCAGATGTGATTCACGACGCACGTGGTTTTCACGTAATCAAACTAGTAGAAAAGCGTGGCGGTGTTGAAAAGAAAACAAAACAAGTCCGTGTTCGTCATATTTTAATCCCGGCAAATGAGGCTGACGCTAAAGCAAAAGCGGATAAAATCAGACTACAACTACTTCAAGGGGGCGACTTTGCCACGCTAGCCAGAACCAACTCTGCAGACAAAGGTAGTGCAACTAATGGTGGAGACCTGGGCTGGAGCGACTCTCAACGTTACGTACCTGAGTTTGCCAAAGCTGCAGAAACATTGTCGTTAAATACCATCAGTCCTCTGATACAAACCAAGTTTGGCTACCATATTCTGGAAGTACTGGATCGTCGTGAAGAAGATGCAACTAAAGCTGCCTTACAAACGCAGGCACGCAAGGCCATTCTCAGTAAGCGACAAGAGCAGGATTATGATGCCTGGGTGCAGAGTCTGCGTAACGGTGCATTCATTGAATACCGGATGAAACCATAAATGATCCCTCGTTTAGCAATTACCTGTGGCGAGCCTGCCGGCATTGGAGTAGATCTGGTTCTGCAGATTGCACAAAACGCTTTACCCGCTCAATGCGTGGTCATTGCTGACACTAATGTTCTGAAACGTCGGGCTTCCGAGCTTGGCTTGTCACCTAAGTATATCGCTTATGATGCCAGCGCTGAGCGGCAGACATCAAATGCAGGTGAAATGACGGTTGTTCATATTGATTGTCCTGCTGAAGTTAAAGCAGGCAAACTAAATACTGCCAATGCGCCCTATGTATTAGAAACATTAGATACTGCTACACATGGCTGTGTGAGTGGTGAATTTGATGCCATGGTCACTGCTCCTTTGCACAAGGGTATTATCAATGATGCTGGTATTAAATTTAGCGGCCACACCGAGTATTTAGCAGCACTGACGAAAGCACCTTTACCAGTGATGCTTCTGGCTGATAATGACTTCAGGGTAGCCTTGGCGACCACTCACCTTCCCCTAAAGGATGTCAGTGCAGCTATCACTAAAGCTTCGCTGACACAGGTCATTGAAGTGTTACACCACGACCTTAAAACGAAGTTTGGACTTGAGAGACCTAGGGTTTATGTTTGTGGCTTGAATCCTCATGCCGGTGAAGGCGGTCATCTTGGAATGGAAGAAATTGAAACCATCCAACCTGTTATTGATTCTTTAAAAGCTGCAGGGATGGACTTGGTCGGTGCACTTCCCGCTGACACCTTATTCACACAAAAATACCTTCAACATGCAGATGCAGTACTCGCAATGTATCATGACCAAGGTCTGCCAGTGCTCAAATATGCCAGCTTTGGCCGTGCTGTGAATATCACCTTAGGCCTGCCAATTATTCGTACCTCGGTTGATCATGGCACTGCGTTGGATTTAGCGGGTACCGGGCGTGCAGACTCCGGTAGCCTACTGGCAGCAATCAATAGCGCGATTCATTTGAGTCGATCGAGCAAAACTTAGATTGGTATTGATCTGGCAAAATTGTTGAGGGCTTTATCATGAGCTTTGTAGTGTGGATCACAATCGGCCACTAACTCCCAAAATCTTTTAGAATGGTTCATTTCAATAGTGTGGCATAACTCATGAACCAGCACATAATCCACCACCTCTTCTGGCAGGAATAACAACTTATAATTCAGGTTGATGTTTTTCTGACTTGAACAGCTCCCCCAACGTGTCTTCTGCCCGCGAATAGTGACACGACGATAATGAAATCCATGAGTCTCTGCCAGAAAAGATAAGCGCTGTGGAATAACAGCCTCAGCTTTAGGTTTTAGCCACAAGCCAATTGCTTTACTAAGCAAGGCTTTATCATCTACCGCTCCGGAGCATGTCAGTTGTAGCAGCGATGAATCGGGCTTTACTTCAATAGATTTTGCAGCGTCATTGGGGAGGTATTTGAGTGTCCAGATTTCACCGACATACTGCAAATCTAGCGTCAACGGTTTGCTGTAACTAGCGATTTCAGACTGTTTTATTTCTGGGAGTTTACGCTCCAGCCAAGCAGCCTGACTATCCGCAAACTCACTTGCCTGTTTCAAACTGACTGACTGCGGCACAACCACGGTTAATTCACCAGTGCGACTCAGTTTTAGACGCAAATATTTAGCACGTTTCGAGCGTACGAATTGATATGGATATTGTTGATCAGCGAGCTGTACCCAAGCATCAGCCATAATATCAATTTAGCCGTTGTGAACCCGACGAGGCCACGAGTTCATCACAGAATGAACTAATGTCGCCAGTGGAATAGCGAAGAAGACGCCCCACACTCCCCATAGTCCCCCAAACACCAATACAGACATAATAATCGCTGCGGGGTGGAGATTAACCATCTCAGAGAACAATAGTGGAACCAATAAATTACCATCCAGAAACTGGATAATGGCATAGGCTGTCAACACATAAACAGTCTCATAGCTGTAACCCCACTGGAAATAAGCAACGATCGCTACAGGCAACGTTACTGCGATTGCACCCACATAGGGGATCAGAACGGAAATACCAACAGTGAAAGACAGCAGCAAGGCATAGTTCAGATCAAAGATCAGAAACGTAATATATGAAATCACCCAAATAATCAGGATCTCCATAAACTTACCACGCACATAACCTGTGATTTTGCCGTTTACTTCACTCCATACTGTAGCAACTAACGCGCGATCGCGAGGCAAAAAGCTGCGGAACCATGACAATATCAATTTCTTGTCTTTCAGAAAGAAGAACACCAATAACGGTACAACCACCAGATAAACCATAAACGAGAAAACGTCTACCACAGAGGCAACGGAAAGACTGACAAACTTTTGCGATAGCGCAGTGATATTACTCTTTATGCTAGTCAGGATTTCACCCACGAACTCTTGAGAGATGATGTGCGGATACTTCTCCGGTAACATCATGATCACACTCTGACCTTCCGCAAGCATGCGAGGGATCTCAAGCATGAACTGTGTGGTCTGCTTGAACATCAGCGGTGCAAGAATGAAAATCACAACCAACAAAAACAGTATGAACAGGCTGAATGTGAAAATCATCGCAATAAACTGAGGGATTTTAAAGCGACGCAAGAATTCAACGGCACCGTCTAAAAGATAGGCGATAATGACCGCCGCAAACAGAGGTGTCAGTAGGTTACCGGCAAAATAAATAACCCCAAAACCCAGCAACAACAGAAACGCTAGTATCGCTACCTGAGGGTCTGAAAAGTGTCGTGTGTACCAATCATTGATCAGCTTAATCATTTATTATCGTTCTGGTAATGTTCATAGGATTGCTTGTATAGCAACTCCAATTCATCTATTACTTCGCAAGAAGCCCTTCCTTGCAAAATATGCTCACTCATTAGTGCCGAACACCGGTGAAGTAGTTCCACATCATCCAGCATAGGATAAGACTTTGCTAATCGTTTTATAGCCTTAGGCACACTCTCGTCGGCTGGGCGTGGAATAATAGTAGGGTTAGCAGCTGGCAGACTTTCCTCAACTTCAGGCATCTCTCTGGACGCCAAAAATTCAGCAAATGCGACCAGTGAAGACCGGTCGGCTGATGAAAGATTTTTGTAACAACTAAGCAACTTGCGTTGCTCTTTGGTTAGGTTTCCACCCATGCTTATCACTATCTATTACCCTCTCATCCTTGAGCAGGTAATTTACAGGGAAAGTGCATGGGTGTCACCCGAACAGACGTCTTTTTACTCCCGAATTAACGGTTTTCCAGACACGCAGTAGCTTCGTGCGAAATCCAGTAACTCGTCCATTGCTTTGACTTTGAACTTCTGTCTTTGACGTACAAACGAAAACTCTCTGTTCAATGGAGGATCCAGTGGAATCGCATGTAAAGTGCCAAGTTTCAACTCTTTAGCGATACTAACACTCGATAAAATTGATACACCCATTCCGGCCTCAATTGCGCCTTTAATGGATTCCGGACTACCTAGTTCAAGACACGCTTTGAGTAAATTTCGCTCTAAGCCAGATTCTTGTAAGTATTCAGTAATTACTTCTCGCGTACCGGAGCCTGGCTCACGACAAATAAACGGATATTCCAGCACAGACTTTAAATCAAGACCTGCGGAATCTGCATCATACTTACTTAATAACTCGTGGCCAGGTGGTACAACGATCACCAAGTCATCGTTTCGGCAACGCTCCACTAATAAATTTTTATTAGCCACCGGGCCTTCGACAACACCTAAGTCAATGACATTGTTTTCTATCATCGAAACAATGCCCTCAGTATTCGATACTCTGAGGCGCAAACGTATTTCAGGGTTTTCTTCGTTATAGTCACCTAGCAATGCAGGTAACATGTACTCAGCGATCGTGGTACTGGCACCGATTGTGAGTGATCCATTAAAGTTTCCGGTAATCTCTCTAATGGCGTTTTCCATTTCAGAATATTGTTCAAATATGCGTTCTGCATACTCAAACACCAGATGTCCGGCATCCGTTAAGCTCACTTTATTGTGAGCACGATCGAAAAGACGCGTGTCGAATTGTTCCTCGAGTTGGCGAATCTGGAAAGTTACGGCCGGTTGGGTCATGTGTAAAACTTCAGCTGCTTTGGTAAAACTAAGCATCCGCGCTACTGCATGAAACACTTGAAGTCTTCTATCAGACATATGACTTACAATCTCCTTTTGCTTGTCATCTGAATGCCTACCCATAGGCTATTCATTATTTGTTATTACCTTGTCAGGTAACAACTTCGGGGTTACGACGAATTCATTCTGGGGGATAAAATCTATTCAGTCGTTTTTTGCTTTATTATCTTTGTTGTTACGTTTTGAGGCATTACCCGGAATTCTCGGGTCATCGTCATCCATTAAGATGCGATGCGCTGATCCGTCGAGATCGTCATACTGGCCACTTTTCGCAGAGAAAATAAATGCCACTATCACAATCAGCATTACAAACACACCAATCGACAGCGTCATAGCCAATGCGCTCATTTCGACTCACCTTTAGAATATTTAGGAAACAATCGCATTAGTGTATAGCTGGGTAAACCATACATATTCTGCGCTTACATCTGGAAAGATAATGACACCTATCAGTCCCTTGACGCAAGATTTGATGCGAAGCATCAAATTTATTTCAGGTCAGTCTATTAACCATTTTAGTAGTAAATTACTTCAAAAAACTACACTAAAAGTACGTTAATTGGAATTACAGACTGTTAAGGTTCTTTATAAAGAAAATGTCATTTATTACAAATGACATAAGCAAGTTTCCAGGTGCATGGATACTGTCCGTTTTGCTGGCGAAAATCCTCAAATGCCTGCTCAAAGGAGTTAAATCGCTGCTTTCCGGTCAGACCACGCTCCCTGTTTTTATGTGCATTACTTGCACCAATCTGCTTCATTTCCGTGATCATCTCACGTACCGAAGGATATGTCATGGTGATAGTGTCGTAAAGTATCTCTACATGACTAAAACCCGCAGATTCAACGATGGAATGCAAATCCTGCTTAGTCAGAAACTGACTTGTATGTGCTTGCTCATCCACAGCCCGCCAACTTTGTTTTACCTCTGTTAATGTTCCATCGGTAAAGGTATTAAAAATCATCTTGCCATCATCTTTGAGCATGGACTGATACGATTTCAACGTGCTGCCAAGATTATTACTCCACTGCAACATCAAACTAGAGACAATTAAATCAAAACTATTACTAATAAATGGTGGGTGATCAGCATCTGCACAGATTAACTCTGCTGCAAAACCTTTAAGCGCAAGCCGTGTTTTGGTTTGTGCCAACATTCGTCTGGAAAAATCCAAACCGAGCACATCACCTTGAGGAAATAGCTCACACATCGCCTCGGTGACCTGCCCTGTTCCACACCCAATATCAAGCGTTACAGCAGCCGTTGTTTTCTGCTGCTTCACTAGTTCTATGAGGTGGTTGGCAACTTGCTGTTGGAGCTTAGCGGATTGGTCATAGCGATGTGCAGCACGATCAAAGCTTAACCTCGCTTTGTTTTTGTCATAAACAGTCAATGTTCACTTGCTCTTTAATTGCAGAATAAAATCCAACAGTTTTTCGGTCATCGCTTCTGCTTGGGTCAGCAAAGGAGCATGTCCGCATTCATCAAGGTAGCTAATGCTGGCATCAGGTACTAATAATTGTATGTCTCTTCCGGCGCTGACAGGAATCAAACGATCCAAACCACCGAATATCCAATGCTGTGGGGGCAATCGTTCCAAGTCCTGGCGATAATCACAATTTAACAACCACTTCAGACCTGTATCGAGCGTATCTGATGACGGTGGCTGAATAGATAATGATTCTCTCAATTGCTTTTGCAACTTGGCGGTGCCGGATTCTCCCATGAATTGCAGCGCAATAAAACGTCGAATTGTTGTGCTTTGATTTTCACTCAAACTTTGCATGAATTGTTTTAGTACTGCCTCCTCCATTCCCTCGCGCCAACCATCACGTTGTACAAAGCTTGGCGTGCTGGCCACAAAGCTAACCGACTCGACACGCTCTGGATATCGATGACAAAAAGCCTGAGCGACTAAACCGCCCATCGACCAACCTAACAAATGACATATCCCGTCAAATTGGTCTGCTAACCAGTCAACCGTCGCTTCCATTGTCATTTCAGGAAGAGCCTCAGTTCCTCCGTAACCCGGTAGATTCAGCGCCAAAAAATCTATTTCATCCGGCAGAAGAGCATCCATTGATTGCCAGACGGATTCATTCATCCCCCAACCATGCAAAGCAATCAAGGGTATTGAATTACTTGAAAAAAATGCGTTCAAAATACTCTACTCTTTGTTAACATTCAGGCATGGATATTATACTACCAATTGTTCTGATCATCTCAGCCTATTTACTAGGTTCTATCTCAACTGCAGTGCTGGCTTCAAAGTTGTTTAACTTTCCTGATCCCAGAAGTAACGGCTCTAATAATCCCGGCACGACGAATGTATTGCGTCTAGGCGGCAAGATTCCGGCAGCATTTACGTTACTGGGCGATGTGCTGAAAGGCTTAGTACCCGTGATTATCGCTAAATCTTTTGGCTTAAGTGACTTATGGATTGTATTAGTTGCCATTGCAGCTTGTGCAGGGCACTTATTTCCTCTGTACTACGGATTCAAGGGCGGTAAAGGCGTCGCAACCGCGATGGGAATATTCATCGGACTAAACCCAATCATCGGCTTGGCGGTGTTAGCCACGTGGTTATCAGCTGCTTTTGCCTTTAACACGTCATCAATCGCGGCATTAATCGCGATGTTATTTGCTCCTTTCTACTTCTTCTTAGTAACAGGGTCGGGTGCCTTAGGTTTTGGCTTGTTGATCATTACCGCGCTAGTTTACTGGAAACACATTCCGAACATTCAGCGCATCCTGATGGGTACAGAGAACAAGATTATTCAAAGCTAAACCGAGCCTTTTGACATACGTACTGACAGCAGCGAACGGGAAATCAGCCGTTAATATGCGAAATCAAACCGCTTATCTGTATTGCTGTGTTTTAAGACGGTTTAGCGCGCTTAATGCGCCTCGGCATCACCTTTAATCCGGCGATTGATCCACCCCGATCAGATAATCCATAAAAATACTAATCGCCGGATGAGGTGGTGCCGCTACCTCTCCTAACCATTTCGTCGCAAAAAGACCTTAACAATTCTTAATTACAGCTGACCCTAGTCTGCTTTATACTGTGCCAATGCACATGTTACTAATAGAAGACGATACTCAAACCGCTAGCTTTATTCAAAAAGGCCTTGCGGAATCAGGCCACGTAGCGGACCACGCCGATAACGGTGAAGACGGCTACCACCTTGCACTGACAGGTCAGTATGATGTACTCATCATAGACCGAATGCTGCCTAAGAAAAATGGCCTTGATGTCATCAAAGAACTTCGCGAACAGAAGATCAAAACACCGGTACTTATTTTAAGTGCACTGGGTGATGTTGATGATCGGGTTGAAGGTTTACGAGCCGGTGGCGATGACTATCTGGTAAAGCCTTATGCATTCAGCGAGTTACTGGCAAGGTTACAAGCCCTCGTCAGACGTGCCAGCCCGGCTCAGGAGCAAACACTCCTCAGGGTACACGATTTGCAAATGGATCTGATCAAACACAGCGTGACTCGCGCAGGTCAGGTAATACATTTGCAACCCAGAGAATTCACATTGCTTGAATATCTGATGCGTCATGCGAATGAAGTCGTCACACGCACCATGCTGCTTGAAAACGTCTGGGATTATCACTTCGACCCACAAACCAACGTGATTGATGTTCATATCAGTCGCTTACGTAGCAAGATTGACCGCGATTTCTCTCCGCCATTACTGCACACAGTAAGAGGAGCGGGATACTCGCTACATGCGTCTTAGGCTTGTAAACACAACGGCATTCAGACTTTCACTGATTTATGCCTTGTTGTTTAGTTTAATAAGCACTGGAGCCATTAGCTTTCTATACTGGAACTCAGCCAAAGAAATCCGCAACCAAACGGATTATCAGCTGCGTGTAGAAGCTAATGCCCTAATGGATCTTTACGACACCGGAAAGATCAATGCACTGACGCGCGAAATGAATCAGCTCAATATCGATGGGCATTCCAAATTCTTTCTCTATGCACTGCAGACTCGCGACAAGCTGGATTTTGTTGAGCAAATTCAACCGGGTGTAGACCTGCAGGAAGGCGGCACCATTTACGGTACCGTTCCACTCAGCAGTGTCGTCACCATACCGGATGCCCCTGAAGGCTCGAATGAGCAGTTTGACCAGCCTGCCCGTGTGCTTCTGACATTATTACCCGATGGCTATCAAATGCTGGTGGGTACTGACTTAGTCCCCCGACAGCAGCTATTGAAGCGAATGCTCAATGTTATTATTGCTTTAATCATTTTGGTCTTCACACTGGCCCTCGCTGGTGGTGTTTTAATTGGTTATAGCGTGCTACACCGTATTAATAGCGTGCGTGAAACGGCCGGTGAAATTATCGAAGGTGACTTGAGCCAACGGATGCAGGTCACGCAGAAAAACGATGAGTTCGATCGCCTGAGCATTGTGCTCAACACTATGTTGGCGCGTATTGAACAGCTTATGCAGAGTATGCATCAAGTTACTGACAATCTTGCGCATGACCTGCGTAACCCGCTTAACCGACTACGTAACCGTCTCGAGGTTTCCTTGATTGAAAATCTGGATCGCAAAGGTTACCAACAGGTACAACAAGAAGCGATTCAGGATATCGATGACATTATCCGCACTTTTAATTCATTACTGAACATCGCACAGGCAGAATCGGGCAAGCATGATAATGACTGGACATCTATCGACCTCAAGCCCTTCATTGAAGAGCTTGCAGAGCTTTATTCAATTGTAGCTGAAGAGTCAGGCATTACCTTTACCAATGATATAAAAGAAAGTCGCTACATATTGGGAGACCATCAACTACTGGCTCAAACCTTCACCAATCTGCTTGATAACGCCATGAAATTTACCCCTGAAGGCGGCACCATCGTTATGACGACGCGTTTCGAAAAGCAGAAAGCCATCATTGAGATTGCTGACAGTGGACCGGGGATTCCTGAGGACAAGCGTGAAGAGGTGTTTGAACGCTTCATCCGGCTTGATAGTGCCAGAAGCACACCAGGAAACGGCCTTGGGCTAAGTCTGGTCAAAGCGGTTGTTGAGCGGCACAACGGCACCATCGAGTTCAAAGATAATCATCCCGGACTCAGAACCGTACTCACCTTTAATACCGAGCAACCAAAAAACAAAAAAGCGACTGGGTAAAGTCGCTTTAATCACTACGCTGGAGAGTTATTTTAAGCATTTAGCGCATTTACTACTTCTTAATCCGACTTCGATAAGAATTATAATGACGCCGAAATGATGAGGGCATGATAGGTTTACTGACATTAACAGGAGATTGCTAAACCGTTACAAAACCTTAAGCTTCACTCCGTACCAAACGACCCTCAGCTAAGTGATAACGACCATTGGCAATCTCACTAAAGCCTGCTAAATCATGACAGGCGATAAGCATAGACACCCCTTCATCGCGCAAACTAGCCAGCAATGCGATTGTCCGCTCACGAGACTGCTGATCCAGATTGGACGTAGGTTCATCCAATAACAATACCGGAGCATTACGAAGTTTTGCTCGCGCCAATGCTAAACGCTGCTTCTCACCACCTGACAATTTCTTGGCTGGACTCTCTGCCAGATCGTCTAAACCACTCCAGCTCAAAACCTCTGCTACAGCTTCATCATTATGCGAGCCACCTTGAGTTGCTGACTTCGCGTAAGACAGGTTTTTAATCACACTGCCATCAAAAAGATAGGGAGACTGGTGCAGATACATCACAGTGTCACGGAGTCGTGGTCGGCTTTTTTGCCAACTCATCGTGGGTTTGGAATAACCGTGAAAATGAATATCAGCAGCATCCGGCTTTAACAGACCAGCCAGTATTCTCAGCAAAGTCGACTTTCCCGCACCGTTTTCACCCAACAACAAATGACACTGCCCAGCATACAAATCTAACGCTGCAGCATTCAGAATCGCACGCCGCTCAAACTGTTTATGAATACCTGTAAAACTGAGCATTGGCTCAAGTGAGGTCATCAGGATAAAACCCCTTTGCCCTGAAACAGATGCAGCAAAATATTCAGACTAAACGCCAGCACCAACAAAACGATACCCAACGCAATCCCCTGAGCAAAGTCACCTTTGCTAGTCTCCAAAGCAATCGCAGTGGGAATATTCCGTGTGTAGTGCAGAATATTGCCACCCAGCATCATGGATGCCCCAACCTCCGCTATGATTCTGCCGAAGCCTGCCAGCACTGCCGCCAATAACGCAAACCTTGCCTCACGAACAATCAAAAACAACGCACCCAGTGATGACTGGCCAATAGTAATTGCAGTCTCCCACGCACGCCGGTCTACCGCCTGAAAAGCACTGTGGCTCATTGCGACTAACAGAGGGAACGCCAAGGCAATTTGCCCGATAACCATGGCGGTTTGTGTAAACAGCAAACGCATATCACCAAGAGGCCCTTGTCTTGACAGTAAAAGATAAAAAGTGAGTCCCACGACCACAGCAGGAACAGACAACATTGTATTAGACAAGGCAATGATTAAGCGGCGACCCGGAAATTGATAAAACGCAAGCGCAAAGCCCAAAACCATCGCAGGCATAACCGCCAGCAGAATTGCCGTGCCTGACACCGTAAACGAAATACCAATGATTTCCCATAAAGCAGGATCTCCACTCAACAGCAGAGCGATGGCTTCAACAACCGCATTCCCCAAGGATTCTTGCATAAGTGTTGGTTAGCCGGGTTTGGCTGATGTAGGTTTATCTGGCTGTGCGTCAAATTCAATTTGCTCAGCACCCTGATACACCAAAAAATGACGTCCCTTAGCACGCGCAATGAGCACCACACCCAGCTGCTGGGCTAATTCCAGCCCCATTTGTGTTACACCAGAACGAGATAGCAAAATGGGGATACCCATTTGCGCCACTTTGATCACCATCTCAGAGGTCAACCGCCCGGTGGTGTAAAACCATTTATCATCACCGGAAATACCTTCGTACCACATATAACCCGCGATGGTATCAACCGCATTATGACGCCCCACGTCCTCCACAAAGCATAAAATTTCCGTGCCTTGGCACAGTGCGCAGCCGTGAACGGCACCCGCTTTACGGTACACATCATTATGAGCATTGAGACTTTTTAACAAGTCATAAATTTGTGACTGCTTGACCTGAGGTCTTGGCAACTTCACTTTGGACAAATTATCCATCAGATTGCCAAACATGGTGCCCTGACCACAACCGGTAGTGACGGTGCGATGCTCCATTTTTTTATCAAGACCTTCAACACCACCCGAGCGGGTTTTGATGGCAGCAGCTTCGACATCCCAAGCGATATGAACCGACTCAATATCCGTTAAATCATCCACCAGGTTCTGGTTTTTCAACCAGCCCAATACTAATAATTCAGGCTGAGAACCCAGCGTCATCAAGGTCAGAATTTCACGCTTATCCAAATAAATCGTGAGCGCACGCTCCGCAGCGATATGTCCATCACGCGCCTGCCCAAACTCATCATAGGCAACGACTGAGACTGAGGCACCCAAGCCTTCATCGCTGAGTTGAGGTCTAAGCATCCCCTCACCCATATCAACCACCCGTTGTGCTCATATGCCGCATAATGATTGGTTTGGCGGTAACGTCAAAATCATGCCCTTTCGGTTTTAAGTCCAGAGAGTCAATAATGGCTTGGCGTAAAATGGCATCATCCGTCGGATGAGCACGTACCAAGGCACGTAAATCCATGGAATGCTCCTGCCCTAAACAAAGTAATAGGCGCCCTTCTGCCGTCATTCTCACGCGATTGCAGTCATCACAGAAGTTATGGCTATGCGGGGAAATAAAGCCGATACGAGACTCACTATCCGCACTTCGGTAATAACGCGACGGACCTCCGGTGGTTTCTGTGCTTGGTATAAGCTTGTAGTGCTCTTCAATGCGCCTTAGCACCTCATCACTAGAGCAATAGGACTGATTACGATCATGATCCCCCATATCACCCAGCGGCATCTCTTCGATAAAGGAAATGTCCAGACCGCGATCCCGCACATAATTGACCAGATCGATAATCTCATCATCGTTGTGGTTTTTCATAATCACGGCATTGAGTTTTACACTTTGAAAATTCTGCGCCAAAGCAGCATCAATCCCGTCCAAAGTCTTTTGAATATCACCAATGCGGGTAATTTCTTTGAAGCGGTCAGCACGTAGGGTATCCAGACTGACATTAATACGGGTAACCCCTGCTTTCTTCAGGTCTTCAGCATATTTCGTCAACAGTGTTCCGTTAGTTGTCACTGTCAAATCTTTCAGGCCCGGCATTTCGCCTAAGTCATTGAATAACTTGATGACATTGCGACGCGTCAGCGGCTCCCCACCGGTAATTCGAATTTTACTAACACCTAAGTCCACATATTGCTTGGCGATTCTGGCAATTTCTTCCAATGTCAGCAGCTTCGCACGTGGCATGAAGGTCATATCTTCTGACATACAATACACACAACGAAGGTCGCAACGGTCAGTCACCGAGATACGTAAATAGCTGATTTTTCTTCCGAATTTATCGATTAGCGATGGAGTATTATTGTCTGACATAAGCGAATTCATCCTCTTTATACGTCTCTCATTCTACACACGGACGGAATTAAACCGATAGTCCTATTATCCATAATTATGTGCTGACTATCTTCAATTAATAACAGTAACCATGAATGGCTAGCTGCCACCTCTCTTAAATGATCGGCTCAAGCTGCACCCAATCTCCAATCTTCACATCAGACTGCTCATCTGACAACACAATAAAGCAATTCGCCAGACTCATTGACCGCAGTATGCCGGAACCCTGCTTTCCTGTGAGCTGAACTTCTAACTCGCCATCCTCGCCCTGAGAATAAATACCCCGTTGGAATTCCATTCTACCGGGACGTTTACGAATGTTATTTTTACAACGTGCTTTAAAACGCAGCGGTGTGATTGAGTCTTGTCCGGACAACTTCTGTAATGCCGGTTTTACAAACTGCAGGAATGTCACCATGACAGCCACCGGATTTCCCGGCAAGCCAAAGAAATGTGCCTTACCCAACTGTCCATAAGTCAGCGGCCTCCCCGGCTTCATGGCAATTTTCCAAAAATTGATATCACCCATTTTACGTAAAGTGGGCTTGATATAATCTGCCTCACCTACTGACACACCACCTGAGGTAATCACCACATCAGCCATAGCTGCAGCAGACTCAAAGGCCTGATGAATCTGCTCCGGCACATCAGGAATCACTCCAAGATCAATCATCTCAACCCCGGAGTGCTTTAACATGCCGTACAAGGTATAACGATTACTATCGTAAATTTGCCCTGCTTCAAGCTGCTCACCGACACTGCGCAGCTCATCACCGGTTGAGAAAAAAGCCACTCGCAAACGTCGTTTCACTGCTAACTCAGCGATGCCAAAAGAGGCCAGAATACCTAAGTCAGCCGCACTGATTTTATGCCCTGCTTCAAATACCGGCTCACCCTTGGCGATATCTTCACCCGCCTGACGGACATTTTGTCCGGTGCGATGACCAGCACCAATTCTAACCGACTCCTCATCGATCACTTCAACCTGCTCCTGCATCACCACGGTATCAGTCCCGGCAGGCATCATCGCCCCTGTCATGATTCTGACACACTCACCCGTACCACATTCACCTTCAAATGCGACACCCGCCATGGCGCGGCCAATCACGCGATAATGTTCAATACTGCCCTCTGGCAAGTTTGCACCAACAACTGCGTAGCCATCCATTGCCGAATTAGTATGCCCTGGCACATCATTAGGCGAGATAACCGGCTGGGCCAATACCTGATCAAGGCAATCGCGCAAGGGTCGCTTTTGCTGCCCTGGCAGAGGAGTGATTTGAGACAATATATGCTGCTGCGCCTCAGTCACACTGAGTGCATCTTCCTCAAACGGACTGGCACAACTCGTGGCTATTTCGATGCGATTACTCATAGCATCTCCTGATACGTCGATACAATAAACTCTGCCATTTCATCAATTTGATTGAGATCGATCCACGGAATAGTTAGCTTATCCGGACACTCTTCACTGGCAAACGCAATGATATTGCTATCTTCCGGATAAAGCAGTGGTTTGTGCAAACCATCGCGATGCAATTCTATTTTGCTAAATGATTCACGCTTAAAACCTTCGACCAACACCAGATCCAGCGAATCAGGATCAAGCAGATCCAGAGCTTCCTGCAGATCAGGTTCTTCTCGCCCATCCTGCAAGTCACGCACCCACGCCACCTGACTGCGTGATACCACTAACATTTGCTCCGCTCCGGCTTTACGCAACTCGTAACTGTCCTTGCCGGGATGATCAATATCTAGAGCATGGTGAGCGTGCTTAATCATACCAACTCGCAGACCACGCTCGCGCAATTTAGGCAGTAAATTCTTGATTAAAGTCGTTTTACCCACACCACTAAATGCTGCAAAACCTATGAGCGGTAAGGCAAAATCAATTGGCTTTTTCAGTGCTGGTTTAGAGCTTTGCTCTGCTTCCAGCTGAAGCTTTTGTTGCTCGGTATTGAGGTTATGAAATACGTCTGGTGTATCGCTAAAGTCTAGGGCCGCCATATTATGTTCGGCGTACCAACGGTCAATCTTACGCTCACCACGAGCCAAAAATGCCATCAAACTAGGGAGTAAGCGATTAGCTATCAAAGCATGCACTGGCTGTAGGCGCTCACCATCACTGGCCACTACGATATCTGCATCTGTTTGCTGCTGTCGCTGCATCATTTTAGACACATACTGCTCGGGAATCTTAGGCGCGTCACATGGCAAGGTCAGCAAAAATTCTGTGTTTAGATTCGTCATAACACTGGCAAAGCCGGCTAATGGCCCCTGGTAATCTGCCATGGTGTCTTCGATTACCGGATAACCATATTGCTGGTAACGCGCTTTATTACGGTTGGCATTGATGACGATATTGGCGGTTTCCGCCCGCAACTGTTCGATAATGAGTTCAATAAGCGGCGTACCAGACACTTCAACCAAGCCTTTATCCTGCCCGCCAAAGCGCCGACCCTGACCACCGGCCAGTATTGCCACGGTTACCTGTTCACTCATATTTCCCTCGCAATCACTTGCAGATTTACAAGTTATCAATTTGACCATATAACGCTACACAAAGCATCTGAGAATATGATTAATTAAAAATGCCGATACGGGATATAATATGCACTGAAGACATTCTCTGTCCGCATTCTCACGAGGTCGCACCCCACACAATGACTGCTGTAAATCAATTATCAACGAATCAGACCGCAAGTGATGAGAGCATCAGCCCTGACCGTAGCTTTTTGAATGATCTGAACCGATTCCAGCGAATCCTGATGGTAACTGACGGAACAGTGACTGAGTTATTAGAGCAATATGCCGCTGAAACCATCAAAGTGCGTAAGCTATTTGAAAAAGTTGAGACCAGCTTTGATGAGTTGATCACGCACCATCAGCAGTATTTAGACCCTTCAAGTTTGCCTGTACTCAAACGCGCCATATTACTGCAAGGACAGACAACGAAAACAAACTGGCTGTATGCTGAGTCTAGTATTCTCCTGGACAACTTACACCCTGGTTTCCGTGCGGATCTGCTGGCTTCACGCGAGCCGATTGGCCGCCTCTGGGAAAAGTATCGCTATGAAACCTTTAAGACGATATTAAACTATCAAAAACGCCCGGCTGGTGAATTAGCAGGGTATTTTGAGCTACCGGAAGACAGTACTATGATAGCCAGAACCTATCGCGTTTACTCCGGTAATAAGCCGATTATGATCATTACTGAGATGTTTCCTGACAGCCTGTTCCAACAATAAAGCCACAGGGGTCAATTTCACATCTGTTGAAACCGTCATAACGTCTTGATGATCCAAAACACAATTGATTACGTTAGAATCAAATGAGCTTTTTCATTAAACATAGCAATGTGGAGGACCGTTACAATGACTGATCCAGACAATAATAATGCTTTAACGAAAGTCTCAATTCTCAAAGAACAAGTCCGTATGGTCGGTGACCTGCTCGGTGAAGTGCTCTGCGAACTCTCAGGCAACACACTCTTTGATACCGTTGAACACCTCCGAAAAAGCTATATACAACTGAGTCGTAAAGACAACGACCAACAACGCGCAGAGTTGATGCAGTACATCGAATCACTGGATATCGATTTACTGGAACAAGTCATTCGCGCGTTCAATATTTTCTATATGTTGTCGAACATCGTCGAAGAAGATTTCCTACACCGCCAACGTCGTAAACTGTATCGCACCGGCTCCAGATCACTGTGGAAAGGCTCCTTCCTAGGCGCCGTTCAGGATATGAAAGACGAAGGCTTAAGTGCCGGGGAAGTACAAACCGTACTTAATCAAATGCAGTACATCCCTGTATTTACCGCACACCCAACCGAAGCACGCCGTCGTACCATGATGGTGCTACAACGCAGCATCTTCGTGATTCTGGATCAGATGCAAAATGACTATCTGATTGAAGAAGAACGGGAATCCATCAAGCGCCACTTAAAAGCACAGATTCAACTGTTATGGCGAACCAATGATGTACGTGTCGACAAGCCAACGGTTGAAGACGAAATTCGCTACGGACTGTTCTACTTTGACACCAGTATTTTTGAAGCGATTCCACAGATGTATCGTTTCTTTGAGCGTGCGGTACGCAAAGTCTATGGGCCCGGTGAAATTACCGTTCCGCAAGTCCTGCGCTTCGGCTCCTGGATTGGTGGTGATCGCGATGGTAACCCCTTTGTAACCGCTGATTTGACGAGTAAAGCCATTCGTTTACACATGAACTGTGTATTGACCGAATACGTCAAACGCACCCGCGCATTGCGCAATATTTTATCGCATGATTTGGCCTTCATCACCCCGAGCAAAGCCTTCTCTGATTCACTCGCCAGAGACGTTCAAAGCCTGTCTGCCGAAGTGTTTAAGGATAACCCAAACTTCCTGCGCAACGAACCGTACCGCCGTAAACTACAAGTGATGGCCTACCGCCTGAAGCAGAACCTATTGCAAGTGAATGCACGTTTTGAGAGCGATCACACGCCTCAGTTTAAAGGTGCTTATGCTGGTTTTGATGACTACCTGAATGATCTGTACCTGATTCGTGACTCACTGCACAGTCATGATGATCACGCCACCGCAGCCAGAGAACTAAAAGATCTGATTCGCATTGCCGAGACCTGTAAATTTAGTCTGTTTGATCTGGATATCCGCCAGGAATCCACCGAACACACCAATGCCGTCACCGAAGTCCTTCAGCAATTCCGTCCTGATATCGCCTATGCAGACATGGATGAAGACACACGGATAACACTATTGGCAGAGTTGATCGAAACACGCGCCATGCCGCGGCCAAATCCGGAGTCACTCAGCGAGCAAACCATTGAAGTGCTGAAAGTATTCGACACCATGGTAGCGATGCGCAAAGAGACTGGCGACACCATCTTTGGTACTTATGTCATCTCCATGACACACAGCGCCAGCCATATTTTAGAAGTCATGTTCTTAGCGCGCTTGTCTGGTTTGGCGGGTAAAGATAAGAATGGCAATTACTACGCAAACATTCAGATCTCACCACTGTTTGAAACCATCGAAGACTTGCAACACATCGCTATCGTACTGGATAAACTGCTGGCTAACCCTACTTACAAAGCCTTGCTGGAAGCCTCCGGTAACCTACAGGAAGTGATGCTTGGTTATTCTGATTCCTGTAAAGATGGCGGCATTCTGGCCTCGCAATGGAGCTTGTATAACGCGCAGAAACAAGTCATTGCTCTGACGGAAAAGTATGGTGTGAACTGTCGTCTGTTCCACGGCCGTGGTGGTACGGTTGGTCGCGGAGGTGGCCCGACTCATGAAGCCATTGTGTCGCAACCACCTGACACGGTGAAAGGGCAGATTAAATTCACCGAGCAAGGTGAAGTCATCTCTAATAAATACAGCAATGTTGAAACCGCGGTCTATGAACTGGGTGTTGGTATGACCGGCCTGTTAAAAAGCAGCAAATGTCTGGTCAGAAAACATGGTGCTTATGCAGATAACTATCTGGATACCATGGCGCAGCTGGCTATCGATGGGGAAAGCAGTTATCGCGTGCTGACGGATGATACGGCAGGCTTTCAGGACTACTTCTATGAAAACACGCCGGTACAGGAAATTGGTTTCCTCAATATTGGTTCACGTCCGTCACATCGTAAATCTGCAGTGCGTTCCAAGTCGTCTATCCGTGCGATTCCGTGGGTATTTGGTTGGGCACAAGCACGTCATACCCTGCCCGGTTGGTATGGTATCGGAACGGCATTAGCCACTTACCGTGAGCAACATGAAAACGGTGAAGCGATGCTAAAAGAGATGTATCAGGAATGGCCATTCTTCCGCGCGCTATTTAGTAATGTGCAAATGGCATTAAGTAAAGCGCGTATGGACACAGCGCACGATTATTCAAAGTTATGGGATGATCAGGAGCAATCGCAGGCTGTCTTCAAAATGATCAAAGACGAGTATGACCTGACCTTATCAGAAGTGCTGCGGATGTGTGAGCAACAACGTCTTATGGAAAATACGCCGCTACAGAGCTATTCGCTGGAGCGTCGTGAGCCATATCTTGACCCACTCAATCATATCCAATTAGCGCTGATGAAAAAGCACCGTCCATTACAGGATGCAGGACAACCATCGCCTTATCTGAGTGGATTACTGCTAACAATCAATGCAATCGCTGCCGGCATGCGCAATACCGGTTAGTGTGACTCAACCGCTTCCAGACCGTGCCAGCGTCCTTGCTGTCGCACGGTCTGTTGAAACAGGTCGATAAAATATTGCTGATGACGTCGGATATATTTATCTTTTTGATAAGCGATTCGCGTGGTTTCCCAAGGAAACAAGGCACTTAAATCACGCTCCACCAAATCTTCATCCTGTTCATTCACATACGCTAAGCTGGCGATAATGCCCACGCCCAGCCCTTCACGCACATACGTTTTGATGATGTCGGTATCCGCTGCACTAAGCACCACTTTTGGCTTTAGTCCTTCCTTAGTAAACGTCTCGGTGAATACACTACGCCCTGTAAACCCGTATACGTAAGTGACGATTGGGTAATGGGTTAATAATTCCAAATCAATCTCATCATGCTGCAGAATCGGATTATCTGCCAGTGCAATCAAACCCCGGTTCCAGCGATAACAAGGAATGGTCAGCAGGTCTGCATGAGTCGCTAAGGCCTCGGTACAAATTGAGAAATCCACATCATCATGAATGGCTTTTTCCACCAATTGCTCCGGTGTGCCCTGATGAACCTGTAATTCGATATCCGGATAGTGCGCGCGAAACTGTTTGATTACTGACGGCAAGATATAACGGGCCTGGGTGTGCGTCGCACCAATCCGCAACATGCCTTCGCCCTGCTTTAACTGTTCGCGGCTAATTTCACGGATATTCTCAACATTGGCTAAGGTGCGATAAGCATAGTCTAAGATTTCCTGACCAATATCTGTCAGACCAATCAGGCGTTTTCCATGACGTACAAATATCTGCGTATTTAACTCAGACTCCAGTTTACTAATCTGCTGCGAGACCGCCGACTGCACCAGATTCATACGGTTAGCCGCCTGACTCACGTTATAGCCATTTTCAACTAACGCGATAAGCGATTTTAATTGCCTCAGCTCCATATCATTTTCAGTAATACCTATTCAATTTCTATCATTTTACTTGATGAATAGAATCGTTAGTATATCCACTAACAGATAGAAACCGACTCAAGGAACACACCATGTACGTCAATCATTCATACACTAACGCCGTTGCAAACGCTCCTTTCGCACATTTTGATGAGGACGGCTTTTTAATGAACCCTGACCTGTGGACTCGTGAGATGGCAACCCAAGTTGCTGAGCAGGCTGAGCTGGGATCACTCAGTCAGGCACACTGGAATATTATTCGCTTTGTCCGTGATAAGTATCTCGGTCTAGGCGCGATTCCTCCGATGCGTCGTATCTGTCGTGAATTTGGCTACGAGCGTGACGCGGTGAAAGGTTTATTCGGTGGCTGTAAACAACTATGGAAGGTCGCTGGTTTACCTAACCCAGGCGAGGAAGCTAAAGCCTATATGGATTAATCTACCCCCGTTTTACAGTCGATTGTCATAGCCCTCCAGAAATTGTTCCGGATGCTCCTATGCAAAAAGAACACGTATGACAATCTTCTTCTGAGAGCTTTCTAAAGCTCTCTTTTTTTATCCCTGCAATATGGCATACTGCACCGACTTACCAAGCGACCTATCAGCTACCCTTGTTTGCTGCTTTTTATCAAGTTGTGATCAACAGGCGATAGCGCTTACTCCAGCATGTAAACTCTGAGGGAATAATCATGGATAACGATACTAAAATTAAAGCAGAAGCCGCGGCCTTTCGTGGACTAGTCGCTCACCTGCAGGAACGTAAAGACGTACAAAATATTGACCTGATGAATCTATCTGGCTTTTGTCGCAACTGCATGGCCAAGTGGTACATGGCTGCGGCCAATGAACTAGGCGAAGAAATGGATTATGATGCTGCACGCGAAGCAATCTATGGTATGCCTTACTCCGAGTGGAAAGATAACCACCAAGGCAAAGCCACTGAAGAGCAGATCAAAACCTTTGAAGAGACTAAGCCACTTCACGCAAAAATCAGCGGTCACTAACGCTTGTTAAGTCCCATAAAATTGCTCAGGCTCGACAGCTTGGGCAATATTACTGTTGTCGTGGAGTAAGCCTCCATGTCATTCGAACTGTTATTCCAAAGCCTGACGATATTTGCCACCATCACCCTAGCCATCAGTGGCGTGCTACAGGCTGCGCGTAGTGAAATGGATTTCTTTGGTGCGCTGGTACTTGCCTGCGTCTGTGCCTTGGGCGGCGGGAGTTTGCGCGACTTGTTAATTGGCGCAACCCCGGTATTCTGGACCAAAGATCTAAGCTACCTCGCGGCAATCCTACCAACGACATTGATAATGATAATAGCCGTTCATTACATCCCACCAGGTAAAGGAATTCGCTTGAAAATACTCGATATCGCCGATGCCATTGGTCTGGCTTTGTTTGCCATTCTGGGAGCAGCAAAGACGCTCCAACTGGGATTTGATGAACCTGTTGCCGTGGTTATGGGTGCAATCACAGGCATTGCGGGCGGCATGATTCGCGATATTCTCAGCCAAACGGTGCCCATTGTGATGCGTGGAGAAGTGTATGCCAGTGCTGCGATCATTGGCATTATTAGCTATACATTGATTCGCATGGTCACAACAGAAACAGTGGCAATCCTGATTGGCATGGCCATCATCATAGTGATTCGTCTGGTCGCATTAGAATGGGGATTAAACCTCCCCAAACTTAAGCCACCCTCTGACAAGTACTAATCAATACACAACATGCCATCAGCCTTGCCATCGATAACGCGCATATTACAACCGAAGATATCGGTCGAACTATTGCACTGACCAACTGTCGCAGTCCCTGCCTCAACGCCCGGCTTACTGACCAAACAGGACACCTCACATTGACTTGAGTCGGTACATGCTTTTCCGGCATCACTCGTTGGTAACACACAAGAAAGTTGCTGAATCCTCCCCATGCGTCGCCACTCACCACCTTTAGCGATACAAGCAGGCTCTGTTTTTAAGGATCTCGCCAACTCACCTAATGAAACAGCGGGCTTAACAGGCTCTTTCGGCTTATCCATCTTTGTCGTGGAAGACCCACCACAGGCTGATAGCAACACAACGGCACTCAGTAGCAGCACACTTTTCGATAATATCTTTAGCATTCTGATCTCCTTAAATTCAGACACTGGCATCTCGCAAGCTCACCTGATTATCATGCTGTAAATCTGCCAGTCAGTACATGATGATAGTCAATTGATTCTCAATCTATTGCTGAAATTTAGGAGCAAATTAAGTGCGGATTTTGCGCTGATCAGGTGCTAAATAATTGGCTTTAACTGCGTCTCAATACTCTGTGCAGTCGCCGGAGAATCTGCAAAAATTATTCCCACGCGATCCGCCATCATTCCGTCGCGATACAAACGCGCCCCTGCTGTCTCGACTATCTCCTCAGCATTTTCAGGCAAAGACCAATCACCAAACATCGAATATAAACAACCCTGCTCTATTGCCGCCAAACCGGTCCACTTTTGATGATCCACTAAGTCGCACCAAGCTTGCATAAAGCCATCGGGGTAATAATCAAAGAAAGCATTCGAGCCGCGAAGATGCACTTCGATAAGATACTCCCCGATCATTTCGACATTGCAAAGTCCTGTGTAGCCAGCTAATTCACGCCGAATAAACCGTGCAATAGCCGGTTCCGACTCGCTACAATCCGCGCCAATCAGCCAATAGATTGGACGGTTATTATCTTTCTGATCTGCTGCTTTGGTGTGGCCGTACCACATCGGCTCGCCATCCAGAATCAATACATCCGTGCTGGTTTGCTGCCCGCTTAAAAACTCACACCAAAAGCTACCGGCTGCACAGTTGTCTTGGCTATTTTGCAATTGATTGATACAGGCTTCAGAGATTTTCTCAGCAGTGGTCGCAACGCTATTTAATGACATACCGCCGAGATTGGTGATCGGTTTCACAAAGCACTGCTGCTCAGGCAGTAAGCCCATAAGAACCGGACTGACACCACTCGGTGCTGCACTCAAACCCTGCGATAAAGCGACATGAAGCTTGTTATAAATGTGGCGATGATTCTGGTTTAGCCGCCAGGCATGCACGTCATTCACGCCGACATCCGCCACGGGTGATGGTTTAAATAAGTACCGCCGTTCTGCTCTGACTCCATGAAAAGGCATGAGAAATCCTAAAGTCTATTTATGCTGATTGAATACGAATATGTCTTACACCGCGCCCTTGCCTGAGAGTAACACCGCAATCGGACGACTCCCCGGAAATTGTGCGCAGATAATCATGATAACCACCGTGATAGGTACGGACAGGATCATTCCGGTAATTCCCCAGATACCGCCCCAAATCGCCAACGCTAACATGATCGTTAATCCACTCAAATTTAGGCTAGAACCCATTAATCGTGGCTCCAGAATATTGCCGATTGAAAACTGAGCACTACCCAACACTAACACCACAACAAAAAACTGCCATGAGCTATCGAACTGTACTAAGGATAGAACGGCAGGGAAAATAACACCCAGCAGTGAACCGATGGTGGGAATATAATTCAACAGAAAATAGCCAACCTACTAAGATAATCGCCATTAATATAATCACGACGTTTAAGGCTTTGATATTGAGCTTACTCTGTTGTTGCATTGTTGACTCTGCTTATTGGAGAAGACGCCTCAAGCATAGCGTAAATCGCTCATTGGCATCCATCCCCACACGCGGAGTCAGTGCTTATAGCTTTACGAGCAACTTACCCTTGTTTTCCCCGGTGAAGAACAAGTTCAAACCTGTCATAGCGCTTTCTAATCCCTCCAGTACGTGTGCACGGTACTTAATTTTTCCAGCCTGCACATGTGGCGTTAGAATTTCTAGTAGCTGCGGCGCTTCGTGCAAATGATCCGGCATAGTAAAGCCCTGAATCGTGATGCGCTTCACCAATAAGTTGATCCAGCTTGGCCCCGGAGCTGGCGTTTCTGCCAAATAATCCGCAATCATTCCACAAACGGCAACACGACCATGTGCGTTCATGCGTTCAAACACCAGGTGCTGAATCGGGCCGCCGGTGTTTTCAAAATACACATCAATACCATCAGGCGTCAGCTCAGCCAGCTTCTCTTTCATACCGTCAGCTTTGTAATCAATCGCACCGTCAAAACCTAGCTCATTGACAATCCAATCACACTTTTCTTGTCCACCGGCTACACCGATCACGCGTAAACCTTCCGCTTTTGCCAGCTGCCCCACCATCGAGCCAACAGAACCTGCTGCGCCGGTAACGACCAACGTTTCACCGGCCTTTGGCTTACCGATACGGTATAAACCTTGAGTTGCAGTCAGTCCCGGCAGTGCAAAAATAGATAGCACCATTTCCGCTGGCAGGCTGGCATCGACAGTGCTGACGCCTTGCCCGTTGCTAATAGCATATTCCGTCCAACCAAACATACCCGTGACGCGGTCGCCAACCTTAAAGTCAGGATGCTGTGATTCCATTACTTCGCCATAACCGAATGAACGCATCACCTCGCCCAGCTCGACACGTGGGATATAGCTATCCGTGTCCGGACTCATCCAGCCCAGCATTGCAGGGTCTAGTGACATATGAGTTTGCTTAACCAAAAACTCTCCGGCAGCTGGTGTCGGCAACTCGCGCTGCTCCACATTAAACAAATTCGGGCCGATACCTTCTGCTGAAGGACGGTCAGCCAGTGTAATTGCTGTGTATGTACTCATTGCTCATTCCTTTGTTCTTGTTTGTTCAAATTGCGTTTTTACCTTCAAAACGCGGTATGGGAGTATTTTTAGCTAAGTAATCGTTATGAAAAACACTTGGAACTGTTAAACTTTATTGTCTTAATGGCAATAATAAGAACACACACATGGATCAACTTAGAGCGATTAATTACTTCATTGCAGTCGCTGAAATCAGCAGCTTTACCGAGGCTGCTAAACAATTTGGCGTGCCAGCCTCCTCATTATCAAGACGCATTGTAGACCTTGAAAAGAGTCTGGAAGCGACCTTACTGCTTCGCACTACCCGAGTGGTCAAGCTCACTGAAGTTGGGCGGGATTACTATCATCAGGTCAAACAACTGGTCGAGCAATTAGAAGCCACCAATCGCTCAGTCAAAACTTACCACAGCGAACCCGTGGGGAAATTACGCATCAGCACCACGGTTGGCTTTGGTGAAGGTGTTGTACTGCCATTGCTTGAGGAATTTTCTCAGCAATACCCCAAGGTCATTCTGGATGTGAGCTTGAGTGATGAATTAGCGATGTTTAACCGCGATGATGTTGATATCGCTATCCGCAGCGGCTATGCGCCGAATGAACGGGTTGTTGCGGTGAAGTTAATGGATAATAACTTTTATCCGGTAGCCTCCGAAGGTTATCTAGCGCACGCTGGCACACCAATACATGCCAGTGAACTCAAGCAACATGCTGGCCTGTATTACCGCACACCGGATGGCCCGACACCTTGGCTGAGCTACTATGACAAGCAATGGCATGATGTGAGTGGGCCTGCCGCAGTCATTAGTAATAGCGGCCAATGGCTGATTAATAAGGCCATTAATGGTGAAGGTATTTTGATGCTGCCAAGGTGGTCAGTCAGGCAATCTGTCGAAGCAAAGCAACTTGTTGAAATACCACTGAAACAAGCTGTGAATGTCGTGCAGCAGATGGATCTGGGGGTGTTTCTTATCTACCAAAAACAACGCTATGCAGTGCCTAAAGTTAAAATGGCGGTGGATTTTTTGATTGAGCGAATCAAGCAGTAACACCACAATGAGAATCGGAAGTAGCGTTAATCACCGTCCTTGCCCCGCCTTTAATAAGTAGCGTCCGCCTGTTTCGTTTTTTGCCTGCCTTCTTCCCAGATATTCCAGAAGTTGGCGGCAAACACAGTCACTGCGCCGACTATCACCCACATATTAATCGCCTCGTCATAGAAAATAGCGCCGATCATGGCGATTACCGGCAGGCGTAGAAAATCCATCGGTGACACGATAACAGCAGGTGCGATTTTGAGCGCAGAGGTAATGCAGTAATGCGCCAGTAAACCGGCACACCCCACCAACACAACAAATGGCAATGCCGACAAACTCGGAACAGCAATATCACCATCATACGCTGCGCAGATGAAGCCCAAAACCAACTGAATCAACGTCAGCCAGAACATAATGCTGGTGATGCTTTCGGTGCGGGATAATAGTTTGGTGGTGATATAAGCACCTGCAAAACCGATGGCGCATAACGCTGCAGCAATCACACCCGGCCCGATCGTAATAGTGCCGGGTTGGGCGACAATCAGAATGCCCGTAAAGCCAAGCAAGGCCGCCATGAGCCTGACTTTGGTTAGCTTTTCCGCTAGAAATAAGGGCGCTAAGAGAGCAACCCACAACGGCGTGCTGAATTCAAACGCAAATAACTGTGCAAACGGAATAATGGCAACGGCATAGAACCATAGGTTTTGGCCAACAAAATGACTGGCGTTGCGAATGAAGTGAAGACCGAGACGCTGTCGGTTTATCTGCGATAAAGTACCTGCCACAGAACCAACCGTTAGCACGATGGCTAAACCGATCAGTGAGCGGTACATCATGATTTCGAAGGTATCCAACTCGCTGGCCATCTCCCTTCCGGCGACTGCCATTGAAGTAAAGGAGGCGACTGCGCCTAGCATCCATAAGGCTGCTTTAGTTGGGTTACCGAGGTTCATTAGGTGGTTCCACTGAGATGACTAGAGTCGTCAGATTAACACCTCAAAACCGGCGGCGCACCAACCTCGGCCTTGCCTTCCCCCACAAAGCGAATAGGACTAGCCGCCAACTTAATCTCACCACCTACGGGATGCTCAACTGTTTGCACCATATCCCGTGCTAAAATCTGCGGGTCATTAAATACCTGATCCACCGTATTAATTGGCCCGCACGGCACATTCACCGCTTCGAACGTCTCAAGCCACTGAGCAGTAGTTCGACTCAGTAACTCGGTTTGAAGTAGTGGGCAAAGCACTTCCCTATTCTTCACTCGTGAGGCATTCGTTCGATAGTCGGGATTCTCGGCCAATTCAGGCTTACCCAAAACACCACACAAATTCGCAAACTGACCATCATTACCCACCGCAATAATCAAATGCCCATCAGCACTCTCAAAATTCTGGTACGGCACGATATTTGGATGCGCATTCCCCATACGTCCCGGCACTACACCGCCAATCAGATAATTACTCGCCTGATTTGCCAGAATCGCGGCGGAGCAATCAAACAAAGCCATGTCAACATGCTTACCTAATCCAGTGCGTTGGCGCTCATGCAACGCCGCCTGAATACCAATCACTGAATACAATCCGGTAAAAATGTCCGTCACCGCCACGCCCACTTTCGTCGGCTGGCCACCTACACTATCCGGCTCGCCTGTGATACTCATCAAACCACCCATGGCCTGAATCATAAAGTCATAACCGGCACGTTGCGCATAGGGGCCAGTCTGTCCGAAACCGGTAATCGAGCAATACACCAGCGCAGGATTCACCGCCTTTAACGACTCATAATCCAGCCCGTATTTTGCCAAGCCACCGACTTTGTAATTCTCAATCAACACATCAGCCGAGGCAATTAACTCACGAATCTGCGCTTGTCCTTCCGCTTCAGTGATATCGATGCACACGGACTGTTTACCGCGATTAGCACTAAAGAAATAAGCCGCATCCCTCGTGTCATTACCATCACGATCTTTTAGGTACGGAGGCCCCCAATGGCGCGTATCATCACCAACTTTTGGACGCTCGATTTTAATCACATCCGCGCCTAAATCAGCCAATACCTGACCCGCCCACGGCCCAGCTAGGATACGACTCATATCAATGACCTTCAACCCTGAAAGCGGCGCCATTGCTTGATTATTTACATCCGACATTTAAATTCCCACCTTCCAAAATACACTGATTGAGCCTTCCAGGAACGAGACTGGGTTAGCCTCACCTCTCAAAACACAATTGATTAAGCTTGGCATAGAGCGTTACGGTACTAACGTTGTGTAGACCTTCCGAGCCTGCGAGGGTCGAAGCAACGTTAATACCGGAACGCGACCCAACTAAATCAAAAGAACGCCTGAATGCCGGTTTGTGCGCGACCCAAAATCAGCGCATGGATATCCGCAGTCCCTTCATAGGTATTCACCACTTCCAGATTCAGCATATGGCGCATCACCGGATACTCATCGGAAATACCATTTCCACCGTGCATATCACGCGCAGTACGAGCGATATCCAAAGCTTTAGTACAGTTATTACGCTTCATCATCGAGATCAACTCTGGTGCTAAACGCCCCTGATCTTTCAACTGTGTAGCGCGTAAAACACCCTGCAATCCAATACTGATATCCGTCTGCATCTGCGCCAGTTTAAACTGAATCAATTGATTCGCCGCCAGAGGCCGACCAAACTGCGTGCGACCCATCGTGTATTCACGTGCCGCCAACCAGCAATCTTCCGCCGCACCTAATGCGCCCCAAGCAATCCCAAGACGTGCACTATTCAGGCAACCAAACGGGCCTTTCAAACCTTCAACATTTGGCAATAAATTCTCTTCAGGTACAAACACATCCTGCATCACGATTTCACCGGTAACCGATGCACGCAATGCCAGCTTGCCTTCGATTTTTGGCGCGCTTAAACCTTCCATGCCTTTTTCTAAAATAAAGCCACGAATCACACCGTCTTCAGTTTTAGCCCACACCACAAACACGTCAGCAATGGGTGAATTGGTAATCCACATTTTCGCACCGTTTAGGATATAACCGCCATCAGTAGCTTTGGCGCGAGACTTCATTCCACCGGGATCAGAGCCGTGATCTGGCTCCGTCAAACCAAAACAACCGACCCACTCACCTGTCGCCAGCTTTGGCAGGTATTTTTCACGCTGCGCTTCACTGCCGTAAGTGTAAATTGGGTACATCACCAGACTTGATTGCACACTCATCATCGAGCGGTAACCAGAGTCCACACGTTCCACTTCACGTGCAATCAAACCGTAGGAGACAGAGCTAACACCCGAACAACCGTAGCCTTCAATCATTGGGCCAAGTAGTCCTAACTCACCCATCTCATTGAAGATTTCACGATCTGTGGTCTCGCTGCGGAATGATTCACGAACACGCGGCGCAAGCTTTTCCTGAGCATAAGCGTTGGCGGTATCCATCACCATCACCTCTTCTTCGCTCAGCTGGTCGCGTAATAAAAAAGGATCCTGCCAGTCAAATTTACCCCAGTCGCTGCTCATGTCATGCCTGCCTGTATTCATTTAAAGATGGGCTAACTGTACGCCATCCTTTACTATATTTAAAATATATACTTTATATGGTTTTGGTATGTTTTATGGATAAGAGAAAATTGGAAATATTTCATACCGTGGCCCTGCTCGGCAGTTTTAGTCAGGCAGCGGAGCAACTGCATATCGCACAATCCGCTGTGAGTGTGGCAGTGCGTAAGCTGGAAGATGAGCTGGGCTTGCTACTGATTGACCGACGCGAACGGCAGATCCGACTCACTGTAGAAGGTGAACGTTTATACAAGCATGCCGCGACAATTCTGCGGCAGTTTCAGGAAGCGCAGCAGGACATGGCCGCGCTGAATAACCTCAGCGCCGGATTAGTCAGCTTTAGCACGACCGCGATGATGGGCAGCTACTTCTTCCCACCGCTGATTCGGCAGTTTAAACAGCAATACCCTGATATTGATTTTCGGATTATTACCGAAGGTACTGAGCGTGTTTTAGAGCGGATTGATAACGGTGATATCGATATGGGCGTGGTGAACACGCAGGGGCTAACTGATCAACAGGATTCACTGAAGCTATGTGATCAAGCAATTGTGGTGTGTGTTGCTGAAGATAACCCCTTAGCCTCACGACAGTCGATTTCAGAGGATGAATATTGCCAACAGCGATTGGTTTTATATCGGCAAAATTACTACCTGCGTCAACTGAGCATGAAGCTTCATGAGACACATCAGCACACACCAGATATTGCCGTGGAAACTGATCTGTTGGGGATGATCATTCAGCTGGTTCGAGCTGGTGAAGGCGTGACACTAGCCCTGCAAGTAGCGGTGGATGCGGAACCGGGCGTGGTGGGGGTTCCGTTTGATACGCCACAACAATTATCACTGAGTTTGGCGTGGTCAAAGAAGCGGCAGTTATCGGTGGCGAATCAAGAGTTTGTGTCATTCTTGAAGCAAAAAAGCCCACCGGACGAATCCTAAGTGGGCTGATGGGTTGAAATCGTTGTTAACGCTGTCTGCATTAATTCACCACAACCGTCACATTGTCATTGGTATTGCAGACAAACTTGCTGCCATACGCCCAGCTGTTGTTGCCGGTGCGGAAGTTGTAGTAGTAAACCGCAACCATAGTTTCATCATTTTTCACATACTGCAGGTTCTTGGTGTACGTCTTTTGATAGTTGTTTGAGATCTTATTCGACACGTTAAAGTTACTGCGCCATTTAGACTTGTCGTAATCATAGTGTTTGATCTTCTTCACGCGAATCTCGCTGCCAGTCTTGTTTTGCACCGTGATATCAATGTTCTTACATTTATCACTGGCCATGGCTGCCATAGGCATTAAAAGTGAACCAGTGATGGCGATCATTGCTAATTTAGTGACCGTATTCATAATTATATCCCTCAACTTTAAGTCATTTAACATTATTAATTTGATTAAAAGCTACTTTGTTGTTCTCTTATCTCTAAAAGCGCAAGGGGTTTTGAAAAAGGTTCATTTTTTATTAAGGAAAATAAAAATTTTATGGAACTTACGGGCTAAGGAGTTCGTAGAACGCAGCTTGCTTAGCCGTGGAGAACGGTTTTAATGCAGAATATATCTTCGCTGTAGGGCATAAAGTCACAAAAGTTAACTGATAATATATTAGTTTTTAACGGCTGAAATAAACTATAATCAACAATATGTTATCAGTTAATATTTACACGCCCCACGAAGTTGAACAGCGCATTGCGCAAAATGCCAAGCAATTAAGGCTTTCTCAAAACATGAGTCGCAAATCACTGGCGGAGCACTCTGGCGTGAGTCTGGGTTCTATCCAACGCTTTGAGCAGCATGGCAAAATCTCTTTGGAACACCTATTAAAGATTGCGCAAGTACTATCATCATTACCGCAGTTTCACGAGTTGATGGCATTGCCGGAGCCGAGGTCAATTCGGGAGTTGGAGGCGCGAGAACGAATACCCAAGCGTGGGCGTTTATAAACGGAAACAATTCCCTCTTGGCCGATTTTCTGCTATTAATTCAGCTGCCTTTTTGTACAGAGAAGCTGCCTGAATGCCAACCCCACCAAAACTCTTTATTAGCTACAGTCATGACTCGCCAGAACACAAGAAAATGGTGCTGGATCTGGCAGAGCGATTCCGCAAAGAGAAAAACATTGACTGTGAACTAGATCAACACTTTGAACCCGGCAATCCTCCCGAAGGGTGGATAAAATGGATGCGTGACGGCGTGAATCAGTCCGACTCAGTGATTATGATTTTTACTCCGACATACAAAGACCGTTATGAGCGCAATGTTGATATCGGTGGTAATGGTGTCGGATATGAAGGCGTTGTCATTTCACAACTGCTCTACCAAAAATACTTTACAACCAATAAGTTTATTCCTGTGATATGTGACAATGGAGAGTTGAAGCACGTTACTGAGGAGCTTTGCGACCGTAATGTTTACAAAGTACCTTCTGACTTTTATGTGCTTGCAGACTTAATCAAAGGCAAACGATACAACCCTCTCCCTCCACTTGCTGAGATAAAAGCACCCGAATATCCGGCAAGCACAGAAACCGCCCAAGCCGTTACTAGCGGAGGCTCCCAGCGAGACACAGAACTCGCCTACCTCGGCACCTTATTAGATGCAGAACACGCTCAATTCACCCAAAACAACTACATCACACTATCCGGTGATTTTCAGAGCGACGGTAAGCGCATTCCCAATATGTTTATGGCCAGCAGCTTCAAACATCAGTCGCATCATAGTCCGGATGAGGCGCATGAGCGAATACAAGGAGAGTCTACCTATTGTGATGACCTGATCAGTGCTTTCCGGCAATACAAGCGACTGGTGATATTGGGCGAACCCGGTGCGGGTAAAACGTTTTCGTTATGGAAAATCGCAGCAGAGTCCGCCAATAAAGCACTAACTGATGAAAACGCGGCGATTCCCGTGGTCATCCCCCTGAATAAATGGACGGATGAAAACCAAAGTCTGGATAGCTTTGTGTTACAGCAAATGGGTAGCTTAGCCCCCTATTATCCGGCGCTGTTTAAGGCAGGCCGCTTACTGCCATTGCTGGATGCTTTAAATGAAATCCCGTTTGATCAACGTGCGCAAAAGCTGCCGCAGGTCAAAACATGGATTAATCAGAAATTTTCCCATTTACTCCTGAGTTGTCGCGAGCGCGATTATGGCGGCGACTTGGTGCAGGCACTGGATCGCTTGGACATCGAACCACTCAGCCCGCCCCGCGTGCATGACTTTCTGTGTCAATACTTTGGTATTTTGTTTCAGGGAAGCCCACAAGGCCAGCAAACTGCTGAACAATTATTCTGGGAACTGGCGGGTGGTGAGTCGATGCAGCAAGCCTGGGAGCATTGGCAGGATGATCGGCCGGAATGGAAAGTTCGATTACACAGCACTTTGGGTAACCGCTGGCTTTACTCAAACACCAAAGAACGTGTCATAGGTACTTGTAAACGTCTTAATCATTTATGGAAACCCTATACACCGCCCGACCGTCATAATTTCTGGGAAGAAAAGCTGCCGGATGATTGGTATTGGGCAGGCAAAGATCACCCCGCCAGTGATTATTTCTCAGACTCACGCCGCCTTATGAAACTGGCGCAAAACCCTTATCTGCTAAACCTGATCGTCTCGATTTATCACCGCGATCAGCAACTGCCGAGCAGCCGCTATCAATTATTTGATTCTTTTGTTTCTGATTTACTGCGGCGGGAAGTCAAGGACCATGAGAAGGTACAAGCCAAGCCCGCCATTCCGGATCAGGAGGCACTATTAGATAGCCTGAAACGTTTGGCCTGGCAGCTTCAGGGTCATGCCGGTGCCGATGAAGCACGCACCACGCTCAGTCGGGATGAGGTTGCAAAACACCAACTCATCAGTCCGGACCAGTTGCAGTTTGCTGCCTCCGCCAGTTTATTGGAATTGACGAATCAAACCGTCCGCTTTTCTCATCAACTGCTGCAAGAATACTTTACCGCACAGAGCTTTGAGGCGCGCATTGCCAACGGTTTAAAAGCCTCCGAGCTTTGGTTAAAGGAAAATTGGTGGGAGACGAATGGTTGGGAGGAAGCGGCAAAACTCGCAGCCGATTACGACGACAACCCGATTCCGTTTCTGCATTGGCTGGCGGAAGGGCAACCGCGCTTAGCCGCTGAAATAGCACGGGAACAACAGTTACTGGATCAAAAACAGGCGCTGTTTTCAACGTACAAAGCGCAGTGGCAAGCAGCAATCACCGATGTGGAACGCTACCCTAACCCGCATGAGCGCCATGCGATTAGTACAGTGCTGGCTTGGTTAGGTTGGGATAATCGCGCGGGGATTGGCCTGAATGAGCAAGGCTTGCCGGATATTCATTGGCTGGAAGTGCCGGCGGGTGAGTTTATTTACGGCGAAGATGATGCACAACAAACGCTGCATCTGGATACCTTCTATGTGAGTCAATACCCCGTGACGAATGCGCAGTTTAAAGTGTTTGTGGAGTCGGGCGCTTATGATGACCCGCAGTGGTGGGAAGGTTTGGAAAAGGAAGACGAACCACCTGAACATGAATGGACGGAATCAAACCGGCCTGTAGAGCTCGTGAACTGGTTCGATGCCATTGCCTATTGCCGTTGGTTATCGGCACAGACAGGCTTGGATATTCAACTGCCGACCGAGCTGCATTGGGAGAAAATGGCGCGTGGTGCTGAGGGGTTAGCATATCCATGGGGAGCCGACTATGTATCGGGTAATGCGAATGTTGATGAGGTATGGAAAAAAGATGGCCCCTACTACCTCAAGGAAACCTCTGCAGTGGGTATTTACACCCAAACAAAAACGCCTTGTGGTGCAATGGATACAAGTGGCAATGTCTGGGAATGGTGTGTCAATAAATATGATGACCCTGAGGTCACTACTATAGATCGGTCAGATGACTGGCGTGTTGTTCGCGGCGGCGCTTGGAACGGCCTTGCTGAGTATTGTCGTTCCGCTTTCCGCCTCTACAGGCATCCTCTGTATCGGCACGACGCTCTGGGTTTTCGTTTGTTGTGTTTTTCCTCTCCCATGACTGACCGCTGATCAACTGGGCACTGTACCCCTGTTCCGCCGCGCAGCGGCGGACGAAAATTTTTTCAATACGAGGGTTATTTGATAAAGTGGTACTTGTCCTTCGGGATCGGGTTGTCCGGGATAAAGGCTGTGGCCGTGTTGTTCGCGGCGGCGCTTGGAACAACAATACAGAGAATTGTCGTTCCGCTTACCGCAACAACAGGCATCCACAGAATCGAAACAACAATCAGGGTTTTCGTTTGTTGTGTTTTTCCTCTCACATTTCTCCCACCTTTCGAGATGACAGGCTTTGCCGATTACGGTTTGTAAAGCGCATGGAAAGGTTGATAAATGGCGCGGATTGATCCGGTCTGCACAATCTATGATTGTCAGGCACCTATAGAAACGAGGCATTCCCTGGATTTGTTCCCGGAATGCCTCATTTATTCGTGTTTTGTTTTATCCAGCCTCCCAGCAAGCGGCCAATTTCCGCAACCATTTGGCTCACATGTTCATATTGACCTGTGCTCAGCCATTGCCAATGGTTTGCGAGTCTTAGGTACAATCTAAGCCTATTTAATGCAGCATCACACTTCTGAAGCTGCAACTGACGTGCTTTTCCCCGCATGCTCTGGGCTTCAAACAGATAATCCTGAAAATCCAATGCAGCATTCATTAATCGTTGCGTTACTGTAAAGCGGTACAGTTTTGGAAATTTTTCTGCTTTTGGAAGTAGCCATTCCAGTAAATTAAAGGTCTTACTCAGAATTATCATGTCAGAAGCCATTCCACTTTCCTCACTTAGTTTGTATGAAATTACTCAGTGGGACAATTTACTACAGGCATGGAAAAAAGCGGCTAAAGGAAAGCGCAGCAAACACGCGGCTGCCTCCTTTGAACACCAACTGGCCGACGAATTATTATTACTTCAGGCGCAGTTACGGGCAGGTAGTTACCAACCGGGTGCCTATACGCATTTCTACATTCACGAACCTAAGTGTCGAAAAATCAGCGCAGCACCGTTTCGGGATCGAGTGGTACATCATGCTCTGTGCAATATGATAGAGCCATGCTTCGAAAAGATTTTCATTGCGGACAGCTACGCAAACCGTGTTGGAAAAGGAACGCATAAGGCCATTAATCGGTTTCAACACTTTTCAAAACAATACCGCTATGTGTTGCGGATGGATATTGTTAAACACTTTCCTTCATTGGATCATCAAATACTGAATGACTTCTTATGCAAACAGATCGTGGATGAAAAAGTTACTGAGCTTATCCGGGTTGTTCTCGAGAGTGGCAAACATGTGCATCAACAAGATCATGAGCCTCACTATTTTCCGGGAGATGATTTACTGTCAGCAATGAGACCCAAGGGCTTACCGATTGGCAATCTGACTTCCCAGTTCTGGTCAAACTGCTATCTTCACCCTCTGGATTTGTTCGTTAAACGTGGCCTTTCATGTCGGGGATATTTGAGGTACGTCGATGATTTTGCACTGTTCTCAGACTCTAAAGCACAGCTTTGGCAGTGGAAGCGTGAGGTTATTGATTTTTTGGCGCAATTACGCTTAAGAATTCACGAACACGCCGCACAAGTCACGCCTTGTTCCACGGGTATTCCGTGGTTAGGCTTTGTCATTTATCCAAGCCATAAGCGCTTAAAATCTCGAAAAGTTGTCCATGCATCACGCCATTTAGGAAAGAAATATGATGAATGGCAGCAGGGTAAAATCAGCTTTGCGGAGTTTGATGCCTGTGTGCAGGGTTGGATTAATCACGTGCGCTACGCCGATAGCTGGGGACTACGTAAGCATATTTTACGCCCCTTCAAACACTAAAAAATTTTCGTCCGCCGCTGCGCGGCGGAACAGGGGTACAGTGCCCAGTTGATCAGTGGTCAGTCATGGGAGAGGAAAAACACAACAAACGAAAACCCAGAAAGTTGCCCCGACTCTGAGGACGCCAGAAGTAGCGGAAAGCGGAACGACAACCCTCAGGATCGGAGTTCCAAGCGCCGCCGCGAACAACACGCCAGTCATCTGACCGATCTATAGTGGTGACCTCAGAATCATCATATTTATTAATACACCACTCCCAAACATTACCGCTGGTATCCATTGCTTGAAAGGGTGAATGAACGCGAGCGTACATTCCAACGGCTGATGTCTCCCTCAAACAGTATTTACCCTTACTACCTTCATTAATATTCGCATTCCCCGACACATAATCTTTACCCCAAGGATATTCCAAGCCCTCAGGCCCTCGCGCCATTTTCTCCCAATGCTGCTCCGTCGGCAGTTGAATATCCAAGCCTGTCTGAGCGGATAACCAGCGACAATAAGCAATGGCATCGTACCAGTTCACGCTATCAACAGGCCGGTTTGATTCTGTCCATGCGTGCTCGGGCGGTTCATCTTCCTTTTCCAACCCCTCCCACCACTGCGGGTCGTCATAAGCGCCCGACTCCACAAACACTTTAAATTGCGCATTGGTCACGGGGTACTGACTCACATAAAAGGTATCCAGATGCAGCGTTTGCTGCGCATCACCTTCCCCGTAAATAAATTCACCCTCCGGTACTTCCAGCCAATGGATATCCGGCAAGCCTTGTTCATTAAGGCCAATGCCCGCGCGATTATCCCACTCTAACCAAGCTAATACCGTGCTAATAGCATGGCGCTCATGCGGGTGCGGGTAGCGTTCCACATCAGTAATCGCCGTTTGCCAGCGCTCTCGGTAGTCTGCAAACAACGTTTCCTTTTGCGGCAAATAGCCTTGATCCCGCGCGATTTCTGCCGCCAACCGCGGGTTACCCGCCGCTAGCCAATGCAAAAACGCAGAGGGGTCTGCCTGATACTCCGCTGCCAGCTTCGCGGCTTCTTCCCAACCATTAGCTTCCCACCAGTTTTCCGCTGACCACAGCGCGGTGGCCTCCAGGCCCTTAGCGATATGCGCCTCAAAACTCTGTGCGGTGAAAAACTCCTGCAATAACTGATGGGAAAAGCGCACATTGTCTATGGTCAGCTCCAATAAACTGGCTGCAGCCGAAAACTCCAAACGTTCTAGCGGCATGATCGCTTCGGCATCCGCCCGAGGTAAAATCGTGCGTGCTTCTTGCAAGGAACCACTGCGACTTTGGAGTTGCCATGCCAGCTGTTTCAGCTCTGCCTGTAAGGTTTCCTCATGCGCCTTGGGGTAGTGGTTTTCCGGTCGCGCTTCAATCTCCCGATAAATCAAGTCCTCCACAAACTCGCCAAACAACGCGATACGACTTTCCGGTAGCTGCTGCTGGTCGCTGTAAATATGCACAATCTGGGTTAGCAGATAGGGGTTGGATGCCAGTTTCATTAAGCTGCGTGGGTCGGCCAGACATGTTTTGCGTGAACTATCGAGCCATGACAAAGCATTGTGACCGTCTTCATCTTTCCAATCCTCCGGCACTTCCTCTAGCGTCCAAAAGTCATCCCAATGAGCCTCATAACCCTGCTTTTTCCATGCTTCCCAAGTGTGACGAATGCCATCACCACCGGCGAGTTGCCAAAATAGCTGTTCTGCCAGCGCCTGCTGCTCCTCACCACCGCTAAAGTATTTTTTCAGGAAGTCGTACACTCTCGGTGGGTCAAGCGGTTCAATGGTGAGTCGGTTTAATTCCAGATCCAATGGCCCGCGATAATCGCGTTGGCGGCAGGTCACGAGCACCGTGTCACAGGGGTAGTCTTTTAACCATTGCCGAACCTGCGGTAGCTTGGCCTCGCGCTGGTCAAACGGGATTTCATTCAGGGCATCAAACAATGGCATTAAACGCTTTGCCTGATGCAAACTGGTAAACTCACCGGACAGATCTTCCATCTGCACCAGCACAAAATCCTGTAAAGTTTGCTCCGGGTCATCCCAACGATTCAACGGCACCACAACAGGCATTGGCTGTGTGTCATCCTTCAGCGCCAGCGTCGCCTGCTCGGCTGCAATTCGCCATAATGAAAAGGTTTTGCCTGCACCCGGCTCCCCTAAAATCACCAGCCGCTTGTGCTGTTTAAACGCCTCAATAATGTCATGGTGCTCGGTGCATTCGCCTTGGAGTTCCTGTGGCTCGTCATAGCGGTTTTGCTTGCGGTGGCGCAGGCGTGGCGACATGGCTGCAGCGGCTATGCGCTTACGTTCTTTGCGGTGTTTGACTGCTAATGGGGCGTAGACTTCACCGGCAAAGGCAACGGCGCGTTCGTCGTTGTTTTGGAGTAAGTGGTGTAGGTAGGTGAGTTCGGTTTGGCGCTTTTGTTGCTGTATATCTTCACTAATGCCGAGTGCAGATTTAATCTCACTCAGCAAAAGAGGCCAATTCGATGCTTTGTGCTCACCATAGAAATTGATCCCCTGAAGGTCACACATTTGAAACGGCAAATCACCGTCACTGGCCAGAACAGGTATCACCAAAGCGCCCACCCGCTCTGCCATAATGAATTCTCTCTCCACCCAAGGGCGGTCATGAGAAGCCGGTGACACTACGGATAACATGACTTTGCAGTGTTCAGCACCGTCAGAAAGCCGCCTGATCCAGCGACTGCCTAAACGTATTGCATGCTCATCAATAAACGCCGCGATCTGCTCATCGTTCAAACGCAGGTATAACTCACGCGCAAGTGCCTGACCGCAAGCACCATCACGGGCATAACTGATAAAAACTGGTGGGATTTCTGACATACCGGATTATAGGCAAAAAATTGGCGCAGTGTGAACCTCTCCGTTCACTCCCCATTCATAACCTCACTGCCTACCAACCGTCCTAAATAGACAGATTTTTCCCAGCTTGCCCAATATATTGCAATTTTCTAATTCAATAAGGTTTTTCTATGGTTAAGCTAAAGTCGCTTTCAGTAGGTTTGCTATTGTCGCTATCAACCAGTGCAAGCATCGCCTCACCGTATGTCGGTCCGGTTTATGATACTTACGGTGCACCAGCGAATGATCTGTATGTCACACCGGTTAGTAATTCATACGCTGCACCACGAAGCGCCCCCCGTGTCTCACAAGATCGCGGCGGATATGCTGGTTTCGGCTTTGGTAGCTCAGAACTAACCTCAGTCGATGGTGATGAGCGCTTTGAAGATACCAATATCCGCGCTCATCTGGGTTATCAATTGAATCGCTACTTTGCGGTTGAAGCCGGTGTAAGTGTATTGCCGATGGATGATCTGCTAGGTGATGTTGCTGACTTTACAGGTGTAGACGTAGCAGTGCTTGCCAAGCTACCAATCACATCCAGAATGTCTGCTTACGCGAAAGTCGGTTACTGGGATTGGGACATCAGCGTTCCATACCGGAGTCAATATTATGATGTGTATGTTGGTGATACGGATATGATCTATGGAATAGGTGTCGATTATCAGGTGTCTTCCCGATTAACATTACGCCTGGACGCAACGCGTTATGAAATAGGTGATACCGAAATTGATACCGTCAATGGAAGCCTGTCATATAGCTTCTGAGCCTCGGCTAATAAATCAGCGATAGAACTGAGGTCTGCTTGAGCAATCGAAGCAGGCTTTTTAGGATCACCAAACACTAAAATGCCACTGGACTGAAACATCAGTAGCCGCCCCCATATTCCATCAGGAACACCCGCTAAACAAGCGCATAAATCATACAAAATAGATTGAAACACGCACAACATAGTGTAATTATTGTTTATAACTATTAAGGCAAAATTCATATACCTCCCCTCCCTGTGCGGTGAGATAACAACGATAATATATGACAAAAAATGACCAACGCCCTTCCGAAAAAGATATTTTTACGGTTAAACGCTTCCAGCAGTTTATGTGGGCGTTGCTCTTTCTGACGATATTCAATTTACTCAATATCTATCTGGGCGATAGCGAATCAAAGCCAATCAGCTTTACCGTTATTTTGACCGTTGCAGCAATCATGCTCTACTCATTTCGCCTTATAAAGACAGGTCAGGAAGACTTTGCCAGATCCATGGTACTAACGGCATTAGTGCTCAGTATTGTCTACATGACCTGGTTAAACGGTGGTATTGGCGATACCACGATGATGAGTTATCCGATTCTTGTGGTGTATACCATACTCATTGGTGGAGTCAGAGTTTTCCTGCCGGTGGTCAGCTTTCTGGTGCTCTCAATTGTGCTGATGGGGGCTAACAGTATCTATGGATGGTATCCCAACCCGGTTGCACCAACGGATTGGGAGCAAGTCTTTGATGCCATTATGATCACTCTCATTGCGGCTTATGGGGCCTGGACTGTCAACAGTGATTTGCACGATACACTGATCCGGCTGAATGACGAAAACCACAAAGTCGTTCAGTCCCGTGAAACCATACAGCTTATTGTCGAGCGTGATTCCTTAACGGGTTTGTTTAACCGCCCTGCTTGTGACTCTCATTACAACACGCTGCTCGATAATCTCTCGTCAACACCTGACAAAATCGCTGTGTTTTTTATCGATCTGGATGATTTCAAATCGGTGAATGACTCCTTTGGCCACAACACCGGTGATGAATTGTTAATTGCCATTGCAGCGGAGCTAAAATCACTTATTGCATCAACTGATATCGCGTGTCGCTTAGGCGGTGATGAGTTCGTTATGATTATCAAACGCGATGCGTCATTCGATATTAATGACTTTGCGGATAGTATTTTAAAAGCCATGAGCAAACCTATTATTATCAATGACACCACTGTACGCCTGACTGGCTCAATCGGTATTGCCATCAAGGAAGATGAAAACGCAGACTTCGACGAGATACTGACAAAAGCCGATATCGCGATGTACAAGTCCAAGCAACTCGGCAAAAATATATTCAGCTACTACACCGCACAGTTGCATGAGGAAACCTTAAATAAATCGGCGATTGTCAGTGGCTTAAAAACAGCCATTGAACAAGGTTTACTCGACCTTCACCTGCAACCCAAAATCAATCTATCAACCGGAAAAGTTGAAAGCGCTGAGGCATTACTGCGCTGGAACCGTGGTAATCCGAATCACTTTACACCCGGCGATTTTATTCCGGTCATTGAGTCCACCGAGCTGATTCATGAAATCGGTCAGTGGTGTCTGGAAGAAGCTTGTCGGATCTGCCGCCGTTGGCATGATGCTGGTTTTAGCGATATGTCGATTGCTGTTAATGTGTCTTCGGTACAATTCATGCGCAGCAACTTTACCGGCATCGTATCCAAAGCACTGGAAGAGAGCGGACTAGCGCCAGAGTTTCTGGAAATTGAGTTGACTGAGCACGTACTGATTCAACATAACGACATCATTGTAAGCCAACTCAAAGCACTCAAAGAGATAGGAATTTATCTGTCTATTGATGACTTTGGGACGGGTTATTCCAACCTGAGTTATTTGATTAACTTTAAGGTCGACAGCATTAAACTGGACCGGTCATTCATTGCTAAAATCAATACATCATCCGAACACTACGCCGTGGTTAACGCGATGATAGAGATGGCGCATATTCTTAATTTACAAGTCGTTGCCGAAGGTGTGGAAACGGATGACGTGAGGCTAGCATTAATCGATTTGAAATGTGATTACGGACAAGGCTATCTATGGGCTAAAGCGGTTGCTGAGAGTGAGTATTTATCTGAGGTTTCACGTATTAACAGCAGTATGAATAGCTCAATGCAACGCTTCGGCTGAATCCAACTCACGCGCCCTATCTGATTACCCCAATTTGTACACCTAGAGTCCGCATAGCCTGAATAAATCAAAGGCCTAATTTCATAAACACTTCATCTAAAATACGTTGAGTTACAGACAGCGAAGTGTAAGTATTGCACCCAATAATTAAAATAATTTGTGGGCTTGCTGATCATGCAATCCCAGCGTGTCGGCAAAGAATAATTATGAAAATAAGTCACTATCGCTTCGATGATAAAAACGAGTTTCTGATCAAGAAATTTCGCCAGCTACTCTGGGGAACGTTGCTATTATCAAGCCTGTTCATGATCAATATTTTCATAGGTGCAGGTGGTGAAATTACACGCCCCGTGGTCATTCTTGGCGCTATGATATGCTCTATTTTACTGGCGTTTTACCTGATCAAAATCGACAAAGAGGACACAGCCAGAGCCATTGTGTTGTGGTCTGTTACGCTAAGTGTCACTTATATTTCATGGCTAAGTGGTGGCCTGCGAGATTCGTCGGTAGTGGCCTACCCTATCTTGATAGTTTTCTCAGCATTGTTGGGTGGTTACAAAGTATTCCTATCCATTCTTGTCTATATTATTGCCGTCGTTTTATACCTGGGCATCACCACTATTAACGGCACAGCAGCACACCCATTGCCACCTTTGGGCTATGAGCAAGTGTTTGATGTGGTGATGCTAACATTACTATCTGCTTATGTGGCCTGGTCTGTCAGTTCGGATATGAATACCACATTGGGGCAGCTCAATGACGAGAATCAGAAAGTGATCAAGTCACGTGAGACAATCCAGCTAATGGTGGAGCGCGATGCTCTGACAGGTCTGTTAAATCAGCCAGCTTGTGAGTCTCATTTTACCAACGCTATTAACAACCGAAAATCTGATGATGAGCGCATCATTTTGTTTTTTCTGGATCTTGATAACTTCAAAAACGTTAATGACTCCTTCGGTCATAATGCCGGAGATGAGCTGCTCATCGGCATCTCAGATGAACTAAGCCAGCTGCTACGTCCATGCGATGTTGCGTGTCGCCTTGGGGGAGATGAGTTTGTACTGATCATCAAGCGCGATGATAAATTTGATATAGATTATTATGCCGAGGAAGTACTCAAGGTCATCACAACACCTTATCACATCGGCAATACCACTGTCCGCATGACAGGCTCTGTGGGCATTGCAGTAACGCCAGAAAATGGCACTGACTTTGATGATATTCGCAAGAAAGCTGATATCGCGATGTATAAATCCAAGCAGTCAGGGAAAAATACCTTTAGCTATTACTCAGAGACCCTACACGAGGAAACACTGCGAAAAACATCGATACTGAATGACTTGAAGGATGCTATTGAACACAATTTGCTGGATCTCAGTATTCAACCAAAGATTGACCTCACCACCGGTAAAATGAACAGTGCCGAAGCGCTGGTGCGCTGGAACAGAAACAACCCTTACAATCTCCAGCCTGATGAGTTTATCCCGATTCTGGAATCAACGCTGATGATTCACGATATCGGCAAGTGGTGTATCGAAGAGGCATGCCGTATCTGTAAAGGTTGGCATGACGACGGCTTCACAGACATGTCTATTTCAGTAAATGTATCCTCGGTACAATTCATGCGTAGCAACTTTATTTATCTGGTAGCCAATGCGCTGGAAACAAGCGGACTACCTGCTCAATGTTTGGAAATTGAGTTAACCGAACATGTGTTAATGCAGGATAACAAGACAGTGAAGTCGCAACTGAAATCCCTGAAGAACCTGGGTATAAAATTATCAATTGATGACTTCGGTACAGGCTATTCTAACCTCAGTTATCTGATCAACTTTAAGGTTGATACCATCAAACTAGATCGGTCGTTTATCGCTCAGGTTAATACATCCTCAGATCATTTAGCCGTCGTCAAAGCGGTGATTCAAATGGCGCAAATATTGAATCTGCGTGTTGTGGCCGAAGGTGTTGAGTCAGAGGATGTGAAGCAGATTCTTGTTGATCTACAGTGTGATTATGCGCAAGGCTATTTATGGTCCAAACCGTTATCAGTGCCTGACTTTACCAAGGAGTTGCGGCAGTTTAACGGTAATCATGACCCGCAACTTCATCAGGCAGCCCTACCTGCTTAACGCTTATTCCGTTACCTTCGCTGGTGTATCCGTTAACCATTTCACGGCACCGAGCCCTGCTTGCTTGCCAAGTCCCATACAGGCCGTTAGCAGGTAGCCACCTGTCGGTGCATCCCAATCCAACATTTCACCCGTACAAAACACCCCTGCTTTCTGCTTCAGCATGAAGTGCTCATCCAGTGCGTCTCTCGTCACCCCGCCCGCGGTGCTGATGGCTTCGTTAATGGGCGTCATCGCAGTCACTGTAATGGGGATATTCTTCAATGCACGGGCTAATACATCAGGATTATTCACGTCTTGCTTAGGCAACACCTCAAACAATAACGCACGTTTCGCTCCATCAAGTTTCAAACGGCTCTTTAGAAACGTGCTGAGTGTTTTACTTTTAGGTTTGGACTTAAGAATAGTCACTAACTTTTCCAGAGGATGATTCGGGCAGACATCCAGATAAAAAGTGGCTTCACCCTGCGCCAGGATCATACGACGGAACCGCGCGGAGTAAGCATAGATCAGGCTTCCTTCGACACCGCGTTCAGTGAGAATCAACTCCCCCATTCGCCTCTCCTCAACACCATCTGCATCTGTAAAGCGAAGTGCCACTGATTTTAGCGGTGAGCCAGCGAATTTTTGTATCAAGTGATCACTCCAATCACTTAAAAGTCCGCAGTTACTGGGCAGCAGTGGTGTGGTGCTAATGCCTTGAGCTTCTAATAGAGACAGCCATTGACCGTCGCTACCGAGCTTTTTCCAACTGCCACCGCCCAGTGCCAGAATCAGGACATCATAGTCTCGCTTCAGCTCTCCCTCTGGTGATTTCAGGATAATCCTTCCCTGGTCATCCCAGCCCAGCCAACGGTGTTTCGGGTGAATAGTCAGTCCATTCTCTCTCAATCTTGTCAGCCATTTACGCAATAAAGGGGCAGCTTTCATTTCCTCCGGAAAGACCCGCCCGGATGTGCCAACAAAGGTAGTAACACCAAGCTCACTACACCACGCTCTGAGGTCATCAGGCGTGAATGCATCCAACACCGGTTGCAGCGTATTTTGATGGACCTCATAGCGCGTGCAAAATGTTGCGTAAGGCTCAGCATGAGTGATATTTAAACCACCAATACCCGCCAAAAGAAACTTTCGACCAACCGACGGCATTGCATCATAAAGGTCAACCTGAAAGCCTGCCTGAGTTAACTGCTCTGCAGCCATTAACCCTGACGGGCCGCCACCTATAATAACACTACGTTGTGTTTGCATTTGCTATCTGAAATGAGAAATATGAATGGCAAGGCTACCGAGTTTCTAACATCGCGTCTATAGCTTATGAAAGGGTAAACTCGTCTAAAAATCCTGATCATCAACGTCACTAAGCTTATTCATAGTAAAACAATTACCGCATTATTTTTAATCACTTAGCTAAAACCAACGTAGAATATGACGGAATAAATTACAAATAATCTGATATCTGATTAACAAAAAAGCAGACTGCTTAAATTAAGAGCGAACGCATCCACCGAAGCTCTGCTACATTATAAATTGAGCGGCATAAGTGTGTTTCTTGCACTAAGCTAGACTCAGTGATGCAGCGAAGGAACGCTATCCGCATCCCACTACCAGATGTTTTATTGATAAGGATATCCCCCATGTCTTTGAGAGAAACTCGTCCGGTATTTAAGCCTTACAAAGCAATGACAATTAGCTTATATACCTTACTAGCGATGCTGCCTGTCAGCGTCAGTTACGCAGAAAATACTCAAATTGTGAGTGTCAGCCCCATTAAAAAGTCGCCAGATGATCAGAAGTGTTATCAATCAGAATACACGGTTGATGAGTTCGAAAACATCACCAATAAAATCGTCTCAAAACAAGCCCGTACCAGCTATGAGATAAGCTACCCTCGCTTTAAAACGGACACTACACGTGTCAGAGTAAAAGATGGTTTTAGTGACTACAGCATTACTCCGGCGGTTTTTAAAGACCAGGCAATTGCCGTCAATGTGCAAGAGTCCCGGATTGACCCGGAAGTGATTCCTGTGGTGTTTGAGACGGTGACTGAAAAAGTCATAGTGCAAGAAGGCTATACCAAACTAGAAATAATCCCGGAAACCTACAAAACCGTCCAAACCTCTGTACTGGTCAAAGAAGCTTACACCAAGCTGGAGTTCATACCGGCTCAGTATGAAACTGTTGAAGAAAAGGTATTAGTTAAAGAAAAAAGCGTGAATCTGTCCGTCAGCCCTGCCATCTTCGAGGATCACACAGAATCAGTGAAGACCAAAGATGCCTTTACCTCACACTTTCTGACACCTGCCGTTTATGAGACCTCCGTCGATAGCATTATGACAAAACAGGCAGGCAGTCACTGGCGAAAGGAGCAGGTGCCGAATTGTAGATCGGTGCAACCACAGGATTGTGTGATTACGTGCTTAGTGATCGACCCACCCTCATTTAAAAAGACTTCATCAGAAGTTCTTAAAAAAGCGGCAAAAGTCCTGTCCTACCCTAAGCCTGCCAGCATGCGCGATATTCCGGTGCAGCGACTCAGTAAAGATGCAGACATCATTGAAACGACCGTGCCCGCAAGCTACAAAACCATCACTAGGAAAGTGCTAAAAACACCGGCCAAAGTTGTAAAAGTTGAAGTGCCGGCACAGTACAAAACGGTAGATGTGAAAGTGATTGACCAGCCGGCTTCCGTTAAAAAAGTTCAGATCCCGGCAGTGTATACCGAGGTCAGCAAAGTCATTGTCAAGACACCAGAGACCACACGCGACAAGCTGATTCCTGAGCGTAAGCAAGAAATGGTTCGACAAGTCATCGCAACACCTGCGGAAGCAATCAAACGCAGCGTCGCCGCAGAGTTTCAGGACGTGCCCGTTCAAACCTTAGTCAGAGACTCCGTCGCTGAGGCTATTGAGATTCCTGCGGAGTATCAGGAAATTGAGCAAACCATGTTGGTTAAAAAGGGAGGCATGCTTGAGTGGAAAGAAGTCGAGTGTGCAGCGGAGCCAATTAACCTCTCTGCCAAATAATCTGGTGTGTTGATTTTTACTAAAGAATGGTCACTATGTCGTATATAAGATTGTCAAAAAACCGCATGTTGCAATTACTCAGCTTCATTTTACTGTTAGCGATGATGGTCCCGGCTCAAGCAGCTGTCCGAACAATATCAGGAACCGTCGTTGACTCTGAAAGCAGAGAATCACTGGGTGACGTTGAGGTGGAGTTGCAAGTGGCAGGTAACGCTGTGCACACACTAACAACATCAGCCGGTAAAGCTTTCTCGTTTGAGCATGACTTCAATGAAACTGATCAGTACACCTTACGCTTCACTAAAGCAGATTATTACCCCCAGCAGATCGACTTATCTAACGCCATGGCAAGCAACAATATGCCGGAGCAATTAACGGTGTCCATGAGCGGTGAAGACTCGGAGTTCGTATTTACCGGCAAAGCCCTGAACCGCGAATCTAACCAGCCGATACAAAAGCTTAAAGTCACCATGCTAAACCTCATGACGGGCGAGCAAGTCACAACCCGAAGTGATCAAAACGGCAATTATAAACTCAATATCACCTCAGGCTATGAATATGATGTGGTGTTGGAGTCCCCATTTCATTTAAAGCGCTTTGCTAAAATCAATTTCTGTAATGACCGACTGCAAAAGAATGATAAATACTGTTTCTCTGGCTTTAGTGGCGTCAGCTTAAATGATCAGGGCGGTATCTCTGGAGCATCGGTCTTATTAGATAAAATCGAGCTGGGTAAGAAGTTTAAGGTCGATAACATCTATTATGATTACAACAAAGCAACTGTGAAAAAAAGCGCCCTGCCCAACTTGCGCAAGGTGTTGTATATCCTAATGGATAACCCACAAATCACCATCGAGCTAGGCTCACATGCCGACTCACGCGGTAGTGACTCATACAATCTGGAACTATCTCAGCGCCGGGCTGATGCGGCTGTTAGCTATATTGTTCAACAAGGGATTGATCGCAGTCGCATTGAGTCAAAAGGTTATGGTGAAACGGTACTAGTTAACGACTGTGGAAATGACGTGAAATGCCCGGATGAAGCACACGCCAAAAACCGCCGTACAGAGTTCATTATCGTTGGTATTGATGAAACGTATTTTGCTCAAAAATAGTGCTTGCTGATTATTTAAATTAACCGAGCAAGCACCTTTGCGAGCACACCGGCCTAAGTTGTCTGAGGTGGCGGAAAGTCATTTCTGAAGGTAAAGGCTTCGGGTGACGGGCCGTGAGCCTTGAGGTACTCCAGCTTGTCTATAGCTTGCTGCAAACTAGGGACGTCACCGGCTTTCACCCACCACAACACCATGAAAAACTCCATTTTGTCGAACCACTCCCGACGGCGGCGCATGATATTCTTGTGGGCTTCTTCTTTGTAAACGAAGTCGAGTAATGACTCAAGATCAGCCCAGACTGATAAGTTGGCGATGATGTTAGGATCGTCATAAGCCTGCAGATCCGTCGCATCATTCCCTTCGCCTTTTAAGCGCCAGATATAACCTGGATGCGCTTCGGCAATGGCATTCACCGCATCGAGGTTATTAACGAAATCAGCATTCACCGGATTTTCCATTGGCAGGCGAAACTTAGCTAAATTGAGTTGGGCTAATTGGTATTTCATCATGTTCCCCAGAGAAATGTAGCGATATAGTAACTGTACGTACAACACCTGTCTTGCATGAATCTTATTATCAATTACGCAAGTACAATTATTTGGCGAGTAAGGAGATTCCCAGATAAAAATCAATTAATCAACCATTTGGCCGAATAGTTTTCTGGTAACACCATTCCCCTCAAGAATCGAAATGAACACACTCTATTTTCAGACGCTTAGTGTATTATCACGGCCATATACACTTGTTACTGTGAACTGGCTGCTTCCGTGATTAGCCATTCTTCATAGAGTGACAAACAAGCTTGTCATTTAGCAAATCAATAAAAAGGATATCCCATGCAAAAGCTTACCCCTGACGGTGAGAATCTAGTGAACAACCTCGCCAGTCGCTATAACATCAGTACTGATGCCGTGGTGCATATGTTGCTAGCGGTCAATAATGGTGGCGGCAGTATGGCGCAGTTCAATAGCCCCGAATTAGGCGGCTCCGGCCAATGGATGCGCGGTGGCATGACCATGGTCGGCGATATGTTTAACAGCGGCCTGCGTAACACCGTCGATAATCTGTGCTCCGAGCTGTCAGACGCTATCGCGAGTATGCAGTTATTCCCTGTGATTCCAGCGGGCACAGCCGGAAGTAATCAATGGTGGCCTGCTGATTTAGGAGCGCCCTTTAGCTCTGGTGGCAAAAAACAATACTCGCTATGCTGTTTTTCCGGGTCGATTAGCCGTTGAGTTAAATGGCGAAGTCACCGTTTATGACACGCTGAATCACAATATTGGTGGAGTGAGTCAGCAGCAAGGCGGGAATGACTCGCTGACGTTTTCCAGCCAGTTCGGCACCATCTCTGTGAACCAATTGCCAATCGTTTCAGGCCAAGGGATTGAGACGCCTGCGGTACAAAATAACTTCCTTACACCTGAGCAATCAAACGGGAATGACTGGCAAGATAACGTTGACCAGTCACCTTTATCTAATGAACCGAATCATTCTGAGCCTGCATTTGCTGACCCAATGTTTACCAAAACTGTTGCGCCTGAAGTCCCACAAGGCACTACTCCGGTGAACCTGGAAACAGCCGATGACATCATCGAACTGATCGCCAAACTGGCCAAATTACGTGACAGTGGCGCCATCAGCCAGCAAGACTTTGATGCAAAGAAGCAAGAGCTACTGGCGCGGCTCTAATCATTTGCTTGCATGTTGGAGATGTGGGCTTATGCAAAGAACAATAAGTTTATCGCGATAGCCCACATCACCGCGCCAATCAAAAAGTCCAGACGTTGCCAGCTGCTGGGCTTATCAAACCACGGCCCCAGCTTCTTACCCGCAAACGCCAAGCCACCAAACCACACAATGGATGCAGCAGACGCGCCGATCGCAAACCAAGCGGGCTGGCTGTTAGGTAACTGCCCACCAATACTACCGAGTAATATCACCGTATCCAGATAGACATGAGGATTCAGCAAACTCAGCGCTAAGACCATCAGCAAAGCGGCTTTCAGGCTCATAGGTTTGACAGCTTCAGCTTGCAGACTCTCTGGTTTGAATGCGCGACGAAACGCATAGAAACCATACAAGAATAAAAAGGCAGCGCCACCATATCGCGCGACACTCAGCAGCACCGGGGACTGTTTAATTAACACTCCTAAGCCCCACACGCCCGCATGAATCAAAACGATATCGATCAACGCACATAGCGCCGCAACTGCATAGGCATGCTGATTTCTTAACGAACAACTCAGCACGAAAGCATTTTGCGAGCCAATCGCAATGATTAAACCCGCGCCAATACCAAAGCCTTGCACCGCAGCACTTACTGACATTTCTTATCCTTGATGATTTAAATAGATAGGCTAGGCAACAGTCAGTTCAAAGCACCTTGTTGAACCTGTGATATCTAACCGCGACTGATAGTATGACGACTTAGCATCCCATGGGAAGTGCGCCAATAAAATTGGTACAGACTATTTGTCAGCGTTGTTGAAATCTGGTTAACTTTGATCCGGTTAATACCGAGCACATCGCCGGATTACAACGCCAACTCACACACTCAGGGTGGTACTTAATTACCCCCCACCTATAACGAATTAAAAAACGGGTCAAAATAAATGGCAAGTGGAATATTAGCATTACTTGATGACGTCGCAGCGATAGCCAAACTCGCTACCGCCTCCCTCGATGATATTGGCGCAGCAGCAATGCGCGCAGGGTCAAAGTCTGCAGGTGTCGTTATCGATGATGCAGCGGTAACACCCGCCTATGTAACCGGACTGGAGCCAGTGCGAGAGCTACCGATTATCTGGCGAATCGCGAAGGGGTCGCTGTTTAATAAAGTCGTCATACTGCTCCCACTCGCCTTGTTACTGAGTGCTTTTCTCCCCTTCCTGATTACGCCGATATTGATGCTCGGTGGTGCCTACCTTTGTTATGAAGGCGCCGAAAAAGTAGTAGAAAAACTAAGCCGCAAAGACGGTGAAGCTGACAGTGAGCTAGACCATCTGCCCTATGAAGATCCAAAAGAGCTGGAAGACAAAAAAGTTGCCGGCGCAGTTCGTACAGACTTGATCCTATCAGCAGAAATCATGGCTATCGCGCTGGGGGAAATTAGTGACAGCAATATCTTCACACAGGCAGTGGTGCTGCTGGTAGTGGGTGTCGTCATTACAATTTGTGTATACGGCGCTGTCGCTATTATTGTAAAGATGGATGATGTCGGACTTCATCTGGCTAAGAGCGACAGAGGATTCATCAGCAGTGTTGGTGATTTTCTGGTACGTGCTATGCCAATACTACTAGCAACATTATCGGTAGTTGGTACAGCCGCGATGCTATGGGTTGGTGGTCAGATAATTTTACACGGCATGGAAGTGTTTGGACTAGGTTGGTTGCCCCACCTAATTCACGGATTTGCGGATACTGTGGGTGGCTGGTTGCCTGTTGCTGGCGCAGCTGCTACGTGGATAGTGAATGCAGCGCTTGCCGGAGTGTTTGGGCTTGTGCTGGGTTACATCATTGTGCTGATACATCACCGTATTGTTGGGCCTAAAGAAGCACATTGATCACATACCGCTACAAATACCAAATAGCTGTATTCAAAGGTAGATAGAATGAATGGCGGGCGGCTTGATAGGCGCCTGCCAACAATATTCCAATGACGAGACAACCACTCCAAATACTTCGGCACACCGCCACTCAGGCTATACCATGTCAGTAGGTTTTCAGACGAATAACGCTGCTGGTCATTTAACAACTCAGCGATATAGCCGGGCTTGAACGGCTGCATGTTGCGACCAGTCTTCTAAGTCTAACCCTGCAACACGCGAAAACTCACCGGTGTTACGCGTCACCAAAATGCCTTGATTTGCCAGCGCAGTTCCAGCAATCAAAATATCCTGTGGTCCTATAGGTGTACCCTGCCTTTCTAAAGACGCTCGAACTGTTGCTGCACATTTCGCTTCAGCTTCATCAAACGGCAAAATATTCACCAATGAAAATAACTCGTAAGCGTCAGGTGAACTACAGGTCCGAGACTTCTGGCATTGCCCAAGGCATTAGCGATGCATACTCTTCAGGTCTGGCCTGAGGCAATCGCTCAAACAGCCAGCTCAGGTACTGATAGGGTTCCCGGTGGTTCGCTTTGGCGGTTTCAATCAGGCTGTACAGGTTTGCACTGGCGGTTGGTAAGCGTCAGGTGAACTAC
>NZ_QGKM01000038.1 GCF_003172875.1 Leucothrix pacifica | reverse complement strand
ACAAAATCATCAGCACCACTTGCAGTGGCTGCAAGGACGATTAGCAAGACCTCCTCTAAGGGGTAAAGAACCTTCCAGGATTGACGAGGATCGTTAAGTGACTCGAGACACTCCAGAAGCTTGTTCAGGGACTTGGACATAGCGGGACTCCGAAAAGCTTCCTTTATGCCTAATTTCCTTGGGTGGTTTCAAGCGATTGCCCTGGGTGATAAATGGCCTGTGTTGCTGGATCTGTTAAAGCGTGGTAAAATACGTTCTCTTGTCGCCAAAACCTATCCTCTATCGGCAATAGCAGAAGCTCAGACAGAGTTCTTAGCCAAGAAATTTACAGGGAAGCTTGTGCTGATTCCGCCTGTACCCGAAACTTTTTCATGAATTAATTTCGTTTTTTGTAAAAAGTTTAGAAAAAATTGTGACTTTCGGTTCTCGTGCTAAGTCTCAGTAACAAGAGCAACAATTTTTATTTACAGAAATCGGAATTAATTAAATGAAATCGAATACCAAACTAGCTACTGCAATCTCTGCAGCGTTGTTTTCAGTCAGCAGCATGAGTTTTGCTGAAGTTACTTTATACGACTACACTGAAGCCACTAGCTCGTACGAAGATGCCTATATCACAGGTCAGTTCAGCGCTACTGATGGTAATCAAGGTCAATCAGGCTACAACGCAGACTTGTCTTTAGACTTAGACCGCGTTTATAGCAGCCCTAACCGCAATATCAGCACTAAATTACAAGCTGAAGGTTCTGTAAACCGGGGTACTACCAAAGGTGTTGGGTCTACCAGTAACTACATCGTTAATGGTAGCGTAACTGCTGATAACTATTTCCGTCCTGGTTCTAAAGGCGCATTTTGGTATGGTTCTGCGGATGCTGGCGTGAAAAAAGATGCTGAAGACCCATTCGCAAAAGTAGGTGTCGGTTTAGGTTACGGTCGCGTTGTCAACGTAACGCCAATGGCTAAAGCGATTCGCTTGATGGAAGCGTTACGTGCACAAGGCGCTTTGAAAGCAGATCCTTCAAAAGCAACGTATCAGCAAGTAGCAAACATCATTTCTCGTGAAAGCGAGTACAAGAGTAAGTATGGTGCGGCCAGTTATGATCAGCAGTGGATTACTGATATTGAAAAAGCATTAGTAAGTAGCGGTCAAATCAACGGCACAATGAGTGCAGGTGCGGTCATCAAGACTAGTGATGTTTTACAAAATGAGTTTATCTCTACTCGTAAATACGGCTGGTTAGTACGTGCTGGTCTAGGTGCAGTTATCAGTAACTATGATGGAACTGATGGTGGTGATCCTTCACTGGATTTAGGTGCTGAATACCACCGTCCGTTAAATAACAGCACACAGCTATCTAACGTAGCTAGCTTGTCGACAATTTATGGTGATGGTGATGCTGCTTATCAGGTAAACAATGCATTGACATTAACTCATGAATTAACAGATAAAATTGACTGGGAAAATTCATGGCTGTTGGACTATAGCAAGTCTGGCGACAGTGCAATTGAAGACGTTACCAGCAATGCTTTGTCATCAACGTTCCGTTATTACCTGGATAATCAGTTAGATCTAACGTTGACAGCTAAGGCATTAAAAGTTGACGACGGCATTTCTAATAATGGTAATGACGATGTTGATACTTCACTTAACATGGGGGTGAGTTACCGCTTACGTTAAGCGGTAACTAGTAGCGAAGGGTTCCTTCCCCTAACCCTTCGCTGTTTTACGGAGGGGGGTTGGTAAAAAGCAATTTAGTTACTGTATACTCGCTTTCAGATTAATTAGTTGCTGCCAATTTCCCCTCTGTTTTAGTAATTCATGACTATAGCTATTTCTAACCTTGATGATGATGCCTTGGTTCGTCAATCCCAAGAAGAGTTACCTTACAATGCGACCAGTTATGAAGAACTGGTTAAGCGTTATCAAAAGCCGGTATACGCCATGTGCCGCCGGTATTTGTCTATAGACAGTGATGCTGAAGATGCGACTCAGGAAGTCTTTATGAAAGTGTTTCACACACTTCCAACGTTTGAATTCCGATCCAGCTTTAAGACCTGGCTGTTTAGTATTGCCATCAATCACTGTAAAACCTTACTCAGCAAAACACAGCGTTTTAATCAGTTTCATGAATATGGTGATGATGACTTCTCTGAAAATTATGAGGACGAGTCTGCGAATACTGCTGATAAGCTGGAAGAGGACGATGACCGCAATTGCGTGCAAAGTGTGATTGGTAAGCTCAAAGATGATGAACGTGATGTCATTCTTCTCAGGTTCACCAGCGAGTTATCCATTGAGGACATTGCTAAAGTACTCGGGAAAAAGCTCAGTGCCACCAAAATGTCCTTCTACCGCACCTTAGAGAAGTTCAAAAAGCTTCATGAGAAGTACTGCACATGAGTGATCAGGATAAGCAACAGCTTGAAACTTATATAAAACGACTATTTAAATACAATTCTGTAGCATCCAAGCAATCTTCACGATCACGGATTAATAACATTCTAAGCAGAGGGCTCCATGAGCTCGCTCTGCGTGACATTATTCTTTTTTTCGGTGCGCTCATTACAGCCATGTACATGCTATTTAATAGCATAGCTAAGTTGTTCCTGAAGCATCGATGATTACTATGCGGAACCAATAATAATGGACTTCAGTACCATGATAGATTTTGAAAAATTACAAGCATCAGTGGTGTCGAACCTGACCGCTCAGTGGTCAGCGATCATCTCGTCTTTACCCAATCTCATAGGTGCACTACTTATCCTGATACTAGGCATTATCGTGGCAATGATCTTTAAAAAGATCAGCCAGACTTTATTGCGTCGTGTGGGTTTAGACAGGATTAGTAATAAGGCGGGTGTCTCTGAGGTGATGCAAGATGCTGGCATGGTCAAGCGACCTTCGATATTTGCCGGAAAAATCATCTTCTGGATGGTTTTGTTCGTCTTCTTGGTTCCTGCGGCCAACATGCTTGGACTCACCGAATTAGTAAAATTATTCAAAGGCTTTATTGGCTTCCTGCCAAAAATCATCACCGCACTAGTTATCATTATCTTCGGTATGATGTTCTCGCAATTCTTACGCCGTACCATCATGGAGAAGCCATCTACCATAGGGTCAAATTCTGCTAAGACGCTTGGGAATTTGGTCTACGGCATTATGGTCACGGTGATCGTGCTGGTTGCCTTAGAGCAGTTGGACATTGAAACGGTCTTGCTGCATAACATTATCATGCTCGTTGTGGGCGGAATGATGTTAATGCTAGCGGTGGCAGTTGGGCTTGGCTCACGAGAAGTGGCGCATAACTTACTCAGTGGAATCTATGCCAGAGAGCAATTTGGCCAGGGCGATGTGATTGAAGTGGATGGTGTCACTGGCGTGGTGAGCGAAGTAGGGGCTTTGAGCACCATTATTAGCTTGGAGGATGATCAGAATATGTCAATTCCAAATTCAAGTTTGTATCAACAGGTGATTAAAATTGCATCTGATTCTGATTGATTCATCAGAATTATGCCTAACTAAACGGTTTGTGACAGAGAAAGGATTCATTGTTCACAAACCTGATTTCCAGGCAAAAAAAGACCCCGGTGGATTGCTCTGCCGGGGTAAAGATACAACATCTTACTTCACGGATTTGTTACTAGATCGCTTTGAAACGATATTACTTGCTCCAGCCTTCGATGCCGCCTAGCAAGTTACGAACATTGGTGTAACCCATTGCCTGTAGTGTATTTGCAGCCAGTCCGCCACGAATACCTTTTGAACTAACAATGATGATTGACGCATCTTGGTCTGGTAGTTTTTCATAAGCTTCTACTTCCAGAAAGTTACGTGGAATATTCATCGCTGTACCTTCAATACCTGGCTTAGCCTCGAATTCGCTACGTGGACGAACATCAAGCAGAAGGATCTCGTCACCACGCTCCAAAATCTCTTTAAGACGATCCGCCTTAATGTGGGTCGTTTTTTCCATCACGCTTTGAATGTACGGGTTCTGAGAGTAAATCGCGATTGATGTATCGCTAATTACACGTGTCTGCTCAGCATCATCTGAGTCACCTTTAACTTCTGAGTGGCTCTCTGCATAAACTGCTGCAGTACTTAACAATGCAGCACAAGCTGCAATAGATAATAAGTTTTTAATTCTCATTTTACTTCCTTGATATTTAAAAGTTTTAACAAAGCCATTTTGTGGCACGTACTACTTAGACGAATGCTTCAGGCTGGAAGTCACAAATTTTCAAATGTTTTTGACGGTAAGATTGAATGTGATTAATGAGTTTATTAAAGGTCATCATCGCGAACCAAAAAGACAGATTTTTAGTTCCTGTTTTTCCTTGAGGATAAGGTACAATTTACCAACAACAAATACGACATGAACGAGTGGGGAAAATCATTGTGCATAATATTTATCTCAGAGTTATCATACTACTGTGGTTGTCATGGTTGCTAACGATCCCATCAATCGCTGAAGATTCTTCTGATACTGCCATTTTTCAACCTGCTACTGAAGTTACTGAAACCGTTGCCTCCACAGAGCCGACGACGATCGATACCTTAACGTCTCTGCTTACACAAAAAACACTGATCGATAAAGAAATAAAAGCGCTGAGTGGTTTACTTAAAAGTGCAACTTCTGACTCCGAAAAAGCACAACTCAACCTTGATTTGGCTGACAAGGTAAAAGAGGCTCAGGATACTGCTACCAATATAGAGAATCTTGCTGCAAGTACTGATATCAGTATTCTCCGGTCGGTAAAAGAGGAGACGTTTAATTTTGAAAGAGAGTTCTTTTCTCTTTTGGAGCCCACTCTTAAAGAAATGAATCATCTGACGAGTGATGTCAGAGCTAAGGCTGAATTACGAGAAAGAATTGAGTTTGTTAATAAACGTATTCCTGTTGTAAAAACCGCAATTGAAAACACAAAACAGCTTGAAGCTGAAGCCGAAAGTGGTGAGCTGAAGTCACATTTGTCGAAGCTCAAAGCTCGATGGCAGCAGCGTTTAGACAGCTTGGAAACGGAGCGAAGCGCAGCAACGTTGCAGCTTGAAAAATACATATTAGATGAAAAAATCCGTGAAGAAAATGCGCCTAGTTATCTGAAAACTTTTTTCCAGAAACGAGCATGGGTTCTCTTAAAGGCAGTTGGTGCTTTGCTGTTGATATTGCTAGCATCAAAGTTGGTTCATCGATTCCTCACCTTAACGCTTAAAGGTTATCAAAAGGAAAACCGCAGTGTGCGATTCAGAGTGATCGATTTATTACATCGTACAGTAACGATTATACTGACGGTGTTAGCGCCAATGTTAGTTTTTTACCTGTTCGAAGACTGGGTATTGTTTACTTTAAGTATACTGTTATTGATTGGAGTTGCTTTTAGCCTGCGTGAGGCGATCCCTAGATATTGGCATCAAATAGAGATATTTCTAAATATCGGTTCTGTGCGTGAAGGTGAGCGTATCCTGATGGATGGATTGCCTTGGGAAGTGAAAAATATCAACTTGTTCACAACGCTCTATAACCCCAGAGCCAACCTCACCAAGCGTGTGAAACTGCGTGAACTAACCGGTTTGAATTCACGCCCATGCCATACCAATGAGCCTTGGTTTCCTTGTGAGAGAGGAGATTGGGTCATATTGTCGGATGGTACCAGAGGTAAAGTCATTGGAATTTCACTTGAGCTGATTGAATTAATCCAACGCGGTGGAGCGCGATGTACGTATACCTTGAGTAACTTCCTTGATGCATCTCCACAAAATTTATCGCTTAATTTTAGAATTAAAGAGCTGCTTGGGATTAGTTACAATAATCAAAAAATGGTGACAACTGAGGCACCAGCAAAGTTGAAAGCCTATCTGGAAAAGCGCTTAACAGATGAAAACTATGACAAGATTTTGTTAAACCTCAATGTTGAGTTTGCTAAAGCGAATGACTCATCATTGGACTTAGTCGTCATTGCCGATTTTAAGGGTGATGCTGCCGATATTTACAATCGTTTGAGGCGTACTTTGCAGCGCTATTGTGTGGATGCAGCCTCTGAGTTTGATTGGGAAATTCCGTTTCCGCAGGTGACGTTCCATAACTCTGCAATTGCCTAGGCGTGTGTCGTCTTTTCGTGATAATCTAAGCGGCACACATGCTAAATGCGCAGGTGCCGCTTTTTAGTTTGGATGTTACTTGACCGCACCTAAGAATGATTTTGAAGGATCAACTAAGAACTGATTACCCAGCGCTTCACGTCCAAGTAACATGAGGTAACTCATGTCGGAACGATCTGTGAGTGTGATTTCAATCAGCCATTCTAATGAGCCGAGTTTGGCCAACGTTTGAATCACGTAACGCTGCTCTGCTTTACCATTAGAAGACTTCACATTGCGAATATCACTAATTGGCGCCTCGCATTTCACAATCTTTTCGACGTCGTACGAGTCTGGGTGCAAATCAAAGGTCACTGTCGGCTGACCGTTGATAGTGCTTTTTACCAGATTATCAACGTGTAGTGACGATGTTTTTGCGCCGGTATCTACGCGTACATCAAGGCCAGTAATGTTAAATTCGGGCAATTCGATCGACTCTAAGCGCCCAATAATTGTTTTGTTTTCAAACTTCATTCTTTAGTACCTACTATCTGCCAAGTCAGGCAATAATGACTCCTGGATATTTTCAATTTGTTCGGCAATTTCTTCATCATCCGCATCAAAGTAGGCAATGTGGAACATGGCTTCACCTTCCTGCACCAACGGAATATTCTGCTTACCAATCAAAATACCTGAGCGCGTAGCGATCACGTTATCAAGCACCTCACCGTAGGGACTACCGATTTCAGCAAGCACTTGACCTTTAGTAATCTGGTCACCCAAGTTTGCAATGTTGTTCACAATACCACTCGCATTGGCTCTGACCCACTGACTGCCATTGGCAATGAAAGGCGTTTTTTTCTTGGATTTACTGCGACGCTTCATACCTAAGTGCTGTAACACATTGATGATGCCTTTCATACCCGCACGGATAGAAAACTCATCAAAACGCAACGCCTCCCCCGCTTCGTAAAGCAAGATTTTGGTGTTTTTTTCAACTGCTGCTTCTCTCAATGAGCCATCAACTAAATTCGAATTCAGCACCACAGGCACACCAAAGGTTTCCGCTAGTTCTTTGGTTTCCGGGTCATTCATATCCGCGCGAATCTGTGGCAGATTTGAACGATGAACCGCCCCCGTGTGCAAGTCGATACCGTAGTTGCAGTGCGCCACAATCTCTTTCATAAAGATATGCGCCACACGCCCTGCCAATGAACCTTTTGCTGAACCTGGAAAGTAACGATTCAAGTCACGACGATCAGGCATATAGCGGCTTTGATTCACAACACCATAAACATTCACCATTGGGACAGCGATAACAGTGCCTTTAGTGATGCTAAGTTTGTTCTGACGAATTAAACGGCGAATAATTTCAATTCCGTTTAGCTCATCACCGTGAACCGCCGCACTAATAAAAATCGTCGGCCCCGGATTTTTTGCACGAATAATATGTACTGGTAATGACACGCTGGCATCGGTATATAGCTTTGCAACAGGCAAGTTTATTTTACGCTGCTCACCGGGTAGTATGTCAAAATCACCAATTCGTAATGTACTCATAACACTGTCTCTATTTATTAGCCTTTACCACGTGTTTTTGTGCTGTGTGGCTTTGCATTTTTTTCTAAGAACTGGAATACCATGCTCGCAACATCTTTACCTGTTGCTTTCTCAATACCTTCCAAACCTGGAGAAGAGTTTACTTCCATCACCATTGGGCCATTTTGTGAACGAAGTAAATCCACGCCACACAAGTTCAAGCCCATGACTTTCGCTGCATTGACCGCTGTCTCACGCTCTTCCTTAGTTAGCTTCACCACTTCCGCAGAGCCACCACGGTGTAGGTTAGAACGGAACTCGCCTTCTGCACCTTGACGCTTCATCGCTGCAACCACTTTGCCGCCAACCACTAAACAACGAATATCTGCACCACCCGCTTCTTTAATGAACTCTTGAACTAAGATGTTCGCTTTCAAGCCCATAAATGCTTCGATGATTGCTTCAGCTGACTTCGCCGTATCTGCAAGTACCACACCAATGCCTTGAGTACCTTCAAGTAGCTTGATAACAACCGGTGCGCCACCGACGTTCTTGATCAAGTCTTTTACGTTGTCTGACTTGCTCGCGAAACCTGTACGTGGCAAACCGATGCCTTTTCGTGAAAGTAGTTGCAAAGAACGAAGCTTGTCGCGTGAGCGGCTGATCGCTACAGATTCATTGATGTTAAACGTACCCATCATTTCAAACTGACGCGCTACCGCTGTACCGTAAAATGTTACTGAAGCGCCAATACGTGGAATAACCGCATCATATTCTGGCAACTCTTTACCGTGGTAGCGAACAGCTGGGCGGCTACTGGTAATGTCCATGTAGCAGTGCAGCGTATCAATAATATCAACGTCATGCCCCATCGCTTCACCTGCTTCTTTTAAGCGACGTGTTGAGTAGAGATTCTTGTTTCGGGATAAAATTGCAACTTTCATAGTAGGATCCTTGGCTAAGTATTGGGTATTCATTTATGCGTCAGGGTTAGTTTCGGCGCAGTGTATAACTATAATCAAAACGCTTTCAGTTCATGTTGAGAGCTTTACGGAATTCGATCTTATCAAATTAAAAAAGACCCCGACCGATTGCTCTGTCGAGGTAAAGGTACAACATCTTACGTTGCTGATATGTGACGGGATTTACGCTCAAATATTATTAAGTCCAGCCTTCCATGCCGTCTAACAGAGGTTGCGCTTGATGCAGCAACACACCATTGCTTGCGACTTTAAATTCTCAATCATAAGTTAGTTGTTCAACAGCTATTTTCCTGGCTTATACTACTTAGACGAGCGCTGTGGAGCGTAAGTCACATTTATTTTTAATTTTTTGAAGAAATATTTAATTTAAAAAGATGCCGGTGGATAGCATCAAAAAATGTGACTTTTGGCTAGTGGCAACACTCCAAATAGTAATCACATTGATGCAAGGAGCTGATCCAATGAATGGTTTCATAAAGAAAGCCGTTAGCATGATTCCGGGAGTATCAGGTAAAGATGATGTCGGAAATGACAATGTCGCTCCCTCAGATAAGCGCAGGTCAACAAGCTGGAGTGTGGATCATTGGGTGAGTAATGGTTCTGCTAAGTTGACGGATTTGCAAGCAATGACAGGGATCAATCTGGATGTTGGTAGTGAGATTAAAACCATTGATGATTTATTACTGAAAGAACTGAAACGGATTCCTAACCCTGGTGACGAAATTGTAGTCAATGGCCTGAGCTTTCTGGTGCTGAATATTAAAAAATTTCGTGCCGGCGATATTCAAATACGTTTTGTAACAACCTAAATTTAAACACTTAACCTGTAAACGGACACATCACATGACAGAAGCGCCTGAATTAAAAATTAACGAGCCAGAGCTTATTGATGAAGTACTGGAAGCGCTGGAAGATTTCGACAAAGACGTGTTGATTGAGCTTTTTGCTGATCTCGAAGCCAGTGAAATAGCGCGGTTACTGGAATCTATTCCGGATTCACAGCGTGGACAGCTGTGGTCCATTATTCCGGAAGACCGAAACGGTGCTGTGTTGGTCGAATTAGGTGAAGTTGCTCGTTTATCGCTGGTGAATAATCTGGAGAATGAGCAGGTCGTTGAGGCAGTGTCAAATCTGGACAGCAATGATCTGGCTGAAATGGTTGACACTTTACCGGATGAGGTGGGTGATGCGATTCGTCAGTCGCTGGACTATAAAGGTCTGCAGGGTTTGGAAGCGAGTTTGGCGTTTCCGGAGGACTCGGCAGGGCGTGTGATGGAAACCGAGGCAGTGGCTATTCGTTCTGATATTACATTGGAAACGGTATTACGCTTCTTGCGCAGCCGTGAATCAATCCCTGCTCATACCTCAGGACTGATGGTGATTGACAGACAAAGGGCGTTTCAGGGGGAATTGCACCTGTCTGATTTGCTGACACATAACCCGTCCATGCTGGTAGAAGAGGTGATGGATAAGGAAGCGATAAATATCTCTCCTTTGGCATCACAACACGAGCTAGCGATTATGTTTCGCGACTTAGACTTAGTGTCAGTGGCGGTGGTTGATGATGACGGCATACTTTTAGGGCGCGTCACGCTGGATGATATGGTGGATATTCTTCATGAGGAAGCGGATCATCAAATCCTTGGCGCGGTAGGTTTAGATGAAGATGAAGACCTATTTTCACCGATATTGCCAAGTGCGAAGCGGCGACTCTTTTGGTTAGGCATTAACCTTGTAACAGCTTTTCTGGCTGCATGGGTAATTGGTCTGTTTGAAGCAACGCTTGAGAAAATTGTCGCGTTGGCTGTACTCATGCCAATTGTTGCCAGTATGGGTGGTATTGCCGGAGGACAAACTCTGACATTAATGATCCGCGGTTTAGCCACTGGTAAAATCAGTTCAGCGAATGCTAAGTGGTTAGCATATAAAGAAATTGCGATATCAGCCATCAGTGGCATGACCTGGGCAGTTGTGGTTGGGCTGGTTTCCTATTTTTGGTTTAGCGATCTCCGGATTAGTCTGGTGTTAGCGGCGTCTATGATTATCAATCTGTTAATCGCAGCGCTATCGGGATTTGGTATTCCGATGTTTATGAAGCGAATTGGCATTGATCCGGCCTTAGCCGGTGGAGTGGTATTGACGACAGCAACTGATGTGATCGGATTTGTGAGTTTCCTTGGGTTAGCGACCTTGTTCTTGTAGCATAGACTGATCATCAGAAACGAAGTCACGGGAGAATACTATGAGCACCGTCAGCTTTACCCAAATGAAACATGGCACTAAACAAGACTATGAATTGCTTGAGAAATTAGAAGCATCATACTTAAATGGGACAGCGTCTCGTTTGCTGCGTGAGTTGAAGTCTCAGGGTGAAGAAAGCCTGAGTGGATATAAAATTACTCGTCTGGAACATGCGCTTCAATCAGCCACTCGTGCCTGGCGTGATAAAGCAGATATTGACTGGGTCGTTGCTGCCTTGTTGCATGACATTGGTGACGGTCTTGCACCGCAAAATCATGACCGTTTTGCTGCAGAAATTCTTCGTCCTTATGTTCGTGAAGAAGTAACTTGGGTAGTTGAACATCACGGTGCCTTCCAAATGATTTATTACGCACACCACTTGGACGGTTGGAACCCTAATGAGCGTGATAAGTACAAAGATAGTCCTTATTATCAGACGGCTGTCGACTTTTGTGAAAACTGGGATCAAAACTGCTTTGATCCGGATTATGACAGCAAGCCTCTAGCGTTTTTTGCGCCGATGGTAGAAGAGGTGTTCCCAAGAAAAGCTTATGATCCTGCATTTACAGGCTGAGCTTTTAATGAATTAGTGAAAATTGACCGAGACTATTCCTGCGAAAAAACACATAATCCACCGATTAAGATCAACATGCCGTTTTCAGGACACTCTCCGGGTATTATTCAATGGAAATTAACGTCAATTTTCTCGAAAACCTCAGACTAGAAGCTAAGTTTGATGATTTTACCGTGGTTACTGACCAGCCTATTCGATATAAAGGTGATGGTTCAGCACCGAGTCCATTCGACTACTTCCTTGCCTCATCTGCGCTATGTGCCGCTTACTTCGTTCGGGTGTATTGTTTGGCGCGTAATATACCGACTGAGAACATTCGCTTGTCTCAGAATAATATCGTTGATCCTGAAAACCGTTATAACCAAATATTCCAGATACAAGTGGAACTGCCTGATGGTCTCTCGGATAAGGATCGTGAAGGTATCTTAAGGTCGATAGATCGTTGTACGGTTAAGAAAGTTGTTCAAACCGGACCTGAGTTTAAGATCGAAACGGTTGAGAACCTTAATGAAGATTCCCAAGCAATGCTCATGGGACATGCGGATAGCGATACCAGCACGTTTATCCTTGGTAAGGATTTACCGCTTGAGCAGACCATCTCAAATATGACTGAGATTCTGGCTAATCTCGGGATGAAAATTGAGATTGCTTCATGGCGTAATATCGTTCCCAATGTATGGTCGCTGCATATCCGCGATGCCGCATCACCAATGTGTTTTACCAATGGTAAAGGAGCAAGTAAAGAAAGTGCGCTTGCTTCAGCACTGGGTGAGTTTATTGAGCGTTTGAACTGTAACTTTTTCTATAATGATCAGTATTTTGGTGAAGATATTGCGAATGCTGAGTTCGTACATTATCCCAATGAAAAATGGTTCAAGCCCGGCCTGAATGATGAGTTGCCAGCAGATATTTTGGATGACTACTGCCTGAGTATTTACAATGCGGATGGTGAGTTACGTGGTTCGCATTTAATCGATACCAATTCTGGCAATACTGAGCGTGGGATTTGTTCGATTCCCTATGTACGACAGTCTGATGGTGAAACGGTTTATTTCCCGTCTAACCTTATTGAGAATCTATTTCTGAGTAATGGTATGAGTGCTGGGAATAATCTGCATGAAGCCCAGGTACAGTGTTTATCTGAAATCTTTGAGCGGGCGGTGAAGCGACAGATCATTGAGCAAGAGATTGTATTGCCTGATGTGCCACAAGCGGTACTGGATAAATATCCCGGTATTGTTGCAGGTATTAATGGACTTGAAGAGCAGGGCTTTCCGGTCGTTGTAAAAGACGCATCTTTAGGCGGCCAATTCCCTGTGATGTGCGTCACACTCATGAACCCAAGAACGGGTGGTGTGTTCGCGTCATTTGGAGCTCATCCTAGTTTCGAAGTTGCTCTGGAGCGCAGCCTAACGGAATTGTTACAAGGACGTAGTTTTGAAGGTTTAAATGATGTGCCGAAACCAACGTTTAACAGTGCAGCGGTATCTGAGCCTGAGAACTTTGTTGAGCACTTTATTGATTCAACCGGTGTGATTTCCTGGCGTTTCTTTAGCAAGCGATACGATTACGACTTTTGTGAGTGGGATTTTTCAGGTTCAAATGAAGAAGAGAGTGATTGCCTGTTTGGCATTTTGCAGGACTTGGGCAAAGAGTCTTATGTTGCGGTATTTGATAATCTTGGCGCAACGGCCTGCCGCATTTTAGTCCCTGATTATTCTGAAGTGTATCCGGTTGAAGACTTGATCTGGGATAACACCAATAAAGCCTTACTGTTCCGTGAGGATATCCTAAATATTCATGCCTTAGATGATGAGCAACTAGTCGCGCTTTATGAACGCTTGGAAGACAGTGAGCTTGAGCATTATACCGATATCAAAACACTGATCGGTATTGAGTTTGATGAAAACACCGTGTGGGGGCAACTCACGATTCTGGAGCTGAAAATCCTCATTTGTCTTGCGATTGGCGAGTTAGAAGAAGCCAGTGAGCTAGTAGGTGCATTTCTACAGTACAATGATAATACAGTGGAGCGAGGATTGTTCTATCAGGCCATTAACACGGTGCTAGAAATTGCTTTGGATGATGAGCTGGAGCTGGAAGATTATATTGTCAATCTCAGACGAATGTTTGGTGAGGAATTAATGTCCAATGTCGTTGCTTCGGTGAATAGTGAACTGACATTCTACGGGCTAACCAAAACCAGTATGAAACTGGAGGGCTTGGACAGACATCAAAAGCTAATCGAGAGTTACAAGAAACTTCATGCGGCCAGAGCAGCCTTATCACAGGTCTGAGTTAGTATCAGTCGTCAATATTTGAGCAGAAAGTGGGCTCAGCGCGGACTTAGTCCACTTTATAAATGCTACCGGGCGACTTTTACGCGAATTTTACTTTTAGCCACTCGTGTTTCATGCAGTTCCGACAAAGCTTTATTCGCTTCGGATTCATCCGGCATCTCAACAAAAGCAAACCCTTTGGAGAGACCTGTTTCTTTGTCGAGTACAAAGTCGCACGCTGACACTTCGCCACAAGCGACAAACATGTCTCTGATCTCAGTTTCTGTGGTGGTACGAGCAAGGTTTCTGACTAGTAATTTCATGATGAGCCTTAAATTAAAGTTGCGGGCATTATAACTGACTTGTGAGTAGACGGGCATAAGATGACAGACTATCGGATATTTAGCATTCATTACTCACTATGATGTATAAATCTTAAAATCTATAAAAAGAATAAATTGAAATTACCCCCAATGAAGCCAGCCTTTACAAGACGATCGTCAAAAGCAGCTTACTTTACAGAATCAAAGCCGATTATACGTAAGCGGCTCAGACCTGTTCTGTACGTGCTGATCGTAGCATTTATTGCTGCATTCATGACGGGGCTGCTTGTCACAATTAACTCTGATCCAGCACTTATGCCACGGATGGCTTATCTGGCTCAGTGGATGAATAACGTTATACTCTTTTTTACTATTGCCGGCCTTTGCGTTGGTGTTTACCAACTGAACAGAGAGCGTTACCGAGAATCAACGAACTGGTTGCTCAACACTTGCTCGGTGAGCATTATTGCGCAGGCATTCACCAATGGCGGCATTGGTGAAGCCCCTATCATTATCTACCCATTGATAATCATGACCGCAGGCTTTTTTGGTAATCCAGAGTTGATGCGCAATATCACGCGCATGTGTATGGTGAGTTTGGTTGTGCTATATTTACTGACCGTCATGGGTATAGAGCCACTGGATATAAGTCCTGATGACCCTTCTGTGATACACCTGCGTTTGGATCAAATGATTTATTGTTTGTTAATTATGGAAGTGTGTTTCCGAATCGTGAATATGTTCGTTGATGACCATGGCTCCATTCTGACGCGACTCAAAAATGACCAGGAAAAATTAGATTTTATTGCTAATCACGATAAATTGACGGGACTGCCTAATCGTCATTCTTGTGAAGCTCATTTTGACCAACTATTTCAATACAGCCCTGCCGTTCCGGGCATGAGCCACTTATTGTTATTTGTTGATATTGATAACTTTAAAAATATAAATACCCGTTTTGGTCATAATGGTGGTGATCAGGCATTGTCAAAAGTTGCCTCAAGGCTTGATGATGCTTTCAGGGATGATAATGCCATTGTGAGCCGGATTGGTGGGGATGAATTCATCATTATGTTGTACATGAAGAGCGACCAGATTGAGCGTCGCTTAGATCTTGTCATGAAACAACTTGCAGAGCCGATGACTATCTTTGAGCAGACCGAGTACATCACGTGTTCTATGGGTGTAATGGATATCAAGAAAGAGGGCTCATCGTTTAAGGAAGAATACCGCAAAGCGGATTTGGCGATGAACCGTGCCAAAAAGACCGGTAAAAACCGTTACTGTTATTTCAATCAGTCATTGAATGATAAAGCACTGAAGAATATAGAAATTGGTGCTGGTTTGCATGAGGCTATCAAGAATGATGAGTTCGTTCTTTATTACCAACCACAAATCGATTTAAACAGTGGTGACATCATCGGTGCAGAGGCATTGATCCGGTGGGTGAAGAGAGACGGGCAGATTATTTCACCGGCAGATTTTATTCCGATAGCTGAGAAAAACGGCAGCATTGTTCCAATGACACACTGGGTGATTCAGCAGGCTTGTATTGATTGTGCACGTTGGCATCGAGCGGGACATAGCGATTTATTTGTCAGTGTGAACGTACCTTCAACAGTACTGGCTGAAGGCAATCTGGCTGAGATTATTCGGACCGAGTGTTCCGCGGCAGGCATAGAACCTTGTTATCTTGAAGTTGAGCTGACCGAGTCTGTTATTCTTGAAAATGGTGATCATATCCAACAGCAATTGCAGGATATTCGTGACATGGGCGTGAGCCTTGCGATTGATGACTTTGGGACGGGCTATTCAAACCTGAGCTATCTGAGCCGATTGAATGTACAAAAGCTGAAGGTCGATCAGTATTTTGTAATGAATCTGCTGAAGTCAAATCAAGACCGGACGATAGTCCATGCGATTGCGCATATCGCTGATAGCTTTGGTATGAAAACGGTGGCTGAGGGGGTTGAAGAAGATCTCTTGATTGAACCCTTGCGGGAACTGCGCTGTAATATCGGTCAAGGTTATCTTTGGTCTAAACCCATTCCTGTGCTTTCATTTATGGGCTTATTGGGTCAGGGAGCATCATCCCAAGATATGCCAGAGGTGCCAGCCTGATCTATTGGATGACTTTCCAAAAGGCATCTACCAGTGGGTTTTTTAAATTTCGCTTCAGGGTGAAGCTACCTATATTGAATGCATCCAGTGCAGGGCTAACGTCAAGAATCTGGATACGCTCCGCAAGCGGGCTGTTATCCAGTACGATTTTAGGTACAACACCAATTCCAAGTCCCAGACTCACCATGCTGACTATCGCTTCATAACCCTCTACCTGAGCGTATATTCTCGGTTTGATCTGCATATCCCGAAACCAGGCATCCACACGGTTTCTTGCAATGCCGGTTTCAGATAACACCATAGGTACAGATGACCACACAATTGTTGAGTCAGGCGTCATAATAGGTACCTCCGGGTTGAGTTGCTCTCGGGGGGCTATAAAGACCAGAGGTGATACTGTGATCGGCTTAAAGACTACGCCTTTGGGTAAGGTGCGCGGGTGTGCAGCGATACTGATTTCTTCATTACCTGCCAGCACTCTGGCAATAGCGTGTTCAGGGTCTCCGGTATGTAGTTTAATTTCGATACCCGGAAAGTCAGTCCGAAAACGGTTTAGTAGCTCAAACAGAATGCTGTAACTGGCGGTAACAGAGCAATATAAACTGATCTCACCGCGTAATTCATCACTACTTTCACCGAGCTCGTTTTGGATGATTTGCCATTGTGACAAGGCTTCCCGGGCGTATTTCAGAAACTTTTCACCTTCCTCGGTGAGTTTAACCGTTCGGTTATCGCGATTAAACAACGTCACTTCTAAAGAGTCTTCTAATTGCCGGATATTGCGGGAAAGGGCAGAGATACTGATATTTGAAATATCACTGGCGCGACCGAAATGAAGGTTTTCAGCCAGTGCTAAGAAGTGTTGCAGTGTCCTTATGTTCATAGGCTGCCATAGTTTGTTGTGATTCTTAAAACATTATATTGCATTTATATCAATTTACGAAAGATAGCTTATCGGATAGGATACTGCCTGAATTATTGACACCTCAATCTAACGGAACAATCTTATGGCTAACTATTTCAACACACTGCCACTACGTGAGCAGCTAGAGCAACTGGCTAAGTGCCGATTCATGGACATGTCTGAGTTTTCAGATGGCGTAGACGCACTAAAAGGCAAGAAAATGGTTGTCATTGGTTGTGGTGCTCAAGGTCTTAACCAAGGTCTTAATTTACGTGACAGTGGTTTGGATGTGTCTTACACATTACGTGCTGAAGCAATCGAGCAGAAGCGCCAGTCTTGGAAGAACGCGACAGAGAACGGTTTCACTGTTGGTACTTATGAAGAGCTAATTCCAACTGCTGACGTTGTTTTAAATCTAACACCTGACAAGCAGCACACGGCTGTTGTGAATGCGGTTATGCCGCTAATGAAAGAGGGCGCTTGTCTGTCTTACTCTCACGGTTTCAACATCGTTGAAGAAGGCATGCAGATTCGTGATGATCTGACAGTTATCATGGTTGCACCTAAATGTCCGGGTTCTGAAGTTCGTGCTGAGTACGTGCGTGGTTTTGGTGTTCCAACACTGATCGCAGTACACGAAGATAACGACCCTAAAGGTGAAGGTCTTGCACTTGCGAAGGCATACGCCGTTGGTACTGGTGGTCACAAGGCTGGCGTTCTGATGTCGTCTTTCATCGCTGAAGTGAAGTCTGACCTAATGGGTGAGCAGACGATTCTTTGCGGTATGTTGCAGACTGGTTCTCTGCTTTGCTATGACAAGATGATCGAAGAAGGTATCGATGCAGGTTACGCGTCTAAGTTGATTCAGTACGGTTGGGAAACCATTACTGAAGCACTTAAGTACGGTGGTGTAACTAACATGTTGGATCGTCTTTCTAACCCAGCAAAGATCAAAGCGTTTGACCTTTCTGAAGAACTGAAAGAAATCATGCGCCCACTTTACAACAAGCACCAGGATGACATTATCGACGGTACTTTCTCTCGCGTGATGATGGAAGACTGGGCGAACGATGATAAAAACCTACTTGGCTGGAGAGCTGAGACAGCGGAAACTGCATTTGAAAAAATGCCTGCAGGTGACGTTGAAATCTCTGAGCAAGAGTACTTCGACAATGGTATCTTGATGGTTGCTATGGTTAAAGCAGGTGTTGAACTAGCATTCGAAACAATGACTGCGGCTGGCATCATCGCTGACTCTGCATACTACGAGTCACTCCACGAGACGCCATTGATTGCTAACACTATCGCTCGTAAGAAGTTGTACGAGATGAACGCGACGATCTCTGATACAGCTGAGTACGGTTGTTACCTGTATAACCATGCATGTTTGCCACTACTTGGTGACTTCATGAAAGGTATCAAGTCTGATGTGATCGGTAAAGGTCTGAGCCTTGATGATATGGGTGTTGATAACGCGCGCTTGATTGAAGTAAACACAGCATTGCGCAGCCACCCGGTTGAGGCAATAGGTGCCACACTGCGTGGCCACATGGCTGACATGAAGAAGATCGTATAGTTATACGAACATCATGAACTACTCATACTTAGCGATGAGTAGTGCCATGTAAGTTAATAAGGCTGAGAATTATCTCGGCCTTTTTTGTATCAGTTACTTCGTATTTTAAGGCTTAAAGGTGATTACAGTGTCTCAGACTATTACACTGAACGATCTGACGGTTAACTTTGATGAACGTTTTCAGCTAACGAATATCAATTGGGAACTTACTACAGGACAGCATTGGATGGTAACAGGTGCTAACGGGGCTGGTAAGTCTGCTCTGGCAGCTGTGTTAGCGGGTGCCGGTGATATCATTGCTGGTGCGGTGTCAGGCTTACCTAACACCGTCTCTATCGTCTCATTTGAAGCACAAGCAGAACTCATCGCCGAAGAATTAAAGAAAGATGACGCTGATATTCTCGATGTGATTGCAGAAGGGACGACGGTTTCAGAAGTTTTTGAAAGAGACTGTGCAGACACTCAGCTAGCTCTTGAATTAGCCGATGTTTTTGGTTTGGGAAGTTTGTTGGATCGTGCCTTTCGTAAGCTATCGACGGGTGAGTCACGCAAAATGATGCTGGTTCGCGCACTGGCCAATAAACCGGATTTGCTGATACTTGATGAACCGTTCGACGGTTTGGATGTTGAGATGCATGCCCAACTGCAGGCATATCTGAAAAAACTCAGTCAAACGGTCCCTATGGTGATTGTGTTGAACCGTTTAGATGAATGCCCGGACTTTATCACTGATATTGCCTATGTTGCCGAAGGTGAGTTGGGTCAGCAAATCAAGCGCAGTGATGAGAAAGCTTACGCAGAACTCTACCAATTACTGCATTTGAAAACGACCGATCTGGAAGTGCCTGCAGCAGATCCAGAGAATCCAATCCCAACACTCGATTCAGCCCAGCCTCTGGTTAACTTAAAGAATGCCACGATCAAGTATGGGGATACCGTTATTTTTGAAGGTTTGAACTGGACGATTCAGCCTAATGAGCACTGGCAGTTAAGTGGACCTAATGGTAGTGGTAAAACAGGCTTACTATCGCTGATTACTGGCGACCACCCGCAGTGTTATACGAATGATATTTTCGTCTTTGGCTTCAAGCGAGGAAGCGGTGAGAGCATTTGGCAGATCAAACAATTTATTGGCTATGTGTCGACCGCGTTACAGTGGGAATACCGTGTCAGTGTGAGCATACGTAATGTTGTTATTTCCGGTTTCTATGACAGTATCGGGCTTTACACAAAATGCACTGATCGCCAACGCCAAATTGCGGATGAGTGGTTGGCATTATTGGGCATGAGTGAGCGTGCTGACCAACCGTTTAATAAGCTGTCTTATGGTGATCAGCGTTTATTGTTGATCGCACGCGCAATGGTGAAACATCCACCGCTATTAATTCTTGATGAGCCGTGTCTGGGCTTGGATGATATGAACCGGCAGTTAGTGCTGGCACTCATCGAACGTATTTGTGCCGGTACTGAGACATCAGTGTTGTATGTTAATCATCATCCTGAAGATAAGATCAAAGGGATTGAGAAGTATCTGGCATTATAGAAGTGCTTTGTATGGGCATTGTTACCTCGCTCATTTACTGAGTTATGATTACTTATCAATATATTGGTATGTAAACCATCAATCGACTATTTATTTACCATCACAAAATGGCTTTACTTATGAATCCTGTTTTAGAGGCTCAACTATCACACCGTTCTATCCGTCAGTACACCGACAAAGCAATCGATGAATCCTTATTGCATCAACTCATTCAGGGTGCTCAAGGCGCAGCATCATCAAGCTTTATTCAGGCGTATTCTTTAGTGCAAGTCAGTAACCCTGACACACGCAATAAAATTGCGACTCTGGCTGGTGGGCAAAAGTGGGTGGAATCAGCTGCAGAGTTTCTGGTGATTTGTGCCGATCTGACGCGTGTAGAGTATTGCAGTGTTAAGCAGGGTCTAGGGACGTTAGAAGGTCAGGCAGAGCACTTTTTGGCTGCCACTGTTGATGCGGCTTTGATGGCGCAAAACCTCATGCTGGCGGCTGAATCAGAAGGCTTAGGTGCGGTATTTATTGGTGGTATCAGAAATGATCCACAGCAAGTCACTGAATTGTTATCGCTGCCAAAACAGGTTTATCCGGTATTTGGTTTATGTTTGGGGTGGCCAGATGCCGAACCAGACTTAAAGCCACGCTTGCCAGTTGAGGTGATACTACACAAGGAAGAGTATGATCAGTCGCGCTGTAAGGCTGATGTTGATACTTATGATGAACAGATGCAGGCTTATTACGAAAGCCGCGAATCGAATACTAGAGTGAGTAACTGGTCTGAACAGACAGCCGCAGCGGTACAGTTAAAGAAGCGTGAACATTTGTTATCGTTTCTTCATTCACAAGGATTTAACAAAAAATGAACTAACTATCTTGCTTTTGCTCTTAATCACATCGGCTTTCAATAGCTATCCGTATAGAGTCTAAGATTTAATAAATTAGGGCAATAAATATGAAAATTAAAAGTTTTTTGAGCAGCGTAATGAGTGTCCTTGCATTCACAGCTGTGCTTCCAACACAAGCAGCTACCCAAACTATGATCGTAGCAGGTGGTTGTTTTTGGTGTGTAGAGTCCGACTTTGAGAAAATTGATGGTGTGAGCGAAGCAGTATCAGGTTACATCAATGGTCATGTGAAAAATCCAACCTATGAGCAAGTATCTGCAAAGATAACAGGCCATTACGAGGCAGTAAAAATTACATTTGATGATGAGAAAGTTTCGCTGAGAACACTGACTGATTATTTTTGGAAAACAATCGACCCGACTGATGCGACCGGTCAATTCTGTGATAAAGGAAGTCCATACTACACGGGACTTTTCTATCAAAATGAAGCGCAAAAAGAAGTCTTTGAGGCATCACTGGCTGATATAATAAAGAACAAACCGTTCGATGCAAAAATCGTTACCCCCATTTTGGCTGCGCAAGAGTTTTATGATGCTGAGGACTACCATCAGGATTATTACAAACGGAATCCAATCCGCTATAACGGTTACCGCTATGGCTGTGGCAGAGATAAACGCATCAAACAACTATGGGGTGAAGTCGCTAGCAAGCAACAATAAATGAATATATACACAGGTCTAAGTGTTAAAACTCAGGCCTGTGGCTTGAAGTGGGTTACCTTGTTACGTCCGGTACTTTTGGAGCGGTATAAAGCCTGGTCAGCCTCACTCAGAATGCGAGTATACATCTCTGTGACGTTTTCATCCCTGTCACGCTTATGCTCTACAGTGGTTACTCCCACACTAATAGTTACTTTACGCTCCAGCCAAGGATACTTTTCAATAGCATTGCGTAAGACTTCAGCGCACAAGGTTGCACCGTTGTAATTGGTATTCGGAAGTATCACTGTAAATTCTTCACCACCAAAACGGGCAACAAAGTCATTCTTACGGCTATTTTCCTTGAGAATAGAAGCAACTATTTTTAATGCAGTATCACCTTCAACATGACCAAAAGTGTCGTTATACGCCTTGAAATAATCAACATCGAGAATCAGCAGAGACAACGTTTCATTGGCTCTTCGGGAGAACAGCAGGGTCTCCTCAAGATGTTCCTGAAAAGCACGACGGTTGTATAAACCTGTTAAACCATCAGTGGTTGCGTAGGTGACTAATTTTTTATTGGCGCGCTCTAATTCTTCATTTTGAAACGCTAACGTTTTTTCGAGATCAAGAATACGCTTGGCTGAGCGAAGACGAACTTCAAGCTCTTCACTATTGATGGGCTTGGTAGCAAAGTCATCTGCACCAGCTGCGATTCCACTGATCAGATTGGTTTTGCCGGACATTCCTGTCAATAAAATGATGTAGGTGTATTTTGAAAACGGTTCATTGCGGATTCGCTGACATAAACCCAAACCATCCAGGTTTGGCATAACCCAGTCACTGATAACGATCTGGAATTCATCGTTAGAGCAGAGTAATTTCCAAGCTTCCTCCCCATCTTCAGCCGTAGTGACGTTATGCCCCAATTTTTTCAGTACTGATTTAATGATGAGACGTGTATCTGGTGCGTCGTCGACGACGAGAATATCCATATTGTTATCGTTTTAGTAGTTGGCCTAGCAAGCTAGTCATGACTTGCGCGTTTTAAGTTCAATTATAATAATACTTATGTCTTAATGAGTCGAGCCTGAGCATTATCAGGAACTATCAAACACTCTGCCGATCAAAAGGTAAACTCAACTTATGAATGATAAACCATCAAACAAGGAAGTGAAAATGTCAAAAACGATAATCTGCTTATTTTATTCCGTGCTACTACTGTGTTGTGCTCCACTTAATGCTGCAGAGACGTTTAAGACTGAGTCAGTGACTAAGCTCGCTGGCGTGCCTTGGGGGCTAGCACAATTAGACGCTAACACGTTGATCTATACATTAAGACAAGGTGAGGCTGGTGTGATAGATCTGAAATCTGGAATAGCGGAATCCATTAGTGGTTTACCAGACATTGAAGCAGTAGGTCAGGGTGGCCTTATGGATGTCGCCACTGCGCCGGGTTATCAATCTGGTGGCTGGATCTACTTTACTTACAGTAAATTGGTCAACAGAAAAAACGCAACGACACTGGCACGTGCTGTGCTCAATGGACGTAAGCTTGAGCGTTGGGAAGACTTGCTAGTCAGTCATTCAGGAACCTCGGAAGCTGTTCACTTTGGTAGCCGAATCACGTTCGATGATGATGGTCATGTTTATTTTGGTGTTGGAGATCGCGGTATCAGAGACAGTGCGCAAAATACTCTGAATCATGCCGGTACTATCATGCGTTTAAACCTTGATGGCTCTGTACCCAAAGATAATCCTTTTGTGAATAACAATAACTATTTACCGGAGATCTACAGTTATGGTCACCGCAACCCACAGGGCTTACACTTTGACAGTAAAACAAACAGGCTATGGGAGGTAGAGCACGGACCTCGTGGCGGTGATGAAATCAATCTGATTGGTGCCAGGAAAAACTATGGCTGGCCTGTTATTTCTTTTGGTAAAGAGTACTGGGGACCGATTTCTGTTGGTGAAGGTACTAAGAAAGCGGGTATGGAGCAACCAGTAAAAGTTTATATTCCGTCCATTGCTCCGGGGAGTTTAGTGGTCTACAACGGTAATGCTTTTCCGGGGTGGCAAGGAGACATCCTGGTCAGCGCGCTTAAACTGAGGCATATCAACCGTGTAGAAATCGACGAATCCGGTAAAGCGGTTGCAGAAACACGCTTACTCGAGTCGCTTGGAGAGCGGATTCGTGCACTGTTGATTGGTAAGGAGGGCTATATCTATTTCAGCACTGACAGTGGCAAGGTTATGCGACTGGTGCCTGATAACTCATGAGGTAAAGGGCTATACCAACTAATCACCTGCGTGGCTGATTCAAATAATTCATTTTCTGCCTAAGGAATTGCCTTGTTTGTGCTTCTAGTCGGGTATACTGCCTCACCTTACGAAACACAAGAGAGAGTGTAAGCAATGAGTTCACGCAGCGTGTGGGAAACCTTAAAAGAAGAAGCGGATGCGGTGGTCAAATCTGAGCCGCTATTAGCAAGTTATGTCTATGCATGTGTGCTGAATCACAAAAGTTTTGAGTCATGCCTGAGTTTCATTCTATCGAATAAAATCGCTGATAATGTCATGCCCTCCATGGCGGTTCGTGAGCTGTTTTTGTCTGCATACCGAAGCTGCCCGGACATAATCAACTATGGCAAACATGACTTGAGAGCCGTGTTTGATCGTGATCCCGCGATCTTCTCCATGTTGACTGTCTTGCTTAATCTGAAAGGCTATCAGGCTATTCAGTCACATCGCCTTGCGCACTGCTTGTGGAATGATAACCGGAAAGAGCTGGCCATGTTTATTCAAAGTCGCAACTCTGAAGTCTTCGGAGTCGATATTCACCCTGCCAGTGAAATCGGTAAAGGGGTGATGTTTGATCATGCGACCGGAATTGTAGTTGGTGAAACAGCAGTTATTGAAGATAACGTTTCCATTATGCAGCAAGTCACGCTGGGTGGAACCGGAAACGAGACCGGGGACCGTCATCCAAAAGTCCGCTCTGGTGTGCTGATAGGCACTGGCGCCACCATACTCGGCAATATTGAAATTGGTTTGGGCGCAAAAGTAGGTGCTGGAAGTGTTGTATTAAACGATGTACCACCTCACACAACTGTCGTTGGTGTTCCCGCCACAGTCGTCGGAAAACCTGATTGTGATAACCCTGCTCAGTCAATGAAACAAAATATTTATTTTGATTGTCCGGACGCGTAATCACGCACCTAATCACTATACAAAGTAAGCATGCCTTATGAGCGCTGAAAAATTTCCTGCCACGTCACGTGAATGGCATTGGCGTGTATTGATGTTGGCGTGGCCCATCATCCTGTCGAATCTGTCAGTGCCTCTGGTAGGTATTGTCGATACCGCTGTGGTAGGGCAATTGGAAGATGCTAAATACATGGGGGCTGTTGCCATTGGGGCCACCATCTTTAGCAGTGTGTTTTGGGTGTTTGGCTTTCTGCGCATGGGCACAACCGGCTTCGTGTCTCAGGCATCCGGTGCAAATGATTCACGTGAAGTAAGTTTTAGTTTGTTACGCGCCCTGAGCATTGCAGTCGTGCTCGGATTACTGTTAATACTCCTTCAAACGCCTGTTGGCTGGCTTTCTCTGTCGCTGATGGGAGCTGGGGAAACATTAAACCCTTTAGTTGAGGAGTATTTCTCGATACGCGTGATGAGTGCGCCAGCAGTATTTATCAACTACTGCTTGCTGGGAGCCTTAATAGGTTTACAGAGAATGCGTCTGGCACTGGTATTACAGTTAGTGTTGAATGGCAGTAATCTATTACTCGATATTTTCTTCGTATTGTATCTCGGCTGGGATTCTGACGGAGTCGCTATGGCTTCTGTGATCAGTGAATGTCTGGCCGCTGGCATTGGCTTATGGGCATTACGGGGCTACTTAAAGTCCGAATTGCTGCGCGAGCAACATCTACTCAAAAAGTTATACACACCGGAATCTGTACGTGCACTGTTTGAAGTTAATGGCAATTTATTCCTACGAACTTTATTTCTGACCAGTGCATTCTTTTTCTTTACATCCCAAGGCGCACAGTTTGGTGTAGTAACTTTAGCAGCCAATGCAATCTTAATTAATCTCCTGCAAATGCTGGCCTACGGACTCGATGGATTTGCGCATGCTGCAGAAGCACTGGCAGGTGGCGCTTACGGCGCTAAAAACAAAACCGCGTTTCAGCAAGCAGTCAGGTCCAGTAGTCTCTGGGCGCTTGTGATGTCTGTTGTCATTGCTGTGTTGTATTTCCTATTTGGAGATTGGATCATCAGCACCATGACGGTAAATCCGGAGGTGATTGCAGTGGCAAACGATTATATGCCTTGGTTAATTGCCAGTCCGGTCATCTCTGTTTGGTGTTACCAACTTGATGGCATCTTTATTGGGGCGACTAAAACAGCGGTGATGCGTAATACGGTATTGGTGTCTCTGGTGGTGTATGTGGTCTTGGCTTATCTGCTTATACCCGTGATGGGAAATCAGGGCTTGTGGTTGAGTCTCATGGTGTTTATGGCTTTACGGGGATTTACCTTAGCACTAGCGTATCCACGCTTATTAACATCATTTGGTTGAGACTGACGCAAGCGCATAAACGTCACCGTTCAAAGAGTAAGTATGTATATTTAATTTCTAAAAAAATGATGTATGAAATACTATATATCTCAAAAATAGATAAAAATGTGATTTTTGATCATAGCTAACAGGCTTTTCATAGCGCCATTTCCTCGTAGAATAGCCGTCAACAAAATACAACTTAAGGAAATACTATGTCACTTCGTATTAACGATATCGCTCCGGATTTTACCGCTCAAACGACTGAAGGCGCGATTAACTTTCATGAGTGGATTGGTGATAGCTATGCAATCTTGTTTTCTCATCCAAAAGATTTCACGCCGGTTTGTACAACAGAACTAGGCTATGCCGCTAAATTAGCACCAGACTTTGCTGCTCGTAACACTAAGATCATCGGTCTGAGTATTGACCCGGTCGATAACCATGCAGCATGGGCGGATGACATTTTTGAGACTCAGGGCTCTGAAGTTAACTTTCCAATGATTGCCGACACCGACCTAAACGTTGCTAAACTTTACAACATGCTACCTGCTGATGAGGAGAGTTCAGAATCTCGCACTGCTGCAACAAATGCGACCGTGCGTACTGTGTTTATCATTGGTCCGGACAAGAAAGTAAAACTAAGCATGACTTACCCAATGAGTGCTGGTCGTAACTTCGATGAAATCCTGCGCGTGCTGGATGCAATACAGGTAGGTGAAGGTAATGGCGTTGCAACACCGGTTAACTGGAAAAAGGGTGATGATGTTATTATTCCTCCTACGGTTTCTGATGAGTCTGCAACTAAGCTATTCCCACAAGGTTTTACAACTATCAAGCCTTACTTACGTTACGTAAAGCTGCCTGCGTAATAATTTATCAGTGGTTCTTTGGAGACACGACTAAATGCGTGTTGAAAAATGAGGTTCCGCTAATCAATAATATACGTAAGACAAAAGGTACTGTTGATGCTTATCACAGTGCCTTTTTTTATGGAATTTCTATGGGAGAATAGCGTCTATAGAATTTATGCTGGTGTGACTATTGATTTTCCTGCTGCAAAGTAACTACAAAAAACAGTAGGATAGTCGGTACCATTCTGTTCTTACTATTTTTCAAGAGTCTTCATTATGAGTCGATTGCTTACAGTCAGTTTCACTTCCTTGTTATTACTTTTACTCAGTTCTGTCACTACTCATGCGGCGACTGAGATGGAAGGGTTCAATACCAGAATGCGTGCTATGGAGATTACTATTGCTCAAAGGGCAGGTAACAGACCCTCACAAATAGCTGCTTATAATGCATTAGAGCGCGCTTTAAATCAGGAAATGGATCGTGCCTATGATCGGGTAATGACCAGAGCAAAACCATCACAACGTGCAATAATTACAGAGTCACAGCATTTATGGTCACGTAGTCGTGACTTGGAGTATCGCTGGATGGATCAGGCCTACGGGCCGGTAGAACCCAATAGTGTGGAGCATCTGAGAGTACTGGAATTGCGTAACCTGATGATGAATGCTCGCGTAATGCAGCTATACAGTTATTTGGATACCTTACCAAAAGAAGGTCAATCCGCAGTTAAGACAGCTGGTACTATTCATGACGCCGGCGTTGTGGATAATAACCAGCTCAGAGTCGCTACCATCCGTGGTTTTTCACTGGGTGATGGTGCTTGTTTTCTGGACTTAGTCGATGAAAAACGTAAGAGCTTTACCGAAGTGGCCAACACTGCATTTTGCCAGCGAGAAAGAGAGTTACTGGATAAGAAAGTTAGTCTGAGCTACAACTTAGGCGTGATATCTGGTGCTGCCTGTTCCGTTGAAAGTGTTGATTGTGATGAAAACAATATGCTTATTTTGGTTAAAGATGCCAAAGTTATTCGCCCAACAAGAATTAATCGCTAATGAAGTCAATCACCGTTCCTGCCAGTTATGTCCGACACCTGCTATCACAGGTGCGCGATCAGGGTTATGACCAAAATGAGTTAATGGCTTATGTAGGAATCAATGCGCTGGATCTGGAGCATGAAAAACCAATATCAGCTGAATTGTTCAGTGCGCTGTATCAGCGCGTTATGTATATAGCGCAGGATGAGTTCTTTGGAATGATTAGTGTCGGAAAGGTGCCAAATGGTACCTTCCGCATGATGTGTTTGGCTATTATCCATAGCCGCACGCTTGGAGAGGCGATTAATCGCGCCAGTGACTTTCATGAGATTTGTCGTGGCGCTCGTATCAAGCCCGATATTATTAGTCGTGGTCGTTACGCCAAGGTGTCGTTTGCTGCCTTAAATAGTATGGACAGTAAAGTTACTGAAGACTTTCTTAACAATCAATCACCGGCAGAAATTATTACCTCTCTGTCAATGTGGCATCACTTTATTAGCTGGTTAATTGGTGAGCGAGTTGTGCTTAAAGCGGCTTACTTTAAGTTTCCCGAGTCAGAGGCTTTGGCGAATAGTCGTGCTCGTTTTCGCTCTGAAGTGAAGTTCTCACAGCACGATAATGTGATTGTATTTCCGGCTCGCTATCTTGATTACCCGGTCGTACAAAATGAAAAAACACTTCGGGCTTTTCTGAAGACAGCTCCGTATCAGTTACTCGTGATGGTGGGTAGTGAAGACAGTAGTTTGCGTGAGCAGGTGATTTCACTGATTGGTCGGGATTTTAGTATTGCGCCACCGAGTGCTGAGCAAATGGCTAAGACATTGAACATGTCGGTCTCAACCTTGCGTCGTCGCTTGCTGGAAGAAGATACGACCTATCAAAAGATTAAAGATGAATGCCGTCGCCAGTCAGCAATCGATTACATGAACTCACCACAGCTATCGATTACAGATGTTGCCGGTTTAATGGGATTTGATGAGCCATCAGCATTTTTCCGATCCTTTAAGCGCTGGACGGGGATGACGCCTGGTCAATACCGCCAGAGCAAGACGTATTCTGAGAGCCTGCAGCGCCATTAAGCATAAACAAGCGCGCTGCCGTAAGACCCATTTCTAAAACATCATTCTGATTAATATAGACGCCGTCATTGGCCAAACGGCACAACCCGTGCAAGGTGCCCCATGTAACCTGTGCTAAACGAATGGCGGTTTCATCTGCTGATAAGAAGCCTTGTTGTTGTAGGCTCTCGATTCGGTTTAGCCACTGTTTAAAGCTATCGTAAGCTGCTTTTTGCAATGACTCTGAAGCTTGCTTTTGCTTCCAGATACTTCCGCCGTACATTAGATCATAGTGAGCGGGGTGTTCACTGGCAAAACGTATATAGCTCTGGACGAATTCTGCGAATTGTTCAGAAACATCCTTCGTGCAGTCATCACTCACCGAGTTAATAATTGTTGCCTGAAGCCTGAATCCCTCCTCAGCAATCGCACACAACAGGGCATTCTTGTCCTTGAAGTGGTGATAAGGCGCAGTACGCGACACGCCAACCACATCCGCCAGCTTTCTCATCGACAGGGCGTCTACACCGTTTTCCTGGATCAAAAGGCTCGCCGCTTGTGTCAGTGACCCATGCAGGTCACCGTGGTGGTAATTCGCTTTATTTTTGCTATCAGTTTTACTCATGTTGTTACCCTATCAATCTAACTTGACACCGTCAAGATAAGCAGATACTTTGACCCTATTACATATGATGCCGCATATATCGGCGAGTTTTGGAGGAAATAACGAATGTATCAATGTTTTGATATTGAAGTCAGTGACCATATTGCGCATCTGCAATTCAAACGTCCTGAAAAGCTAAACAGCATGAACAAGGCGTTCTGGACTGAGTTTCCTCAGGCATTACATAGTATTGATCAATCCGCTGAAGCGCGTGTGCTGGTTATCTCCTCAACCGGTAAACACTTCTGCGCTGGTATGGATCTTCAGGTATTCCAGAGCCCCGACCCCAAAATGTTTGGTGGCGAGCAAGGCCGACGTGGTGAGTATGTCAGGCGCTTGGTGCTACAGTTACAGGAATGTTTCAACACACTGGAAAATATACGTATCCCGGTGTTAAGTGCGGTACAGGGTGGCTGTATCGGTGGCGCGGTTGACTTGGTGTGTGCGACAGACAGCCGTTACTGCACAAAAGATGCTTTTTTTACGGTCAAAGAGACGGCTTTAGGAATGACAGCTGATTTAGGCACGTTACAGCGCTTGCCTGCATTAATGCCACCAGGACTGGCAAGAGAGCTCGCGTTCACAGCCAGAAAATTTAAAGCAGACGAAGCATTTAATGCTGGATTCGTCAATCAGGTCTTTGACAATACCGATCAGATGCTAGAAGCAGTGATGGGTATCGCCAAGCAAATTGCAGCGCATTCTCCGCTAGCGGTCGCTGGCACCAAACACATGATTAATTATGCAAGAGATCACAGCGTCGCTGACAGTTTGCAATACATGGCAACCTGGCAGTCCGGCATGTTTCACGCCAATGATCTTATGCTCAGCATGGCTGCACAGGCTCAGAAGCAAGCCGGAGAGTTTGAGCCGCTTCATCCCGTACAAGCACCATTTGAAAAATAATTCCCAGAGTAAACTATGACAAATTCACAATATCCTCAGTTATTACAGCCTTTAGATCTTGGCTTTACCACTCTGAAAAACCGCGTTCTGATGGGTTCAATGCATCTTGGTCTTGAAGAGCAGAAAGGTGGTTTTGAAAGAATGGCAGCGTTTTACGCTGAGCGTGCGCGTGGCGGGGTAGCACTGATCGTCACAGGTGGGATCGGCCCCAATAAAGTGGGCGCGGTTCATTCGCATGCTGCAACGTTAGAAGATGAGGCGCATGTGCCTCAGCACAAAATGGTGACCGATGCAGTACACGATGCAGGCGGTAAGATCTGTATGCAAATATTGCACACTGGTCGCTACGCTTATAACGATAAATTAATTGCGCCATCCGCTATTCAGGCACCGATCAATATGTTCACACCTCATGAAGTCAGTGATGAGGAGATCCAGCAACAAATCACCGATTTTGTGAATTGCGCGGCGCTGGCCCAGCAAGCTGGCTATGATGGCGTCGAGATCATGGCGTCAGAAGGGTATTTTCTAAATCAGTTCATTGTTAAGCATACTAATCATCGCGACGATGAGTGGGGTGGAGACTATGATAACCGTATTCGTTTGCCTATCGAGATTGTTGAGCGTGTCCGTGAGAAAGTAGGCAGTGACTTCATCATCATTTTCCGTTTATCCATGCTGGATTTAATCAAAGACGGAAGTACGACGGAAGAGATTATCAAACTTGGGCAAGAGGTAGAAAAAGCTGGTGCAACCTTGATCAATACCGGAATTGGTTGGCATGAGGCACGTATACCGACTATTGCAACTAAAGTTCCTCGAGCTGCTTTTACCTGGGTTACCGCCCGCGTACGAGAATCGCTGTCGATTCCCGTTATTACGTCTAACCGCATTAATAGCCCTGACGTGGCTGAAGCTGTATTACAGCGAGGCGATGCTGACATGGTGTCAATGGCACGTCCATTCCTCGCTGATGCTGATTTTGTGGTGAAAGCAGCTGAGGGCCGAGCAGATGAAATCAATACTTGTATTGCTTGTAATCAGGCCTGTCTGGATCATGTGTTTGCAGGCAAGCTTACCAGCTGTTTAGTTAATCCACGTGCATGCCATGAGACAGAACTTAACTATATCCCAACGACCAATAAGAAGCGGATTGCGGTAGTAGGTGCCGGACCGGCAGGTTTAGCATTCTCAAGTGTGGCAGCAGAGCGTGGTCACAGTGTAACGTTGTTCGATGCGGCCTCTGAGATCGGTGGCCAGTTTAATTTGGCAAAGCAGATACCGGGTAAAGAAGAATTCAATGAAACCATTCGCTATTTTAAGAAACAACTCGAGCTGCATCAGGTTGAGCTGAAACTGAATCAGACGGTTGATGCCAAGAGTCTGGCAGATGCTGGCTTTGATGAGGTCGTAGTGGCGACAGGTATTACGCCACGAGAGCTCGACTTACCGGGTATCGATAGCGATAAAGTACTTTCGTATATTGATGTGCTAAAAGGGGCTGAGGTCGGTCAACGTGTCGCGATCATTGGCGCCGGCGGTATTGGTTTTGATGTTGCGGAGTATCTGACGCATGAGGGTGATCACAGCAGCCTGAACATATCTGAGTTTATGGCGAAGTGGGGCGTTGACATGACAGGAAACGCTCGTGGTGGTGTAGATGGTGTTAAGCCGACTGAATCACCATCGGATCGTGAGGTTTACTTGTTACAACGTAAAAAGTCCAAAGTTGGTAAGAATTTAGGTAAGACAACAGGCTGGATTCATCGTACTGGATTACTGAAAAAAGGTGTCAAAATGATAGCCGCCTGTGATTACCAATCGATTAATGACGAAGGTCTGGCGATGACAGTTGCTGGTGAGGAAACACAGCTCGTGGTCGATAATGTCATTGTTTGTGCGGGTCAATTACCCCAACGAAATCTTGCCGATCAGTTGACTAATGATTATCCAGATATTCCGGTTCATGTCATCGGTGGCGCGGATGTGGCTGCCGAATTAGACGCCAAAAGAGCGATTAATCAAGCGTGCCGTTTAGCAGCGGAATGCTGATAGTATAAAGCTGTCAGGTTAATATCCGACTGATTAAGTTTGTTATTAACATTGACAGCTTTTGTTATTGGACAAAGCCAGCAAATGATTGATGATTCCATAATGATAAAAACACAGGTGAACAGAAATGCCAGAATATAAAGCTCCCCAACGCGAAATGAAATTTGTGCTTAATGAAGTATTCGACGTTGAGCAGCATTATCAGCAACTACCGGGTTTCGAAGAAGCCACTGCTGATGTGGTTGAGGCAATCATTGATGAAGGTGCGAAGTTTTCAGAGCGTGTGATTGGACCACTTAACCAAAGTGGTGACCAGCAGGGCTGTCACTTTGAAAATGGTGTGGTTACCACACCAGACGGTTTTAAGGCTGCTTACGAACAATATGTAGAGGCAGGCTGGCCTTCATTGCCACATAAGCCAGAATGGGGCGGACAAGGCCTTCCGGAATCTCTGGGTATCGTCATCAACGAAATGATTGGTACGGCTAACTGGTCATGGAGTATGTATCCCGGTCTAAGTCATGGTGCAATGGCGACTATCGAAGAGCATGGTACGGATGAGCAAAAACAGACTTATTTGACCAAGTTAATCAGTGGCGAGTGGACGGGCACAATGTGTCTGACTGAGTCTCACTGTGGTACAGATTTGGGTATGTTACGCACTCGCGCAGAAGCGAATGATGACGGCAGCTATAGTCTGACAGGCACTAAGATCTTTATCTCTGCAGGTGAGCACGATATGGCGGGCAATATTGTCCACATCGTTCTGGCGCGTCTACCTGATGCACCTGAGGGGACTAAAGGGATTTCATTATTCATCGTCCCTAAATTCTTGCCAGATGCAGACGGAAATGTTGCCGAGCGAAATGGTGTGGCCTGCGGTTCGATCGAGCACAAGATGGGTATTCACGGTAACGCGACATGCGTGATCAATTTTGATGGCGCTAAAGGTTTCCTGATTGGCCCGCCAAATCGTGGTCTGAACTGCATGTTCACATTCATGAATGTAGCGCGCATCGGTACTGCGATTCAGGGCTTGGCTCATGCAGAGCTTGGCTTCCAGGGCTCTTTGGCCTACGCGAAAGATCGTCTGCAGATGCGTTCATTAAGCGGTGATAAAAACCCTGAGGGTCCGGCTGATCCGATTATCGTTCATCCGGAAGTTCGTAAAATGCTACTGACACAAAAAGCAATCGCTGAAGGTGGTCGTGCTTTGTGTTACTACACGGCGATGTTGGTTGACAGTGCTTCTCACGCAACTAATGAAGACGAGCGTAAAGATGCGGATACCTTATTGGCATTATTGACGCCTATCGCTAAAGCCTTCTTAACAGAGCTTGGGTTTGAAGCGGCTAATCACGGGCTACAGGTGTTTGGTGGTCATGGTTACATCGCTGAGTGGGGCATGGAGCAGAATGTTCGCGACAGCCGTATTTCTATGTTGTATGAAGGAACCACACAGATTCAGGCACTGGACTTGTTAGGTCGTAAAGTACTAATGACTCAAGGTGAATCGCTACGTAAATTCACTAAGATCATTCATAAATTCTGCAAGGAAGAGTCTGGTAATAAAGCACTGAAACCTTTCCTCAAGCCACTGGCTGAAATGAATAAGGAATGGGGTAACCTGACGATGAAGATCGGCATGAAGGCGATGAAAAACCGCGATGAGGTTGGTGCGGCGTCGGTTGATTATCTAATGTACTCAGGTTACGTGACGTTAGCTTACTTGTGGGCACGTATGGCTAAGACGGCTCAGGAAAAGCTCGACAACGGAACCGACGAAGCTGATTTCTACAAGGCTAAACTAAGTACTGCACGATTCTACTATGAGCGTATGCTACCTAGAACACGCACATTGGTTGAAACCATGAGTTCAGGCGCAGATAACCTGATGGAACTGGATGCTGAACTGTTTAGCTTCTAAGTTTTAGCAAACGAATAGGGTGATGTGGTTGTAGGATACGACAGATCTGGAGCCACATCAGGCCCTGAAATGAACAGATAAACAAAATTAAATCGAGGAGTTTGTCATGAGTGAAGTAAAAGAAGTATTCAAGCAAATGGAAGAACGCTTTGATGCAGATGCAGCATCGGGTGTTGATGAGATCTTTCAATTCGATATCGATGATGAGTATTGGCATGCGATTGTCAGTGATGGCAAGTGTGAAATCGTTGAAAGCGAGCATGATGATCCAAGTGTGACCTTATCAATGGATGCAGAAACACTTCAGGAAGTGATGTCTGGCGAAACAGATGGGATGCAGGCATTCATGGCAGGTCGCATCAAAGCCACTGGCAATATGATGTTGGCTACACAGCTGACAAATTTATTCCCTGTTGCTTAATCCTCAATAGAATCACGGAGAAATATCATGTTAATGGAAGGAAACTCCATTCGTGTTGAGAATCTCGGATCAGGCATGTATGAGCTTGTATTCGATCAGAAAGACAGCGATATCAACACACTCAGCCAGGCTGCATTAGATGACCTTCGCCAAGCGGTTGATGCGATTAAAGGCCAGTCTGACTTACGCGGTCTGCTACTTAGTAGTGCTAAGAAAGAATTCATCGTCGGTGCTGACATCACTGAGTTCTCAAAGATGTTTGATGCTGAGCAAGCGTTCATCACTGACTACTTGGCGAAGATAAACACATTGTTTAATGAAATCGAAGATATGCCATGTCCAACGGTTGTGGCGATTAATGGTATTTGCTTCGGTGGTGGTTTTGAGCTGGCGTTAACGGCTGACTATCGCGTGATGGCACAGGGTGCCAAAGTGGCATTGCCAGAAGTTAAACTGGGCATCTATCCGGGCTGGGGTGGAACGGTTAGATTGCCTCGTTTGATTGGTATTGATAATGCCAATGAGTGGATCTGCGGCGGCACTGAAAATAAAGCGGATGCGGCTTTAAAAGTCGGCGCTGTGGATGCTGCTGTTGCACCTGATGATTTACGCGACTCAGCTCTTCGCTTGCTCAATGATTGCGCTGATGGCGTATTTGATTACCAAGCACGTCGTACAGAAAAACAAACTCCTGTCCTGTTGAATAACATGGAACAGATGATGGCGTTTGAAAGTGCACGGGGTGTCATCGGTGCTAAAGCTGGTCCTCACTACCCATCACCGATGTTGGTACTGAAGACCATCGAAAAGACCTGCACTATGACGCGTGACAAAGCACTGCTTATTGAAGCGAAAGGCTTTGCCAAGCTAGCAACTAACAGTGTTACCGCATCATTGGTTGGACTGTTCCTGAAAGATCAACATGTAAAGCGTGTTGCTAAAAAGTACACGGCAGAAGCAGAGCCTGTAAAGCAAGCAGCTGTATTAGGTGCTGGTATCATGGGTGGAGGTATTGCCTATCAGTCCGCGTCACGTGGTACGCCAATTCTGATGAAAGACATCAACGAACCAGCACTTCAGCTTGGTTTGGATGAGGCGACTAAACTACTGGGTGGTCAGCTTAAGCGTGGTCGTATTGATGCAGCTAAGATGGCAAAAGTCATTACGCAGATCACACCGACACTGAGCTATGGTGATTTCGATCGTGCAGACATCGTTGTTGAAGCAGTCGTGGAAAACGTCAATGTTAAGAAATCAGTCCTGGCTGATGTTGAGAAAAATATCTCAGCAGACTCCGTATTGGCATCTAACACGTCAACCATCTCAATTACTGAACTGGCGACTGCACTGGAACGTCCGGAGCAATTCTGCGGAATGCACTTCTTTAACCCTGTGCACAGAATGCCATTGGTAGAAGTGATTCGTGGTGAGAAGACGTCTGAAGCAACTATCGCTCGCACAGTTGCTTATGCTCAGGCGATGGGTAAAACACCGGTAGTGGTGAATGACTGTCCTGGTTTCTTGGTTAACCGTGTACTGTTCCCTTACTTTGGCGGTTTCTCAGGTTTGCTTGAGTCAGGTGCTGATTTTGTGAAAGTTGACAAAGTCATGGAGCGTTTTGGCTGGCCGATGGGGCCTGCATATCTGCTGGATGTAGTTGGTATTGATACGGCTTATCATGCTGATGCGGTGATGGCAGAGGGCTTCCCTGATCGCATGTCTCATGATAACGAAAATGCCATTGACCGCATGTTCAAACTTGAACGTTTTGGCCAGAAAAACGCGAAAGGTTTCTATCGCTATGAGAACGATAAGCGTGGAAAACCAAAGAAACTAGCCGATGAAGCAGTTCCTGAATTACTGAGCGATGTATTGGGTGACGCTAGAGAATTCACCAATGAGGAAATCATTGAGCGCATGATGATTCCATTATGTATCGAAACCGCACGCTGTGTGGAAGAGGGCATTGTAGCTTCTCCGGCTGAAGCAGATATCGGCCTGATTTATGGTATTGGTTTCCCACCGTTCCTGGGTGGTGCGATGAACTACATGGATCAAATGGGTATGCAGACGTTCTGTGATATGGCTGACAAGTACACAGACTTAGGTCCGATGTATGTACCAACCGAGACAATGCGCGAAATGGCTGCTAATGGTGGCAAATACTTTCCGGTAGCAGGCTAAGAGGATTTTACGATGAGTTTAAATGCAAATGATGTAGTCATCGTCGATGCCGTACGCACGCCGATGGGTAAATCAAAAGGTGGTGCGTTCCGTAATGTGCGTGCTGAAAAGTTATCGGCTGAGGTGATTCGTGCTCTGCTTTCACGCAATGAAGCGCTGAAGTCTAAAGATGTTGAGGATGTGATTTGGGGTTGCGTGAATCAAACCAAAGAACAAGGCTTTAATATCGCCCGTAATGCCTTGCTGTTAGCGGGTATGCCACACTCAGTGTCTGGTCAGTCTGTGAACCGTTTATGTGGTTCATCGATGTCTGCGCTGCACACCGCAGCGGCCTCGATCACAGCCGGTTTAGGAGATGTGTACATTGTCGGTGGTGTTGAGCACATGGGCCACATCTCGATTATGCACGGTGTTGATGTGAACGCTGAGATGTCAAAATACGCGGCGAAGGCCAGTATGATGATGGGTGTTACAGCGGAGATGCTGGGTAAGATCAACGGCATTTCACGTGAGCAACAAGATGCCTTTGGTGCGCGCTCTCACCAGCGTGCTGCTAAAGCGGCTATTGATGGTCTTTGGGATAATGAAATTATTCCGATTGAAGGTCACGCGGCTGATGGATCTAAGATTATGGTCACTGCGGATGAAGTAATCCGTCCTGAGACTACGGTTGAGACATTGTCTACACTACCGCCGTCATTCGTGCCTAAAGTGGGTACCGTGACGGCAGGTACATCATCCAGTTTCTCTGATGGCGCATCGGGTATGTTGGTGATGTCTGCGGCTAAAGCTAAAGAACTTGATCTGACGCCTCGTGCCAAGATTGTAAGCATGGCAGTAGCCGGTTGTGATCCTGCTATCATGGGCTTCGGTCCAGTCCCTGCGACTCAAAAAGCACTAAAGCGTGCCGGTCTAACCTCTGACGATATTGATTATTTCGAGTTAAATGAAGCATTCGCTGCACAAGGTTTAGCGGTATTGAAGAACCTGAAGCTAATGGACCGTATGGAAGACAACGTCAATATCAAAGGCGGTGCGATTGCACTAGGACATCCGCTAGGGTGTTCTGGTACCAGAATCTCTACTACGCTACTGAATGTCATGGAACAGCAAGATGCCTCAATGGGCTTGGCAACCATGTGTATCGGTATGGGTATGGGAGTGACGACTGTATTTGAGCGTTTGAACTAAGCTCATATGCAAGTATTGATATTATCAATTATTAGTTTATTAACTAGGTGGTATCAATAAATCACACAAGCGGCTGATTAGTATGCATAGTACTTTTCAGCCGCTAGTTGTGACTGATAATATGAAAAAACAAGGAGAGGAAATGAAAACTATCTATACAATGATGGCTGGTTTAGTGATGGCGTTTGTTGCTACACAGGCTTCTGCTGCAAACATCGCTGGCGTCAACATGCCTGACCAACTTCAATACGGCGGTAAAACCATGGTATTGAATGGCGCAGGTATTCGAAAAAAATTCCTAATGTCGATGTACGTCGGTGGTTTGTATCTCACTGCTAAAAGCAAAGACGGTGATGCCATCATGAAAGCTGATGAGCCTATGAGCATTCGTCTGGCGATCACATCAAGCCTAATCTCACCAGCAAAAATGAAATCGACAACTCTTGGCGGTTTCCAGCGTGCGATGGGTGGTGATACCAGCTCCTTGAAGAAAGAAATCGACCAACTAATGAATTCATTTGATAAGGGTGTCGGCAAAGGCGACGTCTATGAACTGACTAATGTCCCTGGCAGTGGTGTTCATGTATTACGCAATGGAAAGTTAGTTGAAACAATTCGTTCTCAGCAGTTTAAGCAAACACTGTTTGGTATCTGGTTATCAAAAACACCAGTTCATGCGGGTCTGAGAGCACAGTTACTGGGCCTTTAAGCCCACTAGTTATAGGAGTGACGGGTAATGTCATTACCACAGTCAGTGGAACGCGAGCATCTACATAAACGACGGGTCAGTTGCGATGCTTATCGCCGCAATGACGGTTTATGGGATATTGACGGACACATGACCGATGTAAAGCAGTACAAGGTGGAAGCCAATGAGGAAGGGCGCACGGTTGAAGCGGGTGAGCCTTATCATGATATGGCTTTACGCATCACGATTGATAAACAGTTCCTGATTCACGAAGTCCATGCTTCCATGAGTGCTACGCCGTTTGGTATGTGCTCGAGAATTACAGATGCATTCAAATGTCTGGAAGGCACACGACTTGGGCCAGGGTGGCATGCGAAGGCTCGTGCGTTATTGGGTGGTGTGAAAGGCTGTACTCATTTGAATGAGTTACTTAAGCCGATTGCAACAACCGCTGTTCAGGCGATTTGGCCAATGATGGATGAGGAGATGCGCCAGTATAGCGCCGCACTCGCCTTGAATACCTGCCATACCTGGTCGCAGTCAAGTGATGTGGTTCGTGAGTATTTCCCGAAACTGTATAAGTCGGCAGATAGTATCTCGTATGAGAAAGATTTGACGGCGTAACTATCCAACCAAAAAAACGGCCAGAAAGACTCTGGCCGTTTTTTTATGTAGCTAAATTAAAATGGCGATTAGCTGAATATACGCTGCTTAGCATATTGATACTGCGTCTCTACTTCATCTGAGCCTGTAATGCTCATATTCAGATTACGCAAGTGGCCGTCTTTGAGCGAATAAATTAAACCATGAACTTTGATGTCTTGCCCACGAGCCCAAGCGTCTTCCATCGTGGTTGTGCTACAGATGTTCTCAACTTGTTCGATAACATTTAGCTCACAGATTCTGTCCAGTTTCTCGCTCTCATTGTCTATCTGATCAAGTGCTTTACTGTGCTTTGTAATGACATCACGCACATGTAGCAACCAGTTGTCTACCAATCCATGCCTCTCTTTGCCATAAGCCGCTTTAACACCGCCACATGAGTAATGACCACACACAATGACATGGCGTACTTTCAGGACATCTACGGCGAACTGAAGTGCTGTGAGACAGTTCATATCAGAATGCACAACCTGATTCGCCACATTTCGCTGTACAAACACTTCGCCTGGCAGCAGATTCATAATTTCACTGGCCGGAACGCGACTGTCTGAGCAACCGATCCAAAAATAATTAGGATTTTGTTGTTCTTGTAGTTTCTCAAAAAACTGAGGATCTTTTTTAAGAATTTTCTTAGCCCACTGTCTATTGTTCTCAAATATATTTTCCAGCATTTTTGTCTCAATGATTGCAAGTTGTAGGAATAGTCTTATTGGCACTCACTCTAACAGCAATACGATAACAAAAACTCAGATTAACAGTGCTTTTTTAGAGTATTTCTTTTAATGCTGATGGTAAATCGGGGTACCTGAAAGCGTATTGCGTCTGTAGCGCCTTTTGCGGAATCACACGCTGACCAGACAATAATAATTCTTCTCCCATTTTACCCATAAGCAACTTGACGACAAATGAAGGCAGGGGCAAGAAAGCAGGGCGGTTGAGCACTTTACCGAGCGCCTGTGAGAACGCTTTGTTGGTAACAGGCGTCGGTGCGGTACCATTGACAGCACCCTGAATACTCTTATTATCCATAACATGCAGGATAATACCGACAATGTCATCGCGATGTATCCATGACATCCACTGTTGACCGCTGCCCATTGGGCCACCTAAACCAAACTTAAAGGGTGGCAGCATTTTTGATAAAGCCCCTCCATTTTTTCCTAACACAACGCCTGTTCGTAGGTAACTAGTACGAATACCTAAAGCTTCAGCTTGCTGTGCTTCTGATTCCCACTCCTGACAAAGCTGGCTGGAAAAACTGTCATCACCGCCTGCCGTTTCATCCAGCGGTTGATCATCCCGTAAGCCGTAGACACCTATCGCTGAGCCGCTAATGAATGTATCAGGTTTGGTTTCTGCCCGCTTGAAGTAGTCAATCAGTGCGGCAGTCGTTTCGATTCTGCTGTCCCTGATGGTCTGTTTTACTGACTCAGACCAACGCTTATCAGCAATACCAAAACCTGCCAGATTAATTACGCACTCGAAATGATCATTGCTCGTCAATTGCTTGAGATCGGCAATGGCCGTGACCGCGCCGTCGAATAACCCCTCAGTCGTCTTGGGACTACGACTGAGAATCGTTATCTTCATGCCTCGCTGCAGCAGTGCAGGAACAAGAGCCTGACCAATAAAGCCTGACCCACCGGTGAGTAAACAGTTGTTCTGGCTCATACTATTACCTCTGTGTTAGATAAATAACACTCTACCTGTGTATTGATTGCTCTTGAAGTTCTTGCTTCCTGCGAAGGGGTATATCTGCTATCAAGACAAGCCTAAAAGCCTTCCAATACCGTTTTACCGATCGCGCGACCACTTTCTTGCTGAATATGAGCAGTCTTTAAATTCTCCGCATTAATCGTGCCTAAGTTTTGCGTAACAGTGCTGATTAGCTCACCGGTATCAAGCATTTCAGACACACGATTTAACAGTACTCGTTGCTCCTCAATGTCCTCTGTTTCAAACATAGAGCGAGTGAACATAAATTCCCAACTAAATGACAGTGCTTTGCGTTTACCCAGCTTTGTATCCAATACTTCCGGATCATCGATCATTGCGATATGACCACGTGGTTTGATCAGATCAATAACAGATTCAAAATGCTGATCCGAAGCTGTCAGAGAAGCCACATAACGCGGTGTTAGCCCTAAGGCTTTCACTTGCTCAGCCAGAGGCTCGTGATGGTTTATAACATGGTCAGCCCCCATCTTATTCACCCACTCAATGGTATCGTCACGAGAGGCTGTAGCAATGACAGTGAGCTTAGTGAGCTTTTTTGCTAACTGGATAAGGATAGACCCTACACCACCCGCGCCACCAATAATCAGAATGCTATCATTCTCACCATTATCTTCTTTGACAGCTAAAGAGTCGAAGAGTAACTCCCAGGCGGTGATAGATGTAAGTGGCATGCCTGCTGCATCTGCAAAACTCAGTGACGCTGGCTTTTTACCAACGATTCGTTCATCAACCGCATGAAACTCAGAATTCGTACCAGCACGCGTCAGATCACCTGCGTAATAAACCTCATCACCGATGCTATACTGAGTCACTTCACTACCAACCTGAGTCACAACCCCGGCTGCATCATAGCCAATGATTTTAGTACCCGCTTCTGGTCCAACATTCGATCGAATTTTCGTGTCAACGGGATTTACAGAAATCGCCCGAACTTCAACCAATAAGTCACGAGCTCCAATTTCAGGAACTGCCGCTTCAAAATCAATCAGTGCATCCGGGGCATCAATCGCTCCCGCTTGTGTGTATCCAACCGCTTTCATCATGCTTTACCTTTGTAAATAATTAGCTTAGACAGCTTTAATCAAACGCAAATAGGACAGATAATAGTCTCAATTCAAACGAGATAACACTATGAAATGCCCCTGCAGTCCTCAAAAAGACTATGCCGATTGTTGTGAGCCATACCACTTAGGTGCAGCGGCACCGTCAGCAGAGATATTAATGCGATCACGCTATAGTGCCTATGTGTTAAATAAGACAAATTATCTCTATAAAAGCTGGAGCCAATCAACACGGCCGACTAAGAAGTCACTCAAACAAGATCAGGCTAATCAATGGTTAGGATTGGAAATCATACGGACTGAACAGGGCACGGTGCTGGATAGTCAAGGCGTGGTTGAGTTCAAAGCCAGTTATTTAGGGGACGGAGGTGTTCATAGTCTTCATGAAATCAGCCGCTTTATTCGTGAAAATACCCGATGGGTATATCTCGATGGGGAGTATTGAACACTTTAGGCTTGACCCCTGTCTATTGTTTGAATTATGGTAACGCCACTTTAAGATTTTTTATAAAGCAAATACTAATGAACCAAGCACTGAACACAACTCTCAATTTACCTGAACTACTGCTTGCAGTGGTATTAGTGGTGGGTGTCGTGGTGGTCTACGAGGCCATGCCGTAGCGGTTTGTTAGAGAATCAATTCTAAAAACCCTTCGGCGAAAGTCGAAGGGTTTTTTTTTACCTTCAGCACAGATACACGGGAAGAGAAACATGACCGATTCAGCAAATAACCCCATACCACAGGCGGCTCAGCGCTTAAGTGGTTCCCAGTTGATTATCAAATTATTAGAGCGTCAGGGTGTGACGACCATTTCCGGTGTACCCGGTGGTGCTAACCTGCCAATGTATGATGCGCTTGTCGGTAGCGATATTAAGCATATTCTTGCCAGGCATGAGCAGGGAGCAGGCTTTATCGCTCAGGGTATGGCTCGTGTTACAGGTGAAGCACAGGTTTGTTTTGCAAGCTCTGGTCCGGGGGCGACTAACCTGATTACTGCCGTTGCTGATGCACGTTTAGATTCTGTGCCACTGATTGCCATTACCGGACAAGTTCCGCAACACATGATCGGTACAGATGCCTTTCAGGAGATCGACACCTTTGGTTTGATGTTGCCGATCACGAAACACAACTGGATTGTGCGTTCTGTTGAAGAGCTGTTAGAGGTTATTCCTGAAGCATTCCGTATTGCACTGTCGGGACGTCCTGGTCCGGTGTCTATCGACGTGCCTAAAGATGTTCAGAATCAAATGATTGATGTGACAGAATGGCCAGAGCCAGGTAAGGCAATCGAAACACCTGAGTTTGATGCTGCTGATGTCACTAAGATGATGGAAAGGATCAGAGCGGCACATCGTCCGGTTCTGATGATTGGTGGCGGTATTGTTTACTCAGGCGCAACAGAGTTATTACGTGAGTTTGCCGAGAAATTAGATATCCCAACAGTACAGACCTTTATGGGCTTGGGTGTATTACCACATGAGCATCCGCTATCAATGGGAATGCTTGGTATGCATGGTGCGCGCTACACCAACTACGTACTTGAAGAATGTGACATGTTGATTGGTTTGGGCGTTCGTTTTGATGACCGCGCCACTGGTAAAGTAGAGGCATTCTGCCCGAAAGCTGAAATTATTCACGTTGAAATCGACCACAGTGAAATTGGTAAAGTTAAGAATCCAGTGTTATCTATCCGTGGTGATGTGGGTGAAGTACTTGAAATTGCTAATCGTGATCTTGAGCCAATGCAGCGTCCTTTATGGCAGCAGCGAGTTGCACAGCTTAAAGAAGCAAGTCCGCTTATTTTGGATGGTGATGATGAGTTATTCCGTCCTTATGGTGCGATCAAACATGTAGCGAACATATTGGATGATAGTGCCAATATCAGCACAGACGTTGGTCAGCATCAGATGTGGGTGGCGCAAGCCTATCCTATGAATCGCCCTCGTCAGTGGGTAAGCTCTGGCGGACTTGGGACCATGGGTTTTGGAATGCCAGCAGCGATTGGTGCAGCATTGGCACAGCCTGATCGTAAGAGTGTTTGTTTCTCAGGTGACGGCAGTATCATGATGAATATTCAGGAGTTAGCAACGGCTGCTGAGGAAAATCTTGATGTGAAAATCATCGTATTAAACAACGGCCATCTTGGACTAGTACGCCAACAACAAACCTTGTTCTACGATAAGAACTTAAGCTCAGTAAAATTCAATCAAGGCACTGATTTTGCTGCTTGTGCTGAGTCAATGGGTGTGAAAGGTGTTGATTTGGCGAAAGAGGAAAATCCTCTGGAAGCGCTTAAAACGGCATTGCTTGAGCATGGCCCTTGTATGATTAATTTACCTATTAGTGAAACTGAAATGGTTTACCCAATGGTTGCTCCAGGTGGTGCTAACCGTGACATGATCGGAGGAGAAGCATAATGGAAACACTAGCCCCACAAGCAAAGTCAGTACTGCGACTGACAGTCAATAATCACCCCGGTGTCATGTCTCATGTTTGCGGACTGTTTGCACGTCGTTCGTATAACTTAGAAGGAATTATGGTCAGACCGATTGCAGATACGGATGGTAAAAAAAGTCGCATGTGGCTGCTGTTGAATGAGGAAGAGAAGCTGCAGCAGGTCATTAGCCAAACTGAGAAATTAGTTGATGTGCTGAGTGTTGAAAAGCATGAGTTGGAAGACAGTGTGTTTGAAAAGACTCAGGGATTTTTTAATTCTTAATGCGGTCTTGAACGCATTCTGATTCCGGCTATCAATCTGGAAACTGGTTGTGAGTGAGTATAAAAAACACCTCATAGGCACTTGTTCGTGTCATGAGGTGTTTTTTTTGTATATCACAAGTTATGACAAGGCAGTTGCCGTGGCCAACTTCGCCGCAAAAGCCAAAAAAGCCGCACCTGTCCCACCCGCAGAAACAGCACTAAGCCGGCGTCGCTTACGAAATGCGCTCGCAAGATAATTCCCACCATAAATCAGCATTGCCAGATAGATCACACTAAAAAACTGTAACGTAATGGCGAGTATCAAAAATGGTACGGCAGGTTGTGCATAATCAGGATCTATAAATTGCACAAAAAATGATAAGAAAAACAGTATCGCCTTAGGATTTAGAATACTTACCAACAGTGCCTTCTTAAAAGGAGCCTCTTTGCTCAGTCGCTGGGTATTCACATCCTCTATAACCGCTTCGACACTTTTACTCTTAGGCCAGGTTTTCCAGGCAGACCAAATAAGCTTAGATCCAAGATAGGCCAGATAGGCTGCACCCACATACTGCACCAAACTAAACAAAAAAGGGTAGGTAGACAGCAGGGTAACGGCACCTGCTGCTGTAGCCAGCATTAAGATAGAGTCGCCAAGAAATACACCACAAGCCGCTCGCCAACCATCATTCACACCACGTTGTGCCGACAAGGCCAACACATACAGAGAATTAGGGCCAGGCAGTAGCACAATCAAAATGGTGCCAATCAGATAGGTCATGAAATTAATAACGCCAAATGCTTCCATCGTATTGTTCTCCACCGATGTTAAAAGGCCAAAGACGAACAATCTAATATCGCTCCACTAAATGCAATTGTTGTGTTGATCATTTCCGACGATACAAAGACTAGTGAGTGGCAGTAATGCATAGTGATGAAAACGCTAAAACAAACGGCTCACGACCAGTGACCTTGAATTTTATGATTTCACCAAAATCATCTAAGTTCATGCACAGTACTGTGCGATACGGATAAGAACAATGCCGGATGCTTCACTAATATTATTACTGCTGATTATAGCAGGGGCAATCGCAGCCTTTGTCTGGCCGCGTTATAAACTATCACGCGCAGTGGAAGAGCCATTTCCCGCTGAATGGCGTAAAACACTAATGCATAATTTTCCGGTATATCGTCGTATGCCTACCGACCTGCAGATGCAACTTAAACAACGCATCAAACAGTTCATTCATGAGAAAACGTTTACAGGCTGTGCCGGACTTGAAATAACAGATGAGATCAAAGTGACCGTCGCTGCTTCTGCCTGTCTGCTGTTGCTGAATCGTGACAGTGATGTCTATGCAGGGTTGGATTACATACTGGTGTACCCTAACGCCTTTTTGGTGAATCGTGAAACTTTTGATGAGGCTGGTTTACCGACTAGCAGTAATCGTGGTTTGCTGGGAGAGTCGTGGAGCAACGGTAAAGTGGTGCTGTCTTGGGAAGATGTACTCCGGGGAAATAAGAACTTCAATGATGGTGCCAATGTGGCGATTCATGAGTTTGCGCATCAACTGGATCACGAATCCGGTGCAACTAACGGTGCGCCATTTATGGGAAGTGCAACACGGTCTGAACGTGAGTTATGATTGAAAGTAGTGTCTAAAGAATTTGCTAAAAAGCGGCGTATCT
>NZ_QGKM01000037.1 GCF_003172875.1 Leucothrix pacifica | reverse complement strand
CTTTAGCTGGTGGTTGTTGAGATTTCCAGCGATCTGCAGGATCTTGGGTGATTTCATAATGACCCACATCAGCAGCCGGCTTTTCACTCACACTATCAATAATCGATTGATCAACCTCAACAAACACACCGGGAGCAAGCTCGACTTTCTTTTTAGCTGGTTTGATGCCCATGGAGCGTTGATAGCCTAAACCGGTATTATGAATGCTCTGATTGGTAAATAACGCGCTGTCTTCCTTAATGAGATGACAACTTGCACAGCGGGCCTTTCCGGTAAATAGTTTAAAACCCGCTTGCGCATCTTTGCTCATGCCAGCTTGCTCTGCTGATTGTTTAGCAAAGTGCCAACGATCAAAGGGCGAGTCAGCGGACAGGAGTGTCTGCTGGTAGGCTGCCAGGGCGTCACCAATATTTTCCATACCTGCTGGCTTGTTAAAAACTGATTCGAATCTGTTTTGGTAATCCTTCAATCCTTTGATTTTATTAACTACGGCGGCAACCGATGGATTGGCCATTTCGTTTCTGGCTAAAAAGGGTGCCCAGACTTGCTGGACTAATGAGTCTTCACGTGCGTCGTGAAAGAGTGTTTCAGCGTAAGCGACATTGTACAGCGATGGGGTATTGCGGCGGACACTACGACCTTCCAAACCAACTGCAGTGGCAATTTCATTACTGGTAAAACCTTGCTCGGGGACGTGGCACATAGCACAGGACATCGTGCTGTTGAGGGATAAACGGCGGTCAAAGAACAGTTTTTTACCAAGGGCTATTTTTTCAGGAGTCAGGCCATTAACTATTTCTTTTGATAAGTCTGGCAAACCTAACGGTGGATTGTTCGCAAGTGCGTGTAAATCGGTTTGTTTGCCTTTACGAAGTTGGATTGCTTGTTGCTGTAGCGCTTCGTATTTGTTATTTGCATAAGTTAGTTTTGCTGTGGGCTGTTGAGAGGATTCTTCCTGCTGAATCAACGTTTTGAGGTCATTGATAATAATATCCGGGTGCAGAAACTCGACGCTGTAGATATTGCGAATATTGCGCTGTGGATCAATCAGGTATACCCGTAACACATGTGAAATCTGCGTTCCCGGCTCACCATTTACCGTCATTTCACGCTGTAGGTCTTGCTTATAATCCGTCAGCATGGGGATGAGCGTTTCTTCAGAATCTGTTGTCAGAAAACGCCATTCGCCTTTTGGGCCGGCATAGTCAAAGTTCTTGCCATAAAGATCCATGACTTCAGGGGTATCGCGCTCCGGATCAAAACTGAGACTCAATAAACGCAAACGAGATGCCAGAACCGGATCTCGTTGCATTTCTGATTTGATTTTGTAAAACACATAAGATGACAGCGGGCAGCCATTCACATCACCGCAGTTACTGTAAATAAACCCCAGAAGCGTGTACTTGTCAGCTGCATCATAAATCTGATGCAGCTTAAGAGGCTGCGCCTTACGGTCGATCACATCACCATCTGCAGCTGCCTGTATGCTGGGTAATGTGTAACTACCCACAGCCGGTAAGTCGTACGGTAACGTGTTGTAGCCAACCGCAGGGGTAACGGGAGTTGCGCCTAAGCAAACAACTCCCAACGTTAAATAGCCGATGACACTAAGTAGTGCGAGTCGTTTTAACATACCCGATTATTTCTTTAATAACTGAGTCAATTGAGTCGCTGGCTTCTTCACCGGGCTGGCATTTGCATACAGTGAGTAAGCACCAAAACGCATTTGGTGGGCACGTCCCAGCTTCTCAGCCGTAAAGTCGATGCTAAATTGCTCCACTAACTCCTTACCATCCCAGTTATACGCTTTGAAATATTGCTCATTGTCGTCGCCTTTTTTATCCCAGTTGGCGAGTAGGGATGAGGTGTAGTAGACGCGCTTTCCGTCCCAACTGGATGAAGCCATATTCACCTGAGCACCAATTTTCTTCTCATAGGTTTGCTTCGGATTAAACGGATCACTCATATCAAAGTAACGGGTCTTGCCGTCCATGAAGGTATTCACCCACAGTCCCTGATCATCAGCGCTCAGGGAAATATCTACCGGTAGCGGGATTTTTGAAGGGTCGCCGACATCGGCTACAGGCTCTGCTTTCCATTTACCTTCAGTGTTTTCATGCACCAACCAGATTTTTGAGGTCAATGCGGTGGTGGTAACGCACCAGTTATTACGAGGCTGCCATGCGCAGCGAATTTCCAGTGGTGCTCCCGGCACGTCCATGATTTCACGGGGCTTTCTTGAGTGCAGATCCCAACGTACCATAGTATTGCCGAAGCGCTTCATAGCTTCTCCGTCACCGAGCATTTTGCCGAAGTCCATCATGTAGTTAGACCAGCCGGTGAAGGAGGAAGTAAACATCACATTGCGGCGAGGCAGGGCGCGTAGGTCATAACCATAACCGTCGGCATGCTCACCGGTTTTGACAGCGCTACCCAGACTACCTTCGCGTGGATTCCAGTGAGTTGCCAGATATTTACCATCATTGGTGTATTCCGCCATACCAGTGCGACCACCATTATCTTTGTTGTTTGATAAGGCAGTAACCATCATGCGGCCTGGTAATGCGTAAGTTGTATGTGGGCCAACCAGTCCACCCGTAGCTGAGGTGAAGTCCTCAATGGTGTTTTTTAAAGTCGGTTTGGCAGGGTCAGTGTGAACATCAAAGATAAAAATTTTATTGGTGTCTAAGCCACCTGCCCATAGGTATTTACGGTCATCGGTTAGTCCGGAGTGATGGGCTTCATTGCGGCCACCGACGGACAGTGAGTTGATGATTTTTCCATAGTTGTCAGATTTTGGATTGACATCCACGGTGACGAGTTTGTCTTGTCCGTCACCCAAGCCCTCAACACCTAAAGTCCAAATGTAGACGAAATCTTCCTGTCCGGTGATTTTAGCCATATAAGGCGACATACAGGTTTCATCGGCTTGTAATGGAAGTGTAGGAAATGCGAGTAGTGCAGAAACGGCGAGTGCCAGTGTGCTGGTACGGCGAAGACGTGAAGACTTGCGGTAAGACATGATTTTCTCCTTGTAAGAACAATTGAACGTAGTGAAGGTTCATTCTATTGCTGTTTATTAAAATAGAATGAAGCTTCACTTTTGTCAATTGCGAGTTATTCTTGCACAGGGTACTATTATGGAATGCCTTACTTAAAACGACAGGTTCCAGACCCGGAACCGATTGATTGTAAAATACTCACTTCAGCGCTTGAGCTATTTATTAAAAATGGCTTTCACAGCGTGTCGATTCATCAAATTCAAAAACATGCTGATGTGAGTATTGGCTCTATTTACAATCACTTCGGGGGCAAAGAGGGTATTGCCAAACAGCTTTATATGCATATCTCCAGAGAGTTTGAAGAGTTAGTTGATGATGGCATTAGTGCCGGAAATACAGCGACCGAGCAGTGCACTGAAATCATTCGTTTGATGTTTGGCTATACCGAAACACACTCTGACATCATGGCGTATATCTTTAATATCAGGCATGCGGAGTTTTTGTCTGACCAGCCGTTATTATGCGAAAGTGCTGGCTTTGAGAAAATTCGCGGGGTTGTGCAACAAGGTATCGAGCAGGGTGAATTTGTTGCGATGGAGCCTGTTGTGGCGGCCTCTTGTATTTTTGGTGGGCCTATTCGTTTAATGCAGCTTAGGTTGGATGGCATGGTTGCTACACCATTAGATGAGCGCCTATTTCAGCAGGTAACGGCCTCAGCATTTTGTGGTATTACACTGCCAATGAATCAAAGTACCTCTGAGAGCCAGGTCGTTCCTATTAGCTCAGTTGCGGTATAAACATCTGCTACCTTAACCCCCTAAACCCACTTCTTTTTCTTAAAGTACACAAACAATCCAAGCGGGATGATAATAAACACACCCCATAGTACAGGGTACGCCCACGACCATTTCAGCTCCGGCATATTCACGAAATTCATCCCATAAATCCCAACAATAAACGTTAGCGGCGTGAAAATAGAGGTGAATATGGTGAGTACTTTCATCACTTCATTCATCTTGTTACTGACACTGGATGTATAGATTTCCAGTAAGCCGGTCAAAATATCCCGGTATGACTCAATAGACTCAATCACCCGCAATGTGTGATCCAGTACGTCGCGAAAATAGAGGTGCGTGCTATCTCCGATTAACGCTGAGTCACTGCGTAGCATGGCAGACAATAGTTCTCTGGCCGGTGAGATATAGCGCCTGATAGCAACAATTTCTCTTTTTAGCTTTTGAATGGTGTGCAGCAATTCTTTAGTGGGTTCGGAATCGAGCAGTCGATCTTCAAGAATGGTGACGGTTTCATCTAATGAATCCAATAGCACAAAGTTCTGATCCACAATCGAGTCCAGAATGGCGTAAGTCAGGTAGTCAGTACCGAGCGTTCTTAGTTTGCTTTTACTGGCTTTGATGCGTTTTTGCAAAGGCTGGAATATGTCATCCTGCTTTTCTTTAAACATGATGACGAAGTTCTTGAGGACTAACAGACTGATCTGTTCATAACTCACGTCAAAATCTTCGTCTTCATCAACTAGCAAGCATTTCAGTACGATAAAGAGGTGGTCGTCATATTCTTCAAATTTCGGCCGCTGATTGGTATTTAGAATATCTTCCAACACCAGATGATGAATATCCATTATCTCGCCGATGCGCTGGACGATCTCAACATTGGCCAGCCCTTCAATGGTTAACCACGTGACGCTATCGCTGTCTCTGTATTTCAGGATGTCATCGATATTGCTGATGTTTGTTTTTTCCAGATGACCAGAACTGTAATCAATGACAGACATTCGGGTCTCTGTCTCCAGTACATCACCCACATGAATGAGTGAACCAGGCGGCAAGCCCAGTTTGGCAGAAGGTGTTTTTAATGAGTCAGTCATGTGCATCCCGGATAAAGTGCTGGCCATAAAAAAACCGGACTAAAAAGTCCGGTTTCATTATATCTGATGTAACGATTAACAATCAGTGATTAACCACCGCCAACCATACTAATCATCACACCGGCAGCAATCGCAGAACCAATAACACCCGCTACGTTTGGCCCCATCGCATGCATCAACAAGTGGTTATGAGGATTAGCCTCAAGTCCGACTTTGTTTGATACACGTGCAGCCATCGGTACAGCGGATACACCCGCCGAACCAATCAGAGGGTTAATCGGCGTTTCACTAAACTTATTCATTAGTTTAGCCAGCAACACACCCGAGGCAGTACCGATACAGAATGCAACTGCACCCAGACCTAAGATACCCAGTGTTTCCCAGTTCAGGAATTTATCAGCACTCATCTTAGAGCCAACACCTAAACCAAGGAAGATGGTCACGATATTGATTAAAGCATTCTGAGCAGTGTCACTTAAACGATCCACAACGCCCGCTTCACGCATCAGGTTACCAAAACAGAACATACCCAATAGCGGGGCAGCACTTGGTAGTACCATGGCCACCAAGAACAATACCGCGAGCGGGAATACAATCTTTTCAGTCTTAGTCACGTGACGTAACTGGGTCATCTTAATCGCACGCTCATTTTCGTTAGTCAGTGCACGCATGATGGGTGGTTGGATGATCGGTACCAATGCCATGTAAGAGTAAGCAGCAACCGCCACCGGGCCGAGTATATCCGGTGCCAACATACTGGCAACGAAGATCGCGGTAGGGCCATCTGCACCACCGATAATACCGATTGCAGCAGCATCGTTAATGCTGAAGTCCAGTATACCCATGCCGCTTAGGCTAACCGCGCCCAATACCGTTGCAAAGATACCGAACTGTGCCGCAGCACCGAGTAGTAACGTCTTTGGGTTCGCCAGTAACGGTCCAAAGTCAGTCATCGCGCCCACACCCATAAAGATGATCAGTGGGAACATACCAGATGCAATACCGACGTTATAGATGTAATACATCATACCGCCAGGGCTGGTCATATGACCGGCTGCATCATATACAGGGGCTGCCTCGAAGCTTGCGCCTGGCACGTTTACCAGAATTGTACCCACAGCGATTGGTACTAATAACAGAGGCTCAAAGCCTTTATTAATGGCAAGGTAAAGTAAGCCTAAGCCAACCAGCATCATGGCTGCCTGACCCATTTCTAACTGAGCGATTCCGGAATCGCTCCACAGTGTTAAGAGATTATCCATGAGTCAGAGTCCTAGGCTAGTGTTACCAAAGTATCGCCAAGTGACACAGCATCGCCTTCGCTCACTGTGACCTCAACAACCGTTGCGGACTTCGGTGCGACAACCGTAATCTCCATTTTCATAGCCTCGAGGATGATCATAACATCACCTTCTTCAACCATCTCACCAGGTTGTACCTGTACCTTAAACACATTACCCGCCATTGGCGCAGGGAACGCTTCACCACCCGTAGCGGGTGCGGCGGCAGGCGAGGCAGCTCCACCCGTGCTGGCAGCAGCTCCACCGGCAACCGGCACAATTCCGGTGATATCACCACCGTTGCTGACAGTTACGACATGATCTGTACCATCAACTGTCACGGTGTAAACTTCTTCTCCACCATCAGTCATCACAGCAGCGCTTTCATTACCGGTAGGTACAGGCTCAAACGCACTTGGGTTATCTCTGTTCTCAAGGAACTTCAGGCCGATTTGCGGGAAGAGTGCATAAGTCAGCACGTCATCAATTAGCCCTTCACCTTCAGTCAGCTTGATAGACTTCTCTTCAGCGATTGAAACCAGCTCATCTTTCAGCTTATCCAACTCATCTTCAATCAGATCAGCAGGGCGGCAAGTAATCAACTCATCACCAGCCAATGCTTTTTCACGTAGCTCTTCATTTACAGGAGCCGGTGTTGCACCGTACTCACCACGTAGAACGCCAGCGGCTTCACCAGTCAGCTTTGCATAACGCTCACCAGTCAGCACGTTCAATACTGCCTGCGTCCCTACAATTTGCGATGTTGGTGTTACTAATGGGATGTAACCCAAATCTTTACGTACACGAGGAATTTCTTCCAGAACCGCATCCAGCTTGTCGCCAGCGCCTTGTTCTTTCAGTTGATTCTCCATGTTAGTCAGCATGCCGCCCGGTACCTGAGCAACCAGAATACGCGAGTCGATACCTTTCAAAGAACCTTCCCATTTTGCGTACTTCTTACGAACTTCACGGAAGTAAGCCGCAATTTCTTCAAGCAAGTTTAGGTCAAGTCCTGTGTCGCGCTCATGCTCTTGCATGATGGCAACAATGGATTCGGTGGGTGAGTGACCATAAGTCATCGACATAGAAGAAATCGAGGTATCAACATTATCAATCCCCGCTTCGATACACTTCAGGTATGTCGCTGAAGATAAACCAGTGGTCGCATGACATTGAATATGAATCGGCACAGACACCGCTTTCTTAAGCTCGCTAACCAATTCATAACCCGTGTATGGCTTCAACAGACCCGCCATATCTTTAATCATGATGGAATCACAACCGATGTCTTCAAGACGTCGTGCCATGTCCAACCAGCCCTGAAGGTTGTGAACCGGGCTAAGGGTATAAGACATCGCAGCTTGTGCATGCTTGTCTACTTTTTTAACAGCCTTAAGCGCGGTTTCCATATTGCGCGTGTCATTCATCGCGTCAAACACACGGAAGATATCTACACCATTAACGGCAGCACGTTCGACGAACTTATTAACTACGTCATCGGCATAGTGGCGATAACCTAGAATATTTTGTGCACGAAACAGCATTTGCTGAGGGGTGTTTGGCATCGCTGCTTTAAGCTGGCGAATACGATCCCATGGATCTTCACCCAGAAAGCGAATACAGGAATCAAATGTTGCGCCACCCCAGGTCTCAACAGACCAGAAACCGACCTGGTCTAACTTCTCAGCAATGGGAAGCATGTCATCAAGACGCATGCGAGTTGCAAATAAGGACTGATGGCCGTCACGCAGAACCACGTCAGTGATGCCTAAGCGTTGTCCTGAATTATTTTCGGTGCTTGTATTCTGACTCATAATACTCTGGTTGTTCTCAAGAAAGGTTGAAGTTTCCCGTCAGGGAGTCGTAGATTATCGTTTGCGATGCTTGTCGATTGCGGCCTGAAGAATATTCAGCGTAGCTGGCGCAATGGCCGAGCCGCTGACAGCAGCAGGTTTCTTTCTGGGGGCTGGTGCTTCCACAACTTTCTCAGGAAACCAGCGAAGAATCGCTTTAGACATCGCAGTGGTTGCAAATATCAGTAGCGTCAGAAAAACGAAAACAGTACCCATGCCGAACAGCATGAGATCAAACCCTTGTGCAATTAAAGAGCTTTCCATAGGTGTGATGAATCCTCGAAGGTGAATTGCTAATAACCACGTAATAATGTCAGGATATCCCCGATTATTACAGCGTAGTGACACAATTTTACAGGCAAATGAATTTGTTCAGTAGGCGTACCCAAGGTCCAAATTCGTTATGAATTCGCGACTTAAAGTATCGATATTCCAGTGAATTGTCAATTTGGTTGCAGTGCAACATAAAAAATAAATCTTAATTATTGTAAAACTCAATCTAAAGCATTAAATAATCAATGATAATTCTGGCGCACTACCAGAAAGATAATGCGCCGTTTTACGCCTATGCTGCGCTAATTCGCACTGCGCAGTATTTGACTTCCGCTATTTTAGCGTCAGGATCGAGGGCTGCATTGGTGAGTTGATTTGCTGCCCCTTCAAAGTAACAGAACGGCATATACACCGTGCCTGCAGGCGTTAAATCATCAATGCGTGTCTTTACGGTAATTTCACCGCGACGGCTTTGTAGCTTTAAGGTGTCACCAGCCTCCAGACCGAGCGACAATAAATCACGTTGATTAACGGCAACATAAGCTTCTGGCTCCAGTGCATCCAGTGTTGAGGCACGACGCGTCATACTGCCAGTGTGCCAATGCTCAAGTTGCCGGCCGGTGATTAGTACAAATGGGTACTCCTGATCTGGTGTTTCATCAGGCGCAACGATTGCGGCAGGTACTAATAAGGCTTTGCCACTTTGCGTCGGGAAGCTGTCAGTAAAGATAATCGGTGAACCGGCGTCGCCTTCCTCCTTACATGGGTAGGTGACTGACTCGTTTTGTAAACGATCCCAGGTGATTCCCGCGATTGAGTCCATGCCTTGTCGCATCTCATTGAACACTGGCTCAGCACTATCGTACTGCCAATCCAGTCCCAAACGTTTGGCGATCTCCTGAATAATCCACAGATCTTGTTTTGCCTCACCCGGTGGATCAAGCGCCTGACGGCCCAATTGCACCGAGCGGTCAGAGTTTACAAAGGTACCGGTTTTCTCAGGGAAAGCTGATGCTGGTAGGACTACATCTGCATAATAAGCGGTCTCAGTCAGGAAGATATCCTGAACAATCAGGTGATCAAGCTTAGCTAGACCAGCACGAGCGTGGTTGCTGTCAGGATCAGACATCGCCGGATTTTCACCTTCGACATACAGTCCTTTCACATTGCCGTTATATGCCTCATTAACTATCTCAACCGTGGTGAGGCCTACTTTGTCGCTTAACTCAGTTCCCCATAGTGTCTCAAAACGATGACGCGCCTGTTCGTTAGTGACGGGTTGATAATCCGGAAATACCATCGGGATTAATCCGACATCAGAAGCTCCCTGTACATTGTTCTGTCCACGTAGCGGATGTAAACCGGTGCCTTCACGACCGATCTGTCCCGTGATCATGCACAAAGAAATCAAGCAGCGAACATTATCTGTCCCATGAATATGCTGAGACACGCCCATGCCCCACAGGATCATTGCGTTATCCGCAGTCGCATACAAGCGCGCTATTTCACGAATCTTGTCCGCTTTAATCCCACAAACTGGCTCCATTGCCTCCGGCGAGTAGCTTTCGAGATGTGCAGCTAATTCCTCATAGTTCTCTGTTCTGGATTCGATAAACGCTTTATCAGTCAGATCTTCTTTGATGATCACGTGCATCATGGCGTTGAGCAGCGCTACATCACTGGCTGGTTTAAATGCCACATGATGTGTTGCATGTCGAGTTAGCTCAGAACGACGCGGATCCAGCAAAATCAGCTTTGTACCATTCTTAATGGCATTCTTCATCCAGCTGGCACCCACCGGATGATTCACTGTCGGGTTTGCACCGGTAATGATAATGACATCGGCATTGGACACATCACCCATTGGGTTTGATACAGCACCAGAACCAACGCCTTCCAGCAGTGCAATCACTGAGGAGGCATGACAAAGTCGCGTACAGTGGTCCACATTATTCGTTTTAAAACCAGTACGAATCAGTTTCTGGAATAGATAAGCTTCCTCATTACTCCCCTTGGCGGAGCCTAAGCCTGCCAGTGCTTCGCCACCATTTTCCTTGAGAATCTTCTTCAGACCATCAGCGGCGAAGTCCAGGGCTTCATCCCAACTCGCTTCGCGGAATATCGTGCCGGGATTGGCTGGATCAAAGTCGATGTAGTCGACATTTTTAGGCACATCGCTACGACGAATCAATGGCTTGGTTAAACGTTCGGAGTTGTGTACATAGTCAAAACCAAACCGTCCTTTTACACACAATCGACTTTGATTCGCTGGCCCATCTCGACCATCCACAAACAGAATCTTATTGTCTTTTACATTGTAGGTTAGCTGGCAACCCACACCGCAATACGGGCAGACTGATTTCACCTGCTTATCCGGTACTTCTAAACCAACATTATTGGCCGGCATGAGCGCACCTGTCGGGCAGGCCTGCACACACTCACCACAACCTACACAGCTGGAATCACCCATTGGGTCATCAATATCAAACACGATTTTAGACTCGGCCCCGCGCATGGCATAACCAATGACATCATTCACCTGTTCGTCACGACAGGCACGTAAACAGCGCGTGCACTGGATACACGCATCAAGATTTACCGCAATGGCCGGGTGCGATAAGTCCTGCTGCACTGCCTTACGCGCGTCAAAACGAGGCGTCTGCACCTGCATTTTTTCAGCCCAGTCGGTCAGCTCATTATTCGGGGTGTACTTAGTTTCAGGCATGTCAGATAGCAGCAGCTCTAATACCATTTTCTGCGACTTCTGCGCGCGTTCGCTATCGGACTTTACTTCCATTCCTTCAGTCGGTTGGCGACAGCAGGACGGTGCCAACACACGTTCATGATCGATCTCTACCACGCAGGCGCGGCAATTTCCATCGGTTGCTAACCCATCTTTGTAACACAGATGTGGAATAGTGATATCGCTGCGTTTAGCCACTTGCAGGATGGTTTCACCGTGCTCAGCTTGCAGCTTCTGACCGTTTAGCGTGAATGAAATAGGGTGGTGTGTATTATTTTGAGTGCTCATTTGTTCACCTCCTGAGGGAAGAACTTGATCACACTGAGCATGGGATTCGGCGCGGCTTGCCCCAGGCCACAAATTGAGGCATCAACCATGACGTCGGATAATTCATTCATCAGCTCAGTATCCCAAGTGTCTTTTTCCATGAGTTGAATTGCTTTACTGGTGCCGACGCGACACGGCGTGCATTGGCCGCAAGATTCATGTTCGAAGAAGTGCATAGAGTTAATCGCGCAGTCTTTAGCAGAGTCCTGATCCGACAGCACGACTACTGCAGCAGAGCCGATAAAACAGCCATGTGGTTGCAAGGTATCAAAGTCTAACGGCACATCGCCCAAGCTTGCGGGTAATATCCCACCGGAAGCTCCACCGGGGTAATAGCCATAAAATGTCTGACCATCCAACATGCCACCACAATACTCTTCGATCAGCTCTTTGACCGTGATACCGGCAGGCGCAAGATGCACCCCCGGCTTGTTCACGCGGCCACTGACTGAGAATGAGCGCAAACCGGTGCGGTCATGGCGGCCTTCTTTGGTAAACCAATCCGTGCCTTTTTCGATCATGTCACGCACCCAGTACAGTGACTCCATATTGTGCTCCAGCGTAGGACGGCCAAACACACCAACTGACGCCACAAACGGAGGACGTAACCGCGGCATGCCTCGCTTACCTTCGATAGATTCAATCATGGCGGACTCTTCACCGCAAATATAAGCACCCGCGCCACGACGTAACTCTATCGTAGGTAAGGTAAAGTCTGCCTGTTCTGCCAGCGTTTTTAACTCGGTTTCCAGAATATGACGGATGTCCGCATACTCATCGCGCAGATAAATATAAATGTGATTGATACCGACCACTTCAGCTGCAATCAGCATGCCTTCTAAGAAACGGTGCGGATCACGTTCTAAATAATAGCGATCCTTAAAGGTACCGGGTTCCCCTTCGTCAATATTCACCGCCATGTATTTTGGATCTGGCATCTCGCTGACAATTTTCCATTTACGACCCACCGGAAAACCAGCGCCACCTAAGCCGCGTAAATTGGAACTTTCCAATGTCTCAATGACATGTTCGCGGGTGATTTGTTTATCCAAGCAATCCTGATACGTGACATAACCGCTTTCATTATCCAAATACGCCTGATAATCCGTGTAAGGTTCAGGCGAATGCGTCGTTTCACCCTGTGTAACCGCCTCGACGACAGACTGATGTGTAGCTTTCGCAATCGGTAGCTGGCCTACAACGGCAACCGGTGCGGACTCACAGCGACCCACACAAGGAACCGGTTGGATACGCACCTCGTCGCCATATTCTGCCTGAAGTGATGCGATTAAATCTTTGCTGCCGAACATATCGCAACTAACCGACTCACAAACGCGGACGGTGAGTGCCGGGGGTGGGGTTTCCTCCTCTTTAACCACATCAAAATGATGATAGAAACTGGCGACCTCGTACACTTCAGTCGGACTAATCTTCATCAGGTGCGCCAGAGCATTCAGTTGTGCCGCTGGAAGGCAATGTTGGCTATCTTGTATCCGGTGTAAGTATTCAATCAACAAGTCGCGTCGCATGGGCATATCGTCGATCAACGCTTCGACCGTGTTTAATGCTGATTCATCAAGACCACGACCGCGCCACTTTTTGGTCTTTTTCTGTTTTGCCATGCTGAAGATTTCCATTGTTAATAGGTGTTTTTCTGATAATAGAACGAACCTTCACACCGTATCAAACGATGGATATTGTCAGCATGACCTAATTTTACTTATGTGTTCATTCCTGTTGATTCTGCTTATAAAGTCAGGCTGATGTCCGGATTGAACTAATCTAAAATACGCAGGCCTTCGTATATTGAGGCACTAACGGAGGTAACCCTATGATCAATCAAGTAATTAAACCCGGCCCAGCCATTGTGGCCGGACTGTTATTAGCACTCACTGCTGCAACACCCGCACTCGCCAAAGACTATGTCAGTCAATCCACCGCCACCGATGTTATTGAACTGTACACTTCAGAAGGCTGCAGCAGTTGCCCACCGGCAGACCGTTGGCTGAGCACCTTTAAAAATAAACCGACACTGTTTCGTGACGTCATTCCGATGGCATTTCACGTGGATACCGTGTTGCATCATGACTTTGTGGTATTGAATCATCAACAACAAACCGTTGCAGCCAACCCGTCACAATGGAATCTGACCATGCCAGCTGTCCCGCAAAGTGGGCAGACAAAGAGTGCCTTGGTGGTGTGGCTATCCGAGCCAAACACGCAGCGCACCATACAGGCAACCGGTGGTTATTTATAAAACGTAAAATCACTCTAAACCGGCCTTGGTTTGCAGTATGATGGCGGCTTGCTCCGAATTCATACTGAAAGCTGAGGCTTGTTAAATGTCTGACACTATTAATTTTGATGAAAAAATAGATCGTATCGGTTCTCACTCCATGAAGTGGGATATGTTGCAAGACTACTACGGACTTGATCCTGAAAAGAGCCTGCCAATGTGGGTTGCAGACATGGATTTCAGACCACCACAGTCTGTTAAAGAAGCCTTGCAGGGTGCCGTTGATCACGGAGTGCATGGCTACTTTGGTGATGAATCAGCGCACCATCAGGCCATTATCCAATGGATGCAAAAGCGTCATCAATGGACGGTTGACCCAAGCTGGATAAGCACGACACATGGACTGGTACATGGCACTGCGCTGTGCGTACAGGCGTTCACGCAACCAGACGATGGCGTCATTCTATTCACTCCGGTATATCACGCATTTGCACGCATTATTAAAGCGAATAATCGCGATGTCGTGGAGTCGCCGCTGGCGCTGGTAGACGGTCAATACGTCATGAACCTTGAGGCCTTGGAATCACAGCTCAAAGGTCATGAAAAACTCATGATTCTGTGTTCGCCGCATAATCCCGGTGGGCGTGTCTGGAGTACTGAAGAATTGCAGGCAGTTGCGGAGTTTTGTCAGAAGCATCATCTGGTGTTGGTATCAGATGAGATCCATCATGATTTGGTCTACCCGTCCGCTAAACACACCGTGATGCCACTGGCAGCACCTCAAGTTATTCCGCAATTAGTCATGCTGACGGCGACCACCAAAACTTTCAATATTGCCGGTGGATTGACTGGTAATGTCATTATTCAAGACCCTGAACTACGCGCTCAGTTTATGAAGGCATACCATGCCTCTGGCACCTCGCCCAACCGCTATGGGGTGCTAATGGCGACTGCGGCTTATGCCCACGGCGAACAATGGCTGGACGAGCTATTGATTTATCTTGATGAGAATCGTCGTTTGTTTGACGAGGTAGTGAATGCCATTCCTGGCTTATCATCCATGCCGATGTCAGCGACTTATCTGGCTTGGGTGGACTTTAGGGAAACAGGTTTATCCAGTAAGGAAGTCATTGAGCGAGTCCAGAAACAGGCCAATATCGCGACTAATCACGGGGCCATGTTTGGTAAAGGCGGAGAAGGTTACTTGCGCTTTAACTTCGCTTGTCGGCGTGACATGGTTTTGGAAGCGATTGAAAGATTGAAATCTATTTTTGCTTGACCAATATAATATTAACCAAGAAATCAAATAGACGACATGCTATAATGTGGCGATGAGCAAAATTGATACCCGAAAACAAAGCACAGAAGTCCAACAGCATAATCGTGAGCAAGCAATCAGGCTACACTTGAAAGGTCTGAGTCGTGCCGATATTGCTGAGATCATCAGTGTGCATAAGTCAACGCTGAGTGAGTGGATTGCTCTTTATAATAAAGGTGGTCTTGAGGCTTTAAAAATTGGCCAACGGGGGCGACGTACGGGCGATGGCCGCAAACTGACCGAGGCTCAGGAAAGTAAGCTTAAAGAAACGATCCTCGGAAAGTACCCTGATCAGATGAGTCTCCCTTTTGCACTCTGGAGCAGCACAGCTATCCGCAGTGCGGTTGAGACAATGTGGGGGATCGACATGAGCCACCGTACGGTATGTAACTATATGAAACGGTGGGGCTTTACACCACAAAAAGCATCCAAGCGAGCGTATGAACGTTCTGACAAAGCCACCCAAGAATGGTTGGAAGAGACCTACCCTTATATTAAGAAACGAGCCGCTAATTTTAATGCTGAGGTTTTCTGGGGTGATGAAACAGGCGTGAGTAATCAGTGCCAGCATACCAGAGGCTATGCACCTAAAGGCCAGACACCTGTCATTAAAACGCAAGCAAAGCGGCTCAGAACAAACCTGATTTCTGCGGTGAATAACCGAGGAAAGTTGCGGTTTATGATGTATCGGGAAACCATGACGAGTCGCGTGTTGATTCGGTTTATGAGGCGATTGATCAAAGATACAAAACGGAAGGTATTTCTGATCTTGGATAACCTACGTGTTCATCATTCCAAACTAGTCAAAGCTTGGTTAGAGAAGTACAAGGAACAGATAGAGGTCTTCTTTTTACCACCGTATACACCAGACCTTAACCCAGATGAGTATTTGAATGGCGATCTGAAGCAACACATAAAAGCTTCGTCACCCGCTAAAACGCAAGCCCAGCTGGAAAAGAAAGTACTCGGTCATCTGAGAAGAATCCAGGCACTACCACAGCGAGTTATGAACTATTTCCGACACCCATCCATTCAGTATGCCTCGTCGGGTATTTGATTTCTTTGTTAATATTATCAACTGTTGAGTCCCCCGAAAAAATACCTCTTTATACTCACTGCACGTATTGGTTTTTTAAGAAGTGATAGTAGGGGGATATATCACTAACCAGAGTAGTAGATAGATTCAATCTCCGTAGTCCAGTTAAACCTTTGAGAGCAGAAATATCGCAGATTTGAGTATCTGGTAGGTGTAGTGTCTAGGTTGTTACTCAATTACGCTTTAACCATCTCCCTCAAACCTTTTCCCATATTAGCTACTATCAGGCCCATTGTTTCATCCGGGATTACCATGTCTTCTTTGACCCATCGCTTCAATAAGGCAAAAATCCCACTGGCAACAAAATCATCGAGATAGGGAACGAGTATTTCTGATTCCGTTGCAACTGGTTCAATGACTTTAATAGGCTGTTGCACATCGACTAGAATCACTCTAAAACGCTTTTCTACTAAAGATTCAACACCAGCGTCTAAAATTGTACGTAAGCCTTGTGCATTTTTTCTAACACAATTAAATATCAATGTTCCAAAAAGTGGTAAGTCGATATTTTCACGCCGTAGCTCTTTTTCTATGGCTTCTCTAAAGTCAGAGAATAAGTCATCAAAAACACTTATTAATAAGTCATCTTTTGAAGCGTAGTGTAAATAGAAGGTTGGTCTAGCAACTTCAGCTCTATAAACGATTTCTCCGATCTTAATTTTTTGGTAAGGCTTTTCCTGCAATAACTCGCGTAACGCATCCTGTAACCAACGGCGAGTTCGTTTAACGCGTAAATCAGTACTACTTTCCATAAACATTTTCGCTATTTTGTCTTCTATTTGTCATGCCAAGATTTGTGTGTATTGACTGTTTTTACCTTATCACATAAAAAGACAGTGTCTATTAATTATCATTATACGAAATTTCGGAGTCATGACTTTACTAAAACGAAATCGCCTTAAGTGGGTAGGGACAACTGCATTCTTAATACTTGTATCAGGTTGTTCCAATATTACTGTGAATGAGTCTTCTAATGATGTTATTAAAAGTACTAAGCACAATCTCGTAGGAAAGGGCAAACAGCAGTGGTCAGGAATCCAAGAGAGCTTGCTAACTCAAGGCGAGGTGGCCAATGGTAATTGGTGGAAAGAGCTTAAAGACCCAAATTTGAACCAAATTATTGATAAAGCTGTGGGAAACAATTACCAGATTTGGCAAACAAAGGCTCAAGTTGCTCAGGCTAGAGCGCAGGCAATCATTGTTGGGGCAGATAGGCTACCATCGGTCACTGCAAGCACCAGCCCTTCTGCGATTCGTCAGGGTGCTGGTTCATCTGGATTTTCAACAACAGAGTCCTATGGTGTTGACTTGAATGTTTCTTGGGAAGTGGACTTGTGGAAGCGTTTACAGACTAAGTCTTTGGCCTCCAGAGAAAGCTATTTAGCCAGTTATGATGCCTTACGTGCAGTAAGACAGACTGTTGCTGCGCAAACTGCCAAAGCTTATTTCGCTACAGTTGAGTCAAGAGAGCAAGTCAATCTTTCGAAGAAAACATTGGCGGTGTTAAAAGAAACAGCACGTCAGGTAGGGAATCGTGCAGATGTGGGTATTGCCTCTCCGAGTGATAAACACTTATCAGTTTCAAATATGCAATCAGCCGCAGCTGGTTTAGCGGGTCAAGAGGAAGCTTTAGCGAGAGTCTCAAGACAGCTACAGTTGCTTACTGCTGATTATCCGAACGGCAAGGTTCTGACAGCTAACAAGCTTGTCAACCTGCCTCCGCTACCTAAGGTGGGCATACCTGCTAGCTTATTAACAAGACGACCAGATGTGTTAGCTGCTGAAAAACAGTTACGTGCGGCAGGGTTTAATGTGACTTCTGCAAAAAAGTCTTTATTGCCAACAATCAGTTTATCAACCGCCATCGGTACTGCTAGTTCGGAGCTGAGAAATATCCTTAGCGGAGATTATTCCTATTGGTCATTAGCAGGAATATTGCTAAAGCCTATTTTTCAGGGTGGAAAACTAAGAGCCAATGTTCAGTTGAATGAAGCGGTCAAAGAAGAAGCTATTAATGTTTATGCACAAACTGCATTGACGGCTTTCACCGAAGTAGAGTCAGCGCTAGCGGCCCGTGCCATTATAAACCGTCGTCAGAGTGCATTGTGCGAAGCTGCGAATGCTTCAAAGGCTGCGGAGCGTGTTGCTTTCAATCGCTACCGACAGGGCGTTGAGCCATACTTGACGGTATTGGAAAGTCAGCAACGAGCTTTGAGTGCTGCTAGTTCTTGTATCTCGGCTCGTCACGACGCGCTAATTAATTATATCGATTTACAGCTTGCTTTAGGTGGAGGTTTTGACGAGAGAGTGGAGCCTTTATCTCAGAAAAAATACAGCAAAAAGCCCTTAAATCTAATCAGGGTCAATAAACATGAATATTAACACTCAAGAGTATCAGGCAATGAAACTATGCCATACGGGTTTGCGCGCATTGTGTATGTTCGCGCTTCTTATCATTCCATTCCAAGCACAATCCAACCAAAATGGGGATTTAGACCTTGATCAGTTGGCAACCGTGATGACAAAAAGCACGACGTATAATGTGATTGCAGGTGACTCATTGTCAAAGATATCTAATTATTTTTATGGTAGTCATGACTTATGGGGTGCTATTTTAAACGCCAATGCCGATCAATTACCTGGAGGTTCAACGAATATTTTTCCAGGAATGATCTTAAATATCCCATCTTTAGATGATGCCATGGCTAGTAGTGGTGTATCAGAACCGACTGACTCTTTAAACGTTGCCGATGTTGCCGCTTTATTGGGGGGGGATATTAGTGGTGCTTTGCTGACTGAGGTAAGTCAACCAGCTTCTGAGAATGCTAAATGGGTATATACCGAAGGTGTTGCACGGGCAATTCGCCGTGAATATATGACATTTGAAAGCGCAGGTCGTATTGCATATTTGGATCCGAAGCTTAAAGAGGGTGATCGTGTTCGCAAAGGCCAGGTTTTGGCGTATCAAGAACAAAGTCGCTCAGCGGCTTCTTTGGCAAGTGCAAATACTCAGTTAGTCAGTGCTAATACGCAACTCATTAGTAGCCAATCTCAAGTATCTGATGCAAATGCGCAGTTAGTAAGGGCACAGACACAGGTGACCGTTGCGGAGGCTAGTCGCAGTGAGGCGGATGCTAATCTTTTATTGGCGAAGCGTACTTTTCAGCGTTACAGCACATTATTGAAACAGAAGTCAGCTTCTCAACAGGAATACGATGAAGCTCAGGCTAAGCTAGTTAGCGCACAAGCTGCTGTGCGACGTGCGATTGGCCAAATTAATACAGCTAAGGCGGATGTAAATGTCGCAAAAACGGGTATTGCCAGAGCTAAAGCAAGTGTAAACACAGCCAAGGCTGGAATTGCCAATGCTAAAGCGGGACTAAGAACTGCTCAGGTCAGCAAGAAAGAATCGTACTTGGTTGCACCCATTGATGGCGTGGTGGCTAGAATCAATATCGAACAGGGCTATTACTATTCACCGCAATACTTGCAAACTCAAACCGAGCAACAGGTCTTTGATACGGCTCCAATCATTTTGATTGACCCTTCTCGATTCGAAGTCTCAATTAAGTTACCTGCAGGTCAATATGACTCGGTTCGTGTAGGCCAAGACGCTTATATTGATATTACTAAAGTAAATGCTTCCTTGGAGGAGCGTTTACCTAATGAAGCTATTGGACCCACTCAGGCACTTAACACTTACAAGATTCGTGGGCGAATTCATTCAATTAGTCCTGTACTAGATACTGACTTGCGTAATTTCCTAGTGACTATTAGAACGACGGTTGGCCATCAGTTATTGCGTGATGGAGAAAGTGTTTCGCTTTGGATAAAAAGAGGAGATTCGTAATGAGTCACTACAAGTATGGCGTACTCTTTTTCTTATTGTTAGTCGGTTGCCAACCTGCTGAAGAAAGTGCCGTCGAAAAGACACCGCCACGACCTGTTAAGGTGATTAAAGTGACGGAGTCAACAGTGGGAACCGAATATAGCTATCCCGCCGTTGTTTTATCTGCGCAAAGAGCGGAATTATCTTTCCGTGTAGGTGGGCAAGTTGTTGAGTTACCTGTTAATGCGATGACGGAAGTAAAAAAAGGAGACCTGATCGCCAAACTTGATCCTCGTGATTACACCTCAACGGTGAATCAGCTTAAAGCACAGATTTCAGCAGAAAGATCACGTTTAAAAGCGATGACCAGTGGCTCCAGAAGTGAAGACTTGGCCTCTTTTCGGGCGGCAATCTCGGCGTCTGAAGCTAGGGTAGTCGCAGCACGCTCTGATGCAGAACGCACACTTACGCAATACCGCAAAGGTTTAGTCCCTAAAGAACAAATGGATAGTGCACTTGCTGCTGTGAAAACAGCGCAGGCTCAATTAGCCGCTGATCAGCAAGCCTTAAATAAAGGTCAAAGTGGTTCACGAAAGGAAGATGTAACAGCTCAGAGTGCGGTTATTAGAAGCCTTCAAACACAATTAAATAATGCGCAAGATGTTGAAGATGACGCGGCAATGCTAGCGCCATTTGATGGCATAGTCGCCGAACGGTTAGTGGATAACTTTGCTAATGTACAGCCAAATCAAACCATTGCAGTTATTCAGGATTTAGAAAACCTTGAGTTGAGTTTTAACCTTCCTGGGCCAGATGTTGCTCGTTTTGGTGCCCACCCTGATGAGCTGAAGCTAGAGGCATCGTTAGACGCAGTACCGGGAAGACGTTTTGCTGCGGAGGTTGTTGAGTTTACCTCTCAAGCTGATGAGCGCACTCGGACATTTGAAGCACGTGTTTCCATAGAGCGACCAACGGACTTTGCTATTTTACCCGGTATGGTTGGGCAGGTTCGAGTCATTGATACTTTTCAAGCAGAGGAAGTGCCACTTATTAGTATACCAGGAGGTGCTTTGGGCGCTGATAGTGACGGTAATCCGGTAGTTTGGCTTGTTAATTCAGGCAATATCGTTGAAATGCGTAAAGTTGAAATAGGTGAAGCAAGAGAAGACAGAATTCCTGTGCTCAAAGGGCTTAGTGTTGGTGACGTGGTTGTCGGTGCGGGACTTTCGGCAATGATTGAAGGCACTGAGGTTCGTCCTGTCAATGAGATTGGGAATTAATCATGAATCTTGCTCAGTTTGCGATCTCAAAACGTGTTGTTAGTACATTAGCTACTTTGTTGATCTTGGTCGGAGGTTATGTTTCTTACAACTTATTGCCTCGTTTCGAAGATCCCGAGTTTGTTATTCGCCAAGCGCAGGTTGTTACCTCATACCAAGGCGCTAGCTCGATTGAAGTAGCCGAGGAGGTAACTGACCCCTTGGAAAATGCCCTGCAACAGTTGCAAGGTGTTAAAGAGATTAATTCTATATCCACTCCGGGTTTGTCAGAAATTACGATAGAGTTTGATATCAATGCGAGTAAAACACGCAACGAATTGAATCAGCGTTTTACCCAGCTTCGCGCCAAGGTTAGTGACGCACAGTCAAGCCTGCCACCCAACGTTAGCCCTTCACAGGTCTATGATGACTACGGTGATGTCTATGCTTTGTACTATGCTATTACAGGTGACGGCTACACTTTAGAAGAGGTACATGAGTACGCCAAGGACTTACAAAAAGAGTTGGTGCTTGTACCTGGTGTTTCCAAGGCGGTACTTCAGGGAGTGCCCACTCAGGTTATTTATGTCGAATACTCGCCTGCGCGCTTAGCGCAATTGGGTATTTCGTCAGAGCAAATATCTCAGGTGTTAGGAGGGCAAAACCTCGTTACTTCTTCAGGTGAGGTAATACTTAATAATACGCGGCTTCGTATTAAACCAAATTCAGTCATTGATTCTGTTGCAAATATAGAAGCCTTAAGAATCACTGATGCGCAAAGTGGTGTGAGTTATCGTCTAGGTGATATTGCAACGGTGGCACAGAAAGAAATTGATCCACCAGAAAAACGTATATTCTCAAATGGTCAGCCTGCTATTACTTTAGGTATTTCCAATGTTCTCGGTGGAAATGTCGTGAACATGGCTGATGCGATTAAGCAGCGTTTAAGTGAGTTGGAAGAACATCGCCCATTGGGAATGGAAGTAAAAGCGATTTCTGATCAAGGTGTGTCCGTTAAAGTGTCAGTTGATGATTTCATAATGAATGTTGTTATGGCGTTAGCGATTGTAGTGGGAACGTTGTTAGTGTTTATGGGCCTACGCTCTGGTTTGTTGATGGGGGGAATTCTTCTTATTACCGTTGCTGGGACATTGCTTGGGATGTATCTAGGGGGGCTGGACATGCAGCGTATTTCTCTAGGCGCGTTGATCATTGCTTTGGGCATGTTGGTGGATAATGCAATCGTTGTCGTTGAAGGAACCCTTGTTCGGGTACAAAAGGGTGAGGACGCTGCAAGTGCCTCAATCAATGTAGTTAATCAAACGAAGTGGCCACTACTTGGTGGAACAATTGTTGGTATTTTAGCTTTTTCACCGATTGGCTTTTCTCCAGACAATACAGGGGAATATGCTGGGTCTTTGTTTTGGACTATTTTGATTTCTCTGCTATTTAGCTGGTTAGTCGCAGTTTGGCTGACACCTTATTTTTGTACGCTGACATTTGGTAAATCGTATCAACGGTCGCTTAATAAATCGAAAGCGTCAAAAGCGAATAAAGAAGGTTTAATGCTACGTTTATACCGTCGTTTTTTAATGCTGGCGATTAAAGTACGTTGGTTAACTGTTGCGCTGATTGTGTTGCTGTTTGCTTCAGCTATCTACAGCTTTGCGGCTGTACCTCAAGGCTTTTTCCCAGCTTCTACTCGAGCACAGTTTGTTGTTGATTATTATCTCCCACCTGAAACGGATAGTCGTAAAACAGCAAAGGATTTACAGGAAATATCTTCTTGGTTGCGCAATCAGGAAGGTGTAACAGGGTCAACAACAGCGGTAGGTGGTGGACACTTACGTTTCATGTTGACGTATCTTGGGGAAAGTAATGAAACCTCCTACGGGCAGGTGTTAGTGGATGTAGATAATTTTTCTGTCATAGAGGGCCTGTTACAACCAACACGTGAGTACCTATCTGAAAACTATCCTGACAGTAGTTTTAAAGTTTGGAAGTTTTTGCTGGGTCCAGGGGGAGGGAGTAAAATTGAAGCACGTTTTACTGGGCCAGATCCTGCTGTTTTGCGCAGCCTTTCACAACAGGCGAAAGTTGTATTTCATGAAGAAGGGGCTGTTGCTATTAAGGATGATTGGCGGAATCAGATAAAAACGATTCAGCCGATTATTAACGAGGTTGCTGCTCGTCAAGTTGGTCTCAGTGGTGAAGATGTTGCTAAAGCACTTCAAGAGCACTTTAGTGGTTCACAAATAGGCGTACTTCGTGAAGGTGAAGAGTTACGTAGGATTATATTCCGTCCTGCGGAGGAGTATCGTACATCACCTGAGGCATTACGTTCTGTAATGGTTTATAGCCCAACCTCGGGACAATCTGTTCCCATAAGTCAGGTAGTAGATCGTTTTGATGTTGTCTTTGATGACTACAAGGTGCGTCGTGTCAATCGTGCATTGGCGATTAAAGCGCAAGCCGACCCTGCAGATGGTGTTAACTCATATGCTTTATACGAGCGCATACGACATAAAGTAGAAGAGATAGAGCGACCTCCTGGCTACGACCTTGAATGGCGAGGTGAGGCCGGAGACAGCGCCGATGCTCAGAGCGGTTTAGCATCCATTATGCCCTTGGGTTTTGGCTCCATGATTTTGGTAGTGATTCTATTGTTTAATGCCTATCGTCAGCCATTGGTGATTTGGCTGACCGTACCATTGTCGATAGTTGGTGTTGCTTATGGTTTGATTGCTTTCAATAGCCCGATGGACTTCATGGGGATTTTAGCAGCGTTGAGCCTTACCGGAATGATGATTAAAAATGCCATTGTTTTGGTGGATGAAACGGATAGTCAAATAGCTTCTGGTAAAGCGCGCATGACCGCAGTGGTTGATTCTGCTGTAAGTCGTGTACGCCCAGTAGTGTTGGGTATGGTGACAACCGTATTAGGCGTTGCTCCTCTGCTACCAGACCCATTCTTCCGTGGCTTATCAATCGTGATTATGTGCGGATTGAGCTTTGCGACTATTCTCACATTGGTGATAGTGCCAGTGCTCTACAGTATCTTTTTTAGAGTCAAAACCTCAGAGCAAGTTGCATAAACTCATAGCCAATTTGTCTTGAATGTAAGCGGGATAGCTCCCCTTAAAAGGTGGGTCTAAGTTAGCGTGTTTCTTTCAGAACGCGCTAGCCACCACTAATAAATCCCCAATCCCAACCAAATAGTCGTCCAGTGTTATCTGGCTTTATCGATTTGCGTCATCCTCTGGTGTTGATGGCAGACCGGATTGAATGGGACTTGATTAAGTTTATCTCTAGTTTCAGTTGTAGTTCATAAAAATAATTGTTTGCTTAGCAGTTTACATTTTTAAATGCCTATGTTTCAGACTCGAGAGAACGTATTGCAGAGTATTAAGTTGTAATGCGTAGATGATTTCTGATACATCGAAATCACGTAAATGGATATCACAGTCTTAAATAATGAAAACTAGTGTACATGCACCAGTACTCCAAACTCTATTTCAAATCTATTTGTGTTCAGAGCTGATTACATGGTCCTCGCAACCATTGGGTGATCAGGATTCATCTGTAATAAATCCCAGCGATTGCCATATAAATCCTCAAACACCGCCACCGTGCCATAGTCCTGTTCTTTAGGCTCGCGGATAAAGCTAACACCAACTGATTTCATGTATTCATAATCTCGCCAGAAGTCATCTGTATTGAGAAACAGAAATACCCGGCCTCCGGCTTGGTTGCCAATAAACGCTTCCTGCTCTGGTTTTGAGGCTTTGGCCAGTAGTAAGGTCACACCACTGGAATTGGGTGGCGCGATCACGACCCAGCGTTTGTCTTGCTCGGGTTGGTACGTGTCTTCGATGACGTCGAATTTGAGTTTTGTTACATAGAAATCGAGGGCTTCATCGTAGTCTTTTACGACCAGGGCGATGTGGATGATGTTTTGTTTCAAGGGGATTTACCAGTTAGAAAGTGTTGCCTTTCATACTAACACCAGTCCTCAACAGATAAGAGATGATCTATCTTGAAAAAGGCTTTGTCATTACTCACTAACACTGCATTTATAGCGATAGCATGGGAAGCTATGAGCATATCCATGTTTCCCAGAGATTTTCCTTCAGACTCACACATCGTACGAAAAACCGCATATGCCGCAGCAGCTTCTGAATCCCACGGTAAAACCGATACTCTGCGTAAAAACTCATTAACCAACTTTGACAGTTTGGTAGCCTCCGGCTTTTTCTTCAGTCCCCGAAGTAGTTCCGCCTCTGTTATTGCTGATATACAAACAGACCCCATACTCACTTGCTGCAGCTTTTTCTTAATAGTGGGTGATTTATCGCGAAGCAGAAAGCTGATGGTATTCGTATCGAGCATATAAAGTGAACTCATCAGAAGACATCTCGTTCTTGAGGTGCATCATTATCACGATCTGACAAGAAATCGTCAGGTACTTCACAGTCGTCCAATAAATCAAAAAAAGCATCCCATGAATCAGGGTGTTTGGATAAGATAATATCTCCGGTTTTTTCGTCACGGCGAATATACACTTCTTCGCAATCAAAACGAAAATCAACCGGAAGTCGAACAGCTTGGCTTCGCCCGTTCATGAATAATTTCGCTATCTGTCCCATGCTTCGCTCCAAGATGTTTTGTGATATATCAATAGTATATCACAAAATTTATCCAAGCAACCAGTTAGCCACCAAATGCACCTGCGCGATACATCTTCTCGATATTATGGGCAGATCGTAGCTCTTTCTCCGTTTTGTCAGCCAGCGAACCAATTTGCTGCTTATTCAGAAGGAAATAGCAATCCGGACGCAAGATGTCATTGCTCATAATACTAGTATTGTGAGTAGTCAGAATTACCTGAGCATTGAGTTGACACAGCTGACGAATGACAAGCCTTGATAATTCGTGGTGATAAAAAGCATCAAATTCATCGATGTAAACAAACGAAATATCGGGGTTCACCACCAGTTGTTGCCACCAAAAGTAAAGTACCACCAAAGAGTGAGTTCCCGTTGATGCAATCTCCGCGAAGGGTGCTTTCTTGCCGTTTTTCACAAACATCAAAACAGGCTCGCTATCGGTTTCCACCAACTCTAATGAGCACGCGATCCCCGCATCGTTCAGGAATTTCTCAAGATGCCCAACCTTTTGCTCTGAACTCAGAAACTCACTCACAGTGCGGTGACGCAGTTTTGCACCTAAAGAACGGTAGTCTTTTAGCGACCTGAAAAACAGCATGCCAGAGGCTTGTTTGATAAATTGTTCAAATAAATCGTTTTGTCTGTTGTCATCCAGTAGTGAATTATTTTTTATATAAGTGACCAAAGAAATAGAGGACTCACCCATATCCGTCTTTAATGTTTCCGCCCCTTTCAGATTGATTGTCGCAGTCGTTGACTCTCTGCGGTCCACCTGTAGCACCTGCTCATCCTGAATCGTTAGAGATTCATAGACTAAAGTATTCTTGTCACTTTTCCCGTACTCATAAACAACATCGTCACCGTCAAATACAAAAGAGTAACGAAATTCAGCAAGCTCGTGATTAGAACCAATAGGGAAGTAATGTTCATAATTATCGCTTGCGATACGGTCACCGCTGAGGTGGCGGGTCAGATCGAGCATTGCAAAGCCAAGATTTGATTTACCTGAACCATTTGGCCCGTAGATGAGCGCTTTGCTAACCACGCCATCTGAGATGCACTCGGGCCTAAAGCTGTAGTTTTTGGTATTACTCAGATCGAAACAAAACCAATCGTCGAAGTTCTTAAAGTTTTTAACTTCAAACTTTGTAATCATGGGAATCTCATTGGGTGCAGCTGTTGATATGAATTAATCCTAGCACACAAGATGAGTTGCCGTAAAAAAATTACGGCATAAGTTATCTCGATTTATATGGCCGCTTGCTTATACCCATTTTAATATTGTATTGGGTATTATTTGATGATTTATAATTTATTTATGGCTATAAACCTGTCACCATAACAGCCTCACAATGAAAAATACTATGTGTTGGAATGGATTATCTGACTGATTTAAAGGCAATTTTACACTCAAAAAGGGCAAATATTTACTACCTTGAAAAGTGCCGCGTCATGCAAAAAGACGGTCGCGTACTCTATCTCACCGAAGAAAAAGTTGAAAAACAGTATTGGAATATCCCCATCGCCAATACAACCTGCATACTACTGGGAACAGGCACTTCAATCACGCAGGCCGCTGTCAGAATGCTGGCATCTGCCGGTGTATTGATCGGTTTTAGCGGTAGTGGTGGCACACCTTTACTGGCCGCCAATGAAGTTGAATGGCTATCCCCGCAGAGCGAATACCGACCTACCGAATACATACAGGGTTGGATGCAGTTTTGGTTTGATGATCACAAACGATTCCTCGCCGGGCAAGCAATACAGCGTTTACGTATTCAATACATGCAACGGGTTTGGACTAGTGACCGGGATCTGCGTGGTGAAGGGTTTAATGCGGATGACGAGGACATCCGGCACGCCCTACAGAGGTTTAATCAGCGCATCGACGAAAGCAAAAATATTACCGAGCTATTGCTCACCGAAGCCAAACTCACCAAAGCACTCTACAAAATCGCTGCCAACCGAACTAAGCAAACCGACTTCGTGCGCCAGCATGACAGCGTTGATGATGCGAATGCCTTCTTGAATCACGGCAATTATCTGGCGTATGGGCTGGCAGCCACCACGCTTTGGGTGCTCGGCATACCACATGGCTTTGCCGTGCTTCATGGTAAAACGCGTCGTGGTGCATTGGTGTTTGATGTGGCCGACTTGATTAAAGACACACTCATTTTGCCTTGGGCGTTTATCTGCGCTAAGGAAGGCGCGACTGAGCAAGAGTTTCGCCAGCAATGCCTGCAAAACTTCACCAGCCACAAAGCGTTGGACTTCATGTTTGATAGCGTGAAGCAACTTAGCAAAGGTGACTTTTAACCATGATGGTGACCTTTGTATCGCAGTGTGAAAAGAAGGCGCTGCCCAAAACGCGACGGGTATTGGATGCATTTGCAAACCGGATTGGAAATCGCACATGGCAGACAGTGATTACGTTGGAAGGCTTGGAAGCGGTTAAGAAATTACTGCGTAAAACAGCAAGTAAGAATACAGCGGTGAGTTGTCATTGGATACGCTCGCGGAGTCGGAGTGAGTTGGTTTGGGTGGTTGGGAACCGAGGTAAATTTAACGCTCAAGGAATTGTTCCTGTAAATGCTACAGAAACGGATATCAGCCAATTTCAAGATAATAGCCAGTGGCAAACGATTAACGTCATTCACTATGCAGCGGTAATTGCTGGACTATTTCATGACTTCGGCAAGGCAAACCAGCTATTTCAGCAGAAAATCGATCCAAATATACAAACTTCTGTTTTTGAGCCTTATCGACATGAGTGGGTATCGTTACGCCTATTTCAAGCATTTGTTGGTAAACAGACTGACAGCGAATGGTTGGAGAAGTTATCCGAAGTTGGTCAAGAGTGCGTCGATGATTTATTCCGAGATGGTATAGACGGAGAGGTTGATAGTGATAATCATCCGATTCTGCGCTTGCCTTCATTCGCTCGCTTAGTTGTGTGGATTATTCTTTCACATCATCGTTTACCGCTAGTTCCCGCGTGGAAAGATGAAGTTAGCTCGGCAAGTTTCAAATATGTAGATGAATGGCTAGCTCAGAATTTCGGAGCAATCTGGAATTCATATAAGTGTCAAGAAGAAGACCAACAAGCACGTTTAAAAGAAAATTGGGCTTTCCCAAACAAGGCTTTGCCATACAACAGTACAAAATGGCGTTCCCACGCTTGCATTATTGCATCGGAAGCCAAAGAGGCATTGGGGCTTTTGGAAAGTGGAGTATCGTTGGATTTTATCAATGACCATCTTTTTACCAGCCATTTGGCCCGATTATCAATGATGCTTGCTGATCACTATTATTCGTCACAAAAGCAGGTGACGACTAAGTGGCGCGGTGATTCTTACAATGTTTATGCTAATACTTATGGTAAACATGATGTGAAGTCAGGCTTTAAACAACAGCTGGATGAACACCTCATTGGTGTTGCTTACCATTCAGGGAGAATCACTAAATCCTTACCAAAGCTGAGTAGCAGTTTGAGGCAGTTGGGGAATAATAATTTTTTAACAAACCCTGTCAGCAAAAAAAATAAAGCGGGCTTTGGCTGGCAAGACAAAGCAGTAAAACTTGCTAAAAAAATTGGGAAGGATACGCTTAATAACGGTTTTTTTGGAATTAATATGGCGTCTACTGGCAAAGGTAAAACTATTGCCAATGCCAAGATCATGTATGCGCTTGGAGAGGAGGCAGAAAGAATCCGGTTTAGTGTGGCAATGGGCTTGCGAACACTTACCTTGCAAACTGGTAGAGAGTTCCAAGATAAAAAAGGAATGGCGCTCAATAGCGAAGAGGTGGCGATTGCGGTTGGTGGGACAGCAGTAAAACAACTGTTTGAATATAACCAAGCTTCGGAGCAGGTATCCAATCAATATGCTGAGTCAGGTAGTGAGTCTGAAGGTGAGGTGCTCGATGATGAGTTCTATGTTGATTACACGGGTGAGTTGTATAAACACAGTTTGAGCACGTGGACTAAGCAGAATGATAGACTCGATAAGTTGTTATGTGCGCCAGTGCTTGTGTGCACGATTGATCACTTAATCCCTGCAACAGAGGGTACAAAAGGTGGAAAACAAATAGGTCCAATGCTTCGGTTACTAACTGGTGATTTAATACTGGATGAACCTGATGACTTTGGCTTGGAAGATCTTCCAGCCTTATGTCGCCTAGTCCATTGGGCAGCGATGTTGGGAAGTAAGGTTTTATTGTCAACGGCAACCATGCCACCCGCCTTATCTTCGGCATTATTTGAATCCTACAAATCAGGCTGGGCACAATACGCGAAGGCTAATTTAGCAACCTGGGATGGCAATATCTGTTGCGCGTGGTTTGACGAATTCGCTACTTCAGATGTCGATAAACGTATGGTTGCTGATGCTGCAATATTTAAAAAACAGCATAGTCGTTTTGTTTCTCAGAGAACTAAAAAGCTCTTGTCTCAAAAAGTGATTAATCGTTTAGGGGAGTTAGCTATTGTCGAAACGGATTCGGAAACTTCAACGATCAATTCATTATCCAGCGTAATATTTGAGAACATACTTAAGTTGCACCAACGCCACCACGTAAGTGATGGAAAACGGAATGTTTCTATTGGGCTAGTACGCATGGCAAATATTAACCCGCTTGTTGAAGTGGCCAAAGCCTTGTTGAAGCTGGATGCCCCTGAAGATACCCGTATCCATTATTGCGTTTACCATAGCCGCTATCCACTGGCTATTCGATCTCACATTGAGCGGAAGCTAGATAAAATACTCAAGCGAAAAGACAGCGACAGTCTCTGGCAAGCTGATAGTGAAGTTGGTCGTGTTTTGGGTGATCTCCCAGAGACTAATCATGTCTTTGTTGTTTTGGCATCTCCTGTGGCAGAAGTCGGTCGTGACCATGACTACGATTGGGCGATTGCTGAACCTAGTTCCATGCGATCTATTATTCAGCTTGCTGGGCGGCTATTGCGCCATAGAACCGAAGCGCAGCCCACAACCCCTAATATTGTATTGCTGAACAAAAATCTTAAGGCATTGAAAGGGAATAAAATCTGCTTTGAAAAGCCTGGTTTTGAAATGGAAAGTATCAAACTTTCATCTCATGATTTGAAGGAGTGCCTACATGAAAGCCAATACAGCAAAATAACAGCTACTCCTCGAATCACACTACCAGATACTAAGGATTACACGCCAACTGACAAAAATGAATACGTGAACTTGAGTGCCTTGGAGCATAAGGCGCTAGCATGGCAGCTATTTACCGGAGATAAACACGCAAAAATTTGGTGGGATAAGCAGCCTTACTGGTGTGGTGAAGTTCAGCGCCAGCAACGGTTCCGTCAGTCCAACAATGATGAAGCCTATTATTTATATGTTGATGATGAATACAAAACACCTTACTGGTGCTGGTTAAACGAAGAATCTTATCCGCCAAAACTTGGTGAACCCAGCTCTATTAGTATCTCTACGCAGAAAGGTTTAATGCACGGGAATAATAGCCACTTCTGGTTTGACCTTAGCCCGCTTGCAATTTATTCGGAGCTTGCCGATGCCTTTGGCTTCGATCTAACAGAAGTAAGCAGAAATTTTGGTGAGCTACGAGTAACAGAATACGAAAAAAAAGATCGTGATGAATATTTTTATCACGACAATTTAGGACTTTATCAGGAGCTTGATAATCAATGAGCACAGAGCCACTGTCTTCATGGCAGGAAGTAATAAAAACGTATATCGACGAACTGAACGATGAAGATAAAAAGGGTCAGTTTATTAATGAACTATTGTCTTCGTTTTATTCGGACAGCTTAGCAAGAGCGTCGACCGACAATGAGCAAGAACAAAAAGAGCTTTCAAAGTTGATCGCTACCGTCAAGAGAATACCAGCATCAGCGAATAGTAGAGTTAAGTTTGAAGCGCTCTATAGTACTTTTCGTTCCAAAGAGTGGGTCGAAGACCTTACTGAGAAAATCAAGTTCATTGAGACAAAAACAAATTTCTATAACATTTGGATTTGCCGTTCGGTAATGATTGGTGATGGTGTGGTTCCTGGTACACACATCGCTAAGCTGACCCATTCTAGTAGTGCAGGTTCTTCATTTCTTGACCGATCTATCAGTAGAAAAAGTGAATACCTCACAACTAGCTCGCTTTCTGATGAAATTATTGATGGTACTTACCCTAATGCAACACTATCGAAGCAAGTTAAGTTTTTAATGCTGGAGCATGGTGGAGTCGCCTTATTTGATGAGCTGTTGAAAGGTAATGATTCTGTTCTCGCTGGGTTTGAATCAACTCCGTTAGAGTTGAAAGTATGGGGTGATCACTATCGTGAAATACTTAACAAAAAACCCAGCAGTGACTTCCTATTAAAACAAATCTACTTTCCCGTAGAGAATGACTATCATCTGTTGACCGTTGTTAGATCATCATCTTTATCGCAAAAAATATACGGGGATTATTTTTCAAAGGAAGCTCGAAAGTTAAGCGAGTCTGTCAATAAGGCACGTAAGGCAGAGAAGTACTCACCTGAAATCTCTAAGCAGGCGCTTGGTGTCTGTAAAATTGCGACCACCTTAAGCCAACCTCAAAACGTATCGGTACTCAATGGTAAAAGAGGTGGGAGGGTTCGACTTTTTTCTGCTCAACCACCTGTTTGGCAGCATCAAAAGAAACCACCGGTGCGTAAAACATCGTGGTTTTATGAAAACAGTATTTATCGCGCCACCAAGGAGGATATTGATTTTCTGAGAGATTTCCTAGTTCGATTTAATCATCTTGATCTGAGTACCAGAGACCCCAAAAAGCGAGAGTGGATGGTCAAATGGGTGAATCGTATTATTTCCAACGTATTGTTTTTTGCTGAGGATGCCCAGAATTTAACGCCTGGTTGGTCAGATGACCCAAAGTCAAAGTTGAAAGTGGAGCAGCAGTATTTTCTTGACCCTTATCGTTCTGATGAAGATTTTCAAGTCGCTCGACAAGCAACCGATTGGTCTCCCGTTGTGTGTGCTGATTTTGCGGCATGGCTGAATAATCAACTGAAAGGAAAAGATAAGAAATTCACACCACAAAAAGAACATACAAAGCTCTGGAAGTCGTTAATGGAAAAGGCACTGAGAGATTCAAACCAAGTCGTTGAAGCTGTTTTAGCTGCACAAGATGAGGAGAAGGTATGACACAGTATATTTTGATCAATCGCATCAAAGTGCAAAATGCGAATGCTGTTGCCGGCTTTACTTGGGGTTTTCCCGCGATTACTCATTTCTTAGGCTTTCAACACAACCTTGTGCGCCAGCTCAAAGGAACTGCCTTCGAAAATATTACACTATTGAACTGTGGTGTCTTCGCTCATGAGCATCACGTCCATACTTATGGTGAATACAAAGATAACTTCACTCAGAGTAAAAACCCGCCGTATATGAAGAACGCAGCGGTCAAGGATAAAACCCCTTCAGTAATTGAAGAGGGAAAAATGAATATGACGGTGTCATTGCTGATTGGGTACACGGGGAACCTTGGTCGTAGCGATGAATTTTTTAAGTGGCTAAAGAAACGATGCTTTTTACAGCGACTAGCAGGAGGAACCATTTTAGATGTTGGTGATATTCAAGCATTTGATGTGGATGAAGGTAATAAGCTTCTGTTGTTAAAGAGAAAGTTATTACCAGGTTTTGCTTTGATAGATCGTTCGGAAGAATTAGCCAAGCATTATGATAAAAGCCTAGCGAATCATGGAAGCGCAGAGCTAATGGACGCTTGGCTCGACTTTTCTCTACTGAAACGAAAAGCACGTCCGAAGTCCGACCTCATCAAGAAGCACTTGCTTAGGTATGATAAAAGCAACGAGACAGTACTTATGGAGAAGTGGGAAAAGCATATTGCTAGTGGCCCTTACAATGGTGAAGTGCCAGCGTTGTTTAGCTCTCATTTTGAGCAGTTAGAAAATAATAAAAAGAACAAAGCACTGCTTGCTCAATGGAACCAATACTTAAATCCCGACAGTAAAACGCCCGCCGATTGGGGGCATCTACCAAAGCCTTCAACCGGTTACTTAGTGCCAATTATGACGGGCTACAAAGCGATTTCCCCACTGTATAAAAACTCAGAAATTGAAAATACTCGCGACTATGAAACTGATGTTAGGTTTGTCGAATCCATTCATTCGGTAGGGGAGTGGCGAGGTGTGAATCGCTTAAAAACGGCTGAACATTTCGCACACTGCCAATGGGAATATTTTTATGACGATGGTTGGTATCTATGCAGACAGTTCAAAAAAGACGTAGGCACTGATAGTGCCCCAGTAGACCCTAATGACGAATTTTAATTTAAATTATTTACAAAGGAATACGTAAATGGCTAATGATAAGAAAGCAATCTCTTTACCCAGCATTCTGGCATTTGAACGTAAGCTGGAAGTGTCCGATGCACTGATGTATGCAGGTGAGTGGGATGATGTAAAGCAAAGTGATTCAGGCAAATGGCAGCCGATTAAAATTACAACACGACAAAATCGATCTACTCAAAGTGCCTATGGCATAAAGGATGAGGCCAAGACACAACCGAATCCTGTTTCTTCTGATAGTCAAGATGCTAATTTGCCTCATGATCGTGACACGCTGAAGGTGTCTTTTACATTAAGAGTCATTGGTAATGTTGCAAGCCCATTCAGTTGTAATGAGCCTGCTTTTGAAAAGGCTTTAGCTGAAAAGGTTACTGACTTTAAAGATATTGGGCTTAAAGAGTTGGCTTATCGCTATGCGCATAATATTGCTAGTGGGCGCTTTCTATGGCGTAACCGTGTTTGTGCGGAAAGTGTATTGGTAAAAACTGAGTTAAGCGATGGAAAAGGGAGCTTTGAATTCAATGGCTATGATTTTCCCCTAAATGATTTTTCGGCAAAACGCAACAATGCAGATTTAGAAGAATTAGCTGATGCAATATTTCAAGGTTTAAGTAGTGAAAGTGATTTTGTTTGCGTAAAAGTTGATGCTTATGTGCGTTTAGGTAATGGTCAACATGTGTTTCCATCTCAAGAAATGAACATGGGGGAGAAGAAGAAAGTATTGTTCAAACTTGATAATTGCGCCGCCTTGCACAGTGTGAAGGTAGGTAATGCTATTCGCACAATTGATGATTGGTACGTGAATGCCAAAGTACCAATCGCAATTGAGCCTTATGGTTCGGTTACGCAACGTGGCGAAGCGTATAGGCCAAGTAAAAATGACTTGTACACCTTGATGCTAGATTGGGTAAATGACAAAGAAATTAGCGATGAGCAACGTTGTTTTGTCTTGGCCAACTTTATTCGGGGTGGCGTGTTTGGTGGAAAGAGTGATTAACCGAGGATGAGTTTATGAAGTTCTACCAAGAGATTACTTTATTGCCTAATGTCGGAGATGAAATTCCTCTTACCTTTATTTGGGAGAAACTTTATCAGCAGCTGCATTTAGCTTTTGTTGAGATTATTGATGATCAAGGAAAAGTGAATATTGGGGTTTCATTTCCTCGGTATAAGTCAGGTGGTGAAAAGCGTTGGCTGGGTGACAAATTGCGTATTTTTGCAGAGTCTGAACAAGCGCTAGAGGTGTTGTGTCTTGCTAAATGGTTGTCACGATTGAATGATTATACCCACATGAGCAGTATAAAAAGTGTGCCTGAGCATGTTGATGGTTATGCTGTTTTTAGACGTTTGAACAAGAAGTCTAATATTGAAAAGTTAGCTAGACGACGAGCGAAAAAATTAGATATATCTTTAGAGGATGCATTAGCGTTTTTTAAGGATACGGAGCAAAGGCAGCAATCTGATTTTCAAGCTAGCGATTATCCGTTCTTTTGGATGACAAGCCTAAGTTCAGGTAGTAAATACCCTGTTTCGGTTGTGCGTGAGGATGTTGGGCATCATGAGACTAGAATTGGATTCAGTACTTACGGTTTGAGTCTGGAAGATAATGATCTTAGAAGTGCTGTACCGATATTTCGATAGTTTTTAACAGTAAGGTTTTGACCTCAAGGGAAAGTAGAAGATTTTAGCTATTTTACCCATTTTTTTGCTGGCTCTTTAACAACTCAATAAAATCAATAGGTTAGGATTTGGTGCTTTTTGGTTGGTAAAATTAACCAAAAAGCGCTAACTTATTGTTGTAATTAATTTTTTGGAGTTTATACTCCAGTTCACTGCCGTGCAGGCAGCTTAGAAAGCTATAAACAACGCCATCAAGAACGGTTCATTGTTCACTGCCGTGCAGGCAGCTTAGAAATGAGCCAAGTACATCCCAGAGTGCCGATTCATGTTCACTGCCGTGCAGGCAGCTTAGAAATATCAACATCCGAATGGATAGAAAAAGCCTTCTGTTCACTGCCGTGCAGGCAGCTTAGAAACAAACCGCAGTAAAACCTGTCGCCCAAACGAAGTTCACTGCCGTGCAGGCAGCTTAGAAATGAGAAAGAAGATCCCAAGAAAAAATGGATGGGTTCACTGCCGTGCAGGCAGCTTAGAAAGCATCGGCGGTGCTCATACCGCAGCCTTGTATGGTTCACTGCCGTGCAGGCAGCTTAGAAAGCATCAGTGAAAAACGTCTGAATTTGCTAGAGGTTCACTGCCGTGCAGGCAGCTTAGAAACAGCAGCAAAGCCCGGCACCAGCTACAACAGCGTTCACTGCCGTGCAGGCAGCTTAGAAAGTGTGTTTTGTCATGTAAGCAGCCAGGTCAAAGTTCACTGCCGTGCAGGCAGCTTAGAAAAATGGCGTCACTCACGTCATGAGCAACGCTTGGTTCACTGCCGTGCAGGCAGCTTAGAAATACGATTAATAGTGTGTTGGGGCATGAGGAGCGTTCACTGCCGTGCAGGCAGCTTAGAAATTCTGAAAAAATTAATGATTACTTACGGCAATGTTCACTGCCGTGCAGGCAGCTTAGAAATTCCTGCGTTCCAACTTTGTTGGGACAAGAAGGTTCACTGCCGTGCAGGCAGCTTAGAAATCACGCTTGGCCTTATGAATATCGGTTTAAGAGTTCACTGCCGTGCAGGCAGCTTAGAAAGGGAACAATGGTGGTTCGTTTGGTGGGTATTGGTTCACTGCCGTGCAGGCAGCTTAGAAAAACTATCGGTGTTGGGCATGTTTGCAGTCAGTGTTCACTGCCGTGCAGGCAGCTTAGAAAAAACGATGGGCAGCGAACAAGGCATCACCCATGTTCACTGCCGTGCAGGCAGCTTAGAAAAAAACAACAAGCAAGGTACCCAGCTGGACTTAGTTCACTGCCGTGCAGGCAGCTTAGAAAATCAACCTCTGCCACCAACGCACCGTCTAATTGTTCACTGCCGTGCAGGCAGCTTAGAAATTTAAAGTCTGGATCTTGCGCTGTTCCTACCGGTTCACTGCCGTGCAGGCAGCTTAGAAAGTAGCGGCATTATTTGCCCCTACCTGATCCACGTTCACTGCCGTGCAGGCAGCTTAGAAAATCAATATGACGAATACTCGTTGGACGATTAAGTTCACTGCCGTGCAGGCAGCTTAGAAAATCGTTACCACCATTCATAATCATGGTTAGAAGTTCACTGCCGTGCAGGCAGCTTAGAAATCTTTGTCCGTTCCGATTTCTTTTACTACTACGTTCACTGCCGTGCAGGCAGCTTAGAAAACCAAGTCCTGAAACATTCTATGAATATCCGCGTTCACTGCCGTGCAGGCAGCTTAGAAAGCTAACTGCTGCAGACTTTCTTTTACATCTGGGTTCACTGCCGTGCAGGCAGCTTAGAAAAAAGCATTGATGCTTCCGCCTCGCCACTCATGGTTCACTGCCGTGCAGGCAGCTTAGAAAATCTGGCTAAAACTGGTCAGCCCCAGCATTACGTTCACTGCCGTGCAGGCAGCTTAGAAAGATCGCGATTTTCGTAATTTCATCGAAAATCGGTTCACTGCCGTGCAGGCAGCTTAGAAAAGGGATATATAAACCGGGCCCAGACTTATCGATGTTCACTGCCGTGCAGGCAGCTTAGAAAACTTGGCAATGCCTGTTGTTACTGAAATGGGTGTTCACTGCCGTGCAGGCAGCTTAGAAATGATCCAGGTGGTGACCCTAAGAACTTTCATTGTTCACTGCCGTGCAGGCAGCTTAGAAAGACAGGTGCCCGCTCACGCTTGCGCATACGGCGTTCACTGCCGTGCAGGCAGCTTAGAAATACTGTCTGGGTCAGTCGGTTCAGTACTCTCAGTTCACTGCCGTGCAGGCAGCTTAGAAAAAAAACCGGAGCAGCGGCGCATGTTGCGTCGAGTTCACTGCCGTGCAGGCAGCTTAGAAATATGCACTAACAACCGATCGATATTTAGTATCGTTCACTGCCGTGCAGGCAGCTTAGAAAAGTGCAGCTACTTTCTCAGCGTCCAGCTTTTTGTTCACTGCCGTGCAGGCAGCTTAGAAACATCGTTCCCGTTTTTGTCCAAGTCGTACCGTGTTCACTGCCGTGCAGGCAGCTTAGAAAAATAGCTCACTGGATTCGGTGGGCGATAGCCTGTTCACTGCCGTGCAGGCAGCTTAGAAAAGTGCAACGAGTCCAGACATTCCCGCTAAAATGTTCACTGCCGTGCAGGCAGCTTAGAAAAGTGTGGTTTGCTTGGCATGATCTGCTTTGTAGTTCACTGCCGTGCAGGCAGCTTAGAAAAGAATCTAACCGAGAATTCGTACCTGCCCACTGTTCACTGCCGTGCAGGCAGCTTAGAAATGAGATTAACTTTTGAAAAAAGTCTTTCAATGGTTCACTGCCGTGCAGGCAGCTTAGAAAGTTTGCTACATAAGCGCCAGCCTTAGCCAGCCGTTCACTGCCGTGCAGGCAGCTTAGAAACATGCCAAGAGGCAACGCACTCACACCACCCAGTTCACTGCCGTGCAGGCAGCTTAGAAATTACCACTTTGTCGCTAATACGTTGGAGTCGTCGTTCACTGCCGTGCAGGCAGCTTAGAAAGTATGCAAATTGTTATCGTGAAGGTAACGAGAGTTCACTGCCGTGCAGGCAGCTTAGAAAAAAGGAACACAAACATGAACAATCAACATATTGTTCACTGCCGTGCAGGCAGCTTAGAAAACGAACAATCACTAATCACGCTCGACCGAAGAGTTCACTGCCGTGCAGGCAGCTTAGAAAATATCCATGTGATTTTGTGTCAGCTCGGTAATGTTCACTGCCGTGCAGGCAGCTTAGAAAGCTCTGATCGGGTGGCTTATCATGGCATCCCCGTTCACTGCCGTGCAGGCAGCTTAGAAACTGATTGCCTTTTATGAAGCAACGGGTCAGGAGTTCACTGCCGTGCAGGCAGCTTAGAAAATCAAAGAACTCAAGGCAAACCCCTTACTGCCTGTTCACTGCCGTGCAGGCAGCTTAGAAAGCACGCAGAGAGCTTAATCAGTTGCTCACTAAGTTCACTGCCGTGCAGGCAGCTTAGAAACGCCATTTTCCTGAGTACAAGCAATATAAACAGTTCACTGCCGTGCAGGCAGCTTAGAAAATTAACTGAATATCAGTGAACCGTTGCATAACGTTCACTGCCGTGCAGGCAGCTTAGAAAATTCCTGACGGTCATCGGGAATGGCTCCATTCGTTCACTGCCGTGCAGGCAGCTTAGAAATGAAAGCATATTCAGCCGGTGGTATTTCTGGTGTTCACTGCCGTGCAGGCAGCTTAGAAATCGGTGCTTCCAAAACATCGCGCAACGACCCGGTTCACTGCCGTGCAGGCAGCTTAGAAATCCACCAGTTTGGGTTTAAATGCTTCAGCAATGTTCACTGCCGTGCAGGCAGCTTAGAAAATTCACACCAATCAATAAGAGCTAAGCATGAAGTTCACTGCCGTGCAGGCAGCTTAGAAAAATCAGCAATATATCAATCAGTCCGCCAGTTGGTTCACTGCCGTGCAGGCAGCTTAGAAATCCTGTTTTGGCTCAGCTGTTACTGGCTTTCGGTTCACTGCCGTGCAGGCAGCTTAGAAATCAAACACTACAAAGGCGAACTACGCGGCAAGGTTCACTGCCGTGCAGGCAGCTTAGAAACAAAGCGACAAACCTTCTGTCATTCCTTCCTGGTTCACTGCCGTGCAGGCAGCTTAGAAAACCCTGAATTAAGCTACCCATCAACCCGCCCTGTTCACTGCCGTGCAGGCAGCTTAGAAATCAACCTCCTCAATCTCCCCAATCGACACCCCGTTCACTGCCGTGCAGGCAGCTTAGAAAAGCCTGCGCCGAGTTCGCCGCCATGTTTCGCAGTTCACTGCCGTGCAGGCAGCTTAGAAAATAAGAGCAGACAAGCTTTCAGAACTGGATAAGTTCACTGCCGTGCAGGCAGCTTAGAAAATCGTCATTGCTGAGCCGACGGTCACTTCAATGTTCACTGCCGTGCAGGCAGCTTAGAAAGGTTTAGCAGTACGCCAATTAACGGCGATTTGGTTCACTGCCGTGCAGGCAGCTTAGAAAACTACAAAGATTAAACGCAAGATCAGGGAGAAGTTCACTGCCGTGCAGGCAGCTTAGAAAACCAGCTCAATGCGCACAGTATCGCCGGACGGGTTCACTGCCGTGCAGGCAGCTTAGAAATTTAGGTGCTTTATTAGCCCCTCCAGCCTCTCGTTCACTGCCGTGCAGGCAGCTTAGAAATTTAGGTGCTTTATTAGCCCCTCCAGCCTCTCGTTCACTGCCGTGCAGGCAGCTTAGAAAAATCCGTGCGTCAGATGGCGAATTGAATTATGGTTCACTGCCGTGCAGGCAGCTTAGAAAATTGACGCTTGTCTTCTTCAATAAGTGCGTCAGTTCACTGCCGTGCAGGCAGCTTAGAAAGCCTCCGAATATGTCGATCTGGTTTTGTATTAGTTCACTGCCGTGCAGGCAGCTTAGAAAATCAAGGCAGATCATATTCCCGACGATGGGAAGTTCACTGCCGTGCAGGCAGCTTAGAAAACTCACCGACATTGCCATCAGGCAAGCCAAGCGTTCACTGCCGTGCAGGCAGCTTAGAAAAGTAACTGGTGAGGCTTTAGATCAGTCGCTTCGTTCACTGCCGTGCAGGCAGCTTAGAAACATAACGGGGTAAATTTATATGCTCTATTACTGTTCACTGCCGTGCAGGCAGCTTAGAAAGTCAACAGCACTTATGAAGACCACTACAAAGAGTTCACTGCCGTGCAGGCAGCTTAGAAACGACGCGGGATCTGCAACGAAAGCACGTCATGGTTCACTGCCGTGCAGGCAGCTTAGAAAAGCGGAGCTTACCAAGCTCTATCGCTATCTCGGTTCACTGCCGTGCAGGCAGCTTAGAAAGTTCCGTGCATTCCGGTGGCCGTTGGTAGTGCGTTCACTGCCGTGCAGGCAGCTTAGAAAATTGCCAGAACTTAACCGTCCCAGCAAACAATGTTCACTGCCGTGCAGGCAGCTTAGAAAATCAGCAATAATACGCCAGCGCCAGCGATTGCGTTCACTGCCGTGCAGGCAGCTTAGAAATGCTATGGCGGTGTCGGTTGCGTCACTTACTCGTTCACTGCCGTGCAGGCAGCTTAGAAAATCATGTGTAAAAGTTTTGCCCACTTCATACTGTTCACTGCCGTGCAGGCAGCTTAGAAATTGTGGAACAAACTTCAGGTGGAGTCTCCTATGTTCACTGCCGTGCAGGCAGCTTAGAAACGTGTTAGATGCTGCTGATTGATAGCCCGTGTGTTCACTGCCGTGCAGGCAGCTTAGAAAGTCTGAAAGCATTATTTCGGTGCCTTTACCGAGTTCACTGCCGTGCAGGCAGCTTAGAAACGTAAACGTATGCACGTTACCGCCATTATTCTGTTCACTGCCGTGCAGGCAGCTTAGAAACAACCAGTCCATACCAACCAGCTCATCACCACGTTCACTGCCGTGCAGGCAGCTTAGAAATTATGAAACAAATGCGCAGTCCGCCCCATCCAGTTCACTGCTGTGCAGGCAGCTTAGAAAGAAGGAGGCGGTTGGACCGGTTGTGGGTTATGGTTCACTGCCGTGCAGGCAGCTTAGAAAATCTTCAAACGCTTGACGCTGGCGAGCTTCCGGTTCACTGCCGTGCAGGCAGCTTAGAAAAGTTCCTGACGTTGTGCGGAGAACGTGCCGTTGTTCACTGCCGTGCAGGCAGCTTAGAAAGCCGATAACGCCGTATAGGTATAAATCGAGATGTTCACTGCCGTGCAGGCAGCTTAGAAAGGCACGCAGCATCGGAGATTTACCACGCTTGTAGTGGTCAACTATTTCCGGACACATATTTAAGTTTTTCTTCTTTCTCTACGGGAGATAACCCGTCATTCGCTGCGTGGGGCCTGCGTTTGTTGTAATAAGTCATTAAGTACCACCCAATATCCATTTTTGCTTCGGTCATGCCCTGATAGCCCATTCCTGGAATCCACTCAGTCTTAAGGCTTCTAAATAAGCGTTCCATAGGCGCATTATCCCAACAATTACCTCGACGACTCATGCTTTGTATACAACGGTAACGCCACAGCCGCTGCCGGAATCGAAGGCTACTATACTGCGAGCCCTGATCTGAATGAAACATAACCCCATTCGGTTTCCCCCGGCGGTGATAAGCATCATCCAATGCCTTGATCGTCAGATCTGTATCAGCCTGTTCCGAGATCGCCCAACCGACAACCTTACGGGCATATAAGTCAATGATAACAGCCAGATAGACCCAGCGTGAGCCTGCCCAAATATAGGTAATGTCACCACACCAAACCTGATTGGGTTTATCCACATAAAATGCCCGGTTGAGCTTATTAGGAATGTCAGGTCGTTCAGTGTTAGCGACTTTGTACCGGTGTGGACCTGGTTGTTTACAGCTCAGCTGACACTCTGACATCAGGCGGCCGATAAGAAACCGGCCGATATAAACGTTTTCCTTTGCCAGTATCGCTTTGATTGTTCGGGTACCTGCAGAGCCACGACTGTCGTGAAAAATTCGTTTAACCTGCTGCTTGAGGGCTTCACGCTCAGTGTCTACTTGACTGGAACGACTGCGATGGTCGTAATAGGTTGAACGTGTAATGCCAAATACCTGACAGACCTTGTCAATGGGATAGCGCTCTCTCAACTGGTCTATCATCTGGTACGATTCCAATCGTCCGACATCAAGAGAGCGGTAGCCTTTTTTAATATCTCCTTCTCTTGTTCGAGTTGCTTTACTTGCTTTTCAAGTGCTTGGATTTTTTGCTGTTCCGGAGTCATTGCATGGGTGATTGGTGTCACGCCACCTCGCTCACTTTGAAGCTGCTTCATCCATCGTCTAAGTGCAGATTCACCGACATCCAGAGAACGGCAGGCTTGTGCGACTGAATAACCTTGGTCTAATACCAACGCTGCTGCATCATGTTTAAATTCTGTCGTAAAAGTTCGACGCTGTTTTTTCATTTAACACCTCACTGAAGGTGGATTTTACCACCTATGTTGGTGTCCGGTTTTATTAAACCACTACAGGCAGCTTAGAAAAGGAGCTCGGCATCGTTGGCCCCAGAGAAGCGGTTCACTGCCGTGCAGGCAGCTTAGAAATTCGCCTCATCCGGCAAGCTATTAAACTTTTTGTTCACTGCCGTGCAGGCAGCTTAGAAAGACCGCGTCCAAGTCGAATCCAAGCTCCCAGAGTTCACTGCCGTGCAGGCAGCTTAGAAATGTCGCAGAGTGGAGACGGCAATTTTATGCAAGTTCACTGCCGTGCAGGCAGCTTAGAAACAAAAGGACACACCAGAATTCAAAGCAAGCGCGTTCACTGCCGTGCAGGCAGCTTAGAAATAAAGGACAACTCACAAAATCACATCTCTAGAGTTCACTGCCGTGCAGGCAGCTTAGAAAATTGTAAAACCTGATGAGGCTGAGTCGATGCTGTTCACTGCCGTGCAGGCAGCTTAGAAATGGTAGCATTTTTACGTGCGCTCGTTGACAGCGTTCACTGCCGTGCAGGCAGCTTAGAAACTGCGGTGTCGTGTAGGTTAGTATTCTATGTCGTTCACTGCCGTGCAGGCAGCTTAGAAATGTCTCAAACGAACCAGAGAGCAAGCCATTTTGTTCACTGCCGTGCAGGCAGCTTAGAAAAGCCTGCGGGGCTTGGCCAACGTGGTGATTAAGTTCACTGCCGTGCAGGCAGCTTAGAAATGTATCACTAAACGCCTGCAATGCCGCAATCAGTTCACTGCCGTGCAGGCAGCTTAGAAAACAACGTCGCGACATCGGCATCAAACGTGGCCGTTCACTGCCGTGCAGGCAGCTTAGAAAAATGCCGTTTGCGAGAAAGCGAAGCGCAGGTCGTTCACTGCCGTGCAGGCAGCTTAGAAAATACTCAGCCGCCAACACCGGATAAGCCACTAGTTCACTGCCGTGCAGGCAGCTTAGAAATTGCCAGCGTCAGTGACTTAACCAGCCTTAGCGTTCACTGCCGTGCAGGCAGCTTAGAAATTGGACTTTGCGAGCGCCTTTTGTTTTGTAGTGTTCACTGCCGTGCAGGCAGCTTAGAAACTTGAAGTCTGGCGCATTCATTCGGAGTCAGTGTTCACTGCCGTGCAGGCAGCTTAGAAAACCGCGCGCTTTAGCCGTACCCAGCTTGGGTGGTTCACTGCCGTGCAGGCAGCTTAGAAAAATACCGGCCAAACTATGCGCCTGAGACTTATGTTCACTGCCGTGCAGGCAGCTTAGAAAGTGAAATCCGTTCAGGGCGATATGTCGGAAGTGTTCACTGCCGTGCAGGCAGCTTAGAAATGCAGTTTGAAAAAAATCCGAGTGATAAATTAGTTCACTGCCGTGCAGGCAGCTTAGAAAGATGTGCCGGGGGGCAAGTTCCGGCTGTTAGAGTTCACTGCCGTGCAGGCAGCTTAGAAATGCCAGCTGATCCAACGGGTATGCATCGGCGTGTTCACTGCCGTGCAGGCAGCTTAGAAATGCTTCTGTAATCAAAGAAGAAGTAGATGAGCGTTCACTGCCGAGCAGGCAGCTTAGAGATACTACTTCAATAATTTCGAGGAACTCACCAGTCCCATAAAAAACTAGTGAGTACCCCAAGTCGACTCTAATCAGCGACTTATTGCTTTGGCAACATCACAGTATCAATAACATGAATCACACCATTTGATTGCTTAACATCAGCAACAGTCACCGTAGCGACACGGCCATTTTCATCCGTTAGCATAATCTTGTCGCCGCTGTAACTTGCTTGTAACACGCAACCGCCAAGTGTTTTAACCGGATGTTTGCCGCCGTCATCATTGATAATGCCTCTAATGGCCATTGACATAGAATAAATTTAAATCAGGCTTAAATGGCCTGAATGGTTGCCGTTACGAGCACGGTACCAGTAGGGCTGCCCGTCGGTGATCCGCCCAGTGGCTCATCACTTAAGGCCAGGGTTGCGCCGTTTAATGACTTGGCAAGTGCTGGTGCAATCGTGATTGCTCCTTTTTTAAGGGACGACATCACGCCTAACGATACCGGCGGCTGATCACCAATAATTACCCAAAGTTCAAAGTCCCGACCCGCTTCGGGCGTGCCAGTGAACGAGGTCATTTTGAGTGATTGCAACTGCTCGTCATACAGCGCAGTCACCGCAAGGTTGTTGTCTGCAGAGGTGAGCTGCGCCGTGTAGGTGGGCGTAAATGGTGCAGGGGAGTCGATTAACACCACGATGGCAAGTATCAGAGCCAGCGCCAAACCACCTGCCCAGCGGATATTAAACCACCTGCCGGGCGTTCTTTCTGGCTCAGGTTCACCAAACAGGCGCTTTTGTATATCGGCTTTGAGTGATTCCGGTGGTTCGACCGCTTCAATTTCATTGGATAATTTGGCGAAGTACTCTGTCCAGCGAATGTATTCTGCGCGTAGACCGTCGTCATGCGTCAGCCGTTCGGCAAAGTCTTTGGCTTCTTTAGGTTCCATTAGGCCAAGGGTATATTCAGCCACCAGAACCGTATCTTGGTTTTCCTTGATATCAGTCATTTGTTAGGCACCCTTTTAGTTTTAATAGACTTCGACGCAACCAGGTTCGCATGGTGTTGATGGGTACTTCATGGCGTTCTGCTAAGTCGGCATAGCTGGAGCCATGTAAGTAAGCACTTCGAACGGCGTCTGCCAGATCACTATTGGCCAGTGATTCAGCTTCGGGGCTTTGTCCTGCGTCCACCAGCTGCGTTAATTCATCAGGGGAGTGATGTTGTGCATCATTCGAACGAAGCTTATCAATGGCGGTATTTCTGGCGATGGTTATTAGCCAGGTCATTGGGCTAAGTCCATTTATTTGGTAATGGTCAGCACTCATCCATATCTTGATGTAAGTCTCTTGCAAGGCATCTTCGGCGAGGTCATGGCGCTTTAGTATCTTGAGGCAAACACTGTAAAGCTTGGCGGCAGTGGCGTCGTAAATATGCCCAAATGCTGCCTGATCACCGAGCGCGGCTTGTGAGATAAAGCGCTCTAAATCGGCTTTTTCCATCATATATCATCCTTTGTTTGCCTTTGTCGTCGGCTGTGTTTGGGTATACGCAAGCTAGATTGCTACTAGATTTAGTTATTTCGCTGATTAGGTAATGATTAGTGCCGGCCTCTAAAGAATCCTTTAATATCCACCTTTTTACAGTTGGTTTGGGTTTGACATGTCGGTTGATGAGCCGACGTTAGATATCAATGGCGTACCGCTGACACTGGGTGGTACTCGGTGCCCGTTTTTTGAAGAAGGTGTAATGCGATGCAAATTAATAAGCTTGATCATGTCAATATCCGTACTAATCAGTTAGCAGTGATGATCGATTGGTACCGCGATGTATTGGGTCTGGAGCTGGGCGAGCGGCCTGACTTTAATTTTAATGGTGCATGGATGTATGCCGGAAATGATCCGGTTGTCCACTTAATTGAAGTGGAAGGTGAGGCTGGCCATGGCTCAGAGGATAAGCTAAAACTTGAGCATTTCGCTTTGTCTGCCAGCGGCTGTTCTGAGTTTTTATCACGCTTAGATAGCAAAGGCATTACATTCCGCCGCTCAGGCATTAAGTCGCTTAATCTCATCCAGATTAATGTCTGGGACCCGGACGGCAACCATATTCACATCGATTTTGATGAGCATGAATAAGGTACTGGTCTGTTAATGATTTAAGGTTATTGACTTAGCGCTGTGCTGATCAGAACAACAAAGTAAGGAAATCAACCATTGAAGACCGATAACACTATCATCGAGAACTTGTATAACCGCATCACCAATGATGAAGATGCACGGGTATGTAAGGATATTCCGGAGTCAGCATGCAATGACCAGCCACGTAATTTCTTTGCGTATCTTGGGGCGAATGCGCTGGGCAAGGTGGCGGATGAAATTGGTAGTGCCAAACTGATTATTCCGTGGGTGTTTGGCATGTTGGCGGTGCCAGCTGTATTCACCGGTTTCTTAGTGCCGATTCGTGAGGCGGGTGTGTTATTACCTCAGCTAGCGGTAGCTGCTGCCGTACGGCGTGTTGCGATTCGCAAAACAATCTTGCTGATTGGGTCGATTTTGTCTGCCTTGAGTATGTTTGGCATGGCTTATGCTGCGGTGAGTTTCGAAGGTGTCTCGGCTGGTGTGGCAATCATATTGATGCTGATTATCTTTAGTTTATCACGGGGTTTATGCTCGGTGTCTGCCAAAGATGTGTTGGGTAAAACGGTGTCAAAAAGTCGCCGTGGTGCGCTAATGGGATGGAGTAGCAGTATTTCCGGGGTTGCTGTGATCTTTGTCGGCCTCTGGTTGGGCACGATTGATTTGGCTGCTGCGGGTATTCATGTCTTTGCCAGTTTGTTGATTGCCGGTGGGATATTATGGGTGATTGCCACTGCGATTTTCGCCAGCATTATCGAGCAACCCGGTGCAACTGAGGGCGGTGGTAATGCGCTGACGGTTGCCCTGAAGCAATTAAGTCTGCTTAAAACCGATGAGCCGTTTCCACTGTGTGCCGTATCGATATTATCCAGCAATATGCTTGCCGCTTAAGGGGGAGAGAAATTGATTATAAAAGAAGTAAGGGTCATCACGTGTTGCCCTGGTCGTAACTTTGTCACTCTTAAAATCATGACTGAATGTGGTTTAGTGGGGATTGGCGATGCTACTGTGAATGGCCGCGAAATGGCGGTGTATACCTATCTTCGGGAGCATGTGGCACCGTGTTTAATTGGTCGCAATGCGCATGATATTGAAGACATCTGGCAGTATTTGTATCGTGGCGTGTATTGGCGCAGAGGCCCGATTAATATGGCGGCAGTAGCAGCGGTTGATATGGCTTTGTGGGATATTAAAGGGAAAGCGGCAGGCATGCCGGTGTATCAGTTGTTGGGAGGTAAGAGCCGTAAAGAGGTGCTGACCTATGCGCATGCCAATGGTGATGCGCCGGGGCTGGGCGTAGAGTTCGATGAGGAGGCGGCTGCGAAGTACCCTTACAAACGTTCATACCTGCCAGTGAGTCGATTAGAAGACGGTACTTTGTGGCACTGGTAATCGCTATTGATCAAACCGCCAAGATGGCTACGCCTGACGAGATTAATCAGGACGCCGATTAACCCAGCCACAACATAAGTCCATGAGCGATAACGACTAAAGTGGTTACATTGCGTCGTAAACTCAGATAGTAACTTGGTTTGTTAAGAGGCTTCATAAACGTTGCCTCCAACAAATACAGCGCCACAAAGCCAAGGGCTACCATCACTAGTGTGAGTGATGGTGAGCCTAATAAAAAGGTGAACCAAGCAGCAAGCGTAATGGCGTTTGTGGCAATCGCAATCGCTTTGATGTGGCTTTGTTCATTAATGACTTGCCCCCACAATGTGCCTGCCATAAAACTCAAAATCACCAAGCCATAGCTCAGAAACCATTGGCTTGCTGTAACCCCGAGAAACGTATTGCCAGCAAAGCTGAGGCCAGCAGCCAGAAAAAAGGGTGCTGCACCCAGATAGGTTAACAACTTAATTAGGTTTGCATTATTCATGATTAATAGCGCTTTCAGTGTCTGGTTTCGTGTTGTTCAACTCTATCAACTGAAGCGCTCAGTATCGAAAGCAAACACTATTTTTCATACAATTTACTGATAGGGTCAGCGTGTTTAAAACGGAATATCTTCGTCAAATGGAGGGGCACCGTTGTCATCCCAGCCTTGCGGTGGTTGCTCCTGACTGTCTGAAACAGAGCCAACTTTCCAGGCTTGTAAACTAGTAAAGCATTTCTCTGGCTTGCCACCACTTGACCATAAGCGACCTGATAAATTAAACGTCACTTGTATCTCATCACCAACCTTATAGTTATCCATCAATGCGCATTTGTCTTTGATCAACTCAAGCGCCACGTAGTTTGGATATTGGCTGTTTTCGTCAGGCCCTGTCAGCTGGATAACGAACTCGCGCTTGGTAAAGCCGTTGCTGCCATATTCAGTGGTTTGGCCAATAGAATGAATGGTGCCTTGCGCCTCGTAGGATTTAGACATGTCGTAACCTTAAATCTTTGTTGGAAATAATAGGATGGCGATTATAGGTGCTTATTAACTATTTTGCATTGAGTCAGCGCGTAATTGATTGAATGAGCCGCTGAATGCTCTCATCGAATTGATCATCATGAATGCGGATGGCATTACGAGTACTCAGCGCCTTCAGGGTATCCGGCAGTTCGTCAGGCTCAGGCATCTCAGCGCCTCTCAGTAATACCGGAATAACCCGCAAATCTTTTGTCAGCGCAGTCGCTACTTCCATTCGCACAAAGTCTTCTGCATTGTCCAGACGTCTTCCTTGTGAATTACTGGCGTTAAGCCAACTATTACCAATCATTACTAACACGGTATCGGCTTTGTTTAGCACTTTCTCGATGTGCTTGGCAAAATCCTCACCGTGAGGAATATCATCCATATCCATAAATACAGATTCATCGCCTAGTGCGGATTTGAGCTTTTCGTAGATGGCGAGGGTATAGCCGCTGCTGTCATCACGACGATAGCTGATGAATATAGATTCATTGCCCGATGCTGCGGCGTAGTGTTTGTCTGGCTTGTTGCGTCGACGAACCAGTATCGCTGCCAGTGGTATGGCTAATAACAGACCCAGCCAATGCCAATGTTGTGAAATCCAGTTTTGTGCCTCTTTAGTGGTATCGACCTGTACTTTGATTGCTTTATTGAGTACGCGGTCTTTTTGGCGAATACTGCCGTCAGGATAGTTATAGAGAGCTGTGACTAACAACTGTAGCTGTTGCTCTCCGGATTGGCGCGGGGTTACCTGAAACACCCACTCGGTATATTCATCATCATCCAGCAGTGGGTCATCGACTAATTGCTCCGGGGCACTGACGCTGTGAATATCAAAGGGGTCTCCCTTTTGTGAATCACCACAGCACAGTTGAACTTTCATGGTTTGGCTAATGGGAATTTCATCTTTTTGTATGGCGCCGGAGCCTGTAAGATTGTCTTCACTGATTTCATTTTTAGCAATACGCACTTCCACTGTTTCAGTAACATTCATGGTCATTTCTGTAGGCGGGTTATACAGAATATTACCAATCGTTTTACTGGGCCTCTGGGCCGCAGCACCGCCAGCGCTTGGCTCAACCATCATTGGTTCTACAATAACCGGTTCTTCAATGATCGGTTCTGCCATACCCGAATCAATCGAGCCAGCCGGCGCGGATGTAACCACTGGTGCGGACATAGTTGGTGCTGGCTCAATGACCGCTGCGGGTGGAGGAGGTGCTGCTTCTGTGTCGTTTTCCTCAATTGCCTGAGATTGACTAACATCATTGTCTGTTTTCTTGCTGAAACAGCCTGTGATCAACGTGACCAGCATGACAATCGTCATTGCTGTAGTAAGCGTTTTTAGTGTGTGTTTCACAAACTATGTCCCTATGGTTTGTTAATGCATCGATCCCTTAAATATAGCGCATTTGAAAAAAGTTTAAGAAAATTAAATCCGGTTTGAAAAATAGCTGCGTAACTCCTTACAACAGGTTCATTTGAGCCTTTTGTTACACCACACGAAAGTTGAGGAGTTAACTATGAAAGCATCACACACACTTACCGTTGCAACACTTGCCCTGGCGATTTCAGGCGTAGTCAATGCATCGAGCCACCGCGAAGCACCGTTTATTACGGCAAACCCAAAAGTTGACGCCACTGACTTTTATGCCTTCAGAAGTTATGAGGAAGGTCGCGAAGATTACGTGACGTTGATTGCTAATTACAATCCCCTGCAAGACCCATACGGCGGTCCGAATTATTTCAGTCTGGCCGCAGATGCGCTATATGAAATGCACATTGATAACACTGGTGATGGTGTTGAAGATTTGACATTCCAATTTCAGGTGACGAACGAGTTGGGCAATGATGGCAGCGGTCTGACGTTAGCGATCGATGGAAAAGACATGGCTGTGCCGTTAAAGAATATTGGTGCGGTGACCAGCAGTAACTCTGACAGCTTAAACTTTAAAGAGTCTTATGCGCTAACAATGGTGAAAGGCGATCGACGCACCGGCAGCAAGCATGTCGTGAAGAATGCAGCAACTGGTTCCGGTAGTTTTGCTAAGCCCTTCGATAATGTTGGTGAAAAGACGTTTGGCGAACAGGCTTATGCAGATTATGCAGACAGCTTTATTCATGAGGTTACGTTAACGGGTTGTCCGGTTGGCTCACAAAGCGGTCGGGTATTTGTTGGTCAGCGTAAAGATCCGTTCTCGGTAAACTTAGGTGAGATTTTTGATTTGGTGAATACCAATCCATTAGGCTCGACAGATGGTGAAGCGGATGATCTGGCAGACAAAAACGTGACTACTTTTGCGCTGGAAGTGCCGATTACGTGCCTGACGAACGACAATGATAGCGGAATTATTGGTTCGTGGATTACTGCGAGTTTACCGCAAGTTCGTATATTAGATCCCAGTCCTAAAAACTTGCAGGCTGATGTCTCAGCAGGTGCCTGGACTCAGGTCTCACGCTTAGGTATGCCTCTGGTGAATGAGGTGGTGATTGGATTGCCGGATAAGAATTTATTTAATGCCAGTGAGCCGAAGGATGACACGCAGTTTCTGGATTATGTGACTAGCCCGACGTTACCTGTTCTGTTGAATGCCTTGTTTGGTGTTACCGCTCCTACTGCGGAAGGACGTCCTGATTTGGTTGCAGCATTCCTGACTGGACTAGAAGGTGTGAATGCTAACGGGTCTGTCGGTGAGATGGTACGTTTGAATACGAGTCTTCCCGTGACAGACAAAGGTGACCAACACAATCTGGGTGTAGCTGCTGGTGATGTAGCCGGTTTCCCAAATGGTCGTCGTCCGGGTGATGACGTGGTTGATGCGGAAATCCGGGTTGCGATGGGCTTACTATGCCACTTGGATCTGGGTTTGTGTGACCCTGAGGATGCACCAAGCGGAGATTTAGCTTATACCGATGGTGTCACACAAAGTGCTGCGCAGTTTGATGCAACATTCCCTTACCTGATTACGCCTATTGGCGGGTCATCTAACTAAACAAAGGAGGGTGACACGATGAAATTCCGATACTTAAATGCAGTGATTTTGCTAAGTTCAACGTTGATTCTGACAGCTTGTTTCAACAGCAGTAGCGACAAGAAAACAGGCGCAACTGCAAATCAGGCAAGTTCTTTAGCCAATAAGTCAGCTGATGCTGATCCCGGGATGATCCTTGATCCGGGGGCGTTGACATCAGATATTACGGCTTTATTTGGCGCAGCCGATGCTGATCCGGTTGATGTAAAAGATAATGATACCGTTCAAACTGTCATTAAACGTTTACAGTAATCAGTACTTTGATAGCAGCTAAATGAAAATGGGACCCTCGGGTCCCATTTTTTTTAATCTCCAAACCTTGTTACTGATCAGATTGGTAGTGGCCCATTCAAATATATCAGGGCACCAGTAGGAGACCGGTGTTTACCATGTTTCATGCCTGCTGCTGCGTAGTGATAATCACCTTTCTTAAGGTGTAGATCACCCATCCATAACTCACCTTCTAGCATGATGCATTCTTCACCAAACTCGTGAACATGACTCGGCATTTCAAAGCCTGGCTCTAAGCGTGCCAGGTAGGTCAATGAGCCATTCTCATCTGCTTCTTTCAGAATCTTGATAAATCCACCGGGTAACGCTTCAACCCAGCCATCATCACTGGCACGTACTGTGATATAGCCCGGGCCTTCGCCTGAGTGTTCCTGAGCAACCCTATCCATAATATTACCGCGTAACTTGGCTTTCAGGTCGATAGGCATTGGTACGGCAGATTCATTGTCTGCCAAGGCTTGCATGATGTCTTCATCAAGCTCGTTGTTCAGAGCGTAATTATGCTTGTTCATAGCAATCTCTCTTGACCAAATCAGGTTTGGTCATCGCTGCCCGCAAAATAGCCTGCGAACGGCGTAAGGTGGTTTTTACAGTACCCAGTGGTTGGTTGATATAGTTTGCTATTTCATTGTGGGTCATGTCTCGGTAAAACGCTAACGCAATCATTTGTCGTTGTTGTTCATTCAGCAACTGAAGCGCTTCTTGCAGCACTGAACCTTCTTCTGCTTCCAAAGTTTGGGTGCAAGGGTCAGGGTTAGTGACATCAACAGCATCGAAATTGTCCGGTATGGCGTCCTGAAGTCTGGTTCGTGATTGTTCACGTCTTAGTGCATCAAATGCCCGGCTTCGTGCCATCATTAACAACCAGGCTATTGGTGTTGCACGTTCAGCGTCAAACTTCGACGCGTTGCGCCAGACCTGCATAATACAAGTCGCCAACGATTTCTTCGGTTAGCGGTTTGTTATTAGTTAACTTCAGTACGAAACCATATATCCGGTTAGCCGTCGCATCATAAAGCTCACCCAAGGCTTGTTGATTCTCTTGTTGAATTTTATCAATTAAGAGGCACAAATCTTCCTGATTTTGAGTCATATGCTCGTTCCGTTGTACAGTTCTAAAGAGTGTATCACATGTCTGTGAAATGAGACTCAGGATGATTATTCATTTGGGTATTATTCGAATGAATAGTGATTCTGAACTGTTTGCAGGTTGGTTGCTCGAACATAGAGAATGATTCATTCCCTTACTTTTTTCAGAGTAATACTTAGGGTGTTGTGATTGAAGTCGTGGGGCAGATGAATGGTTAGTGCAAGCTTATGAGTGGCTTGGCTTCGCTAGCTATGCTCAAAGAATCGCAGTATAGTGAGTTATTAATGACTTAATCTTAATGCATAACAACAATAGGAGGCTCTATGACTGCTGAGGTGATCATACTTAATTCTTCAGGTGTTGCACTTGCTGCTGACAGTGCAGTGACCATTGGTGGGACCAAAATTTATAACACCGCGATTAAACTGATGGCACTGTCAAAAACAGAGCCAGTTGGCATTATGGTCTATGGTAATGCTGGTTTGATGGGGGTCCCCTGGGAGACCTTGATCAAGATTTATCGTGTTGCGCTTAAAGATAAGCAGATGGATACGTTGGAAGACTACGCGGAAGATTTTCTATCCTATCTGAAAGGACGCATGGATTTGTTTCCGCCAGAACTGGAACGTCAGTGGGTTGGCGGGAATGTTTACCGGCTCTACAACCGCTTACGTGAGCAACTGATTAAAGCTGTTGAGCCACTGATGCAATCCGGAACACCTGTCAGCGAAGAGCAGGTTGCAAAGATGTTGGAAGAGCTGATTGATAAGCAGCATGAGACTTTAGGTGCTGAGCCTTATGGACTGGGGATGGATGAGGAGTTTGAGGATAAGGCACGCAGTCATTACAGTGAGTTGTTTAAAGAGTTGCTGGAAGGTGTTTTTCAGAACTTAAAACCGCGTAAGGCTTATGTCACCAAGCTGTACGATATTGCGATCTATATTCATACCCGTAATGTGTATTCACGTGCAACATCAGGCTTGGTGTTTGCTGGTTACGGTAACAAAGAAATTTACCCGTCAGTGGCTAACTATGAGATTGAGGGAATTCTACAGGGGCGTTTGAAATACCGACTTGATGAGAGTAAAAGTAAAAAGATTACTCACTCGCGTGATGCGGCGGTTTATCCCTTTGCTCAGGAGGACATGGTTAATTTGTTCTTAAATGGTGTGAATTCACAAATACTGCATCATATGACGACCGCGCTAACCGGGTTTATTGAGCGCGTGCCAGACTTAATTAAAGATGAAGATCTGAATACGGAGGTGCGTTCGGTTGCTGAGATAAAAGATTCCTTGGGCTTAAGTCTGGAGGCAGCTTTGAACTCTTATTATCAAGGTTTTGGTCAGCACATTCGTGATGTTCATATCACACCAGTCATGAATATGGTGCGTGTGTTACCGAAGGATGAGTTGGCGGCCATGGCTGAGGCTCTGGTTAATCTGACTGCCTTTAAGCGTAAAATGACCAATACGCTGGAAACAGTCGGTGGTCCAATTGATGTGGCAGTTATTTCCAAAGGTGATGGTCTGGTCTGGATTAAACGTAAGCACTATTTCCCGCCAGAGCTGAATGCGACGTTCTACAAAAATTATTTCAGAGGTATTGATAATGACTAATCGTGCAAATGAAACCAACAGAGTATTCCACTCTATGGAGCAGCTAAAGGTAGAGTTATTCCCGAATATGCCGGTTGAGATTGACGAGGATGCCCCTCAAAAGGGAGAAGTCGATGAGGCTGAAAGCTTGGCAGAAAAGTTGATTAATGAATTAATGCGTAAACCCAAAGACGAGGATTAATCATGGATTTTGTGGTGCTGTACTGGCATTGGATCGTTCTGGGTATTGGTTTAATGGCGCTTGAGATTATTCTCCCTTCATTTGTGGCGCTTTGGTTTGGTGCAGCAGCGGTGTTAGTGGGAGTGGTTGTATTGATTATTCCTTCCATGAGCCTGTCGATTCAGGTGTTATGTTGGGTAGCTATATCAATATTGCTGACATGGCTGTGGTTTAAATTCATGCAGCCATTATCCAAGGATCGTACTAAAGCAGGTTTGTCGCGTGAAGCGATCGTCGGTGAGACAGGACAGGTATTGACACCGCCAACCACTGACCGACGCGGTGTATTGCGTTTCTCAGTGCCGATTTTAGGTGCGGATGAGTGGACGTTCTTATGTGATGATGAGGTTGAGGCCGGTGACCGGGTCAGAGTCAGTGATATATCCGGGAATAGTCTGATTGTAATTAAGGTTTAAGGAGTATGGAAATGATTGATTCTGGGTTAATTCTGGCGGTGGCAGTGCTCTTTATTGTAGCAATGACCATTGCCAAAGGTGTGCGTCTTGTTCCGCAAGGTTACAAATGGGTAGTGCAACGTTTAGGGAAATATCACAAGACTTTACAGCCGGGTCTGAATATTTTGATTCCGTTTATTGACACCGTGGCTTACAAGGTGACGACCAAAGACATCGTATTGGACATTCCTTCACAGGAGGTTATCACCCGCGATAATGCTGTGATTGTGGCCAATGCAGTGGCGTATATTAATATCGTTGCGCCTGAAAAAGCAGTCTACGGTGTTGAAAATTATGTGGTAGCGATCCAAACGCTGGTACAAACGTCTCTGCGCTCCATTATTGGTGAAATGGACTTGGACTCAGCTTTGTCGTCACGTGATCTCATTAAGTCAAAGCTCAAAGGCATGATTTCAGACGATATTGCAGACTGGGGGATTGTGCTTAAAACCGTCGAAATTCAGGACATCAATCCATCTGGAACCATGCAGCATGCTATGGAAGAACAGGCAGCAGCAGAACGGGCTCGTCGTGCAACGGTCACACGTGCTGATGGTGAAAAAGAGGCGCAGATTCTGGAAGCGGATGGTCGTTTAGAAGCGTCCCGTCGTGATGCACAGGCGCAAGTAATTTTGGCTGAGGCGAGTAAGCGTTCCATTCAAATGGTGACGGAAGCGATTGGCGAGAATGAGCTGCCTGTGGTGTATTTGCTGGGTGAGAAGTACGTCGCATCACTGGAAGAAATCGCCCAGTCTGATAATTCAAAAACCGTGGTATTCCCGGCTGATATCCCCGCCGCTATCAAAGGTATGATGGGCGGGAAATAATCTTTCTGTAAGCTGTTGTCAGCCCTTATCTTGCTGCTCGTCGAGTTCGTTTAAGTATTTAAACAACAGGCGGGCAGATTTTGGAGACTTCTTAGCTTTCGCTTCTTTATTGGCATTGCGTACCATCTGACGAAGGTATTGCACATCGCAGCCCGGCAGCGTGTTGACCAGTTCGGTTAATAGCGCATTATCACCGGCTATCAATTTATCTCTCCAGCCTTCTACACGGTGTAAGCGCTCGACGGCGGCCTTTTGAGGCAACCCCTGACGGTCCATCACTGCGACCATCGCATCCATATCTTCTTCATGAATCCTGCCAGACATATAGCGGATGTGACGATTAAGCGCACCTCGCTCGATACGTCGCGCCAATACAAATTGCTCACGCATATCATCACTCATGGGTACTTCATCAAAGTGTACCTGCGGTAGCGCAATGATGCGTTTGATTAGTGCTTGCAAACCTTCCAACTCTCGCTTAATCAGCGTTTTGTTGGGCCGCTCAGCGTATATAAATTCTTGTGTTTCTTCATCCCAAGGCATGTTGTGTATTCATTTGTTTGACTGATTAGTCAGTTTATCACTTTTAAAGCGCTAAACCACTTTTTGACAGTTTTTTGATTTGCATAAAAAAGGGCGAAGCCTTTCGACTTCGCCCTTCATCAAGCTTGTGTGACTAACTTAGCGACCGCGTAGGTAGCTTGTCAGTGCACGGTACTTTGCAGAATTTGGATTCTCAGGACGCTCAAGCATCGCAAAGTAGTTACGGTTATCAATATTAGAAATACCATTGAAGTGCATCATCATGCCACCACCATTCTGGTTCCATGCACGCAGATATTGCTGATATGGACCAATCATACGAGGGTCTTGGTTAGCTTTGGAGAACAGCTCAAAGATCTTCTCGTCATAAATACGGTGTGCGCCATCTACACGAAGCAGGTGTTGGCCTCCTTCATAAGCAAGCAGTTGTACACCATACTTTTTAGCCAGTGCGACATTCGGTGCAATACGGTTCTTTACAGCACGTGGAATAGCGCCGCCCGGAATCTTATCATCAATATAGTTACCTCTATTGATTTCAGAGAAGAGCGCATTCATACCAGCAGCACCTTGATGTGCCCAGCCACGTAGAATGTTGCGGTTTTCGATACGTGCGATGTAGTCACCGAAGTAGGGTGCGATTCCATAAGCATCAATCTTAGCTGCACAGTTACCGCCTGCCAAAGGACAGCTTAGTGCTTCTTCACCCATGGCTGGTGCACCAGCGTATGCTGATAGTACACATACAACGCGTGACTTTTGATTGCCCCATACCTGCTTCCAGATATCACAGATTTCACCAGTACGCTTTGCGTTGTAGTTCAGTGCCAGCTTCAGGTTACGTGAACCTTGGTTTAGCTCTGAGTATGCACGAGGCCAGAGTTTCAGGCCTTCACGCGTGGCGTGATGCGTCGCAGGGTACATGTAGTTCCAGATTTCATTGGAATACTCGACATAGACCTTCAGACCCGGCTTCAGCTTCTGCTTAACAGTCTGGGCAAAGCGGTACAACAAGGTGTTGTCAGCAAGGTGAGGCATTGAGAACCACGGCGCTGCATTAACCTGATTGGACAGCTCAACCATGGTCTCGATTGGCATACCTGCATTGCCGTTGTAGAACGCATGGTTCGGGGTAGTGCGCTGTTCCCAGCGAGTAAATGTTGTATCTTTGGTGTTCTGCCAAGGCATGAAACGGATCGAGTTGAACGGACGAATCGTATTCAGGTAATCCGGATTAAATTTTTGGCGGCTGGCGACTTGTACGAAACGCTTAGGAATAACCTTGATATTACGGATGTAATTCTGAGGATTAATGCGAGTGATATGTAAACGTAAATTACGCTTTGTAGAATTCAATGTGAATTCAATGCGGCCAGGGCGTTGATCAGTGATCACAATATCACCGTGAGGTTTGATATCTGCATCACCCTGATAAGTAACGACGTATTCACCTAGTGTGAAGAACTCGCCTAAATCCCAAATCGCATTGATTGAGGTATAAACAGGGGCTTCAGCCTTAGTCGGTAAACGCATCGGCCAACCAAAACGATCCACTTTTACTTTATCAGTTTCGCCTGTGTTGAATGAGGTTTTCTTTGTACAACCGGGATCTATCGGGCGGTCGTTTTGCCAATCGTAGTTACATGAAGTAATCCAACCACGAGATACTTTAAATTTATCAATGAAGGGGTTAGATACTGCGATCTGGGCCAGACCACTAGTATTAAAGCCGAGTTTGTTACCCGGGTTTGCATGCGCCATTCCGGCTAGTGCGATCAATGCCGCTCCCAGACCTAATTTGCGGAAACGTTTCATCACAAGCTCCTTGTTCATCAGTCGCTGAATTCCTTGTTTTTGTATACAGACCTTGTACAGGGTCGCGCTAGAGGCACGAGTGACAAGGCATGACTTGCGTTAATCGGAAGTGTAAATTTGTATCCGGAATCTTCAAACAGTCGGGGGAGCTGCCTAAAAATCCGAGGTAATTTTGTTGTAATGCACCTTTGGTCACTCCAACAGCGAATAAGTTCGCAACGGTAATAATTCAAGTAATATTTCAAACCGTTAGTTCGGGAGTATGACATATTTCGAAGCATCATCAAATTATTGCAAGGTCGCCTTTGCTTTCGAGCCATTGCTTTCTGTCACTCGCGCGCTTTTTCGCCAGTAACATATCCATCGTCGCATCGGCTGACTCGGGGTCATCCAATGTCAGTTGAATCAGTCGTCGTGTATCCGGTGCCATACTGGTTTCACGCAATTGACTTGGGTTCATTTCCCCTAGTCCTTTGAATCGGGTGACGGTCACTTTACCTTTAAGTTTCTTTTTCTCAATACGATCCATAATCGCTTGCCGTTCGGATTCGTCAAGGGCATATTCAACGGCCTTACCGATGTCTACACGATATAGCGGCGGCATAGCAATATAGACGTGACCAGCAGCGACCATTGGTCTGAAGTGTTTAACGAACAGCGCACAGATGAGCGTAGCAATGTGAGCACCATCAGAATCAGCATCAGCTAGAATACAGATTTTGCCATAGCGTAGATTGTCCAGATCTGCTGAACCGGGTTCAACGCCAACAGCTACGGAAATATCGTGGATTTCCTGAGACCCCAATACCTGGTCAGAATCGACTTCCCATGTATTCAGGATTTTACCTCGTAGCGGCATAATTGCCTGAAACTCTCTGTCACGTGCCTGCTTTGCTGAACCTCCAGCCGAATCTCCCTCTACCAGAAATAACTCAGTCATACTAAGGTCTTGTGAAGCGCAGTCAGCAAGTTTTCCCGGTAGTGCAGGACCTGTTGCTACTTTCTTTCGAATGACCTTCTTGCTGGCTTTTTGGCGACGTTGTGCATTATTAACCACATGCTCGGCAATCTGGTCGCCAATTTCCGGGTGTTGATTCAGGAATAAGCTAAATGCATCTTTTGTGGCAGAGGAGACAAAACTTGCAGCATTGCGAGAGGATAAACGCTCTTTAGTTTGCCCTGCGAACTGAGGCTCGCTCATCTTGTATGACAGAATAAAACTGACGCGATCCCACACATCCTCTGGTGCTATTTTGATACCGCGCGGTAATAGGTTTCGAAACTCTGAAAACTCGCGAAGCGCTTCGGTTAATCCGGTGCGTAAACCATTGACATGGGTACCGTCCTGAGGTGTAGGAATCAGGTTAACGTAACTTTCCTGTGCCAGATCACCACCTTCAGGTAGCCAGCTGAGCGCCCACTCAACGGCTTCAGCATCGGTTTGGAAGGTTCCACAGAAAGGTTCTTCCGGTAAGGTAATGAAGTCTTTGATGGAATCCACCAGATAATCTTTCAGACCATCTTCGTAGTACCATTCGGTGGTTTCATTTTTAGCTTCTTCTACAAAGCTAACATGTAAGCCCGGACATAATACGGCTTTAGCCCGCAAGTTATGCTTGAGTCGGGTCACTGAGAATTTAACGCTGTCGAAGTACTGCGCATTAGGCCAGAAGTGCAGGGTGGTGCCTGTGTTTTTCTTGCCAACTGTTCCGATAACTTCCAGATCACTGGCTTTGTTACCGTTCTCGAAAGTCATTTGGTACTCTTTGCCGTCACGCTTGATACGCACATCCAGTATCAGAGACAAGGCATTTACTACGGAGACACCGACACCGTGTAAACCACCGGAGAATTGATAATTTTTATCGGAGAATTTGCCGCCGGCATGCAGGGTGCAGAGAATGACTTCAATACCCGGTAGTTTCTTTTCCGGATGAATGTCCACGGGCATGCCGCGACCATTGTCAGAGACTGAGAGTGAGCCGTCAGTATGGAGTGTTACGTGAATCTTGCTGGCAAAGCCTGAGACTGCTTCATCAACACTATTGTCTATGACTTCCTGCGCCAAGTGATTGGGGCGGGTGGTATCGGTATACATTCCCGGACGTTTTCGAACCGGATCGAGGCCACTGAGTACTTCAATTGCTGACGCGTTATATTCGCTCGTCATAGACTTCCATTGGTGCGTGAAAAGTTCAGAAAATAGCGTTTCTTACGTCTTTGGTAAAGGCTTATCTGGATAAGTGTAAAAAAAAGGCCCGCAATGTGAATTGCAGGCCTCGGTTGTGGCAGGTTTAATGCTTAACGCTGAAACAATTAATTATTGAATATTAACGGTTATAACGCTGTCGGCCATTCCGCCGTTACCATCAGATACAGTGATGTAGATGGTGTCTGTATCACCAGACTTAGCTTCCTCGGGCGTGTATTGCAGCGTTGTACCGCTGAACACAACTCTTCCGCTTAGCGCATCTGCTACTGCAACGTAAACGCTATCGCCGTCAGGGTCAGAAATGAAGCTACCAACATCCATTGCCGTGGTGCCACTGTTTGCTGCATCAAATGCCGGAATAGTGCTGATGACAGGGTCTCTGTTTTCGATGATATCGTTTTTAACATCGACATCAACTCGTGCAGAGCCTTCGTTACCATTACCGTCACTAACCACGTAGTAGAAAGAGTCCGCACCGACAAAACCATCGTCGGCTTGATAGAGTACGCGATCTCCACTGATAGTGGCTGTACCGTTTGCAGGACCATTTTCAATACGTAGAATTGTCAGGGTGTCACCTTCCGGATCCATATCGTCAGCTAGTACGCGGATCGGTACTGAACCATAACCCTGGATTGCCGCATAGTTCGGGCTAATCACTGGTGGTAAGTTTGTATTCGCAGCCACATTGACTGTTACGGTTGCTGGTGAAGTATTACCCTCAGCATCACACGCTAAGTATACAAAGCTATCAGTGCCTGAGAAGCCATCAAATGGTGTGTAGATAACATCCGTTCCACTTGATGAAATCTCAACCCAGCCATTGGTTGGAGCTGTCTGAATAGCAGATACACAGGTTGTCCCACCTTCAGGGTCCGTGTCATTCGTTGCGACAGGGATGGTTGTTGGTGTCTCATAGGCCACATTGGCTGTATCATCAACTGCAATCGGTGGCAGGTTAACGACCTTAGCCGTGACGGTAACATCGACGGTTGCGGTTTGCGTATTTCCGTTGCCATCGTTCACAGTATAAGTGAAGCTATCAGGGCCAACATAACCCGCTGCAGGGGTGTAGACCGCATTGTTACCGACAATGCTGACAGTACCGTTAGACGGATCAGATGCTGACATCACCGTCAGTGTGTCACCTTCCGGATCTGTATCGTTCGCCGTCACATCAATGGTTACTGGTGTGTCTTCCTCAGTTGAGTCCACATCATTTGTTAACTTTGGTGCCTGGTTAACAGCATTGATCACAATAGTCACTGTCGCTGTTACATCATTCCCGTTGTTATCAGTAATGGTGTAATCGAAGCTGTCATTGCCTGAGTAACCTGAATTAGGTGTATAGACTATGCTGTCTCCTACGATGCTCACCGTACCGTTTGATGGACTGGTCGTATCTGTAATGCTTAGTGTATCTCCATCTGGGTCACTGTCATTTGCCAGTACAGCAATAGTGACCGGAGTATTTTCATCAGTTGTACGTGAATCATCAACGGCGAGCGGGCTTTCATTGGTCTTTTCAACAGTAACTACGACCGATGCAGTATCGTTATTACCTTGACCGTCAGTGATGCTGTAATCAAAGATATCGGTTCCACTAAATCCGGTATTTGGCGTATAGATAATGTCATTGCCAGATACTGATACCGTACCATTCAGAGGAGCAGTTGCACCTGTAATGCTTAAGGTATCTCCATCAGGGTCTGTATCATTGGTCAGAACGCTAATCGTCACTGGCGTATCCTGATCTGTCTTTTCACTGTCATTAACAGCGTCAGGCATCATGTTCACATCGGTTACTTCGATGTTAACCGTGGCAGTCTCAGAGTGACCTTGGCCATCAGAGATGGTGTACTGGAAGCTGTCAGGACCGGAGTAGTTAGTGTTAGGTGTATAAACTATCTCATCCCCAACAATGCTCACTGAACCATTAACTGGGCTTGTAGTGTCTGTGATGGTTAGTGGGTCACCATCAGGATCGCTGTCATTATCAAGCACTGCGATTGTTACCGGAGTGTTCTCAGGCGTAGTACGCATGTCATCAGCGGCTACCGGCGTCATGTTCACATCGGTTACTTCGATAGTAACAGTTGCCGTTTCAGAGTGACCTTGACCATCAGAAATAGTGTACTGGAAGCTATCAGAACCGAAGTAACCCGTATTAGGTGTGTAAACAATCTCATCACCAACGATACTCACTGAGCCGTTAGACGGATTAGTAGTACTTGTGATAGTTAGCGGATCACCATCAGGATCGCTGTCATTATCAAGCACTGCGATTGTTACCGGAGTATTCTCTGGCGTAGTACGCATGTCATTAACAGGAACTGGCGTTACATTAACGTCAGTCACATTGACTGTTACGTTCGCAGTGACATCATGGCCCTGATTATCAGTAATTGTGTAGGTGAAGCTATCACTTCCAAAGAAGCCATCATCAGGTGTGTACACGATTTGGTTGTTAACAATCGCAACCTGTCCATTTGCCGGATTACTTAGCGAGGTAATAACTAAGTCATCACCATCGCCATCAGTATCGTTAGCAACAGCATCGATCGTCACTGGTGTGTTCTCTGGCGTTGTGACCATGTCATCAGTGGCTTTTGGTGCCTCGTTAACATTCGATACGCTAACTGTCACCGTCGAAGTTGAGATATTGCCGTTTCCATCATTGACGGTATAGGTAAACGTATCTTCGCCATCAAAACCGGTATTAGGTGTGTACTCAATCTGACCACCAACCACACGCACCGAACCATTGGCAGGGGTGGAGGTGCTTTCGATAACCAAAGTATCTCCGTCAGGGTCGCTGTCATTGCTCAGCACATCGATCAACACTAAGGTATCTTCTGTGGTTGAAGCAGTGTCTGATGTCGTTACAGGAACATTATTCATTGCGACCGGGACATCAACATTCACTGTTGCGGTGATTTCATTTCCATCGCGATCACTTACAGTATAGGTGAATGAGTCCGGTCCGCTGTATCCGGGGTTCGGGACGTAGCGAACTTTATTTCCTTCAATCACCACCGTACCATTCGCAGGTTGTGACACACGGACTAAGGTGACGCCAGCGCTGTCATTACTTAAGACATCAATCAAACCATCACGGCTGTCCATGATGAATGTGTCGTTCTTAACTTCCTGAGCAGTACGCGTGGTATAAGTACTGATGGTCTTGTTGTGCTTAATCGTATTGCGAAGGGCACGCTTGATCCAGATCGGAGCAGATTTAACCACTTCTGTTTTCCAAACAAAGCGTGATGGTGTACCCGGAGTCGCAGGAATTGCCGGAATAGCAGGGCGGCCAGGGTGTCCGGCACGACCAGGTCGGGCAGGTTGTGCAGGGATTGCCGGACGACCTTCCTGAACCAATACATTTTTATACTGTGTTTTGGTCGTCTTCTTGCGAATCGAGCGCTCTGTAACATACTCTAAGTCAACGCGACGGTTCTTGAAGTCATTATCAGAACGATCATATTTCGGACTGCCTTTACCCAAACCACGTGCAATCAAATGATCAGGGTTGAAACCTTGGTCAATCAGGTAATCACGCACAGCATTTGCACGGTTCTCGGATAAACGCTGATCGTAGACCGGATCACCCATGCCACAGGTGTTACCCGTAATGCGAATTGCACCAAGGTAACCATGGCCACGCACTTGAGAAATGATCTTATCCAGATTGCGCTTCGCAGATTCTGTCAACGCGGATGAGTTCAGCTTAAAGAAGGTCTCGTTCTCCAGCTTCATCGTTGTCTTAACAAACTCATGTCCCGGTGTTTGTACTGCACGACGCTCATACTTCGGAGGAATCGCTGCGCGACCAGGACGAGCTGGTGTTGCAGCAATGGCAGGTGTGGGTGGTATTGCCGGAACTGCAGCGCGGCCAGGTCGGCCCGGTGTTCCCGGAATTTCTACACGGCGACGGCGGGTTGTTTGCTCAGATTGGAATGCACCATTGCCACCGAACTCATAGCGATAGCCTAAACGTGCGTTAAAGTCAGTGTCTTCAGCATCATTACCGCCTTGTCTGCGGTTACCGGATACATCCAGACTGATACTGTGTGGAGTGTCATGGAAGAACTGCTCGATACCCGCTGACACCGTCAGTTGTCCCGGACGGTCTTCATCATCAGCATACTCAGTACCAAATTCATAGTCCAAACCACCACGAACACGCGTCAGTGTACTATCGAAGAACGTACCCACTTCACCACCGACGCCATAGTCGTAGCCACGCGTAGTTACATCACCATTGACAATTTCGTCGCCCATGCCTTTACTGACATGACCTGACCAAAACAAGTCTTCTGTTTCCTGACCATAACCTAAGGTTGCTTTAGCCTGGTCATCCGTATTGCGGTCGTAGGCTCCAAATACTTTATGTACAGTGTCTAACTCGTCATTCACCCATTGGTGGTTAACCTTGACACCACCACCCTGGAAACCTTTAGTCGCATTATCATCGTCTTTGATTTTGTAACCAAACCAACCCTCGGCACTGGTTGCACTGCTATCATCTTCATGAATGATCTGATTAATATCTACCTGACCTTGCAGTTCGCGGTCTATGCTCACACCAATGCGGGTATTACCTCCAACGTAACCTAAGTTACCAGAGTCAGCCATGCCGTCTCGAGACTCATCGCCATTAAGTTGGATGGTAGGACCTGCTTGTACTTGAGTGGAGAGAACAGCGATCGAGCAAAATACTGGCGCGATATAGCGTAGTGCCCGGAGGTGTCGATTTCTTATTTTCATTATATGAACTCGTTGTTTTTATTTTTATGTGGGGGCTAAAAAATGTATCTGCGCACCATTAGAGGGGATACCGAAAGGGTAGGCAAGAAAAAAGCGAGTGAATGGGGGAACTTTTTGATAAGTGGAATGTGATTATAAAATAATCAACTAATTATCATCATTAAAAACTCTGCCAGCTTTTAAAATTGATCACTAACTTTTTACGCTGTCTTGTGTAAAATGCCGTATACCCTTGTAGCACTGAACAAAAAAACCAAAAAGGACTTTCAGCACTAATGATAACAATAAGAGTAATGCACTTTATCGCAGAGGTGTGGATTAACCGATGAGTCGCTTATTTCGATCAGGCATGGTGATCAGTATTATGACACTCATGTCGCGAGTACTTGGTTTGGTTCGTGACGCGGTTTATGCCAATTACTTTGTTATGGGCAGTGCGATGGACGCATTCTTAGTGGCGTTTCGTATACCAAACCTGATGCGTCGCTTATCTGCTGAGGGGGCTTTTTCATTAGCTTTCATCCCGGTACTGACTGAATATAAAGAAAAAAAATCTAAGGAAGAGTTAAAAGACCTGATTGACCACGTAGCCGGATTAATGGGTTTAATCTTGTTTATCGTGTCATTGATTGCCGTGATTGCGTCACCGCTATTAATGATGGTGTTTGCGCCGGGCTTTGAAGCAAAACCCGATGCAGAGCCAGAGCTTGCGGCTTATTTATTAAAAATCACCGCGCCATACATGCTGTTTATCTCTCTGGCGGCGTTTTTCAGCAGCATTTTGAATGCCTTCGGGAACTTCGCGGTGCCTGCGTTTACGCCAGTGCTATTAAATGTAGTGATGATTTCTGCTGCTATCTGGTGGGCACCCGCGTTTGAAGAGCCAGTTGAAGCATTAGCCTGGGGGGTGTTTATAGGCGGTATCGTACAAGCGGGTTTTCAGTTGCCTTTTCTTCAACGACTCGGCTTAGTGCCACACTTCAGTCTTAAAAAAGGGCATGAGGGGGTTAAGCGAATCATGAAACTGATGGGGCCAGCTTTATTGGGATCATCAGCCGCACAGCTCAATATCACCATTAACACAATGATTGCATCAACACTAACCGCAGGCAGTATCAGCTGGTTGTATTTCTCGGACCGTTTTGTGGAGTTTCCATTAGCGTTGATTGGTGTCGCTATTGGAACTGTAATTTTGCCAAAGTTATCGGGGGATCACGCCAACGCTGAGGGTAAAGCCTTTTCAGGCACCTTAGATTGGGCAATGCGTTTGTCTCTGCTGGTGTCGATTCCGGCAACAGTTGGCTTAATTGTATTAGCGGTGCCGATTTTGGCTACGGTCATTGATAATGGTGTCAACGGTTGGCGTGATGTGGAAATGGCAAGTTTAAGCTTAATGACCTATGCCTTAGGTTTACCCGCCTTTATTATGGTTAAAGTGTTAGCGCCCGGGTTCTATTCACGTCAGGATACACGTACACCTGTCAGAATCGGTTTGATTGCGATTGTTGCTAATATTGTCTGTAATATCGCGATCGTATTGCCATGGTACAAGCTCGGCTTTATCGGGCCTCATGCCGGATTAGCGTTATCAACCGCAATCTCCGGATTCGTAAATGCCACATTATTATTTATCGGTTTGCGTAAACAAGGCATGATTGCTGCGACGGCTGGTTGGCCACTATATTTAATGAAAATTGTCATCGCATCTTTGTGTATGGCAGCCGTTGTTTGGTATGTCAATCCAGCTGACAGTTGGTGGCAAGACTCTGGAGTGTTTGGAAAAATTGCAGCATTGGGTGGTCTGGTACTGAGTGCCATGTTGACATATCTGTTAGCAATACTCGCAATGGGTATACGGCCAAGGCAGCTGTTACGCGTATGAAGCAGCATTTGAAGTTACTGTTGATATGTACGCTGGCACTGCTTGTGTTGTGGGGTAGCTTCAGTTGGTATCTTTCTCAAAAATCCGAGGCAGCCTTCCATGACTATGTTGCCGCGCTCAATGCGCATAGCCGTGAGCCATTCTTTGATGTGGCTGTTGATGACTACAAAGAAACATTGATAGGTGCAGAGGCATTACTCTCCGTCAACTTTGCAATACCTTCATTCAAAGCAGTATTCGGTGAGTTAAAGTTAATTGCTAAGCGTTTAAACGGGCCGGTTTTCATTAATGAAGAAGGCATTCAGTTTGGGTCGGTCCGCTGGGTGGTGTCAGTTAACCAAGCTGCAGATGTAGTCGTATCCAATACCATTGAGTCTCTGTTTAATGGTGAGATTCCAAAAGCGGTGATTCGCCTCGATTTCTCTGATCAGGCTCACTATCACTTTGTAGCTAAGCATTTTCAAAGTCGTGATCTACGGGTTGATGAGCTAATGCTGACAGGTCATTTTGACCTGAGTAATGGGGCTTATGATCTGAGTTTTTCTTCATTAAACAGCCGACTTTCATGGGGAGGAGCATCCATAAGGATTCCGGAAGTTGATATTGCTGCTCAACGTTTAACTCAAAACCCTGATCTGGATGGTCGATCGAATGCAGCTATCATCGATATTATTGCCAACAAGGCGATGCTTCAATTTAGCGAACAAGGAAAAAAAATCCCATTAGATTTAAGCAGCCGTGGTTCATTATGGCTTATTAATGATACATTAAGCGGCGACTGGCAAATGCTGTTTAAGTCTAATCCCAATGAGACGGCACGACAATTGCGTATTGACCTGCAATTCAGAGAATTAATTGCGGATGGTTTTTTGGACTACTGGCGTCAGCAGGCCAAAATCGCCAATTTATACGAGCAAGCGGAGTGGGCGCTGAAAGAGGGAGCAGAAACCCCTGAAGAGCAAGATTTTATTATGAGTCTGTACGGTGATGCAGACCGTATCAAACAGTCATCTTCTCGTGATGTGTTTAGGCCAATGCTTAAATATGACCACAGTCAGCTAGTCTTGAACGCTCGATTAAAAGATGATGTCGGCGAACTCGGGCATATCGCTTTTGAGGCCGGAACCAAAGGCAGCAAGCAAAACCCACAATTAGCACTCAGTGGCGATGCTGGTGTAGTGAGAGATGTACTGACTGAGGCTGGTCAAACATTACTGGAGCGTTGGTATCAACGTTTTTGGTTGAGGCGCTATGAAGCTGCTTTTGAGGCGGACATTGCGGTTCGCCATCAGCAGTTTTTGCTGAACAATATTCGGGTGTCATGGGAAGACTTAAGTTCTGAACTAAAGCAACTACTCACTGACCAATAAAATACATTTAGGAAATCAAATAGACCATAACTATGTGTAATCAAAAAAAAGCAAAAGGATCGTTTGCAGTACTGCTATTCCTGTCAATGTTTATGCTGATGTCATCTGCTAATGCGGGGATCTGGCAGACTAAAAATCAGTGGTCACAAGCGTGGGAGAAACGCTACCAGCAATGGGTTGCTGAGAACTGGACAACAGACTTTTTCATGAACCCTAAAAAGCCTATTTATAACCGGGTCGCGCATGATTGTGCAGATGCAATCTATTTCATGCGAATGGCATTTTCCTATGAGAACAAACTGCCGTTTGCCATCAATAATATTATGCGTCCTGGTGAGTTGCTGACGAATGACTTGAAAACATGGGATCGTTTACCTGAGCAACAACGCGTCCGTAATTTTATGAAGTATGTCGCTGACAGAGTCGGAACTCGCAGCTTGCACCTTGATACATATCCAATCGCGCTTGCAGACATCAAAGCGGGTGACCTGTATGTCGAGCCGGGCTCACATTCCTATGAGATCACCGGAATTACCGAGACGGGTGTGACCTCCATCATGAGTTCTACCACGCCAGCCTCACCTAAGATGATGGTGAGACTATTTGCTTATCCTTTCTTTATTCCTAAGGATAAAAAGAACATGCGTGATGGTTACCGCCGTTTTAAATGGCCACAGAACATGAAAAAGCCAATGCAACAGCAACCCGGCTACAGTAACGAACAGTACCGTATTGCTGAGCAGGTGAACTATAACTATGTCGCCTTCACGGACATTATTGCGAAAAAACTACGTCGCCGCCCTGAGCCACTTAATGAGAAAACGACTCGCGTTTTATACGGCTTATGTGCGTTTGCTAAAGAACGGGTGAACTATGTGAATGACGGTTTGAATTATGTTCGCAAAATGCGTGCAGGTGGTCGCCAGTGTATGAATCGCACGGAGTATGATTACTATTCAACGCCATCACGTGATAAGCGTTTGAAAATGTATTTCAGCGAAGTTGAGAAAATTGCATATGCCGGTGGTGCGCTGCGACGTGATGAAGTATCAATCGAACTACTGGCACGTGCGATTTTTCATGATCAAATACCGGGGCATCTGAATGCTGAGTTAAACCGTTTCTGCGGTTTAGCGGCTTATCCAACTAACCAAAAGCGATTCATCAATTTGCGTCAATTGTGGAGCAATCTCAATGCGGGTAAGGTATCATCCGACCCCCACGCACCCATCGAAAGTCGTTGGGGCTTAACGAATACTCCATATCGGGCAACCTGTCCAACGTATTAGGATGTAATATGGCTAAACGCAGACCACCCAGACCACCGCAAAAGCCAGTTGAAGCGGTGATCGAGTCCCTGAGCCTTGAAGGTAAAGGGATTACTCATATTGATGGTAAGACAGTCTTTGTGGGTGGTGCTTTGCCTGGTGAAAAGGTGATGTTCACCTACACCGCGATCAATCGTAAATACGATGAGGGCTATGTATCTGAGGTATTAGAGACGTCTGAAGAGCGCGTAGAGCCGGGGTGTCCTCACTTTAAGGTCTGTGGTGGCTGCAGTATGCAACATCTGGCTGTTGAAACGCAGATTCATCACAAGCAGAAAGCCATGCTTGATGCGCTGGAACACATTGGTAAAGTAAGACCTGACAAAGTTTTTGAGCCGATCACGGGCGAGCAGTGGGGATACCGTCGCAAAGCCCGTTTAGGTGTGCGCTATAACCGTAAAAAAGGCAAAGTGCTGGTTGGTTTTCGTGAGCGTGCAGGGCGATTCCTTGCCGATATCGAATCCTGCAAAGTGTTGCATCCGTCAGTTGGTGAAAAACTGACAGATCTACAGGATCTGATTATTCAGATGGATGCAAAAGAAACTATTCCACAGATTGAAGTCGCCGTCGGTGACGAGGCAACAGCCTTAGTGTTCCGTCATCTGGAGCCATTGAGTGATAAGGATCAGGGATTACTGATCGACTTTGCTAAAGCGCATAACTTCCAACTGTATTTACAGCCTAAGGGGCCAAACACGGTGCACTGTATTTGGCCGGACAATGCGTCATTATTCTACGAACATCCCGACTTCAAGACTAAGGTGGCGTTTGGACCGCAGGACTTTTTTCAGGTCAACAGCAGTATCAATCGCAAGATGGTTCCAACAGCTGTTGTGTTACTGCAATTAGACGGTTCACAAAGGGTCCTGGATCTGTTTTGTGGTCTTGGCAACTTCACATTACCCATCGCACAAAATGCGGCTGAAGTCGTTGGTGTTGAGGGCGACTCAGTCATGGTACGTCGTGCTAAGGAAACGGCACTGGCCAATGGCATTAATAATACCAGTTACTATGCATTTGATCTGACCTCTGATGTCAAACAACAGCCTTGGATGAAACAGCAATATGACTGCATTTTGTTAGATCCGCCACGTTCCGGAGCGAAAGAGGTGATTGAGCAGTTTAAAAAGCTTGGTGCTCAGCGTATTGTTTACGTTTCCTGCCACCCCGGAACACTGGCACGAGATGCTGATGAGCTGGTGAATAACCAAGGTTACCGCTTGCTTGGCGCTGGTGTTATGGATATGTTCCCTCATACTGCTCACGTTGAGTCTATTGCTGTCTTCGAGAAGCCTTAATATTCAGCGTACGTTCTGACTTTATGGCCTTTAATAGGGTCGGGGCGTTATTGTATAATGACGTTAGCTGTAGTGAGGGATGTAACTACAGTGTCGAGGGAACCTGGTTTTATTCATTCGGGGCAAAACCAGTTCAGACAGCTATTATTATAATAAAATTTAAAGGCCGGATATGTTTGAATATATAACAGCGGGTGGTATTTTAATTATACCAATCTTACTTTGCTCTGTCGTAGCAATGGCAATCGTGATTGCACTGTTTGTTAAACTAAATACAAAGAAAGTAATCCCTGAAGGGGTTGCAGACATGGCAGGGAAGTTAGCTATGTCAGGAAAAATGACACCCTCCCATATCGCACAAATTCGTGATGGTTCGCCACTAGGGCGTGTACTCGCTGCGGGTCTAGACAGTGTTGATCAACCACGCCATATCATGAAAACCAATATTGAAGAAACGGGCCGTCACGTTATCCATGAGATGGATAAGTACATGACGACGCTGGGAACTATCGCTGCCATCGCGCCATTACTTGGTCTGTTAGGAACAGTTGTTGGAATGATCAGCGTATTTAGTGTTATCACAAGTCAGGGCGTTGGCAATCCAACTGAGCTGGCAGGTGGTATCTCACAAGCGCTGATCACAACGGCTGCCGGTATCTCAGTGGCTGTTCCGGCCCTTATATTCCACCGTTACTTCCGTAGTAAGATTACAAGTCTTGCTGTAGAGATGGAAAAGTCAGCCATGAAGCTGGTTGATATCGTTGGTAACGCGGCAATACACAAGCGCTCAGTGGCTGCAGCAGCGGCAGCACCGTCTGTAGCAAGCAGTGGTTCGCAAAAGGCCATGGCCGCAGTCAGAGCAGCTCAACAGAGTAAGGCTGCAGGCGGTGTAGCATGAATTTCACACAGCATGTACCCGACGAGGTGGAAGTTAACCTGACGCCTCTGATCGACGTGGTGTTTTTGCTACTGATATTCTTTATGCTGACCACCACGTTTGATCGCAATGCTAAAATTAAAATTGAATTACCAACCACTCAAAGTGCAGTGCCGGTCGTTCAGAAACAGACCATGGAGCTGCTGATTGATGGTAAGGGAACTTACTACATCGATGGTCGTGAAGTGTTGAATAACAAACCAGAAACATTGTTCCAGGCAATGAGCGAAGCATTGGATAGCCGTGGTAGTAATCCACCGCTAGTCATTAGTGCTGACGCTACCACCAATTATCAGGCGGTTGTGACCGCGATGGATATTGCCGGAAGACTGGGACTAACTAACTTCTCGATGGCGACTGCTCAAGCCCCAAGGAAGTAAACGAAACGACAGGATGTCATCTTTGACAAGTAGTAACGATACAGCCCCATCCATGGATGGGGTTGAAATTTATAAGCGTCTGGCAGGCTATTCACTGAAGCACTGGCGCTATCTCTTACTGGCCTTGTCAGGCCTTGTAATCAATGCACTGACTCAACCCATGTTTGCAGCCTATCTTCAGCCTTTGCTGGATGGCACATTCATGGACAAAGACCCGGACATCATTAAATGGGCACCAGCAGCACTATTATTTATCTTTTTGCTACGCGGCATATCAGGCTTTTTGTCTGGATATTTTATGTCGTGGGTAGGTCGCAAGGTCGTTACTGAGCTACGTAGTGAAGTTTTCTCGAGACTAATTCATTTGCCGGTTAGTTTTTATGACCGAACCAACTCTGGTCAGGTGGTCACTAAGCTGATTTTTCATGTCGAGCAGGTCGCTGCTGCCGCCACTAGTGGTTTGACCGTATTGGTGCAGGATCTTGCAACGATAATTGGATTGCTAGGCTTGATGATGTACTACAGCTGGGAGCTTACCTGTGTGGTATTGCTGACAGGTCCGCTAATCGCTTTCATTATCCGATATGTATCCAAGCGTTTCCGCCGCTTTAGCAGACAGATCCAAGAATCAACAGGTGAAGTAACACAGATCGGTAGCGAAGTGATTCAGGCAACCCGTGAGGTCAGAATATTTGGTGCTACTGACTTTGAGAAAGACCGCTTTGCTGAGGTAAATGAGCGTAACCGTAAATCATTTATGAAGCGGATCATGACTGAACGTCTCAGCATGCCGCTTGTGCATTTTATCGTGGCCGTCGCGCTGGCGGTCATTATCGTTATTGCGACTCGTGGTGACTTACTGGAGCGTTTTTCTCCGGGTATGTTTATGTCCTTTATGGCGGCTATGATGTTGCTGTTTGACCCACTGAAACGCTTAACGTCAATCAGCGCCACCTTACAGGCAGGTGTAGCAGCCGGTGAGAGTATCTTCACGATTATCGATGCCCAGACAGAGAAAGATCAGGGTAGTTATGAAGTTGAGCGAGTCAAAGGAGACGTTAGTTTCAATAATGTTAAATTTAACTACGATGAGTCTGATTCGATACTGAAGGGCATCAGTTTTAAGGTAAAGGCCGGTGACAAAATTGCTTTGGTGGGTAAATCCGGTAGCGGTAAAACCACTTTGGTGAATTTGCTGCCACGGTTTTATGATTATCAGGAAGGCGGTATCGAGTTAGATGGTATGCCGATTACTGATTATAAATTGGCTAACCTGAGGCAACAATTCGCTTATGTTGGTCAGAATATAACTTTGTTTAACGACACTGTTCGGAACAATATTGCCTATGGCATGTTACGTAATCTTGACGATTCTAAAATCATTGATGCTGCAAAAGCTGCTTATGCGCTAGAGTTTATAGAAGAACTTCCCAATGGTTTCGACACCATTATAGGCGAAAATGGCACCTTGCTATCAGGAGGTCAAAAGCAACGTTTAGCCATTGCCCGTGCGATACTGGCAGACACACCTATTTTGATTCTGGATGAAGCAACCTCGGCATTAGATACCCAATCCGAACGCTATATTCAGGCAGCGCTGGATGAATTATTAAAAGGGCGTACCACCTTTATGATTGCTCATCGTCTGACGACAATTGAGCAGGCTGATAATATTCTGGTGATGGACAGTGGGCAGATTGTCGAGTCAGGAACTCATCAGTCATTACTAGCGCAAAATGGTGTTTATGCGACCTTGCAGCAAATGCAAAGTGATGACTAGTGCTTAGAGAGTTAACGTGAGTCCACGACCACAAAAAACTAATCACAATACCTCCTGGTTGCAACGCATACTGGAGACTATTTGGTATCAGGGAGGTTCAGGGGCTTATTTATTGAAGCCTTTAGAAGCCTTGTATCGATTACTTGCACGTTTGGATAAACACTTCAGTCTCAACAAACAAGTCAACCACTTTGTGCCGGTTATTGTAGTGGGTAATATCAGTGTAGGTGGTACAGGTAAAACTCCTCTGGTGATTTATCTGGCTCATTTGTTAAAAGAGGCGGGATATCGGCCGGGTATAATTACACGCGGTTATGGCGGTAGCGCCTCTCACTGGCCGCTACTTGTTGAAGCTGATGGTGATGCCTCGCTTTATGGTGATGAACCTGTACTGATGGCACAACGCAGTGGTGTTCCTGTCGTTGCCGGGCCGGACCGAAATGCTGATGTTGACGCGTTACTTCAGCCAGGAAACATTGATATTGTCATTAGTGATGATGGCTTGCAGCATTACCGTTTGAAGCGTGATATTGAGATAGTGGTGATCGATGGGGAGCGTGGCTTGGGTAACGAATACTGTTTACCTGCAGGGCCACTGCGTGAGCCTAAATCACGACTGGCCAGCTGTGATTTTGTGATTTTCAATGAACCTGAACCTCACTCTGAACTGAGTATGCAATTGCAGGCAACGCTAATACGTCGCTTGAATTCTGATCTGAAGCAACCATTATCTGATTGGAAAGGTCGCCATATTCACGCGGTAACAGGTATTGGTAACCCTCTGCGCTTTTTCAATATGTTAGAAGAATCCGGCTTAATGGTGACCAGGCATTCATTCCCTGATCATCATGCATTCAGTCAGGCTGATGTAGACTTCGCCGACGAAATTCCCGTTGTCATGACTGAAAAAGATGCCGTCAAGTGTCGCGGTTTTGCAAAAGACAATCATTGGTTCGTGCCAGTCACCGCAATCGTGACGAGTGCTTTTGCTGAGAATCTACTGGCACGAATTAACGAAATTAAGTCGGATAAACAATGAACACCAAGCTATTAGATATACTGGTTTGCCCTGTTACAAAGGGGCGCTTAATATACGATAAAAATAAACAAGAACTGATTTCCCGCTCCGCAAGGCTTGCATACCCAATCATCGATGGTAAGCCTGTGATGTTGGAAAACGAAGCCCGAGTGCTGACTCAGGAAGAGGTCGAAAAATTATGAAAACAATCCTGGTAATCCCTGCGCGATACAACTCTACACGCCTTCCCGGAAAACCATTGCTACCTATCGCCGGTAAGCCAATGATTCAACGGGTCTACGAATGTGCGCGATTAGCCGGTTTTGACAATATTATTGTTGCGACTGATGATGAACGCATTAGTGAGGTTTGCGAAAGTTTTGCTGCTGATGTGTGTATGACCAGTAGCTCACATGAAACTGGTAGTGACCGATTGGCTGAAGTTGCTGCGCTCCGACACTTTGATGATGAAGATATCGTGGTCAACCTACAGGGTGATGAACCACTGACGCCTGCTGTGAACCTTCATCAGGTCGCTGAGAATTTAGCAAATAACTCTGAAGCAATGATTGCCACACTGAGCACACCAATCACCAGCGCTGAAGAGTATGCGGATAAAAATATTGTGAAAGTAGTGACCGATAATGCTGGCATGGCGATGTACTTCTCTCGTGCTTCCATTCCATATCAGCGTGATCCTGAGTTGAGCATCTCTGAGTTTGCTAGCCGGCATATTGGTATTTACGCTTACCGTGCCAAATATTTACGTAATTTTGTGAAAATGGAAAGCTGTCAGCTGGAGCAACTGGAAAAGCTAGAGCAGCTGCGTGCTATGTGGTACGGCACAAGAATCCACGTTGCTGAGGCGGCAGAAGTGCCGGGAGGTGGTGTCGACACTGCTGAAGATCTTGCAGCTGTCGAGAAAGTCTTCCAAAAACGTGAAGCAGCCTTCATCTGATTAGCTCACCCAAAAGAGGTATGGATACCGCTTAGTTTGGATTGTTAGCATGATAAAACTATTCTAATAATGAGGTCTTATCATGTTTCACCCAATCTCTATTCCTTTCGGTTGTGTCATGTTGTTCAATGTGGTCGATCTGAAAGAAGGCGTTACCGTTGAAGACGTAGAAATGACGTTAGGCGAAATGTGTAACGTTGTGAAAAACACTTACGGTGATGATAAAGGCGGTTTTATAGCCGGTCAGGTGTTCAAATACGGTGGCTTCGTTTCTGAGGAAGGATCGTTTGCCGAAGAGCCGGAAGAGAAGCGCATCAAGCCCGGTGAGTTGGCGATAATCACGTACTGGAACTCCTACGAGCAGCATGAAAAGTCACATGCTGATAAAGCATTTCGTGATAAGTTCGATGAGCTATTAGAGTTCTGTGATGACGCTTATGAAACGGGTTATGAAATGCTGTGGCAGGGCGTCCCTGAGTAACTAACCGACAGAAATTGAAACAGCCATTTCCTGCTACTGAAATGGCTGTCTTAATCGTTTCGATTATAGTCCCTTCATCAATCTCGTATGGCACAGTCGCTATAGATCAATAACGACAGGTTCAGTCAAAAGCGTATCATCCATATAGGCCTGATTATCTCTATAACTCAGTCGACCTTCTGCAAACCATTTAACAACTTCCGGATACACTATGTGCTCGATACGATGTACACGTTGTTCCAGTGATTCTTCCGTATCATCTTTTAGTACCGGCACGCGACCTTGCGCGATGACTGCACCAGAATCCAGCTCAGGTGTCACATAATGAACACTCGCTCCGTGATGACTCACACCATCTGCCAATGCTCGTTTGTGCGTGTGTAGTCCTTTGTAAGCGGGCAATAAAGCAGGGTGGATATTAATCATTCGCCCTTCATAATGCTCAACAAAACCATGACTCAGAATACGCATGAAGCCAGCCAAAATGATGAGATCAGGCTGGTAAGGATCAATCACCTCGATCATCGCCTGATCGAAGCTTTCACGTGAATCAAAGGCCTTGTGGTCTATCACTTCCGTTTTGATGGATGCGCCGGCAGCGCGCTGCAAGCCGTAGGCATCAGGTCGGTTACTCAGCACTAATTCGATGTTTGCATCTGGTTTTTCGGTGGCGATATAATCCATAATCGCCTGCAGATTAGTCCCGCCACCAGAGATCAGTACAACAATTGATAGCATTGCTTATACGTACTCTACAAATGACTCATCGGCATCAGTCGCGCTGATTTGGCCAATTTTCCAGCTTTGGATTTGTTGTAGCTTGAAGCTATTGATCATCTCGTCTGCCTGATCTTCAGCCACAACAATCACCATACCAATACCACAGTTAAAGGTACGCAACATTTCCATGTTTTCGATATTGCCTTGCTCTTGCAGCCAATTGAAAATGGCCGGGCGCTCCCAACTACTTAAATCAATCTCAGCTTTACAGTGGCTTGGTAATACACGCGGTAAGTTTTCCGTTAACCCACCACCAGTGATGTGTGCCAGCGCACGAATATCAAATTGCTTCAGTGCTTGTAGCAGGGGCTTAACGTAGATAGTTGTCGGTGCAAGTAGCGCATCGCCCAATGTTGTATCATCATTCTCAGCAAAAGTTTGATCCAGCGTCTGACCAGACACTTCCAGCACTTTACGAATCAATGAATATCCGTTGGAGTGAGGGCCGCTGGACTCCAGACCAATCAACACATTGCCATTAGCAACAGCGCTTTGATCCAAGATAGCGTCACGCTCAACCACGCCGACACTAAAGCCAGCAAGGTCAAAATCACCTTCGGAGTAGATTCCGGGCATCTCGGCAGTTTCACCACCAATCAGCGCAGCACCTGCTAATTCACAACCGTCCGCAATTCCTTTGATAACCGCTTCAGCATCGTCATTATCCAACTTACCCGTGGCGTAATAATCAAGGAAGAATAGTGGCTCCGCGCCAGTCACTATGATGTCATTCACGCACATCGCAACCAAATCGATACCTATCGTATCGAATCGCTTCATATCAATAGCCAGCTTTAGTTTGGTACCAACACCATCCGTTCCGGAGACCAGAACCGGGTCTTTATAGCGGTTAGGCAGTGACATGAGTGCACCAAAGCCACCGATATTCCCCAGTACTTCCGGGCGTTTGGTACGGCGTGCGTGTGGCTTAATGCGATCAATAAGGGCGTTACCGGTTTCAATACTAACTCCGGCGTCCTGATAAGTCAGGGAGGGCTTGTTCTCTTCCATTGAAGCGTGGATCCTTGCGAACCGTTTAAAAAATAGAATTCTATCATGTTTTAATTCATTTACGATGTGCGATGTGCTTTTATTGGTTCCCCATCAAAATGTTCAAGGTTTGTTTATGTCGCGTGCGCTGGAAATTCTTAATTCAACATTTGGTTACTCAGAATTCCGCCATAATCAGGCCGACATCATTGATACCGTGATTGCCGGACAAGATGCCTTCGTTCTAATGCCAACCGGTGGCGGTAAGTCGCTGTGTTATCAAATCCCCGCACTTGTTCGTGATGGCGTCGGTGTTGTGGTGTCACCATTGATTGCACTGATGCAGGATCAGGTGGATGCTCTGAAACAAGTCGGTGTTAAAGCCGCTTTTTTGAATTCGACGCTAAATGCAGAGGCGCGTCAGGCGGTTGAGTCAGACCTACGCAGGGGTGAATTGGATTTTTTGTATATTGCTCCGGAACGTCTGGCTAATGATTACACCCTGCAATTACTTCAGCGATGCACTATTTCATTATTTGCGGTTGATGAAGCACATTGTGTATCGCAATGGGGTCATGACTTTCGACCGGAATACCAACAACTAAGAATACTGGCGCAATATTTTCCCGATATCCCACGCATTGCTCTAACTGCGACTGCTGACAAGCGAACCCGCTATGAGATCATTGAGCAGCTGGATCTGCAACAAGCACGAGTGTTTGTTAATAGTTTTGATCGCCCGAATATCCGTTATACCTTGTCAGATGCCCAGAACTCTCGTGACCGGCTGTGGCGTTTTATTCAGGAGAACCACCCTAGAGACGCCGGCATTGTCTATTGCTTATCTCGTAAAAAGGTCGAAACAACTGCACATTGGCTGAGCGGAAAAGGGCGAACGGCCTTGCCTTATCACGCAGGTTTACCCGCTGAACTTCGTCAGCATACTCAGGCGCGTTTTCTGCGAGATGAGGGCGTGATTATTGTGGCAACGATTGCCTTTGGTATGGGCATCGATAAGCCCGATGTCCGGTTTGTCGCGCACTTAAGTTTGCCCAAAAATATCGAAGCTTATTACCAGGAAACAGGCCGGGCAGGGCGTGATGGAAACTCAGCAAATGCGTGGATGAGTTACGGTTTGCAGGACGTCATTACACTGCGCCAGATGATGCAGGAAAGCAGTGGGAGTGAAGAACACAAGCGGATCACTCAGCACAAATTAGAAGCTATGCTGGCACTGTGTGAAACCGTGAGTTGCAGGCGTTCGGCGATACTAGGTTATTTTGGGGAGTCTTCTGCGGATAAGTGTGGCAACTGTGATAATTGCCTGAATCCACCCGAAACCTGGGATGCGACAGAAGATGCACAAAAAGCGTTATCTGCGGTATATCGTAGCGGGCAAAGCTTCGGTGTCACTTATGTCACCGATATCCTGGTGGGCAAGGACGATGAGCGAATTCAGAAAAACGGTCATCATCACCTAAAAGTATTCGGTTTGGGTAAACATCATACGCAGGTCGATTGGCGCAGTTTGTTCAGGCAGCTAATTGCGCAAGGTTTTTTGCATATCAATATGGAGCGATATGGTGCTTTGCAGCTTACAGAAAAAGCCCGACCGTTACTTAAAGGTCAGGAACAGCTGCTCGCCAGAAAACTGGCCATTCCTAAGCTAGCCAAGAAAAGTAGTTCTTCCAGAGAGCGTGCCGACCTCTCACCAGAGCATGAGAGTTTATTGATTGCATTAAAGGCGCTGCGTTTGGATCTGGCTCGAGAGCAGGGCGTGCCACCTTATGTCATCTTCCATGACCGCACACTAGAAGAAATGGCACAGAACCAACCGCTGACTAATGATGAGTTCCGATATTTGGGTGGCGTCGGTGAGTCAAAACTTGAGCGCTACGGCGATGAGTTTATGGCGGTAATTGCAGAGTTTGCCAGCAATCAGGAGCCGGTCACTGAGAGCTCTGCTAATTCAACCCTCGCTATGTTTAATCAAGGTATGACGGTTGAGCAAATCATGCAGAAGCGACAAGTGGTAGCCACAACGGTTTACAGTGACTTGGCGGATGCTGTGCGTGAAGGAAAGATCTCAGTTGAAGATGCGACAGATCTCGACCCTGAAGATATTGAAGTGATACGACAAGCCATAGTCAAGCTGCCTAATCGCTCAGAAGGTGCTGTAAATGATTTGTATCAGTCACTAGGTGGCCACTGGAATTATGGAGTATTACGTTGTGTGTTAGCAGGTGTTTGAGGTCATAAGTTTGGTGATCCTCATGAGTTTTTTGTTTATTGCAAGCCAAATTTCTTCACCAAATGTAGATTCACTAATGAATTAATTGAAAATGAAACAATTTGTGACTTCTCACAGAAACGAGTAGTCACAGTTACCTAGCAGTAACCACTCACTTCCGTAACATAGGTAATAAAATTGGAAAACTTCTTTTCATTCATTCCACCTGATTCAAAAGATATCTATATTTGGATTGGTATCATATTTTGTATCTCACAATCGGGAGCTATGGTCAAGAGT
>NZ_QGKM01000036.1 GCF_003172875.1 Leucothrix pacifica | reverse complement strand
GCTTTCACGTGGCTCCAGCATCGCTTCACCAGAGATTTTTGAAGCACCTTCGAACTGCACTTCACTCATGTTCTTGGTCGGCAATGCGCCAACTTCATTGATAACGTTCATCAATACCTGAGTACCCAGTGCAGGCAAGCCTGTACCAGTTACCGCATTTTCGGCCAGTACTTTCTTTTCCTCAGCAACTGAGTTCATAAAGCGTTTAGCGTCGAATAAGTTACCGACACCTTTGGTGCCGCGAACTACTACGGCTTTCAGGTTCTTGGAAGCCATGACGGTTCCAACACCCGAACGTCCTGCCGCACGGTGCAGGTCATTCACAATTGCAGCATACAAGCAACCGTTCTCAGCAGAGCGACCAATCGCTGCTACTCGCAGTGCAGGGTCTTGATGCTTTTTGTGAAGCATTTCATCTGCTTCCCACACTGACTTACCCCACAGATCATCTGCAGGCATGATCTCGACATTGTCGTTTTCAATTGAAAGGTATACAGGGGAGGGCGATGCACCCTCAAAAATTACCATATCATAGCCAGCTGATTTCAGCTCTGCGCCAAAGTAACCGCCCGAGTTCGAACAAGCAATTGCGCCAGTCAGAGGGCTTTTGCAGATGACCGAATAACGTGCACCTGTGGATGCCATGGTGCCGGTCAATGGGCCGGTGGCAAAAATCATGGTATTTTCAGGAGACAAAGCGTCTACACCCGGATCAACGGATTCGATGAAATATTTGGTTGCCAGTCCGCGCTGCCCCAGATATTCCTCAGTCCATGCCATATTGAGAGGTTCTTTATCAACCGTTCCGTTAGTTAGGTTTACCCGTAGGATTGTTTTAGTCCAAGCCATTATATAATCCTCCTATGCTGCGCCAGCGTTGTCAGTTTTCTGAGCCCACTTCTTCATGCGCTCAAAACCAGTGGCATCCGCTTCTACATAGGTGATTGCTTCAGTTGGGCAAGCATCCACGCATTGAGGGTCACCGCCACACAAGTCACATTTGGTGACTTTACCGGTTGAAGAGTTGTAGTTGATGGTGCCGAAAGGGCAAGCAATAGTACAAACCTTGCAGCCGACGCAGGTTGAGTTATTCACGACCTTAGCCCCTGTGGTTGCATCCAGTGTAATTGCGTCGACCGGGCAAGCGGTCATGCACCAGGCTTCATCACATTGCGTACAGGTATAAGGAACGAAGCGGCCTTCGTCATGAAAGTTAAAGACTTTGATGCTGGATTTAACGGGGTTGAATACACCTTCATGTTCGTAGGAACAGGCCATTTCACATTGTAAGCACCCAGTGCACTTGTCGGCATCCAGATAGAGCGATTTCTGCATTTGAAGATCTCCTAATGGTGTTGCGTTTTTGAGGACGCATCAATGCCCAAATTACCGGCCCGGAACCTGTTGCAGTTCTGGGCAGAAGCCACTCTACGGGTAATAAGTCATTGACTCAGAAGTACTATATTAGATTTTATAAGGGACTACAACGCAAAAGGGCAACCCGAAGACTGCCCAGAGATTATCGCCGAAACGATTTTTTAGTGACCGATTGAAATACTGAAAGTGCCGCCGTTGGTGTGTTTTTTCCAGATGATGTTATTGCCGTGATTGTGACGATGAGCATTACCGTGATGTCTATTAGACTTTTTCCATCTTGGTGCTCTGCAGTGCTTAGCATTTTTTGTTAATTTATTGATCTTTACTCGTGCATTGTGCAGAAGAGATTTTAGCTGCTTTCGCTCCCATTTTTGTAAACCATCATGACGCATACGCTTCTCAGTTTTTCTGATGCGGTTCTGCTCTTTATTGAGTCGCTGTGCTTCTTTGGGTGTGATTTGGCAGGTTTTAATGCCTTGCTTAATCATAGTTGCTTGTTCGCGTTGTTCTTTGTTGACGTTAAATCTTGCAGGGCGAGGTGAAGGTTGGTGATGAGAGTGGCCATGGCTGACACGTGGTTTATGGTTATTGTTTTGATGAGCACTTGCCTGAGCAGATAAAATCATTACTGCTACAGCTACTCCTGTAATAACTACTTTTTTCAACATTGTTGGCTCCTTTTTAACATTAAGTGTTAATGATTAATGCGCAAGGTGATACAGAAAGGGCTCAAGGAATTTTTTGTATTTATCTAATAACCAGCTACGTTAATCGTGTACTTGAAACAAATAACCTGAACTTCAGGCACTGTCGTGACTTAAACTGTACTTTCGGATTGGAGCCTCTTATGTCGATGCCCTCTAGCAACATGGTCTCAAAAAACTATTGCCCAAATTGTGGAGGATTTGATCTGGTTAAGCTACATCGCAGTTTTATACAAAAAAGAATTCTTGATGCCCCTAACAAGCTTTATTGCCAGAGTTGTGCTCTAGCATTGTCGGTCTCTGATTTCAGCAATAATCCTGCAAAAGAAATACCAGTATTTATTGGTGGTTCTATCGCTGCTGATGCTAATGACAGAAGCATTGAACGTTACAGAAGAGAAGTTGATCACAGTCAGAAACAAACCTCTTCCCAAACTGTTGATGAGATTGCAACTTCAGAGGGTAATCAAATAACTATGCGGGTAAAGAAGAAAAAATTGTCTGCCTGGTGGTTATACTTTAGTGGGGTGCTAGTAATTTGTTTACTTTCATTGTTGGGATATAAATACATGAGCGACTACCCAGAGCATAGTGCAAACAAGATCAGTAACTCAATTGGCCCAACGGTTTCATCGCAATTAGTGGATAAAGTAGATGAGAACAAACTGGTTGTGGTTCCCCAGCTTCAGATTGATGTGATAGTAGAGTCAGAAGATGTGCTGAAGTCTATTGTTGTTGCACCTCCTGGTTCAGATATCATCGTTTCTGAATCTGAGACGATACCTAGCAGTGAGGCTGTCCTGGGTACACCTAAGTTAATGACTGAGGTTGTTGAAAAGCTACATGAACCAGTGGTAGTGCCTAAGATTGAAACTGAAATAAGTATCGTCCTTCCATTTAAGGAGTCAGAACACTTAGTAGAAGAAACCGGTCAAAGTGAGTTTGGGGAGAGAGTAAGGAGTGATGATACAAATGAGCTTATGGAAAGAGCAACACTAGAGTTCTTAAGGCATGATCTCGACAAATTACTAACAGAGCACGCGAAATAATAAGAGTAACAAACATCTGTGTATTAGCGATTAGTGTGAGATGCGAAGATTATACAAAATGGCCACTTAATTTTGGATGTGTGGTTTTTTCGCTCGCTTAATTATGCGGTAAATAAATTTTGTTGCTTTTTCCCAACAGGCATACTAGTCTTGGTTCTAAGAATTAATTTCTTAACGAAGTTGTGGGAAGCACAACTTTCACAAACCTTAAAGATTTTTATTGTAGGGGAATACTATGAAATTGAAAACATTAGCAATTGCTATCGCAATGGGCGCTATGCCTTTCGCAGCTCAGGCAGAGGTTTCTATCGGTGGTGATGTGACTGTCAGCTATCAAGAAGATGGCACCGGTGGTGCGTCAACGTTCGATGGCTCTGGTACTGAAGTAATTTTTAATGCTTCAGAAAAAGTTGGCGGAATAACGTATTTCGGTACTGCAACTGCCAACCTTAATGCAACAGGATCCGCAGTGACTGCCACAGTGACTCCTGATGATGTGCATGTTGGTATGAAAGGCGGTTTCGGTACAGTGAAGATCGGTGACACTGTTAATGGTTGTGATACTGTTGACACTGGTTGGGTTGCTCACGATGTATTTATTTCGCATTCCTCAGGTGGTTGTAAGGGGTCCGATACTCACAATATCACTTACTCAAATACTCGTGGTCCTATCTCTTATGCGGCTTCATATAGCCCTGAAGACTCAGCTGACAACTTCGCTGTAGGTATTAAAGGAAAGTTGGGTCCAGTGACTGCTAGTCTTGGTTATGAAGACGGAGATGGTATCGCTAACGGCTCAAACGTTACCATGGGTGCATCTGGTAGCTTCGGTCCTGTAGCTGTAGGTATCCGTGCTAACAAATTGGACGGTGGAGACACGGATATCGGTTATACAGCTCAGTACGCAGCTGGTGCAAACAAGTTTTACATGGGTATTGGCGATGTGGCTGATAACGACACGTTGTTCCTTGGTTATAACCGTTCATTGGGTAAGAATACAATTGCTGTTGTTGAGTTTGTTGATGATGACTCTTTGACAGATGATAAAATTGCGATTGGATTGAAGCATAGCTTCTAATCAAAATCTTGTAAAAGATTATGCAGTCATAAAAGAGGGTAGCGTAAGCTGCCCTTTTTTATTGCTTTAACATTAATTAAAAAGTTAGAGATAAGTTTATTCAACCCTCTCTTGTATTTCGGTGGCTATGTAGGTACCTGGCAGACGGTAGTAACGAAAAAATGTACCCATAGAGTGGATAAAGGCGTTATCTCTGTTCTTATTGATAGGTTTGAAAATAAGTTCTGACAAGTCTAAGCCTACGCCAAATTGCAACTCAGTTTTAGCCTCAGGAAATTGTTCCTGCTCATTTTTCTTAAACCCTTCCGTATGGTAGCCCAGCTGTAATTCCAGATATTTTAATGGGGTACCCTTCAGTCGTTCAAAACCACCAAGCTTAAGCGCTGCCAGATAGGTGTAGCCTGAATAATCAGTAATTGGATGGTCGCTGTAAGCATCTGTTGGTTTATATTCTACGCGTAAATCGAGCTTGTCATCTAATCCTGGAACGGTGTTTTTAAGATAAGAAATTCCAATTCCTGCAGTATTTAAAATTAGGTCTTCATATGAAAAACCATGGTCATTGGAGTATCCATCGAAGACTTCCACCCCTAGCATGATTGCGCTTGAGAACAGGGCACTTTTTCTAGCAGCTTCAATTTTGTTGTTCGTTTTTAGGTTCAGCCTCTTGTTGAAGAGTTCGTTCATGAGATAAGACGAATACATATGACCTAGCTTATCTGCGCCTGCGCTTCCCGTATCTAGACCAAACCAGCCTTCATTATTAAACTTGAACGAGTTACTACTTCCCCAGTCCCAGCTATCTAGACCTAAGTAAAGAGCTCCAGCAGTGACGAGACCAACTTCCCATTTGATCGCATTTGCTGCATCACTTATGGAGAGAGGATCGTTAGTGATGGAATCAGCTTGGACTGTCTGAATGTGCATTGATGATGTTGTTAAGACCGTCGCAATAAAGATTTTTTTCATGGAATGGTGGCTCTATCTTATGACTTTTGTCATGTTTAAATGTTACATATTTTGCGAAAAAATACCTAAAGAATAGTATACTAATTTTTATCATTCCTAGAAGCTATTATTATCCTAGCAGCTGTAAATAGACACTTATCTTAAAAGCTCTTGAATATTATGATTGATAGTATTATCAGTCACACGCTTTAAAGTGTTGCCATGTGCAGGTACTTATTTTCAGTTATTAGACTATAGTGATATCAGTGACTTGCAAGATGTGGCGCTGGCGCGACAACTGACGATAGAAAAAGGCATCGCGTCGATTCCTATCTCCGTATTTTATGAAAATCCACTGCAAGAACAGAGAATACTGCGTTTTTGTTTTGCTAAAAACGACGAGACATTAGATCAGGCGACAGCGCTATTGTCTGCTATTTGATGATATCGTGATGGCTGTAATCGGTCCGCGGTACATCAAATTTTGATCACCTCAATAGATAACCAACCGACCTCTGCAATAACACCCAATAATTACATGTGAGTAAAGTAATGAGTAAGCTGCTACAAGTAAAAGACTTACACAAGCATTATGCCGATGTGAAGGCGGTTAATGGTGTCAGTTTTAGTGTGACCGAGGGAGAGTGCTTCGGTTTGCTCGGGCCAAATGGTGCTGGAAAAACGACAACAATTGAAGTCATGGAAGGCATTAGTAAGCCAACGAGTGGCGAGATATTGTATCGCGGTGAGCCGCAAGGTAGTCGCTTTAGAGAGCAGGCCGGCATTCAGTTCCAGTCAACAGCTTTGCAGGATTTCCTGACAGTTGCTGAGCAATTAAAGCTATTTGCCAGCTTTTATCCGAAAGGACTGTCTTTTGATGAGCTGGTTGAAGTTTGTGCGTTAGAAAAGTATTTAAATCGCGACGCCAGTAAATTATCCGGTGGTCAGCGTCAGCGTTTGTTACTGGCTATTGCGCTCGTCAATGATCCCGATATTGTGTTTTTGGACGAACCAACCACAGGGCTTGACCCACAGGCACGGCTCAACTTCTGGGATTTGGTGAATAAAATAAAGTCGCGTAACAAAACGGTTCTACTGACTACTCATTACATGGAGGAGGCCTATAACCTTTGCGACGAGATTGTGATTATGGATCACGGAAAAATCATTGCGCAGGGTTCTCCTGATGAGCTTTTAGAAGAGCATTTTCAAGACGTTATCATTGAATTACCCATGTCAGATTTTAATGAAAAAGCAGCTGCGACCATGCCGTATCGGATTCTGGAAAAGGTGCAGCCAACCGTTGAAATCGTCACCTCTGATGTCAATGCGACATTGGCAGAATTGTTATCAGCCAATGTCTCTCTGAGTGGTTTACAGGTGCGGGCAAGAACTCTGGAAGACTTATTTATAGAATTAACGGGTAAGGAGTTACGGGCATGATAAAGCGTATATTAGCCATGCTACACGCGCGTAATCTTGAGTTCATGCGCGACAGATCTTCACTGGCGTGGAATATTATTTTACCGGTCTTGTTGGTATTTGGATTAGCGTTCACCTTTTCGGGAGAAAATAAAGACCAGTACAAAGTCGCGGTGATGGCAGAAGGCTTGCTGGTAAATGCAGAGCCGGATGAGTCGCTGCACCCCCTGTTAAAAACGGATTACATTACGTTTTACGGTGTGGATGATCAGAGTGAAACGGTCAAAAAAGTCTCAAGACATCAAGTGGATATGCTGTTGGATCTACGCCCTGATCAAATGCATTATTGGGTGAATAATGATGCGGTGAATGGTTATTTTATGCGGCGCCTTTTGGCAGGGAGCGGCGGGCCGACCGTTACTGAGAAAGCTGTTACGGGTAAGCAAGTCCGTTATGTGGACTGGGTTGTGCCGGGTATTTTGGGTATGAATATCATGTTTGGTTGCTTATTCGGAGTGGGGTATGTGATCGTTCGGTACCGTAAAAGTGGTTATCTCAAGCGAGTTAGCGCGACCCCGTTAAGTGCCACCGAGTTTCTGATTGCACAGATATTGTCGCGGCTAATGATTGTGGTTGCGACAACCGTATTGGTGTTTGCTGGTACCAATTTCTTTATGGATTTTCGGGTTGTGGGGAGTTACCTAAGTTTGCTCGTGGTGCTGATTATCGGCACGTTTACCTTGCTGTCGTTGGGCTTGTTGGTGGCTTCGAGGGTGAAAAGTGAAGAGCTGGCAGGTGGTCTGTTGAATATGTTGACCTGGCCGATGATGTTGTTATCGGGTGTTTGGTTTTCGATGGAAGGTGCTCATCCATACCTACAAAAATTTGCAGAGTTATCTCCGCTCACTCACATGTTGAAGGCCGCCAGAGCCATTATGATAGACGGTGCATCGTTAATGGGAGTTTCTTACAATCTTGTGGTTTTGTTGATAATGGGAGTGGTGTTTATCGTCCTAGGTGCTAAGTTGTTTAAATGGACGACGGACTAATTGTAGTGCCGCCGTCCTTTGGTTGCCGGTAATTAGAGGAGCGTTCGCGCTATTGCCTTATCCCAGCCAGCGATGAGTGTATCGCGTTCTTGAGCAGGCATGTTCGGCTCAAAGTCTGCTTCACAGCGCCAGTAACTGGCCAGATCATCTAAAGAAGCAAATACTCCGGTTTGTAGTCCGGCGAGAAAAGCTGCTCCCAGTGCAGTTGTTTCAGTCACGACCGGGCGCTGAACCTGAATGTCTACTGTGTCAGAAAGCTGCTGAACCAACCAATCATTTTTCACCATGCCACCGTCGACTCTCAGAATACTTGGTTTCACACCGTCTTCATTCATGGCTTTAAACAAGTCATTAGTTTGATAGCAGACGGATTCCAGAGTCGCTCTGACAATCTCTGCTGGCCCACTATCACGTGTTAATCCATAAATAGATCCGCGCGCTTCTGCATTCCAATGTGGTGAGCCAAGACCAGTAAATGCCGGGACTAAATAAACGCCATGGTTGCCATCCAAGCCGGAAGCGATTGCCTCGCTGTCGGATGCAGATTTGATAATCCCAAGTCCATCACGTAGCCATTGAATCGCAGCCCCAGCGCTGAATATTGAGCCTTCGATAGCATAAGTGGTTTCACCATTTAGGCGATAGGCAATCGTTGTGAGTAAGCGATGTTCGGAGCTGATAGCTTTATCACCCGTATTAACCAGTACAAAACAACCGGTTCCATAAGTGCTTTTAATCATGCCTGGCTCGAAGCACGCCTGACCGATTGCTGCGGCATGTTGATCACCTGCAATGCCTGCGATTTTAATGGATTCCCCAAATAGTTCCGGGTCGGTTTGTCCAAAATCACTGGCGCAATCAAGTACTTCGGGTAGCAGAGAGGCCGGTACATTGAGCAGCGCTAATAGCTCATCATCCCATTGATTATTATGGATGTTGTAGATCATGGTACGGGAGGCGTTGGTTGCATCGGTTGCATGTACCTTGCCTCCGGTTAGACGCCATAACAGAAAGCTATCGATCGTCCCAAATGCCAGCTCATCGTTGTCTGCGCGTGCACGAAGTTCAGGCTGATTGTCTAAAATCCAGGCAATTTTACTGCCAGAGAAATAGGGGTCTAATAAAAGCCCTGTTTTTTCGGTGACCATCGCTTCATGGCCTTGATCACGCAGTGAGTGGCAGGTCTCTGAGGTACGGCGATCTTGCCATACGATTGCGTTATACACTGTTTTTCCGGTCTTCTTATCCCAAATCAAGCTAGTTTCACGCTGGTTAGTAATCCCCAGGCCCGCAATGGTGCCGCCCATTTCTTTGCTGGCAGCGATAGCTTGTTTACAAGTGTCCAGAACCGTTTGCCAAATTTCTTCAGGGTCATGCTCTACCCAACCGTCTTGCGGGAAGATTTGAGTGAATTCGGTTTGTGCAGTGAAAATGGGTTGTCCTTTGTCGTCAAACAGCACGGTGCGGGTGCTGGTAGTACCTTGATCAATAGCTAATAAATGGCGTGGTGCAGACATGACGATTCCTCTGAATAGTGTGATTTCTCCCATCTTATAGTAACTAAGCAATTCAGTGCACTCAAGCGATTACAAAAGCAACAATGCATCCACTTGTCCTGTTAAATGCACCCTCTGACTAGCTGCCACTAAAGCTTAAATAATTGAGTTTGATAACGTAACTTCATCAAATGTAAACGCCAATAAACTGGCGACAAAGGCTAATAATGAAAATTTATAAATACCTGCTAGCAAGCGCTCTAAGTAGTGCGGTTATCACACACGTCTACGCTGAAGATTTAGGTCCTTGGCCAACCTCAACCCCAGATCAGGTTACTCTGACGAGTAATCAACGTATCTATATTCCGGTTCTGGATAATGACATTGGAGAGGACTTGGTTCTGTTTGATGTTAATACGACAACAGTCGAGCTGGGTAGTGTAGAAATGGATGCAGCCAACAAGGCGGTCTATTATCAGTCGGCACAAAACTTTGTTGGTGAAGATTCTTTTTGGTACGCCTTTAAAGATATTCATGGTCGCACTAATTCTGCGAAGGTGACGGTTAAAGTAATTAATAGCGTAGTGACGCCACCAGAAGTGGAGCCACCGGTTACACCTGAGCCCCCAAGTGATGATTACTCAGGATGGCCAACCGCTAATGTTGATAACGTGACTACGTCAGTAAATACCTCGATCACCATACCCGTATTAGCAAACGATATTGGCTTAGACCTTGCCCTCATTGAGGTAAATAACTCTACGGTTGCTGCTGGTAGCGCTGCGATCCAGGGTGACTCAATCATTTACACACCCTTTCAGAATTACACAGGTCAGGATTCTTTCTGGTATGCATTTACCGACGCCAGAGGCAGAACAAATAGTACGCAGGTAAAGATATCGGTTAATGATGAGGGAGAGGTTACCCCACCCACTTCACCGGTGACTTTCGAGTTGGTGACGATGCACGATGATGTCTTGAAACGTCGTTCACATATTTATGGTGAGTCAGGTGGTACCGTTTCCATGTGGGTATCGCGCTACGCCGATGCAGGTGACACTCGTCTACGAGTCTCGCAAGATTATGGTTTAAAAGATGGGCAGTTAATCACTTATCGCTCAGAAGAGGGTAACTATTACACGGTGAAAGTGGCTAGCACTTCGGGTCAATACATCGAGCTTGAGACGGCACTAGAAGCAGCTGTTGATGTTGGTAGTCATCTCTGGAATTTCTATTACGACGGTGCACATCCAAATTTATATGGATTCAGAGCGATTGCAGACTTCGCCTTGGCTAATCTGGATTCTGAGGTACTCAACACTGGCAAGCATGTCTTGTTGGGAGATAGTTGGTTCTCAACCGAGGGTGTCTCTCAGCGTTTGGCGGAGAAGCTTGATGATGCTGAAATTATCAATAAAGGTATCGGCGGGAATACGTCAGCGAATATGTTGGCTCGGTTTGATCAGGATGTTGCCAGTCAGAGTCCGGATGTCGTCTGGTTGATTGCGGGTACTAATGATTATTATCTGGGTGTGAGCGTGTCAGATTTTACTCGTAACATGAGCCAGATTATTGAAAAAATTAACGCACTGGGTGCAAAGGCGATTGTGATTGATGCTTCTGTCGCACCGCTAATGTCGGGTAGTGAGTATCTTACCGACATTTCTCATGAGTATTCAGACGCAGTAGAAGCGTTGCAGGCCCCATAATTGTAATGTGATATCAGTAATCTTAAGCATTGGTTTATGGTTTGCGTAAATCAATGTGTTATGATAAGAAAAATTCTAAGTCATAAATAGCTGCTACCATGAAAAAACTGCTTCCATATTGCTGCGCAATTTGTTTGCTTCCGTCCTTTGTTTCGGTAGCAGACGAGCCTGTTGAAACCCGCATTAACAAAGTCCGGGTTGGAGGCTCACTCAGTTTTAACTACAGTAAACCCATCTTCAAAGGCATCGAATCAACGACTGGTTACAGTCTGGTTCCGCGAGTGAGTTTGGGGCCAGTCAATAAGTCAGGTGATTCTGCTTTTAAAGGGCCATTAAAGTTTGTGCTTCGTCCACGCTTTGGATTCTTTGATCAGGGCTATGACGCGAGTGACTCTGTGATGCTCAAAGGGATGGATGACCGCGACGCATCGTTTAACGTGGGTTTAAAACTACACACACGAACCCCGGTTGGATCGTTTGTGCTATCAGGCGCTTACGATGTGATTGGAAAGCATGATGGCTTTGAAGGGAGTCTGATGTACACCAATCTTATCCCATTGTCTGGTTCAAAGCTGCGCATCTATCCTGAGGTCGGATTGTCTTACTGGAGTGGTAAGGTATCGGATTATTACTTCGGCGTAGATTCTGATGAGATCGATGTTGGCTTAGGGCGAACCGCCTATGATGTAGGTGACACGACAAACTTCTTCCTTGGATATCGCATGGAATACCCACTGAGCAGAAAGTGGGGGTTAACACATAGCTTGCGTTCGACTTGGTATGATGACGATATTCTGGATTCGCCGATTGTCGAAGAAGATGCTGATAGTGATATTGAAGTGAAGTTTGGTCTAACCTACGACTTCTAATGAGTGAAGCACTTCTCGATTCTGGAGTGCTTATATCCGCTAGCGAGTGCCAACATCAGCAGGACGCGTGATTTTTGCGCGTTCAATATCCCGGCACCAATGCCTTGTTCAGGTAGTTTTATCGCAAAGCCATTCCCTGTTCTGGTCGCAAATACGACCGGAAATCCATCTTCAGTGAGTTCAGTGGCAGCGGCCTCCAGCGCTGGTGACGCCCAGCCACTTCCCGCTGCATTTATCACAACGCCTTTAGCGCCTCGTTGCACAGCAAGCTCGAGTAAGTCAGCGGACGCGTCTTGGTGACTGTAGAGAATATCTACTCTGGGCAAGGAGTCGATGTTTTTAACTTCAAAGTTTGGTTTGTGGCTTGCGAGGGCAGGTGTGAAATAAAAGTAAGGCTTGGCATTCAGAAAATAACCCAATGAACCTTGCTCTGGTGCCTGAAAGGTATCCAATGAGTTGGCATTCGTTTTACTGGTGTAAAAAGCCGCGTGAATACGGTCGTTAAGCACGATCATTGTGCCACGTTTGCAGGCAGTGTTGCTTGCCGCTAATGCGACTGCTTGCAGAAGGTTTAAGGGGCCATCAGCACTAATGGCCGTTGCAGGGCGCATAGCGCCGACTACCACGACGGGACGATCAAACTGTGTAGTAAGATCTAAAAAGAATGCAGTTTCTTCCAGCGTGTCGGTGCCATGGGTAATCACGACGCCATCGGCCAGATCGTTCTCAAACTGATATTGAATTTTCTTTGCCAGATTCAGTAGATCACTGCCACGAATTTCATGACTGCCAACATTCAGGAGTTGCTCACCGGATACCTCTGCAATGTCATGAATTTCTGGCACCGCTGCCAGCAATGAATCGATGCCCAAATTGCCTGAGTCATAGTAAAGCGTATCGGTATTACTTTCCGAGCCACCCGCTATTGTGCCGCCGGTTGCAAAAACAGTTACACGAGGTTTCTTTGACTGTGTCATGCGTATTTCTCAGTGTCTAACGGTAATCCCACATCAAAAATGAATCATCTTTGATGGAATGTTGCATCAGCTCGATTAATGGGAAGGCTCTGATAGCCATGCCAATGGGCTTTGGTTTTTCATCGGCATCCAGGTCTTCCATTCCGTCGGTATCATCAGCGTCTTGTTCCGCATTTTGTTCTGCTTCTGCAATCAGAGCCAGCTCTTTTTGCAGCTGACTTAACGCCTCCGGAAGATCTTCTTTGCTGATTGCGCTAGGCACGGCTGGCCTTCTTCCCATTAATTTAATGAGATCCAGCGCAGCCTTCTCAAACATGTCTACTGTACCACCACTTTTATTCGTGAATACAACGAGCATACGATCCTCCGGAGGGTCTGTGATTAAATCAAACTTGCTTTTCCCATGTGTCTCTCAAGCCAATGACTCGATTATAGACCAGATTGTCTGGGGTGCTATACAGTGAATCCTGTATGAAATAACCTTCCCGCTCAAACTGGAAGCGTATATCTGCATCAGAATTGGCCAAGCTTGTTTCGGCTTTGCAACCTTTCAGAATCTCAAGACTATTCGGATTCAGAGACTGCATGAAGTCCTTACCACCAGCATCCGGCGCGGGGTCGTTAAATAAACGGTCATACAAACGCACTTCACAGTCCAGATTGTTATTAGCGTCCACCCAGTGAATAACCCCCTTAGGTTTTACGCCATCCGCAGGGTCTTTACCGACAGTATCTTCAATAATTCTGGCGCGCACTTCGATGATATTGCCGTCAGCATCCTTGATTGCCTCATCTGCTTCAATCACATATGCATTACGCAGACGAACGCGTTTACCGATAACCAGTCGTTTGTACTTTTTATTGGCTTCTTCTCTAAAGTCATCCTGATCGATAAACAATTCTCGCGAAAATGGTAATTCACGGGCAGGTAAGTCATCACGGTTTGGATGCCCCGGAGCGACCATGACCTCGGTCTTGTCTTCAGGATAGTTTGTCAGAGTCACCTTGAGTGGGTGAAGTACACACATGGCTCGCGCTGCGTTGACATTGAGGTTTTCACGAATGGCGAATTCCAGCATGCTCACATCAACAATGCCCTCGTTACGCGAAACACCGGCTTTATCAATAAACTCACGTAAAGCTTCTGGCGTATAACCGCGGCGGCGCATGCCGGCAATGGTTGGCATACGCGGGTCGTTCCATGCATCAACTACGTTTTCATCAACCAGCGATTTGAGCTTGCGCTTGCTGGTTACTGTGTAGTTTACGTTGAGGCGGGAAAACTCGTACTGCCGAGGCTTGGATGGTACGGGTAGGTTTTCAATAAACCAGTCATAAAGCGGACGGTGCTCTTCAAATTCCAGCGTACAGATTGAGTGTGTTATTCCTTCAATGGCATCACCTTGACCATGTGCAAAGTCATAGGAAGGGTAGATACACCATTTGTCACCCGTTTGGTGGTGGCTCGCTTTTTTGATTCGGTAGATAATAGGGTCGCGCAAGTGCATATTTGGCGAAGCCATATCGATTTTAACACGCAGTGAACAAGCGCCTTCTTCAAAGTCTCCTGCACGCATTTTCTCAAATAGCTCAAGATTGTCTTCTACACTGCGGTCACGATAAGGGCTATTCTTGCCTGGCTCTTTAAGCGTACCACGGTATTCACGTGCCTGGTCTCGGTCAAGATCACACACATAGGCTTTACCCTCTTTGATCAGGTAAACCGCCCAATCGTACAAATCATCGAAGTAGTCTGAGGTAAAGTGAATATCACCAGACCACTCGAATCCTAACCAGCGAACATCTTCTTTGATGGCTTCAACGTATTCGGTATCTTCTTTTTCCGGGTTGGTGTCATCAAAGCGTAAGTTACATTGACCACCGAATGTTTGAGCGATGCCGAAGTTCAGGCAGATAGATTTGGCATGTCCGATATGGAGATAACCATTTGGCTCAGGAGGGAAACGTGTTTGGACAGAGGGAACGACCTTGTTCTCGATATCTTCCTTCACAATTTTCTCGATAAAATTCAGTGGTCTTGTGCTTTCAGTCATAGGTTTGGGTTCTTCTTGTATGAGTTTGTCTCGCGCAACTGTGCGCTGCAGCAAGTCTCAGATTATACAGGTGGTGTGCTTGCAGTACAGTAATTTGAGCAGCAATACAGGGTTGAAAGTGCTAGATTGATCAACAGAAAAAGTGATGTGGTTTCACGCTAATCAAACCGCCGATTTCATATGGATGCTTAGTTTATGAATACTCTGTTTCGCCGCGAAAAAGACTACTTTTTTTCGGGGTTGTCGTTCTACACTCGGATTCCCTGTCCGCCGTCTGTAGCTTTCAGTCCGGAAAGTCTCAATAAGTCACGCAAATATTTGGGTTTAATTGGTTTGCTTGTTGGACTTTTCGCGGCAACGGTTTACGTGGCTAGTGCACTTGTTCTTCCCGTGTCTGTGAGTGTATTGCTCTCGATGATTGCCACGGTGTATCTCACAGGTGCCTTTCATGAAGATGGTTTCGCGGATAGTTGTGACGGCTTTGGTGGAGGCTGGGAAAAGGCCCAAATACTGTCGATAATGAAAGATAGTAGGGTTGGTAGCTATGGGGTAGTGGGGCTGATACTGCTACTCGGAATGAAGTTCATCGTGCTGCAGTCATTAGCAGAGCGCTCCATGGTGCTGCTGGTATTTGCGTTGCTATGCGCTCATTCTGTGAGTCGTTTGCTGGCATCTTGGATTATGCAGAAATATCAGTATGTTTCATCGCTTGAAACCAGTAAGTCTGCAGAGGTTGCATCAGTGCGATTAAGTAAGCGAGAGATGCTTTATAGTATTGCGCCTGCAGCAACCGTCATTGTTATAGCTTGGCAACTTAATTTTGTTTTGGCAGTGTTTGTTGCCTGGGGAGTCGCCTATGCAATGGGTGCATATTTTTATCGAAAAATAGCGGGCTATACGGGTGATTGTCTTGGGGCAGTACAACAAGTGTGCGAGGTGGTGTTTTACTTAGTTGTGTTGGCTGAGAGTATTAAGTGAGACGGCTTTTCTTCATTGTTTGAGCAATGATCCGGGTGGTAAGATAGATGCCATCGTATACTTAGAGATTGTGAGCTTTTGATAAAGCTACCTTGAGGGCACAAACATTTCAGTTATCGCTAAAAATAATGAAAATGACTTTGTGGAGCATTTGTATAAATTCATTGATCAAAAAAATGACAATGGTGCTTGCTTATTAAAATATATTGTCTCTTATGTTTCCTATGTCAGTATGACTCATTATGAATTGAGCTATGCCGATCAGGAAGAAGTACAGCAAGAAGTCGCCATTAAACTACTTTGCCAAGGGCGTGATATTGCTAAAAAGTTTAATAAGCGCTTTTTATATGTCATGGTACGCAATCAATGCATTGATCAACGGCGTAAGAAAAGTCGGCAGCTAGCGACTTTTGTATCTTCGGATGACCCTAAAGAGGAAGTTACTGCCCCAGCGCCGGGCGTAGACGACAGTAGTCATGCAGCTTTGTTGGACAGTCTGGAGTGTTTAGAAAATATCTTTGCCCACATAGAGGCAGAACCGACAGGCGCAGAAGATATGAAAATATACACACATTATGCTTTTGGTTTCAGTCATGTTGAAATCGCTGAGCATGTTGATCGATCACCGGGTGCAATAACCAAACGTTTATCGCTTTTGAGAACTAATTTAAGAAAGTTGAAAAACAAATATTGTTGAGAATAGAGTTATGTCAGACAAAAAACCTAGCGAACAGAAATATATCTCGGCCAAAGATTCTGAGGAATGGTCGCAGGTGTTGCATGGTGAAATGACTCCTGATTCTGACAATGAGACACACGCCCAAGCTGAAATTATTCGTAACTACCTGATTGCGAAAGATGAAGCGAAGGCGCTTGATAATCTCCCTGCGGTAGATACCTTGACGACCATGTCGCCGGATGAAGCCAGAGTGGTGTATCAAAAAGCCAGTAAGGAAATACACCGCAGAGGAACTACCTGGCTCACTCGTTTGAAGTCATGGTTCGTACCCATTGCTCTGGGCGGCTTGTCAGCTGCAGTGGTAATACTTTGGTTCCAGAATAGTACTAGTACTGGCCGTTCTGCTTCAGCGACCAATGACACTGGCACACAGCTTCCAACACCTGATGCTGACCGTTACACCTTTTTGGGGTCGGATGCTGAGTTAACAAAGTTTCCGAATATGCTGTTGATACCCGGCGGTAGAATAAAAATGGGTTGTACCAAGGGCTGGGATGATGTGGTTGGCGGGTGTCGCTCAAACGAATTTCCGGCGCACTACATATCGGTAAAACCTTTCGAAATCGCTCAGCATGAAGTCACCGTCAAGCAGTTTACCCACTTCGTTGATGCCACTAATTATGTGACCAATGCCGAGAGGGAGTCCCGTGGTTGTGTTTACCAGGACATGTCTAAACCCGGACATCCTTTCCTGATGAACCCTGAATATACCTGGCGCAATCCTGGTTTTGAGCAAGATGAGTCACACCCGGTAACCTGTATTAGTTGGGCAGACACTCAGGCTTATCTGAAATGGTTGAATGATGAAACAGGTGGTGAATATCGCTTACCAACCGAATCAGAGTGGGAGTTTGCTGCCCGAGGTGGTAAGTCTACTGTATATTTCTGGGGGACGGATGCGGCGGTTCACCTATGGGCTAATCACAATAATGACAATGATAAGTGGCCCTACACTGCAACTGTCGGCAGCTTCCCTGCCAATGATTACTCCATTCAGGATACTGCCGGTAACGTGTGGGAGTGGGTTCAGGACTGCTGGCATAAGACTTACGATGGCGCACCAACAGATGGAAGTGCCTGGGAATCAAACTGCTCCAAAGGTAAAGACACCAAGACCCGACGCGGTGGTGGATGGGATGCCGGTGTTCCCGGAATCCGCTCCGCCATCAGAAGCTCGGGTGCGAAAAATGACCGAAGTAATCTTTACGGATTCAGGGTTGCTCATGACTATATAGAAAAAAAATAAATTTTTTTTCTATCGACCCGTAAGGTTTTTCATTTTCATACGTTAATTAGGATATGTCAGTTGTAAACAACAAGCTGCATGTCACTACAAGTGTGAATAACAACGCCGGTGGCATACTGAATAATAACTCTTCAACTGACTGAACGCTTTTGACTTAGTCAAAAGCACTTGAGACCAAAATGGAGAGAGAGTTTATGAGTACCCCCCAAAGTGCAATATCATATAGTTACACAGCGTCTACCAAGCTTCGTGATGTCGTTGACCCTGACGATAAATTAATTCGTCTGGCTCGTTTGATCGACTGGGAGTTGCTGAGTGAGCAGTATTACAACAAGTTTCAGGAGGGCAATGCACCCTCGCCGCGCTTGCTATTTGGCCTGTTGTACCTTCAGGCTAAAGAAGACATCAGTTGCAAAGAGCTGATTAAGCGTTGGGAAAAATCACCGGAATGGCAGCATTTCTGTGGTGAAGAAACCTTAAAAGATACATTCCCGCTACATCCTTCACAGCTCAGTATCTGGCGTCGTGAAGTTGGCCCGAGCGGCTGCAAGTTGATGTGTGCCGCATTGGCGCGCTCACTACCGACCTTACACTAAAGTTTAAGTCCACCTACTCCGTGGAGTTTTGACCGGGCAATGGCTATTGCCCGGTTTTTTATTGCCTGCAATTCGCAATGACCGCGTTTATCCTATTGTTTTTGACAAGATTAGTATTGAAGATCAATATAATGAGCAGTCATTTATGAGGAGGTGATCATGAATTGTCAGAGCAAATCCGGGAAAACATTCCTGTTGATTTCACTGTTCTTTGGAGCGTTGGCTATTGTCATGCGTGCCGTTTCTGAATCTGACGGCATAATCGTCATGCTGTTATTCCTGGCTGTTGCCGCAATCTCTGGCATTGTGGGATGGCTGCTTTGCTCCAGCGCTAAGCAGACTCAACTAAAAGTTCAGCAGCAAATGCACCAGTTCATGAACAAAAATAAACGTTTCTATATGCCTGAACTGGCACGATTCCTCGGCTTACAAGAAGAGCAGGCAAGGCTAAATGTGCTCAGATTAATCCAACAAGATGCCATAAACCTTGTCTATGATTCTGATGAAGGTTTCTACGGCAATCGTGAAGCGATCAAGCAGGAAGGGATTATAGAATCTTGTACCCGTTGTAACGGGCGTATCTTAGTCAGTGAAACGGTTGGAAATCGTGATGTGAACTGCCCATTCTGTGGTACTCAACGAGTACAATATTCTACGCATTAATATTGGCAAAGGTATTCGCATGTAGCACTATGGACATCTCATGAATAAATCATGGATATACCTTGCAGTCACTACGAAAACCCTACACCACCATTGCTGAGACCTTTGAGTTTGAGATAGAGCCGATAAAGCATTCGCGTTTTATTGCACACGCTCAAGCAGTCGGTACGGATGAAGAAGCGGCTATGGTATTTATTGAGTCCATCAGACAGCGCTATCCCGATGCACGTCACCATTGTTGGGCCTATCAATTGCGTGAGGCTGAGCGAGTTCGTTTTAGTGATGACGGAGAGCCTGGCGGTTCGGCGGGGCGTCCGATGCTCAGTCAACTGCAGGGTAGGGAAGTCTTCGATATTATCGTTGTCGTGGTTCGTTATTTTGGCGGTACCAAGCTCGGTGTGGGCGGACTAATGCGAGCTTATGGTGGTGCAGTGGCTCAATTGCTTGATCGTGCTCCTCTACGGACTGTTATCCCAACCTTGCCATTGTGGCTGGAGTACGATTACTCCGATACCTCAAGTGTCGAGGCTATGTTTGCCGACATGAAACTACAATCCAGTGAAACCAACTATGGCGAAGCCGTATCCGTTTGTTTGCAGGTCCCGGACGCAGACATACTCGATCTCTACGATAGATTGAAAACGCAGGTCGGTGGGCGAATTCGCCTGATGTTGCCGGATGGTCTTGAAGCGAGCCTCTAGTGTCGGCAAGAGGGCTTGTGATTAGTAAAAATTATGATGCAGCCATTACCCGAAAATAAGTCCCTGTATGATTTTGTGTGATTGTTAAATAGTCAAATGCTGGTGAAAGCGAATGAAATGGGCTATGTTTCTTAAGTACCCCGGCAGACTTCAGTTGCACTGACAACTAAAGCCAGCAATTTATTCTTATACCAATATTCACTGGAGCTATTATGAGTAAGTCTCATGATATTTTTGTCAGCTACGCCCATGTTGATAATGAAGTGCTACCTGGTGAAACCCAAGGTTGGGTAACTCAATTTATCTCTACGCTGGAAGTTTATCTGTTGCAAAAGCTGGGTCGTCGAGAGCATTACTCGCTCTGGCGCGATCCGGAGTTGTCTGGTAACAAACCACTGACACCGGAGATTATTGAGACCGTTAAAGCTTCGCAGATCTTTGTACTTATTCTGTCGCCGGGTTATGTCTCGTCCACATGGTGTTTGGATGAACTGGCAACCTTTGTGAAAACACATGGTGTTAATTCTGGCAGAGTTTTTGTTGTTGAGCGCGATAAGCTTGCTGAAGATGAGCGTCCACGCGTGCTTTCAGATTTGAAGGGCTATGCTTTCTGGGCTGCGGATAAGCAACAAAAAGGCGTCACAAGAACACTGGGAACACCGGCAATGATTAGCTACCGTGCTGAATATTATCGTCAGGTTGAAGATATGGCGATTCAACTGGTGCGTTGCTTAAAGCAACTCCGTAAGAAAGAGGCCGTCAGTGTCGATTTGCCAGGTTCTGATAATGATGATATGGCAAGTATTAGTGATCCGGCTGACGTTATTTCAGTGGCGTCAGAGGGGAGTGTGAAGCGTGTCACTGTTTACGTAGCTCCTGTTCCGGATACCTTAAAGTTAGAGCGTAATGACTTGATTAGGGTGTTAGGGCAGCATCAGATTGCAGTACTGCCCGCCAATAATCGTATTAATTACAGTACCTTTGAGCAAGAAATGGAAGCTGATTTGGCACTCAGTCAGTGTTTCGTACAGCTGTTAGACGGCAGCTCAAATATGGGGCTGGTCAATGCGCAGTACCAGATTGCCAAGAAGCAAAATATAGAGGTGATGCAATGGCGTTCATCTGAGCTTGATGTCACATCTATTACGGATGAAGAACACAGCAAGCTATTACGAGGCCAACACGTGATGGCGTCAGACTTAGTCAACTTCCAACAATACTTCATGAAAAAGCTATTACCTCCGATAGTGGAAGAGGCTGCGGAGGTTGTACCGGATGAGGAGCAGAAAATTATCTTCATCAACGTTGGGAATGAAGATCGTGCTTTGGGTGAGAAAGTTTCCAAACAACTCAGCGCACATGGCCACTTTTGTTTGCTCCCGCTAACGCCTGATGAAAAAAGCAAGCCGGCAGATATACGACGGGATATGGAACAGAACATGCGTTACTGTGATGCTTTGTTATTACTGTACGACAGTAGCCCGCTCACCCAAATACGGCAGTTTTTGATGCAGAGTTGGCGTATGCGCGCTCAGCGTGAAAAGTCTCTGCCAACGGCCATTTGTATTTCCCCCAATAATCAGGATGAAAACCTCAGTGCAATGGCAAAAGATTTACGTCTATTGCGTTGCACCAGTCCATTCCCGGCTGAGTGTGTTGAAGCCTTCTTAGACGGAGAGTCTGTATGAGCCAGCGACCTTACCCCGGATTACGCGCATTCTGGCGCGATGAAATTGATATCTTCTTCGGTCGTGAACGTCAGATCGATGAAATACTGGAAAAGCTACAACATAGTCACTTCTTAGCGGTGCTTGGTCCTTCAGGCTGCGGTAAATCATCCTTAGTACGCACTGGAGTGCTGTCAGCGCTGGATAGTGGCTTTATGTGTAAAGCGGGTGCCAATTGGTTGGTAGCGGATATGAAGCCGGGAAGCTCGCCATTTCTGGCGTTGGCTAAAGCGCTCCTCAATGACCGGCTATTCGCAGAACATTATCAGCGATGGTTTCCGGCACATAGTGAGTCAGGCAGTGACCAATGGAAAGATGAAGCGCAGTATTTTCTTCAGGCCAGCTTGCAGCGTGGCCCACAAAGCATGCATGAATTGTTGAATGATCTGGCCTTGCCGGAAGGCAGTGCGATATTACTGTTAGTGGATCAATTCGAAGAAATCTTCCGCTATCGGCGTCATGCCAGTAATGAAGCAGGTGAATTTGTTAATTTAATGCTAAGTGCCTGCCACCATCCTCAAGTCTATACCTCGATTACCATGCGCTCAGAGTTTCTGGGCAATTGTGTGGCTTTTCACGGACTACCGGAAGCAATCAATCAAGGGCTGTATCTCACCCCCAGTCTGGACCGGGATCAATTGGCTGATGCGATCACCTTTCCGGCCCGGGTATTTGACGGAAGCGTCACGCCTGAATTAACCAATCGATTGCTTAATGATGCAGGGCAGGCAATGGATCAGTTGCCGTTATTGCAACATGCCTTAATGCGCTTGTGGGAGCATGATGAAGATAAAGTGCTGACGCTGGAAGAGTATGAAGCAACCGGTGGCTTACAGCGCATGCTTAATGATCATCTGGAAGAGGCGTGGGATGAGTTAGATGAATCCCAGCAAGCACTCGCCGGGCAGTTATTCCGATTACTTACAGAAAAGACCCCTGAAGGGCATAGCATACGACGCCCGGTTACATTTGGTGAAGCGCTCAACCTGCCGAATGCTACCCGTGAAAATATGCTGGAAATGATCAATGTGTTTCGTCGGTCAGGGCGTCATTTCCTGATGCCTCCCTTGTCCGTTGAGCTAAAAGACAACACCGTGATTGATATCACGCATGAAAGTTTGATTCGTCAGTGGAAACGCCTGAATGATTGGGTAGATGCTGAGGCCGAACATGGTTTGTTATATCAGCGCCTCGAGAATACTGCGCTGAGGTATCAGCAGGGTGAGGCAGCCTTGTTGTCCTCGCCTGAGCTTGAGATTGCATTGCACTGGCGTGAAACTGAAAAACCGTCTGCGAACTGGTCGCAGCGCTACGGTGACAACTTTCAGAGCGTGATGGCCTTTTTGGAAAAAAGTGTGCAGGCAAAGCGAACAGCTGAGGAACAAAAGCAAGAGCAACTTCGTGCCAAAAGTCGTCGGGCACTTATGACAACACTACTCGGATTTGTTATTGCAGTTGGGGCTGCCGTGTTTGGCTGGATGGCGGCGATCAGCAATGAAAAGAAGGTTGCAGAAGCTAAGGTCAGAGTGCAAGAGAGCGTTGACCAAGTCAGACAGGCGGAGGCACTAGTTGAGGAGAAATCTGAACAGGTTATCAAGGCTCAGGCTGTTGCTGAGGAAACAAAGCAAGCCCTGAATCAGGAGTCGGTGATTCAACAGGATCTGGAGCGAAAATATGAAGACCTTCGCTACCTCGCGGAGGCGGTAGAAATCAAATCCAAGGCTATCGAATCCTACGGCAGCACCGCGGCTGATGTTGAAGAGGGGAGGCAATCAGTCTATGACAAGACCTTGTATGAGTCGTTAATTATACAGGCGCGTTTATTCATGCAAAATGAGCGTTATCCAGAAGCACGCAAAGCCCTTTTAGATGCTGAAATATGGCGCGATAAAAGTGCAGATTATCTGGATTACCAGTTAAAGCTGATGCAGCGTAAGCTAGAAATCAGCGGCTTATCACCCAGCCTATGGTATGAAAAAGTGAATACACCGTTGTATTCGGCGGCGATTGATACCAAGCGAAATGCTCTGATTAGTGTGGGTGAGGATGGTTGGATTTTCATCAATAAACAAGGTGAAATGGCGCTGAAATATCGCTTGCAAGTGACAACCCCTGAAGGTCGCCGCATGCCAGTCGATACAGAGACTATTCAGGATATTGCCGTTAGTCCCTCTGGAGATGGTTTTGCAACGGTCGATGATGCCGGTCAGATTATTCTCTGGCAGTGGCCAAACGAAGAGCATGGTCGTGGCTCCGGTAATCCGGATTTATTAGCGAAAGAACCTGTCTTTTACCTCAGTCAAAAGCTAGAGGGCGTGAAGCGTGCTAAGGCGATTACTTACAGTCCTGACGGTCAATACCTGGCAGTAGGTTATGTCGGCAACCCTGGCATGGTGAGTTTATGGAAGTTGGAGCCGGGTTATTTATCTCTAGTGTGGACGGGCAAAGAGCACAATAGCCAAATCTCTGAAGGCGGATTGAGCTTTGCATCGCAAGATGTTCTCGCCAGTGCTTCGCATGATGGGTCGGTTCGCTTTTGGGCGCTAGACAGTGACGATCAGGCCGTCTCGATACTGCAACCACTAAGACATCCAACCTCTGTGTTGGGTATGAGCTTTTCAAAGGATCGTAAGTTATTGGCAACGGCGGCAGGTAAGCAAGTGTTTATCTGGGACTGGCAGCAAGGGAAGTTACTGCACTCATTCTTTACGGAGCATCAAGGTGTGTTGTTTAGTTTGCAGTGGGTTGAAGATCAGTTCGGCATAGAGCGCCTGGTGACAGCTGGGCAAGACAAAACCATGCGCTTCTGGAAAGTCAGCGCAAAAGAGAAATATCAGGTGTTATTGGCGGTGTTCAACGGTCACGAGGCCGAAGTCGCTGTCAGCAGGCTGGCTTATGACCAGAATCGACGCCAGCTCTATTCGCCGGGTAAAGATGGCTCATTATTGCAATGGCGAACCAATTTACCGTGGACGCAGTTAATTCCAATTGCCCAAGGCTCACCCGAGAGCACAGCATTATCTGCTGATGGCTCATTGCTGGCAGTCGGACTGAATGACGGTATTATGCAGCTTTATAGAATCGGCACACCACTACCCATTATAGAAAAGCAGGTAGGTACAGGCCCTGTTGAGGAGTTGTTGTTTAATCCAAAAACACAGCAATTGGTAGCACTCACGCAGGAACGACATCTCGGTTGGAAATTGAGTTTCTGGCGTTATTCAGAGCTAACAGGTTTATCGGCTGAGGGCAGTGTTGAAGGGCAAATGAACTGGATTCAGGGAATGACGTTTAACCCTATCTGTACAGTGCCGCTGCTAATGGCACCGTTGCGCTTGTTGATATGAACAATATTGACGCTGGTATTCTTTACTCGAAGGTGCTGCATACGCAATTACTTGATAATAGTGCGGAGCTGCAACCAGCGCCGTTACTGTCTGTGTCAATTTCTGAAGATAGTCGCTACCTGCTGGCAACGAGTAAACGACAGATTAGCAACTGGCGGCTAGCGGACAATGGTTTACCGGATGGGGAGGTATTATCAAAGATCGAAACCGGATATGCTTTACACGAAGCGATTTTTGCACCGGACTATAGTTATCTGGTCGCGATAGGCCATGGTGGGCGCGTTAATCGCTATGCGTTGGATGGCTCAGATATATTGAAAGAGGAGATATATAGCCTGAATTCCCGCACACAAACTGTTATTAATGGCAAATTTATACCCCAAGCCAACGTACTAATGACCATTGGAAATACTGTTGATGATGCAGTTGAGTTACAGGCCTTTGATATGTCAGCGAATCAATTATTGTTCAACTTAAAAACACCTTCTTACAGCGGTAACGGTATATCAGGCTTGAATTTTTCTCAGCAATGCACTGACACTGGTTGCCGTTTTTCGGTGCCTCTAAAGTCTAAAGGGTCAGAAAAAAGACAGGTTGCCGCCTATGACTTTAGCTTCCGTGAGCGTGATTAAGAACATTTTGTCACAGCCTGGAGTGAAATGTGGTGTAGTATTTGGATATACCGACAATATTTGGGGATAAATTATGTCTAAACCATTACGTTTGCATTCATTACCCGGGTTTTGGCTTCGTTGTTTGAACGCTTCACTCAATAATAACTTGCAGGCTTTGTTAAAGGATGCCGAAGCAGGCATCGCTGTGTCAGAGTGGATCATTATTTCAATACTCAGTGAGCGACCAGGCATATCGATAAATGACCTTGCGCACTTTGCCGGCATGCACCAGGCACCGGTGTCCCGTATCGTTGAAAAGCTGACACAGAAGAGTTTAGTGTCGAGAATAACCAGTGCAGAAGACCGGCGCTCGGTCAGCGTTCAATTAACAGAGGAAGGAACGAAGCTGCGGGATAGTCTGCACGGTGTGGGCAGCAAAAATGCGGAGATCAACTTCGCTTGCCTTGATGATGAAGAGTACGCGGCCTTTATGGCGACGATTAAGAAGGTGCTAAAGCATCACCACTTTGATACCACGGGCTACTGACAGACGAGTAAAGCATCTGCTTACTCCGTCATGAGCAGCCCGCTGATCAACCCCGTCTGTCATTAGGCAGGTCTGTACTTACCCTCAGGGATCTCTATTCGCGCAGCAATGGCAGCCGTTGCAATAACGGTCACGGTATCCTGCTCAGGGTCAGTTACATTGAGTCCACCAAATACGCTGTTTACCTTCACTGTGCCAAAGGGAATTTGTTTCGCGATAGTGTCAGCGTCCAGATTCTCCGGCTTTTGGCTGCCGATCGTCACTTCTACCTGCATATCATCACGGTTTAAATCAGTAGAGCGAAATAGCGATATAGAGCTGTGATGTAATGCGTCCTGCACGGCCCTGACAGCAGCTTTTGTGTAGTCTTCACCGTATAGGTCATTACCGGTACCCATTTCTAAAATAATACGTTGTAAACTCATGCTGCATCCTCCTCTGCAAAGTCCAGATAAACCACCGCAACTGCGTTAGCTACAACAGTGGTCTTTGTGCCGCAGTCTGAGGGTATATCCAAACCACCTTTTACTGCTTCGACAGTGGCCTGACCGTAGGGAAGGACTGCTTTAACCTCGTCAGTATCAACCTGATCAGGCTGGGCCACGCCAACCGTCACCTCAATAATCATCTGTTCCTTATCAAAACCAAAAGCCGGGGCGATGGTTAGTGAGTTGTGCCACAGCGCATCTTTTAATGCGCGAACGGCTGCTTTGGTGTAATTCTGACCTTGGAGATCTGTGCCCATCCCCATTTCGATCACCATACGCTTACGTGCCATGATTCTGCTCCTATAGTTACTTATTCTGAATAGTGCATGATTCTGTCTGGGATTGAAACCACGCTTAGCGATGCTATTGTTAGTTGCCAGCGAAGCGAATACCATGCACTTATCAATGCTGATTTAGGAATTCATCGTTATGACCCAGCTTAGTGTCAATCTGAATAAAATTGCTCTGCTCCGTAATTCACGTGGGCGGGACTTCCCCAATGTGGTTGAGTTTGCGAAAAAATTTATCGCACTGGGTGTGCATGGGATTACCGTGCATCCGCGAGAAGATGAGCGACATATTACACGGCAGGATGCGCGGGATTTAGCCAAACTACTGGCGGATTATCCGGACGTGGAGTTTAATATTGAAGGCTATCCCTCCGAAGACTTCCTCGACTTAGTAGAAGCGTGCAATCCGGATCAGTGTACCTTAGTGCCAGATGCAGCAGATCAACTCACTTCAGATCATGGCTGGGATGTAGCATGGCATCACGAACTATTGGAAATGGTCACTGATCGCCTAAAAAAATCCGGCATTCGGGTAGCTGCTTTTATGGACCCTGATCTGGAGCAGATCAGACGTGTTGCCGACACAGGCGTTGATCGTATTGAGTTGTATACGGAAGAATATGCCAGTACCTACGGAAGCCCTCAGCAGGATGCCGTGCTGAAAAAATACATCGAAGCAAGTGCTGAGGCGCAGCGCTTAGAACTGGAAGTCAATGCAGGGCATGATCTTGATAGTCATAATCTTGCCACATTTCTGACCATTCCGGGGATTCTGGAAGTATCCATCGGCCATGTGCTAACTGTTGAATGTATTGAACAGGGTATGCCAACGGTGGTGGCGAACTATCTGGATATTTGTAAGGAATCAGCGTAATGGAGAGAGAAGCGCGTGTGCGTCGCCGTAAAACGCCCAAGCCGGAGCTTGATTATAGTGTGCCATCGCCGTGTGTAATGATTTGTACATTGGATGATGAATCTGGTCTTTGTGATGGTTGCTATCGCACTATGGATGAAATACGGGAATGGATGATTTTGTCGCGTGAGGAGAAGCTTGCAGTACTGGAGAAGGTTGAGCAGAGAAAACCAGCGACGAGTTGATCTGGAACGGACCTCAAGCACTTATTTTAGTTTTACTACCTCCCAATATGTCTGGTGTTAGGGCTGAGCAATTGACTGTCCGGTTAAGTTTAATTCACAAAAAAGCCTGCTTCGAATAATCGTTGCAGGCTTTTTATGAAGTGGCTAAAGCTATTTTCAAAGATCCGCCAACGGTGACAGGCACAGCTGCCAGATCAATGTTTTAGCCTCGGAAGATTAATCCACGTAAACAATTTCACCCTTCGGTTCAAATGCATCCACATCCAGTGGATTGTTGTTTTCCAGATACTCTTTCAAAACATCGGCATCCACAAAGCCTGTATCTACAAAACTGTCCATGTCACTGACTTTAGGATAACCATCACCACCGGCTGCCGTGAAGCTAGGTAATGAGAAGCGATATTCTTTTTCAAGATCTATGGCTTCACCACCAATTTTCACATCACTGATAGCGTCTTTACCGACCGTCATAGAAACACCCGCAAACTGAGCATAAGCACCGGTGTCGGTAGGTTTCAAAGCAACTACAGTTAAGTACTCAAGCAGATCTTTACCTTTCATGGAAACAGACGTGAGTGTGTTAGCAAAGGGGTGTACCGTTAGTACTTCCTTATAGGTGATATCGCCCGTCTCGATAGAAGCACGCACACCACCTGAGTTCATAATACCCAAATCAGCTTTTGCTTTTTCCATCTGTGCAGTTGCGATTAGGCGTCCCAGATTGGTTTGGCCAAAGCGTACTTTATTACGCTCACCGACTAACAGCTTACTAGTGCTGCCAACTTTGATACCTAGCGACTCTTTACCTTTGTTTAAGTAAGGGCCAAGCAGTGCCAGCATTTCTTTGTTATGGGCAATTTCATTAGCAATAAAGACACGCTTACTGTTGCCTTCAGCATCCTTCACTTTCTTTTTCAGGTTGACTGGAATCAAGCTGTACGACTTGAGCTCAGCAACCCCGTTTTTAAATTCAAAGTCGGCACGACCAACATACTTACCCCACTCATGCGCTTGCATGATGTGAGTTCCGTTTTGGTATTCAGGCTTACAAATTTGACCGGCTTGGTAGTTTTCATTGCGCACATTTTCTGACTCCATGCACAATGGTTCTTGCGAGTGTCCGCCGATAACGGCAGTGACAGCACCTTCAGGGAGTGCGCGAGCAAGAGAGACATCACCCGGAGCATTGTAACCATGCATTCCGTTGTCATAGTGCCCCATGTGAGTCACAGCGAGGATCAGGTCAGGCTTCACTTCCTCCTGAAGCTCAGCAACCACTAACTTAGCTTCCTCTTTAGGATCGCGGAATTCCACGTTAGCCAAATATTCAGGGTTACCAATTCGGGCAGTGTCCTCGGTGGTTAAACCCATGATGGCAATTTTGATGCCTTGCTTGTCGATCACTGTGTACGGTTGGAACATACGCTCACCGCTGTCTTTTGCGTAGATATTTGCAGATAGGAATGGGAAGCCTGCCCATTCTTGCTGCTTAGCCAGTACGTCCAGTGAGTTGTCGAATTCATGGTTACCCAGTGCCATTGCATCGTAAGCCATCTTCTTCATACCAACGAAATCAGGCTCGGCATCTTGCAGATCAGACTCAGGAACACCCGTGTTGATGTCGCCACCTGATAGCAGTAATACGCTACCACCTGCAGCTTCTACTTGTCTGCGAACTGCATTGATCACTGTGTAACGGGCAGGCATTCCATACTCGCCGTGGCGGTTGTGCCAGAAGCGGCCGTGGTTGTCATTAGTGTGCAGGATCGTGAATTTGTAGGTCTTGTCATCTTGCCATTCTTTGGCGATGGCGGGATTCAATGCAAAGCAGGTAGCTAGCAGTGGGAGGATGAATGGGCGAACTTTCATAGCGACTCCTAAGTATTTTACTAGGGTATCATCTTAATATGATTTTCCTTATTAATGGAATAAATTATCCCAACTTGATCTAAATCAATTACAGCGGCTGAGCATGGTGTGACAATACATCCATCGACAAGAACAACGGAGCAGCACAATGTTTGCAGAGCATCACGATCTGATTCACGAATTTCCAGAGCACAAAGCTCGCATTCATGATCTAAAGATGAGTGACAATCACTTCGCTCGTCTGTTTAAAGAATACGATGAGTTAGATCATGAGCTGCGCCGTATTCAGCAAAACATTGAAACTCCCTCTGATGAGGTTACTGAGGAGCTCAAGAAGAAGCGTCTCCACCTCAAAGATGAAATGTTTCGAATGATTATCGCGGAATAAACTTTTCGTTTCCTCCTAAGTGTGATTTGGCCCGACTTTGTCGGGTCTTTTTTTCCCTGAAATTTGCTGCGCTGCAGTCTGCGATTGCAATAGACTATCTCTCCCCTGATAATGCGCCTCTTACGCGTTAAGAGACTATTATCATGTCAAACTCCTCAGCTATTACCTCGGCTCTGCAAGCTTTACCCGCAGACATTCAAGCATCATTGTCTAAACTCTCCGTGCTCAAACAAGGCGGTAATCTGGTGGTGATTAGCCACGTTGCCCGCAGTGAGTCAGTCGAGGCAGCCAAGGCTATGATGGATAGTGTGGTTAGTGCAGGCCTGGCTGAAGAGAAAGAGCATACTTATTACCGTTTTGATCCGGAATTATTAACTCATCTGCAAGCCTCTACCCGTCCTGAACAGCAGCAGGTATCACATCAGCATTGGTTGGCGGCGATGGACCAATTATTGGGCTTTCTTTATCAACAGCACTTTGAAGACAGTGCGATGGCGCAGCGCCTCAGTACACTGGAGCGTGATAATTTGATGGCATACTTATCTGAATTATCTTCCGCACCGAATCTGGTTGCTGATAATGCAAACGGTGTGCTGGAGTTATTACGTCGCATGGATACCTTGCTGGAAAAGCAGGACTGCGAGGCAGAGAAAACCCAGCTCAAGCAATGGATGGCGAATGCCGAAGCATTGCTTGGTGATTGGGGGCCTGTACGCTTTGATCAGGAGCGACAAAATGTTGAAGGCCTCATTGCTCAGAATTCAATGCTACCAGCCTCACGGGCAGCTCAGGCGCTGCTCCAACAGTGTCATGAAGTAGGTACTGAGGCTTATGAGGGAGCGGATAAAGATTTGGCTTTTGCTAATATCTTGATGGCGCGCGTCCTGAAGCGAGGCGGCTCCGGTGAGGAGGCCTTGAATTACCTGGAGCAGGCTCAGGCAATCCTGGAGCCTAAGATTACGACAGACAGAACTGCCGCATCCTACATGGTTGCAAGCATGATGGAGCAGGGTGAGTGCTTATTCGCGCAGCGTCAGTTAGTGCCGGCGGAGGTTGTCTACTCCAAAGCCATTGAATTAGCCGACTCGATTCCTGACCAGCGTGGCTCCGGGATTGCGCAAACGCAGCGTGCAGCGGTCTACAGCATGTTAAAACGTCCGGCTGATGCCTTGCGTGGTTATCAGAGCGCACTAGATGTGTTTGAGCAAATCGGAGAGGGTGTGTTGGCGGTCAATGTCTGGCACCAAATTGCTATGCTACATCGCGTGAATGAAGACTATGATAATGCATCGGCTGCGCTGACTGCTGCACTGGACTTATTAACAACACAAAAAAATGTGGTTGGTGTGATAAGTACATTGCTGGAGCTGGGTGGTTTAAGTGAACAGAGCGACTCATTAGCTGAAGCCGTCAGCTACTACAAACAAGCGGTTACTCTGGCGGAGGAGTCGGGAGATCAATATCGTCAAGCGGCAGCAGCGAATCGTTTAGCGGATGTTTATCGCAAGCAGGGCGAAACAAAGCTGGCATTGGAAACATTGGAGCTAGCGGGAAGTTTGGGGCAGCAATTTGGCCACGCGGCTGAGCCTTGGAAGACGTGGAGTATTCTAAGCGAGCTTCATGCCGGAAATAATAATGCTGAGGGTGCTGAAAAAGCACGGCAGCAAGCGATTGAAGCCTATGTTTCCTATCGTGTTGATGGCGGCGCGAATAATGAGGGTGATGGCCAACTGTGTGCCATGGTGTTGCAGGCGATTCAATCTGATAACGACACTGATGTTAGAAAATTACTGTCACAGCTCGCTGATAATGAAGCCTGGAAAACAGATGAGCAACAAGCATTAATTGAGGCGCTTACCCAGCTTCTTGATGGACAGCGTAATCTGGCTTTACTGGAAAACTCAGCCCTGCATTACCGGCATGTTGCCGAGTTAATGTTGCTTCAGGATCGCTTGCCAGCCTAGCCTCCAGACACGAAAAAGCCTCAGTTAAGAGGCTTTTTCTTTGGCTAAATTATAAGCTTGGTACTTATCGTTTTTGTGCCATCACATTCAGTTGTTGAATAGCTTGCTTAGCGCGCGTTGAGCCTTTCTTGGCCGCTTTGGTGAACCAAATACGTGCCTGATTAACATCCCGCTTTACACCGTAGCCATTTGCGTACATTGCACCGACGCTGTACTCAGCTGATGGTAGCCCTTGAGCTGCCGCTTTCTTGTACCAGTTCATTGCCATTTTATGGTTCTTAGCTTTGACGCCAACACCATCTACGTACAAGTCTCCAAGTACAAACTGAGACTTTGCCAAACCTTTCTGTGCTGCTTTATTTAACCAGTTAAATGCCATGCCAGGGTTTTTCTTGGTACCTTGCCCCTGAAGGTACATCAGACCAAGGTTGTGCTGTGCAAGCGGAAGGTTTTTACGCGCCGCCAGGTTGAACATTTTGAATGCCATGCCCGGGTTTTTCTGCGTACCTACACCCTGAATGTACATAGAGCCTAAGCTGTATTGTGCAGGTGGAAGATTCGCATCGGCTGCAATTTTCATATTGCGGAAAGCCAGCTGTGGGTTTTTCTTGATGCCTTTTCCTGATGCATACATCAGGCCCAGCAAGTAGCTCGCATCAACTTTTGCAGCAGGGCTTCTTGAGGCTTTAGTCGCAAATGCAAAGGCTTTACCAGGGTTTGCTTTCACGCCAATCCCTTTAAGGTAGCGCTCTGCAAGCATCATCTGTACATCGACCATGCCTTTGTGAGCTGCTTTTTCATACCATGTCATTGCTGCGCCCATATTCTTTGGTACGCCGTCGCCTTTTTCATACATGATACCCAAGGCACGCATTGCCGGAGCAACACCACGTTGAGAAGCACGGTTAAACCATAACTGTGCCTGCTTCATGTTTTTGCCTGTTCCGGTACCGGTTGCGTACAGAGAGGCAAGTGTGAATTGTGCCATTGGAACGTGTTGGTTCGCTGCTTTTTGAATCCAGCTAAAGCCAACCTTAGGGTTTTTACCAACGCCTTTTCCATCAAGGTACAACTGACCTAAAACGTACTGGCCCGACTTGTCGCCTTTTTTGGCAAAGTCAGAAGCGATATTAAAGGCTTTTCTATAGTCCTTTGCCTGAAAAGCCTTTTTCAATTCAACATTAGGGTCAACTGCCGCGAATGAGGCAGAACCGAGCATTAAACTAAATGCTGCAGTCAAAACAATAAGAATTTTTTTCATAATGATTTCTTTTATTAAAGGTTATCTATTGCCACAAAGGGCTTGTCAGTTAGAGAGTTGAGTTACTTCGTGTGGGCTTCCAGTTCCACAACACGCTTCTCTAATTGTTCCAATTTCTCTCTGGTGCGTAGTAGGACAGCAGATTGCACATCAAATTCCTCACGAGTCACCAAATTCATTTTGCGCAAACCACTTTCGAGGCCTGAACGAAGGTTAGATTCGATATCTTGTTGAGTCGCCTGAAGTGGCTCGGGGATAAGTGAAGATAGGCGTTTAGCCAAGGTGTCCAGCTGATCGAGAGGGTCCATTTGAGTATCCCAGAGTTAAAAAGATGTAACCTTGGTATTCTAATGGGTATCAGCGGAATAATGAAATGAGTATTTTGTAATGATGTTTTTAGTCCGGAACACTGTTGTGTTAGTGCTCCGGATTACTGCGGATAGACGGTAGTTAAAGCATCTTGATGCGTGTAAATAAACTGGTTTCTGCGGTGTCGCCATCGGTTGTGACAGCACCACCGATTTGCATGTTTTCATCGTAGTCGTAGAGTGCAGAGATGCTGCCGCTAACACCTGAGAAGTCCTCGTCAGTTGAGAATAGCAGATCAATTCCGCCTTTTAGCTCAATAACATCGCTCATCTGGTGACGGGCACCAAAACCAACATTTAGGGTTTGTTGAGAGCTGCCACCTTGTTTGCCGTGTTTAATGCCGGCTTGAGAGTAGTAGTCAGTCTCTTCTGAGCTGGATTTGTAAGCACCGATGCCCACGCCAATTTCGTTCGCCGTGACTTCACCGGCAATATCCGTTTTGATCTTTGCTGTCAGGTAATGGTCATTGTTAATTTCCATTGAGCCATTGGCCTGCAGGCTAGTGTATGACTCATCATTTCCAGTGGTAGAGGAAATTCCGATCTCATAAAAGTCGTAGGAAAAGTTGCTTTCAGCTGAAGCGACAGCGGGGCATAAGCACACTGCTGACAGGAGCAGTGCGAGGTGTTTTTTTTGTGAGGGCATTGTGTATTACCTTTTTCTTATCATTTTTGAGGTATGACACAATCATAGCCAGTTTTGTTCGGCCCGAGTATGGATTTGTGGATGAGTGGCTACACCGTATAACTGATTTATTCAGACCTTAGGTGAATAAGTGCGCTCCACGTACTGATTCACAAGTACCTGAAATTCCTCAGCAATGTGCTCACCTTTCAGCGTGACTGTCTTCTCACCATCTTCATAAACTGGTGCGACAGGCTTTTCTCCGTTACCCGGTAAACTGATGCCGATATTGGCATGTTTACTTTCTCCCGGCCCATTCACGACACAGCCCATTACAGCAACTGACATACTCTCAACGCCGGGGTAATCGCTCTTCCAAACTGGCATTTGGTGGCGCAGATAGCTCTGGATATCCTCTGCCAAGTGCTGGAAATATTCACTACTGGTGCGACCACAGCCGGGGCAAGCGACCACTTGCGGTGTGAAGGAGCGCAGGCCCATGCTTTGTAAGATTTCCTGACCGACAACTACTTCTTTTTCGCGCGGTGCGCCCGGTTCCGGCGTCAGTGAGATACGAATAGTGTCGCCGATACCTTCTTGTAGAAGGACGGATAAAGCGGCAGTTGATGCCACAATACCTTTACTGCCCATACCAGCTTCCGTTAAGCCGAGATGTAACGGGTAGTCACAGCGTGAAGCAAGGTCACGATAGGCATGAATCAACCCCTGAACGCCACTGAGTTTGCAGGAGATAATGATTTTGTCATGCGCCAGACCATACGACTCTGCTTTTTGAGCGCTACCTAGTGCAGACTCAATCAAAGCATCATGTTGTACGGCAAGTAAGTCTCTGGGTTTAGCCAGCTTCGCGTTATCGTCAAGCATGGACGCCAGTAATTCCTGATCCAGCGACCCCCAATTCACGCCGATGCGAACAGCCTTGTCATAACGACAAGCAAATTCAATCATACTGGCAAATTGCTCATCGCGCTTTAGGCCACGACCGACATTACCCGGATTAATACGAAACTTAGCCAACGCCTGAGCGCACTCAGGTACTGCTGTTAACAGCTTATGACCATTAAAATGAAAATCACCCACCAGTGGGACTGAGCAATTCATCTTATCCAGCCTTTCACGAATCTCAGGAACTGCCTCGGCAGATTCCATGTTGTTAACGGTGATTCTTACAAGCTCAGAGCCAGCCTTGGCTAATTCAGCGACTTGTTTCACTGTTCGGACAACATCTGCTGTGTCGGTATTGGTCATCGACTGAACGACAACGGGAGCATTTCCACCCACGACAACGTGGTCAATAGAGACAGGAACAGTTTTATGGCGCTGTATAGTTTGCATGGCTATTTATATTTATGGGTATTGAGCCGCAGAGTTTAGCAGAAAATACAATGAGCACCATGCCGCATGGACTAAGTGCTCATCGTTAGTTCAGTTACTTCGCCAGAGTGACCGGTTTCAGGCGGGTACTCTGTGATCGGTTGAGGATACGGGAGAGTGTGCGTAAGTCGTTTTCGCTCAACGTTCCGGCCGCTTGCTTTAGCCGGATAGTGTTCAATAAAAATGTATAGCGAGCTGACGAATAATTAGATTGTGCTTGGTAGGTATCCCGAAGTGCTAGCAGTACATCAACGGCTGTACGGGTTCCTACACGAAAGCCTTCCTGAGTGGCTTTGCTGGCGACCTGGCTTGACTCCAGAGAGCGTTTCAACGATTGAATCTGAGACAGACCGGTAATGATATTCAGGTAATAAGTCCGGGCCTGCTGAGAGGCACTGCGCTTGGTTGATTCAAGCTGCTGCAATGCCTGATGAAAGCCATAGCGTGCCTCACGAATGGCCGCATCCGCACTGCCCGCATCATATAGCGTCATATTAAATTGAACGCCGATTGAAACATCCGTGGACTCAAAGTTAGATGCTGTTTCACCCCTGACGATATTGCTGCCATGGTTTGCAAATAAGTCCAGCGTAGGTTTTTTGCCGGCGCGGGCAATGTCTACCGCTTTTTGGGCGTTCTCAACTGAATACTCTGAGATTTTAACTTGTTTGTTGTTTTGAATCGCTGCCTGAGACCAGGCTGAAATATCGTTTGGTGTCGGTACAACCAGAGGTGTGGTTGCACCTGCTCCCCTGAGAATACGGTAGTAGCGTCCGGTTAAGGCGTGAAGGCTTTCCAGAGCGATATCAACATTTTGGTCAGCCACTACGACACTTGAAACTGCCTGATCATAACGAGACTGAGACTCTTTTACGTCGGTAATCGCAGAGCGTCCTGCTTCGAAATATGCTTCAACTTGTTTATATTGGCGTTCAATGGCAGCGGCTTCAGAGCGCGAGAAGTCAGCACCGTCGCGTGCGGTCAGGTAGGTAAAATAAGCTTCAGCTACCCTCAGGATCAGGTTTTGCTGTTCCGCTAACAGCGACTCTTCAGCCTGAGCGATCGCTACATTAGTCTGGGCGATTTGCTCTCTGATTTGTGGGCGATACAAAGGCTTAGATAGACTAAGTGTGTAGTTGGCCGACGCCTTAGCAGCATTATCATTACCCCCGAAAGTCCAACTCCTGTCTAATGAGTAACTAGCGTTGGCACTGAGTGTCACCTTGGGCTTTAGTGCGGCAAGAGACTGAGGAAGTTTTTCCAGCGTTGACAAATAACCCGCTTCTGCAGCCCTGATTTGAGGGTCGCTTTCTTTAGCATGCTGGTACACAGTAAAAAGGTCTTCGGCCTGTGCACTTGTCATCAATAAGGCCGGCACTAATAGAGCAGAGACTGCTATTTTTCCCATGTTTGGCATTGTTGTCATGCTTTTTTAACCCTTTTGACGGTCACCATTATTCTGCGCCTACCTTAAGGTCGTACGCTATTGTTGTAAATGGATTTACCTAATCTTTACACTTGTCAGATACCCTATAGTAACAAGGAACAGACACGTTAATATACTTTAAGTTGAGATCACGACTAACTAAATTGGTTCTTAGCCTCGATAGCATCCTTGCCAATTTGTGTGGTCAAGGCCTCAAAATTATCGAAGCGGATTTCTGGTCGAATGAAAGAAACCAGCTCCACTTCAATGTGCTCGCCATAAACAAACTCATTGAAATCAAATAAGTATACTTCCAAACGTGTTTCAACACCACCTACCGTCGGTCGGTTTCCCAGATTAGCAACGCCTTGCAGGGTTTCTCCCTTGAGACCATTCACCCGAACAGCATAAACGCCATTAGCCGCAGCAATATTATCCTGAATGCGTAAGTTCATCGTTGGAAAGCCGATGGTTCTTCCCATTTTATCACCATGTCGGACACGACCACTGAGGCTGTATTTACGTCCTAGTAGGGCATTAGCCGCTTTGAGCTCGCCAGCATTGAGGTGCTGCCGGATGCGCGTACTGCTAATTCTGCCTGTGTCATCGGAGTGAGTCAGGCTGTTGCTGACCTCCATATTGTGCTGCTTGCCGGTTTCTTTAAGTAGCTGATAATTGCCCTGGCGTTTTTTACCAAAACAAAAATCATCGCCCACGACCAAGTGCCGCACATTCGCCATACGCAGCAGAAGTTCGTGAATAAACTGATCCGGCGGCATATTGGCAAGCTTGTCGTCAAAGCGTAAACACAAGAAATAATCGATCCCGAGTTGGCTGAGATACCGCACCTTGTCTCGAAACGGATAAACCCGCTGAGCTTGATGAGCAGAAAAGAACTCAATCGGTAGTGGCTCGAAGCTAATCACTACCTTAGGCAGTGCCAGTGTTTCGGCATGTCGTGCTAATTGATCGAAGATTAGTTGATGGCCGAGATGTAAGCCGTCGAAATTACCGATAGTCGCGACAGAGCCTTGCTGAAGCTGTTCTAGCTGAGAAATATCACGTATTAAGCGCATAGAATCTAGCTCAGAGTCGGGAAGTCGAGTTGGCGCAGCGCTTCATAGGCGGCAACCGCTACCGTATTGGAAAGGTTCAGGCTACGACTGCTGGGTAACATCGGGAGCCTCAGTCGCTGTTCATTGCTTAGCGAGTCTAGTAATGAATCCGGAAGGCCGCGGGTTTCTGGTCCAAATAACAAAATATCATCTGCCTGATATGAAGCTTCGCTATAGACGCGTTCAGCCTTTGTAGTGAAGGCATACATTCGGCTCTCCTGATGTTTTTCAGCAAATACTTCCCAGGATTCGTGCTCCTCGACCACAGTCAACTCACGATAATCCAGACCCGCACGCCGTAGCTGCTTGGTCTCCATGCTGAAGCCTAATGGATGGATCAGATGTAAGCGACAGCCGGCATTCGCACACAGTCGAATTATATTCCCGGTATTCGGTGGAATCTCTGGTTGATAAAGGGCAATTTGTAGCATGATAATCCGGACAGTTGTGCAGGTGCTTAGCATACAGGATTTTGAATAGATCGATAAGCGCTTATATGTTGCGGTGCATAAAAGCGGAAAAATAAAAAAATTAAAAAGCAGGTTGACAGGTGTAAGTTTAAACGGTTTAATAGCGCCTCTTTCAGCGGCCGGATAGCTCAGTTGGTAGAGCAGCGGATTGAAAATCCGCGTGTCGGCAGTTCGATTCTGCCTCCGGCCACCATTGAAAGAGTTCTCAGTTTTTCTCTACAAAATCCACACTTTTTTATATTTTGACGAACCAATCGATTCGTTCGATTCGTGCATAGTTGAATCAAATTTCTACGCTTTTTACCCCGCTTAGCTCATATTTTGACTATCCTGCTCATAAAAGCTTGTTGCATATTCATTTGTTTGATACTTCTTTCAGTACCCCCAAACACTATCCCCGATTATCGAGAATAATAAAATGCTGAAAAAATACACTTTTAGTGTCTGTTTAGCTGCGATGCTGAGCATCAGTACCAGCAATGCTGAAGAGTTCGCACCGTATCACCCCGGAGCTTTTAGCGGCTTTTGGATTAAACAGCCCGTTCTAAACATACATCAATTATCGTCCATTACCGAAGGCAGGTCCCGAAATGAATTATGGTCTGATGACTATTGGGCACGCTACGCCGGTGGCTTGGCTTATCGCTATGCCTCTCCGGGTTTTTGGATAAACCCCAAAAAACCGAAGCCGAACGACTGGAAAATACCTTCGGAATACATCCTGAAAAAAATGCCAGCGGCTAAGATGGTCAGAGCGAACCGCACTCACATGTTATCACCAGCTGAGAAGTACGACCTGCTAGTCGGTGATGTTGGTAGCCCCAACAACCCAAAGCAACCAGGTTACACATTGACACGTGCCTTTCTTAGTGAGATCACTGCCAAAACTCAACCCTGGGAAGGCTCCTGTGATGGTTGGGCGTTTGCAGCAATGAATGAAAAACCACCGGTAAAGGCGGTTACTGTCAAAAATGTAGCGGGTCAGGAGATTCTATTCTACCCCTCCGATATTCGCGCATTGCTGACCTTGCTGTACTCTGATTATAAAATCGCTAGCTTCGGTTCTGATTGTTATGACAAAAAGCCCGCGATGGATGGTGCAGGGCGTGCGATTGATCCGGGCTGTCGTGATACGAATCCCGGAATATTCCATGCAGTGCTTGTGAATCAACTAGGTATTGGCAAACGTGGATTTACTATGGACACTGACTACAGCGCTGAAACCTGGAATTATCCGGTAAAGTCCTACAAGCTGCAGTATTACAACCCACAAACGAATAAGTCCTATGTTGATCCGAGACACTCTATTGTGTCAAAGGAGAATTACACACGTGACCGTTACGCCGCTCACCGCAGTGACAGAGTCGCGAGTATAGTTGGCGTCAATGTGCAGTTGGAATACCAGATTGAAGCATTACCACTGACAGCGGCAAAGCTGGATAAAAGCTACGAGCGCACCTTTACCAATGGTTATCGCTATGACCTTGAATTAGATGTTGACGGCAATATCATTGGTGGTGAGTGGGATCGTGAGTCTCAGCGAAATCATCCTGATCTGTTATCGTTTGTTGCCACCAGTTACATCAATAAAAGCCCTTATGACCGACAAATTCGTGGAAACACGCTGCCGCAGATTTTACGCAGTATAAAACCACAGTTTGTCACTGAGACCTCTGCCAAACGCCGTCCTTTATATAAAGTGATTAAAGCATTGGCGGCGATGTCGCAATAAAGCGATTTAGCTCTCAAAAGCCTACACTGGCAAACAAAAAAAGAGCAGTGATCACAATAAAGACTGAATAAAAAAGGGTAGCCCTGTTTAGACGCTACCCTTTTTTTGTGCTAATAAATCACGGCTTGATAATTAAGAGCGCGGCTTAATATTTTCCGGATCATACAGTGGGCCATAACCGACTGATTCAACCTTGACCTTGTAACGCTCATCAAAGTAATCCATATCCAAAATACGCCCTTCCTGACAATACTCATGCGGCAGGAACGCCAAGGCAATGTTCTTACCAATACTCGGGCCATACGCAATACTGGTGGTGTAAGAACGGCGACCCTCTGAGTCAATCAACGTCTCACCAGTATCCGGATCCATAATCGGGCACGCGCCTAAAGGATAGCGGGCAACCCCATTGGAATCGGTATTGTCTTCCATGGTCAAGGTACATAGATACGCTGGTTGATGCTCACGCGCACGTTGTTCCAGATAAGCCTCTTTACCAACGAAGTCTGCCGCTTTAACCAACTTACGGGCTAAATCCACTTCCAGAAGGTTGTACTCCGTTAAAATGTCAGCGTTTTGCAGGCGTAAGCTCTTTTCCAGACGGCGACTATTGGCGTAGGTCTCGATGCCTACTGGTAATACGCCCTCTGCATACAAGGCATCCCAGACGGCCAAACCATCTTCCAGTTTGAAATGCAACTCCCAGCCTTGCTCACCGACATAAGAAATTCGGAATGCTGTGACTGTTTTGCCAGCGATGGTTAATTCGCGAATGCCAGCAAACGGGAAATTTTCATGACTGATAGTATCGGGATCTTCAATCAGATTAGAGAGTGTGGCGCGGGCATTTGGCCCCCAAAGTCCTAAACAGCCAAACTCAGCAGAACGGTCAAGCACTTCCACTTCATCGTAGCCGTAGTCTTGTGCCATGCGTTTCATCCACACAAAGTCACGGTTACCGGCATCGCCACCATCAATCACACGGAAATGATTCTCGCCCAAACGAAGCACGGTCAGATCTGCGCGAACGCCACCGGCAGCATCTAAGAAGTGTGTATAAACACCTTTGCCGACCGGCGTGTCGCCAGCAACTTTAGCCACACACAAGAACTCCATTAGCTCAGCTGCGCCATTACCGACCATGTCATAGATAGCAAAGTGACTCAGGTTCACCATGCCAACCGTCTCAGACATTTCTAAGTGCTCGGCATTGGAGACACGCCAGAAGTGACGGTTCTCCCATTCCACCTCACGCACCGGAACTTTGTCGGCCCACTTTTCCAATAAATGCTCGTTGGCTGCGTAACCGTGGGCACGCTCCCAACCTGCCGCTTCCATAAAGTAACCACCTAGCTCGTTTTCACGCTCCCAGAACGGACTGCGACGAAAATCACGGGCAGCGGTGTATGGCTCGCGGTTATGCACCGGTGGGTTATAGATTTTGAATGCCGTTTCATAACAGCGGTCTGCAATGTATTGCTCCTCACACTGGAACGGGTAATAGCGTGCAACATCAATACGAGCGTGATCAAGATGCGTGCGTCCGTCAGTCATCCAATCCGCAACGATTTTACCGGTGCCGGGGCCATCTTTTACCCAGACCGACTCCACATACCACAAGCCGCGCACGTTGGCCGACTCACCGATAGACGGGCCGCCGTCAGCCGTTACCTGCAACAAACCATTAAAAGAATACTTCTCATCATAGCCCAGCTCACCCAGAATCGGTGTCAGCTCAATGGCGCGCTCTAATGGCTCCATGACTTCTTCCAGCTCTAAATCGCGCTGCGAAGGCGACAGGCGGGCTTCTTCCTTTTCTAACAAATCGCGTGGGTGACACATGCGTGGCGCTTTTTCTTCATAATAGCCCCACTCAATTTGACCACCTTCTGCGGTCGTCGGGTCACCAGTATCCCGTAAATAGGCAGAGTTACCCTGATCTCGAAGCAGGGGATAACCAATGTCTTTTCCAGTGCCTGCGAATTCCTCAAAAGGCTTGAAGAACGTCAGCGGATGATCCACCGGCATGATCGGCAGATCTTCGCCCGCCATTTCAGCAATTAAGCGGCCCCAAAGTCCGGCACAGACCACCACGTGATCTGCTTCAATATAACCGCGCTCAGTCTCGACGCCTTTGATGCGGCCATCTTCGATGTTTAATCCGGTACAGGATGTATTGGCAAATGCTTGCAACTTGCCACTTTCTACACCCATTTCCACCAACTCACCGGCAACGGTTTGAGAGCGCGGAGTGACTAAACCTGCATCCGGATCCCACAATGCGCCCTGAATCATATCCTCTTCCAGTAGCGGGAATTTCTCTTTGGCTTCGGCGGCTGAAATCATCTCAACGCGGCTACCAAACGCACGCCCTGAGGTCACCCGACGCTTCAGCTCGACCATACGCTCATCATCACCCACACGTGCCACTTCGATACCACCAATACGCTCGTAACGGCCCATTTTTTCAAAGAAATCGATACTGTATTTCGTGGTGAATATCGTCATTTGGTCATGCATGGTGTTAAAGCAAAAGTCCGAAGCATGCGCTGTTGAGCCGATATCCGTTGGGATTGCCGATTTATCGATACCAACAATATTGTCCCAGCCGCGCTCAATGAGGTGATGCGCCACCGAGGAGCCTGTAATGCCACCGAGTCCGATGATTACGACGTTTGCTTTTGAAGGAAATTGTGCCATTTAAAATAACTCCAGGCCGACGAGGAGGGTGTCGGTAACAGTAAATTCAGCGAGTAAAAACAGTCCCTTAGCGGATCTGCGTAGGGGCTGTCTTGTATAAAGTTTATGGTGAGTCCGTAAGGTGATAGCCTATGAATTTTCTATAAGGTTCAATCACTTAGAATGATGAATTTAGCGATGAGCCAGATTTGGGTCAAGCAATAAAATCATAGGCATGATGCAAGAATAATTGCAGATGGGGTGTTAGAACGATGTGACTGTAAGTGGTTATGGTGTGGTGCTGTTTGGCAACCGAAGGTGCTGCAAGTATGGAGGAGTTTCGGACTGGAGTTTAACGCCATACTGGAAAAATAATAAACAATTGACTGTCTTGTTATTCATCAAGTAGCATGAGGCTTTATTGGTTCGCTGATTCTGTATAGTTCTGGTAGATAATTCATCGCTTCTTTATGGCTGTTTTAAAATCAGGTGGTTAGCGAGATTTTTAGAGGCTATGTTGTTTTGGATAAACGGATTCCGTATAGATCAATCAACATAGCCTTCCGTATAGCATACTGTTATAAAAATCAAAAGGTACATATGAAAAAATTTGTATTAGTTCTAACTTTATTAACATTATCTGCTTGTAACTCCTCATTAACATCAACTGATGAAGTACCTCATGACAAGCCTCAGCTCACATTATCGCAAGAAGAAAAATGGAATAAAATGGTGGGTAAATGGTACGGTAAACAAACAGTTAAAGGTGGCGGTAAGAGACAGTGGATTGTAGAAAGAAAAAAAGATGGAACTTACAAAATACACTTTCGTATTCACAAAGAAAACGGAAAAATCTCTGAAAGCTCAGAGGTTGGTCAATGGGCAATTTCAGGGCCAGTATATTTATCAATGTTCAGAGGTTATATCAGAGATAATGAAATAGATCCAGTTGACCCGTCAGACCCATATAATTACGATGCTTACGAGATATTAGAGCTAAATGAAGAAATTTTTAAATATAGACACTATGAATTAAATGCTACGTATACACTTAAAAAAGTGGCTGAAGATTTTAAATTTCCAGAATAATATGTTTATAACAAGTTACATCATCGGAAAATCAACTCGCTCGCGCTCGTCGTTTTCCGCTGTGTAAGGCGTTAACTGCCTAGAGAAAGTATGGACTCAAAGAATATTCACATAGCCTGCTGCCACATGAAAGGTAAAATTCTATGGGAAAAAGTATCAGGTAACGAATGGTCTTTTGTTGGGGAAGGTGACGATTTCAATGACGAGCTTGTCGAGGGCTTTATTGGTTCTTTTTTTCAAGATCCAGAAGTTTATTTTGTAATCGATAGACATAATTCGTTTTCGGTGGCCAGAGAAGAAGCTGCTTTAAAGGTAAAGTCAGCCTTAAAAGATCAGGTCATTACATTGTGTAATCATTCATTTTCAAAAATGATTGAGTTTCACTATATAGGAGTAGCAAAGCATGGTGCTGTCAGCAGTTAACAAAGTAATCAACCGGACTCCGCATTGCGTGGTTCGCTTTGCTCACATTACCACGCAACGCTACGCTCGGTTATTACGGCGTTATGTACTCAAAGGAATGCAGAGATGCTCTACAAAATAGAAGAACAAGCCGAAGTTTTTGAAAAGTTAGAGCCTGTAGAGTTCAAAGACTTTTCTAGTTTTGGAAAACTTGAGAAAGACCTAGAAAACTTAATTGCAGACAGCATTTTAGATGTGTTGTTTGAAGATGCTAGATTAATGCCTGTGTTTCAGGAAAGACAATGGCAAGCAGAAGCTGATATATATGCACTTAATGAAAATGGTGAATTAGTTATATTTGAATTAAAGCGTTCATCAGCAGGGAAAGATGCCGTCCATCAAGCACTAAGATATGCGCAAGATGCTGGTCAATGGAGTTATCAGAAATTAGAAAAAAAGTTCAAAGAATATAGCAAAGGCGAAATATCGCTAGTTGAAGCTCATAGAGAGGCTTTTAGTCTTGAGCATGAATTAGATCCAAAAGAAATAAATAATAAACAACACCTATTAGTTATCGGTAGTGCAGCCGATGAAGCATTAATCTCTTCCGTCGATTACTGGAAGAAAAATGGTATATCCATTGATTTCCTACCATATAGAGTTTACGAACTAGCTGGTGAAAAGTACTTTGAATTCTTCGCGCTTCCATATGACAAGCACAAAAATCCAAGTGATGTTAAAGGTGTATTATTTGACACAAATCGTAGCTGGGATGAGAATTCTATTTGGTCGATGATGGATAATAGTCGTCTTGAGGCATATGGTGACGCAAAGAGGTTTGTTCGCCACGTTCATGTAGGAGATATTGTTTTCTTTTCGCACAAATGGTGCGGCTTAATAGCTGCCGCAAAAGTAAAAGGTGAGGTTAAAGCTCCAGACAGTGAAACTTTGTATCGAGATGTAGAGTTTTTGACTCCTATCCCGAACCGGAAAGATAGCAAACTATTGGCTATGCCTTTTTCAGAAGTTAGCTCAAAAACAGGTAAAAGTTTCTTTTGGGCTAGAACTATAAAGGTACCTTATCTGACAAAAAGTGAAGCACTTGAGTTAGTCGAGGAGCTTAATAATTACTTGCATCGTACATAACAAGTCAAGGCTGCCGGACTGCTTCGCAGCCGCAGCTTGAAGCGTTAGTGCTCTTGTGGGAGTCTCAAAGAAATTAAGGATAATGGATGTACATAAGCTCATTAAGAATACGAAATTTCAGAAATTTTTTAAGTGCAAACTTCGAGTTTAAAAAAGGCGTGAACACTATTCTCGGTGAGAATGGTTCAGGTAAAACAAATGCCCTTTTTGCACTGAGACTTCTTTTAGACGAGTCCTTACCAAGAAATGTAACAAAGTTGAGGGATAGTGACTTTTGTCGCAACTTAGTAAGCTGGAAAGGCCATTGGATTGTAATTTCGGTAGATTTTGATGAACTGTCAGCTCATGAAGGTTGCCAGATGCTAAAACACGACGCAGGCCATATGGACGGCAGCGAAAAAGGCACGTTAACCTATTATTTCCGACCTTGCCTAAAAGCAAGAAAAGCCCTATTTGAAGCAAGTGGTAACGCAGCTTTAGCCCAGCAAATCATCGATGAAATTAGCATAGAAGATTATGAACCCGTATTTTCTGGTAGAGCTAACGCAGATTTCCTATGCGACGATACATATCGAGATTTAGTCGGTGACTTTCAAAACTTTGTGTTTCCAGACCCTGATAACAAAGATTTTAAGTCCTATGGAGTAAAGCTTTCACCACTACATGAAGAAGTATCCTTTACATTTGTGAAAGCATTGAGAGATGTAGTCTCAGACTTAAAAAACTACAGAAACAGTCCATTAATAGCTTTATTGAAAGGACTGGAATCAGAAATATCCGACAAAGATTCCGAAAACATTACTTCCCTCGTTTCTGACATAAACAACGCAATTTCCGAGCTAGATGAAATAAAGCAAGTTTCCAGCGGGATTCAAGATACACTGCATAAAACGGTTGGCTATACGTTTTCCCCAATCATTGATATTGAGTCGTCTTTACCAAGTGAGTTAGACAAACTGCTACAAAAACTTTCACTAACTGTCGGTGACAACTATGTTGACGGTTATAGCGGTGACCTTAATGAGCTTAGTCTTGGTGGTGCTAACTTAATTTATGTCGCACTAAAACTACTAGAATATGAGCGAAAGCAAGAAGCTGATAAAGCGGCACAGTTCTTAGTCATAGAAGAACCAGAAGCTCACATTCATACGCATATTCAAAAAACATTGTTTGAAAACCACGCTATTAATAAGACTCAAGTGTTCCTATCAACGCACTCTACCCATATTTCATCAGTAGCAAAGATTTCCGAGATGAACATACTTGGGTTGAACGAAAACCACGTTGATGTTTTTCAACCTTCAAACAGTCTAAATCCCACAGAGTGCAGTCGCATAGAAAGATACTTGAACGCCACTCGCTCAACACTTCTTTTTGCTAAAGGAGTAATTTTGGTTGAGGGCGAAGCGGAGCTTATATTAATTCCTGTTTTAGTTAAAAAGGTCCTCGGGGTATCACTAGACGAACTTGGGATTAGCCTAATAAGTATGGACAGCGCTTTTTTTGAACATATTTCAAATTTATTTCACCCTGAAAGAATACGAAAACACTGTGCAATTATTACTGACTTAGACACATCCATCGAACCCCTTCCAGATGATGAGGATGATGACAATAAGTATCAAAAGTCATGTCGAAATTCTCAAAAATCAGGATTAATTAGAAAGGACAAGCTAGACGAACATACTAAGGATAATAATTTTATTAGCGCTTTTTACGCCAATCATACTTTTGAAGTTGACTTCGTTGGTGTTGATAATTTAATCGAACTGAAAGGAGTGCTCCTCTCTATTTACCAACAGCAAGCCAGTATAGATAAATCAATAGGTTTACTTGAAAATGGCGAAGTAAAAATCTATGGAAAAGAAATACTTCGTCTCGCAGACAAGGTTGGTAAAGGGTGGCTGTCTCTGCTGACTTCTGAAAAAGTAACTTCTCAAACTTACGTCCCTAATTACATACTAGATGCAATTGCATTTTCATGTGGCTACAAGCTAGCGCCTCAAATTCTTTATAAGATGTGTTGTTATAGGCTTTCTAACCCCATGCCAGTAATGGAAGATGAAGATAAACCAATACAGTTTTTTACCGACAACCATGTAGATATTAACGCCTGTATTGATGAGTTTGAAAAACAATGCCCTGACGATGACTTGTCTTACCTAATTCGACTTCTGGATAGATAAGCATGAAATTAAGCGTTGAACAGCACGCTGCTGTAGACTGCAACGGAAATGCATACGTTACAGCTTGTCCAGGAAGTGGCAAAACTAGAGCACTTACGGCACGAATAGCAAAAGGCGTTGAAGAACTAAATCATAAAAACAATAAAGTGCTCGCCGTAACTTTCACAAACAGAGCTGCCGATGAAATAAAGACAAGACTAGAAGAAAATTACACCATTGAAAGTGGCCACGTTTGGGCTGGGACGATTCATTCATTTGCACTTGAGTGGATAATAAAGCCTTATGCCTCATATTCTGCAGTGCTTAATTCTGGTTACTCTATTGCGGATGAATTTGAAACAAGAAGAATTCTTAACAAATTAAAAGCTGATAAAGGTTTAAGGATTTTTGATGACGTAAATACAACCTTTAATAGGCAGGGCGCGGTTGAAAATCGTAATGCCCGAGCAAGAGAAGTAGAGCAGGAATACCGTCAGATACTATCTTCAAGAAAGAAAATTGATTTTGACCAGTCACTCTATTTTGCATTTCAGTTAATGGAAATGCTGCCAGAAATTGCCCAAACGTTAAGCAATATATTTACTCATATATGCGTTGATGAAGTTCAAGATACACAAGATCTGCAATATGCAATTTTAGCCAAGATATTTAATGAGTCACATAAAAAGCCATCTTTGTTTATTGTAGGCGACGAGAATCAAGCAATTTATGGAGGTATTGGAGGGAAATCTCTTTCCTTAGCAGAATTAAATGCAGAATTTATAGGTAGTAACATTAACCACTATACATTTAGCGATAATTACCGCTCTACGCAAAGACTGGTAGACTACTTTTCTGTTTTTAGAGGTGTTCAAGGTGGCCTATCAAAAGCAACGCATAAAAATGAGCAAGGAACCATCAGCTTTTTTAATCAATCAGTAGATAAAGATCGTTTGGCCGAAGCTATATCACAGTTAATTCAATCCGAACTCAATAATGGCACAAATGAAAATGATATTTGTGTTATTGCACCTCAGTGGGCACCGATAAGGTCAATGACAAAGAAGCTCATAACTTTACTGCCGCAAGTGAAGTTTGACGCTCCGGCTTTGTCACCATTTCACGGCCAACAAGACAATTTTTGGTTGATAGTTTCTAAGCTGGTATTGACTGAACCATCAGGAAGGTTGCTAAGTGCTCGTGTGAGATGGGCAAATGAGTTGTTAAAATACCTCATAGAAAACCATCATCATATCCGTGATTTAACCGCTAAAAAACTGCTCAAAGTTATTAACTCTTTTCACAGTAATACTGTTGTAGGAACAGAATACCTTAAAGAGTGTTTCGAGTTTATCTTGGACGATTTAGACATAGATTTAGCGCATGATTTGTTGCTCAAGGAGCAATTTGACCTGTTTTTTGAGAAAGCGAATTCAAATATAGAAAACAACAACGGTCAATATGAAGACACTGTAGTTGCCCTTAAAAGTTTTTTTAAGGAGTCCACAGGAATAGTTGTGAACTCCTGTCATGGGGTGAAAGGGGAGGAGTATAAGACAGTAATAGCTTTCGGTTTACTAAAAGGCTTTGTCCCCCATTGGAGTGACATAATTAATCAACCAGCTCAAGTAGGACAGAATGCTGAATCCAAAATGCTTTATGTAATAGCATCAAGGGCAAAAGAGAAGCTATTTCTATTTGCTGAATCTGGTCGCAGAACTCAAGGTGGAAACGCTTATGAAACTTCTGCCATGTTGAATGTATATAGCTATCCATATGATTGAAGAAACTTCACACAAATGTATGATTTGTTTTGTATTCCTGGTGTTAGCACTAACAAGGCGCTGCACTCGGACAAATTTCCACTACGCTCCAATTTGCCGGTGAGCGCGGCGTTAGTAGTACCTTATGAAAATATCAACTTTCCATTAAATAGAGGATAATTATTGTGAAAAACAATTTAAATTTTTTAATCCCATGCACAATGCTCCTGCTCGTTCCATTGAGTATATATGCTAAAGAAACTCATGATAAATTTGTTCCGGACACCGTGATTGAAGATCAACGAGCTTTATTAGAAAAAAACACCAGAGGTGCTGGGTTTGGGCCGCAATCTCCGCGTGATATTGATGTTTATGAAGGCAAAAATAAGCGATTATTTAGCGCCGCACCTGCTTACACAGCAATGAATTTATGCAATATTCATTTTCACAAAAATGCAGAGCATAAAGGTGGGGAATTCACTCAATATGCAGGCAATGGCAATGGAAAAGGCTTTCAAACTGGCTTTAAATATGCGGGGAAATTAAATGAGTCCGAGCTCAAGCCCCTTGCGCAGGGAGCTTGCCCTAGTACGTTTGGTGAACTTAATTCTGGTGATACTATTGAGCTCCACTATGTCCATTCAACCGCGCAGGTTAAACCTGGTCCCACTTTGGGTTCGTGTCTAAGTGACTCAATCAAGAACCCTCAATTACGTGTAGAAACTCAAGTATATGTTCTTGTTAACGACAAAAGTGCTCTTGATTTTGGTGAGCTAACTAAAATTGATAACGTTAATGGCTTTCACCAAGCGATTAATATTCCATCTAATACCGGTAAACCAGTTCAGTATACTGGATCAACCACTGGCCCTAGCTATAACGAAATAGGCTCTCCTTTACAAGTTTCTTGGAGTGTCCGACCTAAAATAGCCAAGGTCAATGTAGAAACCGTTAAAACGTGGTGTACAGGTAACGTATTTGATGAAGATCATGCGCACGGCGTCAGAAATCTTGTCATTAACCCTGATTTGCTTTCAGAGATTAGTAAATAGCTGAATACTAACAAGGCAAGTATGCGGATAAGTAAAGCTTACCGCTTCTTGCGGCGTTATCTGTAATCAAGAACGGAGAGATCGTGCAAGATAGAAGTTGGAAATTGGAAGATGCTCAGAAGATTGCAGAAGAGTTCCCGTGCACCTTTTACAAGCCATCAAGCGAAGTTGTGTCACAGTTGCAAGTCGGGAATCAGGCCAAGTTAATATTTGAGTTTGAATCTGATGACCCCGAAGCTCCTAGAGCAGAGAGAATGTGGGTAGAAATTACCGATGTTAAGGATGGAATGTATTCAGGTTACTTAGACAATGACCCAGCATATATAAAGGACATAAAGCATAAGGATCCAATTGAATTTAGCGAATGCCATATCATTGATACAGACCTAGACGACCCAATTCCTTCAATAACCGAAAAGTACATCAAGCGTTGCTTCGTAACGAACAATATCCTTTATGAAGGGAGACCAGTTGGTTACCTATATCGTGAAGAACCAGATTACGATGATGATAGTGGCTGGAGGTTTACTGCTGGTGACGAGACAGATGAGTACATGGATGATTCAGATAACTCATCGTATGTCTCGTTAGGTGCAGTGCTTCGCGAAGATGACAGTATTCTTGCACTACTAGAGCGAGAGCCGGGAGTTGCTTTCGCAAAAGATGAACACGGCAATTTCGTAGAACTAAATGACTAAAACAGATAACAAAGCCAGCCAGAGGGACAGCCAAACCGCCGCGCGGGTTGTCTGCTCCTGCTGGCGGCGTTATGCGTCGCGTGGTCTATGCTATTGGTTTTAATATATGGATGATTTAATAGATCAATTGAAGCGAATCTTAGAGACTAGAGAGAGTGCCATGCAGTGCGGAGGTACATACGCTGCCGATAGGTTGCGTACGTGTCTTAGTCTGCTAGATCAACTAAACGCATATCAAAACCACCCAAAGTACGAAAAAGTACTCGATGCTTTGCTTTCAGCAAAGGATATTTGGCAGTCGGCACTCGTTCGTCATAATTCTAATTCGCTCAAGTTCATTGAGTATGACGTAAGCACTGGTCTACAAAAGTACAGTACCTGAATGTTTTAGCTCATAACAAGGCAATCGTGCCGCGTGCTTCGCACGCTGGGAAATTTTACCCGTTGTATCAATTAGGGTTTGTCGCTACGCTAACCCAAATCAATCCAACAAGTAAAATTCCGCACATTGCGGCGTTATGCGTCTCGTCACCCTCCGTTTCTTAATTTCCTCTCTAAATCAAAAATATTTTTCAAATACTGCTGTTAACTGTGTTTATATACAGTTTTAGTTGTGCATGTTTCTTGTCACAATAACCTTGTAAAAAGGTTCGTGATATAACACGACCAAAATGGTAAGCGGTTGAAAATTAACGTGTAATTTTTTTACCGTTTGGAGATATGCGGCCAAAGTTCGTGATTGTTTTACGAACTTTGTTCGTAGAATAAGCTGTTATGTGTCATGAGAGTCGAAGATTTAGAAACAAAAAATATAAGCGCCATTGTTGAAGTTGGGCTCTATGAATCTTGTATGAGAGAGCGAAAGGGTTATTCTTCTGGCGTTAGGCCAAACCACTGGATGCCTGGGCGTGATTACTGCTTTATGGGGCAGCTCGATTTTATCGATACAGATATACTGAAGCCTGGAGTAACATGCAAAGCACGCGGTAACTTCATTATTGCTTCAGTAGATATTGAGGAATTTAAGCCCGGTTATTGCTGGCATATTTGCGAGGCAAATAAAATAATGGGTTACGGTAAAGTTATTGAAGTTAAACATATTCCGTTTCAACCTTGAAGTACAACTGTTTTACACATAACAATGGCAATCAAGTACGCTCCGGCGCCTTCGGCCCCTCCGCCGGAAATTTTACCGCTTGTATCAATTTTGCTGTTCGCTTACGCTAGCAAAATTAATCCAATCGTTAAAATTCCGCTTATTGCGGCGTTAACTGTAAAAGAGGAATCATGCTCTACGAAGCAATGAAAAAGGAAATAGAGTCGCAATTTCCGTCGCTGCAATTTAGCACCGATGATGAGAAAAAGCTTATTTCTATTCCTCCAGTTTGTAATGAAGTCGGTAGCATCGATATACAAGATGACTATGATGAGCTTACAGTTTTTATTGGCAATTTCACTCATTGGCATTGTGGCTATTTCAATGAAAAGTCTGGCAATCCAGATGAGGTCAAAGAAATAGTCACAGAAGTCTCTGAATACCTTAAAGATATGTTCAGCGACAAAATATTTATGTGGGGTAGCTCAATGAAAGGTGGTGGCACTCAACTAATCGAAGATGGCTTTAAAACAAAAAAACAAGGCTACGTATGGTCCGGTCCGTATTACAGTTAACAAACAGCTCAAACCGGCCTCCACTGCGTTGCTCGTTTTGTGCTTTTCCGCTACGCTCGCACAAAACAATCAACTCCGTTCCGGCGGCTTAGCTGGGCGTTAGCAAAATGGAAGAAGCAACTGCACCAACATTAAATGAGTTCAAAGCTGCCTGTAGGGCAGAATTTGGTTTTCTGCAAGAAGATTATGGTTTTACCGAAGTTGAGCCGCCTGAAGAGAAGTACGCAAACCCATATGAAGTGTATTTTGAAAAAAGTGGCTGGCGTATCATTGTGGCAGGTTACTCTTACGGGTTTTCTGCCGGTATAGACATTAGAGATAAAAACGGATGCACTGTGCCTTTTTTTCACTTGGTTCCAGAAGGATTCTGGGAGGAAAAACGTCAAGGGTTAGGTCGAGGCCAGATAGGAGATATTCGTTATCAGGCATTGTGTTTGAAAAGCTTCGGAAAAAACTTTCTTCATAATGATTGGAGCGAATTTCAGTTGCTGCAAAATCTTGAAAAAAAATGGAAGGAAAATAACATAAAGGCATGGGAAGAGCACGATAGAGAATTGGAGATGAAAAGAGCTATTGCAAGGGCAGGAACAGCATTCAAGCAAAAGAAATATTCAGAGGCAGCAGATGAATTGCTAGCTTTTCAAGAATTTCTTCCTCTTTCCCAAGCAAAGAAGCTTGCAATCTGTCTTAAACGAATAAATGCTAACAAATAGCTACAGTGGACATCAAAAAGCGGAGCTCCTCGTACCTCGTCGCCCCGCATTTTATTGCCGCTGAGCAAAGCGTTAGCACAAGAACGCAGAACGAATGACGAAGTCAAGAAAGAAACTGACAGCGGCTCAAAAGCGGGCAAGGAAAAAGGCCAAGCAGGAGCGGCAGAAGAAATACATGTGGGTTTTTATGAACGGTAAGCAGGTTCGCATTAATCGCCCACCGACGATAGACGGAATGGATGCAGACGAATTTATCAGGCAGAGCGCTGATCCGATTTGGTTACACCAAAATGAAATGTGGGAATATATAGATTCAAACGATAATGATTAGCGAATTTGATTTCAAAAAGGCATCCATCTCTATAGAAGGGGATTATTATCAAGTTTTGTTTCATGACGACTTAGATGCAGAGGATGAACCCTATTTCATGATTCAAGCGCAATTTGAAGTTCCCGACCGTGGCGAATGCTACTTTGAAAGCCACCGAGAAGAACTGATAGGCCACAATAGAGCAATTTCTGCATCCTTATCTAAAAATGTATTCAGAGTTTCTTACGGCCAACAACGCACTAACAATGTTCTGGTTCGGTTTTCGGAAATCGATGATGGGTATGATCGCTTAGTCTCCGCACTGACTAGAATGATCCCGATAATATCCATGGAAATAGAGATTTAGTGCTAATAAATGAATCCAAGCGCCCCCATAAACGCGCGTCGAGTTCTCGGCTTGTTTTGTGATCAGGTGCAAGCGCCGTTTTAGCTCGTCTTATTCAAGGCGTTACTCATTAACATACCGCAACGGCACCCGCCTCGTCACCCCAGTAAACAACGTATAAGCAATCGTCGCACTATGGTCCGCCACTAAATTAGCACTGACATGCTCACCCCAAAGCTCCACAGGATCACCTTCTTTAATATGCGGCAGATCGGTTAAATCAACCGTCAGCATATCCATCGACACCTTGCCGATAATGCGGCTCATGTGGCCATTCACCCAAACAGGCGTGCCATCTACAGCATGTCGCGGGTAGCCATCGGCATAACCCATTGCCACAACACCAACCCGAGTAGGGCGGTCACAAACGAACCGTCCACCGTAGCCAATGCGTTCTCCAACCGGTAAATCACGTATGGAGAATATGGCCGAGCGCAGTGACATCGCTGGTTTTAGCAAGGCATCTGAGGCATGGTCTGTGCCCATTGGCGTTGCACCGTAGAGCATAATGCCGGGTCGTATGTACGCTTGGTTTGCTTTGGCGTCTGACAATATGCCTGCGGAGTTGGACAGGGCGCAAGGTGCTGGAATGTGAGCCACCGCGCTATCAAAGCAACTGACTTGTTGTTCAGTGAAGCTTGTGTCGGCTTCGTCAGCCCGTGCAAAGTGGGTCATTAGCACCACACTGTTGATTTGTTTGCACTGGGCTAATTGTTGATAGACCGCTTCGGTTTCTTCCGGCGCGAAGCCCAATCGGTGCATGCCGCTATCCATTTTCAGGAATACATCAACGGGATGCTCAAGTTTGGCTTCGAGCAACCACTGCAGCTGACGATAAGTCGCCACAGCAATCATCAGTCTGTGCTGATCCACGTCCTGCAGTTCTTCGGGTTCGAAAATGCCTTCCAGTAGCAGGATAGGGTTTTCAATGCCGGACTCGCGTAGTTCCAGCGCTTCTTCTAAACAGGCCACACCGAATGCATCTGCCTGAGCTGATAGTGCTTTTCCCACCATGACAGCGCCATGTCCGTAGGCGTTTGCCTTGATGATGGCGATGGCTTTGCTGTTTGGTGAGAGTGCTTTTGCTTGCGCGTAGTTGTGGCGAATCGCGTCAAGGTCAATCAGTGCGTGGGCGGGCCTGGCCATGGGTTATACGACCATTACGCCTTCAACTTCGACCAGTACACCCAGTGGAAGTTGAGAGATGCCAACGGCTGCACGTGCTGGGAATGGCTCTTTGAAGTAACGCACCATGACTTCGTTAACCATGGCGAAATTGCTGAGGTCAGTCAGATAAATATTCAGCTTTACGATGTCTTCCAGAGAACCGCCCGCTGCTTCGGCGACGGCTTTGATATTGCGAAACACCTGATCCGCTTGTTCTGCAAAGTCTTCGGTCTCGACTTTCATGGTTTCAGGGTTTAATGGGATCTGCCCTGAAATGTAGGTGGTGTTGCCTGCAGTCACGGCCTGTGAGTAGGGGCCGATTGCGGAGGGTGCGTTTTCGGTGACAACGATAGTTTTTTCAGTCATGAGTTATCCTGATTTAATCGTAAACGGTTGGTAGCAGCATAATACAGAGAATTAATCCGGCGCAATCATGTTTGCACCGGATCATGGGTTCACTGCTCATCTTCTGATTGGGCCAGCTCTTCGAGTTCCTGCGTCAACTCCTCAAAGCTTGCCTGAACTTCTTCTGGTGCTTGGTTGTAAGCTTCTTCCAGCACTTCTTCTTCGACGTCAAAGTTAAGACCCGCACTCAATGGTGTTGGTGCCATAACGACGAAGTCTCCCTGCTCAGTAACTTCAACAGGTATCTCACGTTGCCTGCTTCTCCAGAGTGTATAGGCGACCACGGCGGTGGTCATGCTGGCAATTGTCAGATAGAAGGCAGAGGGGCCAAAAAACTCCATACCGGTGGCTGTTAGTGGTGAGCCTATCACGGCACCGGTAGCGTTGATTAGCACCAATGTGCCACTGGCGGCAACCATTTGCTGTGGGTTCAGGTAGTCATTTACGTGGGCACTACAGAGTGCATACAGCGGCATGATCATGCCACCGATCAGTGCGGCTAGTATGAAAAATATTGGCCCTAATGATGCGCTAAATGCACCGTAGGTGCAGACCACGGTGCCTACTGCACAGGTGCCTAGTATTACACTACGTCGACCGATTTGGTCAGACAGCCAACCCAGCGGGTACTGAAACAGGAAGCCCCCGAGGATGACTGCGCTCATAAACAGTGAGACGTCTTTTACTGAGAAGCCAAGATTGGTGGTATATACCGAGCCCATACCAAAGAATGCACCGGTACTAACACCCGAGGCGAACATGCCGAACACGCCGAGTGGGGAGACCTGAAACAGTTGTCGTATGCTCACGGATTCATGGGTATCGAAGCTTGGGCCACGGGTAGCAGAAATCAGTAGTGGCACCACGGCCAGGCTCACTAACAGCGATGTCAGAATGAATAACTCAATTTCTCTTGGTGAGGCGATATTTAGCAGGAACTGTCCACCCGCCATGCCGCCTAGCGTGGTGATCATGTAGACGCTGAGCATTTTACCGCGCGTTGAGTTATCGGAGGCATCATTTAGCCAACTTTCAACGACGATGTATAAGCCGGCATAGGAGAAGCCTGTGACCAAACGCATTGCCCACCACAAAAAGGGGTCTACCCACACACCGTGAATCAGAATCGATACGGAGGCAATAGAGGCGAGAGCACCAAAGACTCTCACATGGCCGACTTTTGAGATCATGTGAGGCACGGCATAGCAGCCCAGAATCAGACCCAAGAAGTAGCCAGACATGACGAAACCGGTCACACTGGTATTAAAGCCTTCCATGGTGGCGCGTATACCCAGAAGGGTACCTTGTAGTCCGTTGCCTAGCATGATTAGCCCCAAGCCTAAGAATAGTGCCCAGGTGCTAGTGATTATCTTGATCACGATTTATTGCCTCATAATTTAGGCTCGCGATTCTAATCCTAAATACTGTTACATATCTAACAATGAATGCGATGGCTCAGCAAAAACTTTCCACTTGTCTTTCGGTACTTCTGCAAACACTTCAGCGAAGCGTTTTTGGTGTAGATTGGAGCCGTCAACGGCCCGTATGAGAATTTGTTTGATATTGTGCGGAAACTCACGATAAATCCGCGCATACACTTCCGGATCTTTTTCACCGCTATCGCCAATTAATATGAATTGGTGTTCCGGGTAACGGTGGATAATGTTCATGGCTTTGGTGGTTTTGTAAACCTCTGATGACATGAAGAATTTGATAAAGCTGCGGTTGCTTGGGTTGAAGTTGCGCAGGTGTACCGGCCCCCTTGGATAGTACTGATCAAGTAGTGGTTTGAGCAGCGGGTACATCTGCCATGGCGATGAGGACAGATAATGAAAATATGCGCCCTGATTGGATAGCCATTGGAAAAACGCCGGCATCCCTTCCACAGCATGATACTCCTTGAGGAACACGCTTTGGATTAATAGCTTTTTGTCTAAGACATTACTTGGCTTGAGTGTGTCGTCGATATCGGAAATGACTGACAAGCCTTGTCGGGGGATGAGTTGTGTTTCAGCGAAAAATTCACGCGTATCCTGCTCAGGCATATCCACCGGCAACTTTAACCACGCTTCTTCTGGTTTGCCTTGGTAGGGAATATCAAACTGCAGGTGCCCGCTGAGTTTACTGCGGGGTGAGCGATGTAGTTCTCCATCGAGTTTGATGTGGATACGTTTATTGCTTTCATTATCGACTAAGAACCATTTGATGCGTTCCTGAAAGATAGGCAGGCGTGCTTGTTCTTCGGTGACATCCATAAACTCAAGCAGCTCAGAAACCGCTTTAACGCTCAGCAGGCGCATGATGCTGTTTTTATCTAGCTCAAAAAACCAGGCATGTACTGGAATAATCCAGCTGCCGTCTTCCTGCTGGGTGGCGCTGGTTGGGAAAAATATCAGCTCTTCATCCATTTTGAGTGGCGAGCCATGTCTTACCCACGAGGGTGCCATTTTAAGCCAGTGTTTCAGTAGTAGTAATTTGCTGTTTAAATCCTGACTCATTGCCCGGCCCTTGTAGGTAGTGGATTATTGTTGCTCATACGCTGCGGCGACTTCTTCTGCGATGATGGCGATACCGTCGCGCACAACGGATTCTTCCTGTGCGTATGATACACGGATACATTCCTGAGTATGTCGCCAGCCCGCCTCAATGCCGGGGAAGAAGTTTTGACCGGGAATAACCAGTACGCCTCTGGCTTTGAGTCGCTCATAGAGTTCCTGACTAGTGATTGGCAGTCCCTCAAACCACAGCCACAAGAAGATCGCACCCTCTGGTTTATGAATGTGATAAGGCAGCTCACCAAGTGCACTTTTGAACAAACCCACTGCCAACTCTGAGCGGTCACGGTAAAACGGTTTGATGTGTTGCTGACTCATGGTAAGAATCTCACCACTGCGAAACCACTCTTTGGAGAGACTAGGGCCAAGGTTACAACTGGCCAGGTTGGCAATAGTGGAGGCGTTACTGTAAGCCTGAATGACATCTTCATTGGCGACAATGATGCCGGTACGTACACCCGGTAAGCCAAGTTTGGACAGGCTGAGTACCAAAATGGTGTTGTCATTCCAGTGCGGATTGACGTCATTAAAAATGATACCGGGGAAGGGCAAACCGTATGCGCCATCTAAAATCAGTGGAATGCCTTGGGCTTTTGCTAATTCGTCGAGATGGCTGATTTCGTTATCCGTTAGCACATTACCTGTCGGGTTAGTCGGGCGGGAGACGCACATTGCACCGGCGTTAGTAAGATCTAGTTCTGAAAAATCAACGCGATACTTAAACAGATGATCTTCGAGGTGTTCGATGTCAGGCTTGGTGGCCGTGAACAAGCCTTCGTTTAAACCGACGTCGCTGTAACCAATGTATTCCGGCGCCATTGGCAGGTGAATCGATTGGTGCCCACCGTCTTTGGTTGGTCCACCGAGCATATTGAACAGAATAAAGAACGCTGCCTGACTACCATTGGAAATGGCGATGTTTTTTTCAGACAGTTTCCAACCAAATTGCTTTGACAGTAAGCCCGCAACGGCCTCGCGAAAGCCTTTTTCGCCTTTGGTGGACTGATATATCCCCAGCATGCTGTGCAGTTCCTGAGGGTCATTGCTGATCTCAGCCATGCGCTGTTGAAAAATATCTGCCATCGCGGGAATACGGCCCGGGTTACCGCCACCAAGGAAAAGCATGTCAGGGTTTTCATTGAGTGCGGAGCTTAGGTCGTCCATTAGGCCAACGATGCCGGACTCTGCTGCGAATTTTTCACCAAATGCGGATAGTTTCATGTCATGCCTGTGAGTGTGGTTCTGCGAGTTTTCAGTGTGCATGTTCTCATATTTGAGAAGCTGTGGGCTAGGCTTGTGATATAGTCATTGCTATGAAATAAGATCATTTAGGACTGCTTATGCTGGGCCCAAAAATAAAATTTGAAGGTGTGAAAGGTGTTGGTGCTGTTGAGCTTGATCTACAGGAGGGTCAACAGGTTTATACCTTAATTGGTGAGAATGGGGTTGGTAAAACAAAGACGTTAGAGTCATTGTTTCAAGCGTTATTTTTCACTAATTGTGAGGTTCAGAAACTACTTGGGCAAAAAAAAATAGTTTTTAATAAACAAGGTTGGTCTTTTAGGTCGGTTGTGGGGCTTTTGCCGGAGATGTCCCCTGTGGATGCGGAGATACTAGGCACGTATTGGGGAGGAGGAGCATTTGGTGTGCATAAGTCTCCCACTGTACTTTTAGCTTCACAGAACAGAGGTTTTATTCAACATGAGTCCATAGGAGCGGCTTCGCTTGGTGATTTCGAACAAAGGAAACTTGCTTACTTAAAAAGAACAATTGAGTCTATGGGTAGTAGCTTTTCAAGTATGAATATGGATATAAGTATTGAGAGTTGGTTCGTTACATTGGCTCAGTCTTCCAATCCATACCAAAAGCAAAAAGATAATCGAGATATCGAAATAAAAACGGTCTTAAGCTTGCTAAATAAACTGGATCGAAGAATTGACCCAGGTGTAATGGAGATTGGCGGTGATGGGCGTGTTAGCTTGAAAATTGATGGGCAGTTGAGAGAGCTGTCTCATCTAAGTACCGGTTTTGCATCTATCCTAAAAATGATTCAGGCAATTATTTCTGGCTATGGTTACTTCACAAATGAAGTCAATTTGGACAAGGTTAAGGGTGTTGTACTGATTGATGAAATAGAGAGTCATTTACACCTTTCATGGCAAGCCAAAATTATCCCACTATTGAAAAACTTATTCCCAAATACGACTTTTTATATCACAACGCACTCATCTGTTGTGTTGTCGCAGCTTAATGAGGGCGAAGCCTACCGTTTGGATCGTGAAGCAGATGGTGTCGTAAGAACGAAGATTCTTGAGTCTCCGAATAAGTCGGCACTAGTGGATGTACTCAGAGACGCCTTTGATATCGATTTGAACAAAATGAAAAGAGAGAGGATGTCTGCAGAACAGCAGAAGCATGCTAAGGAGCAGTTATTATCTCTATTAAATCAGCAAGGTAGTAAAGCACAATGACACGTGGCGTATTACTCGATACTAATTTGCTAATAGGTGCTTTCGATGATACTGGCTCTACTTCTGAAGAGCAGCGTGCAAAAGCCAAAGAGCAGTTGACGACATTATTATCTGACCCATATGTTGCCTTGGCAATTACTCCATTGATTCGATACGAGGTATTGCGTGGAATTAGCTTGCAGGAAGACGAGCGTTTTGAGCAAATGAAGCGTGCACTTGGTGGTTTTGAAGAGTTTGATATTGGGCGGGATGTATCGGAATTAGCGGCAAACTTATTCCGCTTTGATCGCAATGAAGTAACTCAGAGTGGTGAGAACCGAAATATCGAAAAGCGTAAGTTTGATGTATTTCATCTTGCAAGTGCCGAGTGTAATGCTTTGGAACTGGCATCAGATGATAGCGATATCAGCAAGTTAAAATCACTTCATGACCGATTTATCGAGTCAATTAATCACAATGAAAAATAAGGATTCTAAATGAATTTTTGCAGTGAATGCGGCGAACGTGTCAGCCAGAAAATACCAGAGGGTGATAACCGACTCCGATACGTGTGTGATAGCTGCGAGACAATACACTATCAAAACCCTAGAGTTGTCGCGGGAAGTCTGCCAGTGAGTGGTGACCGGGTATTGCTGTGCAAACGAGCAATCGAACCGCGCTACGGCTATTGGACGCTACCTGCCGGTTTTATGGAGAATGATGAAACGCTTACTGAAGCAGCTGCCCGCGAAACTGAGGAAGAAGCGTTGGCGAAGGTGGAAAACCTTCAGTTGTATACGGTGATTAGCGTGCCTGGTGTGGATCAGGTGCATGTGCTGATGCTGGGTGATCTGGTGGATGATGAGTATTCAGCGGGTATCGAGAGTCTGGAAGTCGAGCTATTTCGTGAAGATGAAATCCCTTGGGATCAAATCGCATTCAGGGCGGTAAAGATGACTCTGGAGCGTTATTTTGAAGATCGTAAAAAAGGGGTTTTTCCGGTCTATAATTTAGATATTGAGCGTTGGTAAAAAGCTATGTTGCGTTTAACGTTGATATTAATGGTGATCATTGGTTTGCTGATTTTGCTGGGAGCTGGCTATCTGGCGTACCGCAAAGTTCGCAAAAGCATCGGTGATGCGTGGGATAAAGGCACAGAAATCGCTAATGAGCAGCAACAACGTTGGAAGCAGCGTGAACAACTGAAGTCACAACCTGACTATATTCAAAAAGCGTTTAAGCGGTCAGAGCAAGTTGAAAGTGATACGCAGTTGCTACCAGAGGATTGGCAGTCATCATTAGCGCCGTTAAATACGGCGATGCAGAAGATTTTCACGATTACTATTGGTGATGAGAAGCGGGCGGATAAGGTGCGTTCTTTTTATAATACCAGTCTGCCGGCGTACGCTTCTTTTGTTGCAAAGTTACGCAGTGATCACGCTCATTTGGATGAACAAGAGAAAACAAAAGCGGTTGAGAATATTGACGTGTTTGAAGCGGATTTCGAGCGCTATTTAGGACAAATACAGCAAGCAAGACGCTTTGACTTTGACGTGTTAATGGATGTCATCAAGGTGCGTCTGAAGAATCGATAGGAGAGAAATACATGGGCATTTTTTTAAGTATTATCGCTATTATTGTTATTGGTGCAGTCATTTGGCTATCGATGCAGCCAGCTAATTATGAAGTGGTACGTCGTCGTGTGATCAAAGTGAAGCCTGAGGTGGTCTATGCCAATGTGGCTGAGCTAAAGCAGTGGAGCCAATGGAATCCGTGGATTATGCACGAGCCTGATACAAGCTTGGAGTACGGTGAGCCGACCAACGCGGCCAGTGGCTGGTATTCCTGGGATGGAAAATTTATCGGCTCTGGCAAGATGACAATTACTTCCATGGTTGAGAATGAATCTATTGAGCAGGCGCTGAAATTCTATAAGCCAATGAAGTCTAAGAGTGATGTGTATTGGCGCTTTAACGCCATTGGTGATACGACCGAAGTGACGTGGGGCATGCGCGGGAAAATGCCATTCCTGTTCCGCTGGATGAGCAAGATGATGGACCAGTGGGTAGGCAAGGACTATGAGATTGGTCTTGCCCGATTGGCCGCGGTAAGTGGCGATACGGAAGATGCCTTTGAAATTGAATTTCCAGGTACCGTTGAGGGGCAGGCAGAAGATTATATTGCCAGTCATTATGTCGGGCCTATTGATGATATGAAGGCTGCGATGGAAGAGGGTTTCCCGAAAGTGGCGGCTGCGGCAGTGGAGCATGGTATGGAGATCAGCGCACAGCCATTCACGCTGTATCATGAATTTGATATGAAAAATAAAAAGGTCATTTGTGATATTGCGGTACCCGTCAATAATCCAAAAGAAGTTGATGGTCTGATTACTGGTTCGCTACTGGCGCAGAAATATATGCGAACGACGTTGAAAGGCGATTACGAGCATCTTGAGTTGGCTTGGCATAGTGCATTTAGCCATGCGCGTATGTACAAACACAAGATTCAGATGGGTAAGCCGATGGTGGAGCGTTATACGACAGATCCGGCAGAGTCGTCCGGATTGGATTTGGTGACTTCGATTGATTTGCCGTTGAAGTAGGTTTGATGGCCTTCCTGTTATCTTAAATTAATGGAGCAGAGCGCATCTGTCGCCTGCTCCAAATTTCATGACTCACTCAGCTAATTGCTTAACCACCACAAATGCTCCGCGCAAATCACCCTCTTTAAAGCCAGTGGCTTTATCATCCGGATAAAGCTCGTTTAGCTTGGCAGAGACTTCCGGCTTCAATTCGCTACCATGGCAAGTAAGGCATAAACTACCCGTTGGAATCGCTTTCATAAAACGAAATTCCTCATGACCATCTGATGTCTTAACGATATTGGCATAAGCCAAGGTATCCGGTTTCTCACCACTGGCTTTACGCGTTTCAAATTCATTCAGAACGGTATCTTGCCAGTCGTTTGCTTTGCCCATGACTGGGTTACGGTTTTGCAGACTCACGCGTGATACCGCCATGTTTTTATCGGCAGAGACAGATTTGGCAATTTCAGGTGCTTTCGTGTTACACACATCCATTGCATTCACTGGTCCACCGGATTTCATGGCTGATTGCAGCTCACCTTTTAGCGTGCCGCCCAGTGCTTGTACGGCTAACTTCGCTTGTTCAATTAGCGCTGCTTTGTCGTGCTCAGATTGCCACGATTGCTTAACTTCTTGCTGTGTACCGTCTGCGACCTTTGCCGGTGAGGCAGTATCAGTAGCTTGTTTATCGCCGCCCCCGCATGATACCAGTAGTGCTGAGAGGCTGATTAATAGTAACTGTTTCATCGCTTATTCCCTTAAGTGTCTTATCTCTCACTATAATAATCGGGCTCAGGCTTCCATACATTGTGTTTTATCAATTTTGAACATTATTGATTCGTGTCAAAGTCGCTCCGCGACTAGTCGTTTAAAGTCTCGCGCGTTGACCTATACGTAAAATCACACTATGAGTACAGAATTACTTTCCCCGGCCGGTACACTTAAGAGCATGCGCTATGCTTTCGCTTATGGCGCGGATGCCGTTTACGCCGGGCAGCCCCGCTACAGTTTGCGGGTACGCAATAATGAATTTAAGCATCTTGAAAATTTGCAGGCTGCCATTTCCGAAGCGCATGCGCAGGATAAAAAATTCTACCTTGCCAGTAATATCGCACCGCATAACAGCAAGGTGCATACCTATCTCAAAGACTTGGAGCCAGTTATCGCCATGCAGCCTGATGCGCTGATCATGTCTGACCCCGGACTTATTATGATGGTGCGGGAGACGTGGCCGGATCAGCCGATTCATTTATCTGTACAGGCTAATGCCGTGAATTACGCTGCGGTGAAATTCTGGGCAAAGCAGGGCATAGAGCGCGTGATTTTGTCGCGTGAATTATCCATTGATGAGATCGAAGAGATTCGTCAACAAGCGCCTGAAGTTGAGTTGGAAGTGTTTGTGCATGGTGCGCTTTGTATTGCATATTCCGGTCGTTGTTTGTTGTCCGGATACATGAGTCATCGCGATCCTAACCAAGGTGCCTGCACTAATTCCTGCCGCTGGGAATATAACAGCCATGAAGCCAGAGAGAATGAAACCGGTGATCTGGTGGCGGTAGATACCAGCCGCATGAGCAATCCCGAAATCTGGTCACCGCACGATGAAGTGCAGCCGGTCTTACTTCAGGAGAAAAACCGTCCGGATGAGTTTATGCCTGCGTATGAAGATGAGCATGGCACTTACATTATGAATTCCAAAGACTTACGTGCCGTCCAGCATGTGGAGCGTTTGGTTAAAATGGGTATTCACTCACTGAAAATAGAGGGTCGCACTAAGTCTCATTACTACGCCGCACGCACTGCTCAAGTATACCGGCGCGCGATTGATGCCGCTGTGGCGGGTGAGACTTTTGATATGAGCCTAATGAGTGAGCTGGAGCATCTGGCAAACCGTGGTTATACCGAGGGCTTTTATCGACGTCATGTGCCGAGTGAATATCAAAACTATGAAAAAGGCGCATCGGATAACCCGAATCAGCAATTTGTCGCAGAGGCCACTCATTTTGACAAACAGAATGGTTTGCTGACATTAGATGTTAAAAACCGTTTTGGGGTCAATGATGCCGTAGAGCTAATCACACCTGCTGGTAATATTAGCTTTGATATCCAACAGCTTGAAACGGAAAAAGGGCAGTCGATAGATGTCGCTCCCGGCTCGGGTCATATCGTGCGTATTCCTGTGGATAATCTTCCTGAGCTTAAGCTTGCAGAGGATGGCGGCTACGCGTTGCTGATGCGGCATATCGTTTAGATTATGGGATATGTCCGCAAAATAATTTCACCCCGATGATCAGCTGAGCAACTTGACGATGATTCTTTGTGCGGTGCAATATAATCGCTAAGTCAGAGATATCTCCGGAGAACGATAATGAATTTGCTAGAAGGAAAGAAAGGTTTAGTCGTTGGCATTGCGAACCGGCACTCCATTGCTTATGGCTGTGCGAAAGCGTTTCATGATGCCGGTGCAGAGATTGCGATTACTTATGTGAATGAGAAGGCAGAACCTTACGTCAGGCCACTGGGTGAAGGGCTGGATTCACCGATCATTATGCCGTGTGACGTGGAAAAAGAGGGTGAGCTAGACGCGGTATTTCAGAAAATTGAAGCTGATTGGGGCAAGCTGGATTTTGTGTTGCACTCGATAGCTTTTGCGCCAAGAGACGATTTACATGGTCGTATTACCGATTGCTCGAGGGCCGGTTTTTTGCAGGCGATGAATGTCTCGGTGTATTCCTTTATTGAAATGGCGCGTCGTGCAGAGCCTTTAATGAAGCAGGGCGGTGCTTTGTTAACTGTCAGTTATTACGGTGCCGAGAAAGTGGTTGATCACTACAACCTTATGGGACCAGTAAAATCTGCGCTGGAAGGTACAACCCGATACCTGGCCGCTGAACTTGGGCACAAGGATATTCGGGTTAATGCGTTATCGCCGGGGCCATTGAGTACGCGGGCTGCTTCGGGGATTAATCATTTTGATGAGTTGATTGATGAAGCCAGAAATCGCGCGCCGCAACGTCGTTTAGTGACGATTGAGGATGTGGGCAATATGGCGGTGGGGCTTGCCAGTGATCAGATGAAGAGTGTCACTGGCAATATTGCTTACGTCGATGCAGGCTATCATGTGATGTCGTGATGTCGTGATGTCGTGATGTCGTGATGTCGTGATGTCGTGATGTCTGCTGTTTTTTGTTTGACTTCAGCTTAATGTGAAGTTGGGCGTAGGCAGTGTTTACTGCCGCTGTTGATTCACATACAGCTGGGCCAGTGTCGCGGATGCTAGTCGGGTTAAGGCATCATCTGCACGACTGGTGAGAATAATCGGCACTCGTGCGCCCAGTACTAAGCCTGCAGCATCCGCACCTGCCAAATACATCAATTGCTTAGCCATCATATTGCCAGCTTCCAGATCCGGTGCCAGCAAAATATCAGCATCACCAGCAACGGGTGACACGATGCCTTTGATATCGGCTGCTTCTGTGGAAATAGCATTATCAAATGCCAGCGGGCCATCCAACACAGCTCCGCTAATTTGTCCGCGGTCAGCCATTTTACACAGCGCGGCAGCGTCTAAGGTGCTGGGAATACTGGCGTTGATTGTTTCCACTGCGCTAAGTAGGGCAACCTTGGGTGTGTTGATTTGCAGTGCGATAGCCAAATCAATTGCGTTTTGCACGATATCCCGTTTGCAGGCCAGATCCGGTCGTATATTGATGGCTGCATCGGTGATTAAGAGTGGCTTGGAGTAATGTGGTGCATCCATTACGTAGATGTGGCTAAGGCGACGCTCCGTTCGCAGGCCTGCTTGCTTATTCAGGACTGCGCTCATCAGTTCATCCGTATGCAGTGCTCCTTTCATGAGTGCATCCGCTTTTTCTTGGCTGACGAGTTCTACAGCTGTTTCGGCAGCAGCGTGACTATGTGGTACATCGACAATCTCGACTCCATCTAGCGAGATTCCGGCAGCTCTCGCAGCAGTTTCAATTTTGCCTTTAGGTCCGACTAAAACTGGCACAATTAAATCTTCAGCATACGCATCCATCGCGCCAGTTAATGATGCTTCATCGCAAGGGTGAACCACGGCGGTACGAATGGCCTGCATACCTCGGGTGCGCTCTAACATTTCTTTAAATCGCGCCCCTCGTCCTTCAAAGACCACATCCGGTAGTAGAGTGCGTGGGCGTCTGACTTTTTCAGTCGGAGCAATGACCTCAGCAACCCCCTTGGTGACGGTTTTACCCGCCTGATTGACGCATAAGCAATCCAGTAATAAACGTTTTTTCTCCGGGGTCTTTTCCGTCACAGTCACACTGACAGTCACCGTATCTCCCAGCTTAACCGGCCCGCGAAAACTCAGGGATTGATTCAGGTAAATAGTGCCAGGCCCCGGTAATTGTGTGCCAAGAACAGCGGAAACAAGAGCGCCGCCCCACATGCCATGCGCGATGACTACGTGGAACATACTGGTTTTGGCATAGTCCGGATCAATATGTGCCGGATTAACATCACCGGAGGCTAAAGCAAATAATTCGATATCCTGCTTGTTGAGCGTACGGCTAAGAGAAGCACTGTCCCCGACAACAATTTCGTCGAAGGTTTTATTTTCAATATATTGCATGTACTAAGCCTGCTGTCACGTTAGTTGTTTCAAGTATGACTCTGATTGTAATCGAGAATGCTGTTGTGATGGTTTAGCTTTTGTCCCGCTGCAGGGACAAATAGTTTACTTGAGACTTTTCACGTCAGTGACTTGCGATGGCAAATCAAGGTGCTATGCTAAGCCGCTTTAAAATCTTGCAAATTCAAAAGGTAAATGTATGAGCACTTCCACGCAAATCACACTGCGCACACCAGACGATTGGCACTTACATTTACGGGATGGCGAGATGTTGGAAGCGGTTGCACCATACACATCAGCGCACTTTGGTCGTGCTATTATTATGCCTAATTTAGTACCACCAGTAGTGCGCACTGAGCAAGCTATTGCTTATCGTGAGAGTATTCAACAAGCGTTGCCTGAAGGTAGCAGCTTTCAGCCACTGATGACTTTATATCTGACTGAACAAACTGATCCGGCGGATGTGAAGGCTGGTTTTGCGAGTGGTGATGTTACGGCATTAAAGCTTTATCCAGCCGGTGCGACAACGAATTCCGATGCAGGCGTTAAGAACATCGAAGCGGTCTATCCGGTACTGGAAGCGATGCAGGAAATTGGCATGCCGCTGTTGGTCCACGGCGAAGTGGTTGATGCCGAGATTGATATCTTTGATCGTGAAGCAGTGTTTATCGAACGAACATTAAAGGGCGTGCGCAAGCAGTTTCCGGAACTGAAAATCGTGATGGAGCACATCACCACCGCGGATGGGGTGGAGTTTGTGAAGTCCTGCGACAGTCATGTTGCCGCGACGATTACCCCACATCACCTGACGATTAACCGTAACGCTATGTTAGTAGGGGGTATTCAGCCGCATTATTACTGTTTGCCCGTAGCTAAGCGCGAAACACACCGTCAGGCTTTGGTTGAAGCAGCAACGTCTGGTGACCCACGCTTTTTCTTAGGCACTGACTCAGCACCGCACTTGGATGGCGCAAAAGAGAGCGCATGTGGTTGTGCCGGAATTTTCAATGTATCCGTGACCATGTCGGTGCTCGCACATGTGTTTGAAAATGCAGGCAAGCTGGAAAACCTTGAAAAATTTACCTCACTCAATGGCCCAGCTTTTTATGGTAAGCCTTTAAACGAGTCGTCCATGACGCTGGAAAAGCAGTCTGAGGCCTTAGATATTTCTGAGAAATTAGCTGTAGCAGGCGGCCAAATGACGATATTTGACCCTAAATTCCCGCTACTATGGCGCGTGGTTTAATTGCATTAACTAGCGCAAAATCCCGCTGGTAGTCACCATGTCTTTGACCCAGACGGCTTTCTTAGTCTTCGGGGCAATGTATTCATGCAGTCGCACGATATAGTGCATATTCATCTTCGGGGTAAAACCCTGAATCCCCGGAAAATTTGACTGCCAAGGCGCATCGTCTTTTATGCGAATCCAGCGACTGTCGTATTTGACTTCACGCCATTCAATGCCTTTGGCTGTGCTATTCAGCTCGATAAACTTGCGCACACCTTTTGAACCGTACTTCGCCTCATCCGTTGGTGAACCTGAAAAATTCAACTGCTGTCCATTCTCTGTTTTCAGCGTTAGTGTTTGATTGTTGATGGAGTAACTTGTAACGCGGCTCAAATAATCACTGACTTCAGCATCTGATTGCATCAAAGTGCCCGTGCAGGCTCGTTTAGTGCCCATCATCGGGCCGACTGATAAGCTATTATCCGCACCACGTGAGAAGCTCCCACTCATATTATTACAACCGCCAGTAATGAAGATGCGATCATTGTTTATGGTGATTTGGTAACGGCTAGCAGCATCACCGGAGTTGAGCATAGTCGAGGTGATTCCAGCACTATTTCTAATGCTAGCGAGTTGCCAAATCATGGTGTTGAGTAATTTTTCAGTATTTACAGTCATTGGCCTTGGAGTCTCTGGCTTATTTGTATTTGGGCTGGAGCTTATATTGCTGGCGCCGCAGGCCGTGAGAAGGCTGGTGCAAATTAGGTAGATGCTGGCTTTTCCGAGATTTATCATTTTCATTGTTTGTCCCCGTTTTGATTGTCTATATAGTTGACGATTCTCTCACGATTTAGTTTCGGTCATTAGGTTGCAAATAGCCTTAAATGCTATCTAATCACCTTCATTGTGTCGGTTTAGTCATACGACTTAAAGTATTCGACATGGCAGGTGTAACCACCCGGATTTTTCACCAAATAATCCTGATGATAATCTTCTGCATCATAAAAAACATCCAGTGGTTCTAGTGTGGTAACAACCGGATTTGGCCATTTTCCAGACTCATCGACAAACTTAATAAAGTCCTCTGCCTCTGCTTTTTCCTCTTCATTTTGGTAGAAAATAGCAGAGCGATACGATGAGCCAATGTCATTACCTTGACGGTTTAGTGTTGTCGGGTTGTGAACACGGAAGAAATATTCCAGTAGCTGACGATAGCTGATGACCGCATCATCATACTCAATCAACATTGCCTCGGCATGGCCTTCGTGGTTGCGGTAAGTTGGATTGGGAACGCTTCCGCCGGTATAGCCAACTTCGGTGTTGATCACGCCTTGTTGTTGGCGAAATAGATCTTCTAAGCCCCAAAAACAGCCACCAGCCAAATATGCTTTCTTGATCATTTTGATATTCCTTTGTGTGATTCTTTACCTGACAGTATATACGTCTTTGTTTGGATTCGACGTCAGACACTAAGAATATTAGGGGTATAAATGATGAGAGCTCTCAGTGACAGGCATGATTGCAAAACAGTAGTTATGAAGATATTTTAGAACGCTTCGAAGCGGCAATTGAGGAGTACATACAATGAGTATAGAAATTAAGTCAGGTGGACTGTCGGACTTCTTTGCTTCTGCTAAAGAAACCGCTAAAGAAATAGATCAAGGTAAGAGAGTAACCCCTAAGAAAACAATTTGGGTTGACCCTAAAGACCTTATGCTCATACTTAAGCCAGAAAGAACCAATTTGGTGAAGTACTTACGGAAACAAGAAAAGGTGATTTTTTCAGATCTAATGGTTGCGATGCATAGAAGCCCTGCAAGCCTGAATAATGATCTAAAAATTCTCTCCAGATACGACTTGGTGAAAATTACCAAAGCGGCCAATCCTGGTCACGGCGTTAATAAAATCATCGAGTCAAACTTGGGCGGGTAAAAAATCGAGTTTCGTGTAGAAATCTAAGCAACGGGCAGATGGAATTTCCAAGCCTGCCCGTCAATATTCTAAGCTTTGCGGTTAAGCCTTGCGCTCAAACTTCCGCATTATGATAAACATTCTGAACATCATCCAGATCATTCAGCATATCTAAAAACTTCTCAAACATCGCCAAATCTTCTTCATCGGTAATTGGCGTTGTGTTCTGTGGAATAAACTGAATCTCATCCACATCAAAATCAACATCCGGGACAGCAGCGACGATTGCAGCACGCGCTTTACCGTATTCATCATTCGGTGCAAAAACAGTGATCTTGCCGTCTTCATTCTCAATATCAGTCACATCCACATCCGCTTCCATCAGCGCATCCAGAATTGCTTCTTCGTCATCACCGGCAAACATGAAAATGGCAAGGTGATCGAACATATGAGCAACTGAACCCTGAGTTCCAATCTTACTATTAGTCTTAGTAAAGCAGACACGAACATCTCCAAACGTACGATTCGGATTATCCGTCAGGCATTCAACAATCGCCATACACTTACCGGGGCCATATCCTTCATAGCGAGCAGGGGAGTAATCCTCACCACCACCACCTTTGGCTTTCTCGATACCTTTCTCAATAACGTGAGAAGGAACCTGATCCTTCTTGGCACGATCAATCAAGCTACGCAGTGCAAGGTTGCCTTCAGGGTCAACACCGCCGGCTTTGGCACAAACGTAAATCTCACGTCCGTACTTACTATAGACCTTGGCTTTCATGTCTGATGTTTTAGCCATGGACTCTTTGCGGTTTTGATACGCTCTTCCCATCTCGCAATTGCTCCGTTGAAACTGTTCAAAGTACGAATTCTAACGCGTCGCACTATCGGATGGAACCATTAGCTATATTTCGCAAAAGGGAATTGGTGCTTCCACCTCATTCAGGGATTTCAGGAAGTTACTTTGCGTAGTGTTTTCAAGCGCAATAACTTCCAGAAATCCCGCCGTCTGAAGTTTTAACCCACAAATCATTAACACTCTGTCACTTGACCTACGTCAAAGCCTCAAAATCAACTGTCATTGATAATTCGCAAAACATCTTATCTATGGTGCTTGCGAAAGGAGCGATGCATGAGTGAACAAGCCTACAATGACAAAGTAGTGCGCCAATTCTCGATTATTACCGTGTTATGGGGAATAGTCGGGATGTTAGTTGGCGTCATAATCGCCGCGCAGTTAGCGTGGCCCGCCCTGAATTTCGATGTCTCATTTCTGACGTTCAGCCGATTAAGACCGCTTCACACCAACGCGGTTATTTTTGCGTTTGGGGGAAGTGCGTTGTTTGCTACCTCCTATTACGTGGTACAGCGTACCTGTCAGGTTCCCCTGTTTGCGCCCAAATTGGCTGCATTCACCTTTTGGGGATGGACACTGGTGATCGTTCTGGCTGCAGTTACGCTGCCGTTGGGATTTACTCAGTCTAAAGAATACGCTGAGTTAATTTGGCCAATCGACATATTGATTACTGTCGTGTGGGTGGCATACGGTATCGTCTTCTTCGGTACTATCGTAAAGCGCAAGGTTTCACATATCTATGTGGCGAACTGGTTCTTTGCGGCTTATATCATCACCATTGCGGTGCTGCATATCGTAAACAATCTGGCCGTACCGGTGAGTTTGACAGAGTCTTACCCTGTATTCTCAGGTGCGGTCGATGCTATGAGCCAGTGGTGGTACGGCCATAACGCAGTAGGTTTCTTCCTGACAGCGGCCTTCCTCGGCATGATGTACTACTTCATTCCTAAGCAGGCGAATCGTCCGGTTTACTCTTACCGTTTATCAGTCGTTCACTTCTGGGCACTCATTTCAATTTACATGTGGGCTGGCCCGCACCACCTTCACTACACAGCTTTACCAGATTGGGCACAGTCGTTAGGAATGGTGTTCTCGCTGATTTTGTTAGCGCCATCATGGGGTGGCATGATCAACGGAATCATGACCCTGTCCGGGGCCTGGCATAAGTTACGGTCCGATCCAATTCTGAAGTTCATGATCGTGTCATTGTCTTTCTACGGTATGTCTACCTTCGAAGGTCCGATGATGTCTATCAAAACTGTTAACGCATTATCTCACTACACTGACTGGACAATCGGCCACGTACATTCCGGTGCATTGGGTTGGGTTGCATTTATCGTTATCGGTTCACTGTATGCCTTGATTCCAAAGCTATACGGCAAGACTGAAATGTATAGTACTTCCATGATTAACACGCACTTCTGGCTGGCCACAATTGGTGTGCTGCTATACATCGCTGCGATGTGGATTGCGGGTGTTATGCAAGGTCTGATGTGGCGCGCGGTGAACGATGACGGCACGCTGACTTACACCTTCATCGAAAGTATTAAAGCGACTTATCCGTACTACGTGGTTCGTTTCTTAGGCGGCCTGATGTTCTTAGGCGGTATGTTCCTGATGGCTTGGAACGTGATGAAAACAATCAAAGATGTAGAACCTGCAGTGGTCACAATTAAAACACCTGCAGTTGCGGCACAAGGAGCTTAATGATGATTAAACATGATTTTATAGAACGCAATGTTGGCGTGATGGGTGTGTTGATTGCACTGGTCATCAGCGTCGCGGGAATGGCGGAAATTGTGCCGCTAATGTATCAGGCACAAACCACAGAGCCGGCTGAAGGGGTAGTGCCTTATCCTGCAGTGGAACTGGCTGGTCGTGATATTTACGTCAAAGAAGGTTGCTACAACTGTCACTCACAAATGGTTCGTCCATTTGTGTCTGAGAGCTTGCGTTATGGCCCTGCATCGGTGGCGGGTGAGTCGGTGTATGACCGTCCTTTCCAGTGGGGATCTAAGCGTACCGGCCCTGACTTAGCCCGTGTGGGTGGTCGTTATACGGATGAATGGCATCGCTTACACCTGATGAATCCACGCGACTTGGTACCAGAGTCAAACATGCCTGGTTTCCCATGGTTAGCTGAGCGCGAGCTGGATGGTGATCTGATCACCACCAAAATGAATGTGCTCACTATGTTGGGACATCCTTACACACAGGAGCAGATTGATGGTGCTGCTGAGAAAGTGAAGGGCGTGACAGAGATGGATGCCTTGATTGCATATCTGCAATTCCTGGGTGTTGCCAATAACGGGAGGGATCAGAAATGAGCGGAACCTTCAGCGGTGTAATGACCGGTATTTTGATCGTTGTATTCCTCGGAATCGTGTTCTGGGCTTACAGCAAACGTAACAAAGCAGCATTTGATGAGATGGCGCAGATGCCCCTGAATGAAAATGCACCAGAAAAGAAGGAGACTAGCCATGACTGACGGTTGGAGTTGGTATGTCATCATTTTAGTGGTGGGAAATATTGTCGGTGTTGCGTGGTTGTTGTTTGCCACCAGCCAGTCGAACGGTAAAGACGAAGAATCAACCACCGGTCATGTCTGGGATGAAACACTCCAGGAGTATAATAATCCTTTGCCTAAATGGTGGTTGTGGTTGTTCGTGATTACCATTGGTATGGCGATCATTTACCTGTACTGGTATCCGGGCCTAGGTAACTACAAAGGTGCTTTGAAGTGGACGCAAATGTCGCAGTTTGAAGAAGCCCGTGAGGATATGATTGATCGCCAAAAGGTTGCTTTTGAAAAGTTTGCGGATCTGGAACTGACTGATCTGGCAAAAAATGAAAAGGCGATGGGAACTGCAAGTCGTTTGTTCTCAAACAACTGCGCAAGCTGTCACGGTTCTGCGGCTCAGGGTGCTAAAGGCTTCCCGAACCTGACCGATAACGATTGGTTATATGGTAACTCTCCAGAGCAAATCGAGCACTCCATTGTAAAAGGTCGCGCGGGTGTGATGCCTAAGTTGGGCTTGAGTGATGTACAAATCGTTCAGGTTTCAAATTACGTGCTGACATTAAGTGGCCGTGAAGCAGAAGCGGATGCCGAGGAAGCAAAGAAAGGTGAAGCCTTATTTGCTACTTGTATCGCCTGTCACGGACCAGATGCAAAAGGTATGCACGCCTTGGGTGCACCGAATCTGACCGATGATATCTGGTTACATGGCTCTGAGCTGGCAGACATTCAGGATGTAATCCGTGAAGGTCGTCAGGGTCAGATGCCCGCACACGAGAACCTGCTGACTAAAGCAGAGACTCGTTTGTTAACCGCCTATGTAATGTCCCTGTCCAAGTAATTGGGAGAATAGAATGAGCCCCTTGTCTGAAAGTAAGCATCCTCACCATGAGCTATATCGCCGAATAGGAGTTGTGGTCTGGGTGTCATTTGTTGCCGCTGCGGTCGCCACCGCACTGTTTTTTGCAACTTTCGATCCGTTGGTAATAGTGGAAAGTGCCACGTATCCGCTGGATTGGAGTCGCACAACAAGTTACAGCATTGGGTTCTTCCTGTTTTGGGGACTTACCAGTGCAACCGGTGCAATGGTCGCGTGGTTAATCCACCTGCCAGAGCGCTCGGCTGCACTGTTGCGTGAGCGCGAAGCACGCAATAGTCAGTTGGAGAGTGAGGAGGACGCATCATGAGCAATGCTAATCCTTCTCCCCAGCCGATTAAATTCTACAAATCGCATGAAAAAGTGTATCCGCGTGAGACCAAGGGTTACTTCCAGAACCTGCGGAATATCACCTTATTGCTGTTGTTAGGTATTTACTACATCACGCCGTGGATCACCTGGAACGGACGGCAAGCCATCTTGTTTGATCTTCCTGCCCGTAAATTCCATATCTTTGGCCTCACTATGTGGCCTCAGGATTTCTTCTTTTTGACCCTGCTGTTGATCATGGCAGGCCTGTCGCTGTTCTTCTTTACCGCGCTTGCCGGACGCTTGTGGTGTGGTTATGCCTGTCCGCAAACTGTCTGGACGGACGCCTTCATCTGGATGGAGCGTTTGGTCGAAGGCTCGCGGGCTAAGCAGATCAAGCTGACAAAATCACCGTGGACGCCGGAGAAAATCCGCAAACGTGTTCTCAAGCAATTCCTGTGGGTAACGTTCGCTCTATGGACTGGCTTTACCTTCGTGGGTTACTTCTCGCCAATTAAGGAACTGGCAGTAGAGCTTTGGACCTTTGAAGCCTCTGCCTGGCAAGTCTTCTGGGTGCTGTTTTACAGCTTCGCGACTTACGGTAATGCCGGATTCCTGCGTGAGCAAGTGTGTCAGTACATGTGTCCTTATGCGCGTTTTCAGAGTGCCATGTTTGATAAAGACACACTGATTATTGCCTACGACGAAAAGCGTGGTGAGCCGCGCATGAAAGGCAAAAAGCGTAACGAAAACGAGAATAAAGCCGGAGACTGTATTGACTGTGGACTCTGTGTGCAAGTGTGCCCAACCGGTATCGACATTCGTAACGGCTTACAATACGAGTGCATTGCCTGTGCAGCCTGTATTGATGTGTGCAATGAAGTCATGGATAGCGTGGGTAAGCCGCGAAATCTGGTGCAGTACACCACAGAATCCAATACGGAAGGGCGTAAAACCAACTTCCTGCGACCTCGTATATTGATCTATGCAGGGTTGTTAGGTGTGTTGGCAATAGGCTTCCTGATCGCACTGTTTATGCGTAGTACTGTGCAGATGGATATTATTCGTGACCGCAACGCTCTGTATAAAGTGGTGTCCGGTAATCTGGTTGAAAATACTTACACCTTGAAAGTCATGAATAAAGGTAATCTTGATCAGCGTTATCAGCTGGTAGTAGAAGGCTTGCCAGATGCCAAGATTAAGGTGCTGAATGACCGTGTGATTGCGGCGGGTGAGATCGCGAATGTCACTGCGCAGGTAACGGTGCCTAAGGATAAGTTAGTCGCGATGAGTCAGACGGTGCACTTGAAACTGAGTGAACTGGAAGGGGATTCACGCGATACAATTGTTGAGGAGACGCGGTTCTTTGGGCCGGGGAAGTAAGTTTCTCCCCCTCTGACCTTGATATTTATCCTTTGTCAGAGGGGGGTATGAAGTTGCTTTTTTGATTGAGGGCTGTTTCTTCTTTTTTAGAGAGCCCAGCCCGAATAATGTGCATGAAAGATACTACTAGGTAGCTACGGCATTACTCTTCAAACTCTGAATGACTGAATTTAAGAACATTACAATTTTCCGAAATAGTACGTATTACCGCCTCGTCGAAGCCCTCGTTTGACTTAGCCTGAATCTCAACAGAAATTGAAACCTCAACACCCAGTTTAGAAGTAAACTGTTCCAACACTTCGTCAACAATATTCGCAAAATCCATTTTTGCTTTAACAGGGTCGAGTTCAATACTGCCGTAAAATTGCTTCTTATTTTTTGCCGGTGTGGGAATAGTCCCTCCACCACCTCCAGGAGTCGGGCCAATTTCAGGTCCAGGGTCATTAACACCGCCTGGGGACGGTGAAGTTCCACCACCAACTGGGGCTGGTGGGGGCGCTGGCTTTGTTCGCTCTCGGTAAGCAGCGGCTGCTTCACGCTCGATCAACAATGAAGAATCATCCAAAATCGACATGGAACCACGACCGAAAACAAAACCTAAATAACGATCATCATCTTTACCCGAAGCAAAACCAAAGTAGTCTTCACTATCTAAGCCCGAAGTAATCGCATTTTGGAAAACCTGGTCATTCACAAGGCGAGGTAGGTACAAATAATGGCAACTGTCTTGCCAGACTTTTAATGCACCTACTTCAGTGACATCATCTTTTAAATACCACTGCTGAAGTGTGTTACGCAGATGAATAGGGCTCCACTCATAAATCAACCACTCTTCTTCACGCAGCGTGTTTTCAATTTCAGTCACGAGGTTTTGCGCAGTAGGTGAAACTGAAACTGCTTCCCAAGTCAGCTTCGGCTTGCCTCGCACAAAATCTTCAACTGGACAAATAATCCACTTGTAAGTTTCGCGCACTATTTGATGCAAGCTTTGTTCGGCGGTATCCATATTGCGCTTAGCCTGCTTGGACAGTGATACAGTTAGATCCAACTTCCCATCAGCCACATCAGACACGATACTCTTCCAAGCAAGATAGGTCCTACCTGCATCTTTTAAACGGCTAACCACATCATATTCCGGAGCAAAGAAAATCAACCGGTTTTGCTTTTGTCGTGGCTGGTCACCTCGGTTGCGCAGTATCCCTTCAGCAGCCTCATAAGCTTGTCTGGCATCACCTCGGCTGTATGCAGCGTTTGGTGGTAGCACTACTAAGCGTGGGCCCGAGCCATAGTCATCAGGTACATCTACCGATGGCGTGAAAACATGAACCCCGCCAAAGGAGTGATTGCGCCCAAATACATTTCCTACACGCTCTTTTAATAACGGGTGAAGCTCTTGGAACTCATTAATATTATGCTTTCGGCTTTCCATTTCACGCCGCAGATTTGGCCGCGTATCCAGATAGTAGCGATCTTGCTCTGAATACAAATAATGAAGACGATCTCGTAAACGCTTCAGCACATCTTCAAATACACCAAGGGTCTGACCAGGTTGAGCACAGCCTAATAAAATATGTTCTTGATTTAAGCCTTTAACACCTTGTTCCGCATTTGAGGGGGCACTGCCTAAAAAGATGGTGCGCATCGCGCGGCGGGCAGCCTGTACACTGCCAAATCGGGTGTCATGGCCATCAATATTAGCGGGCTCTGAGCGTGGGCCATCCACTTCTTTTTCCAGAACCGGCTCCCAGCCTTGGGGTAAGTAGTGAATGCTCTTGTTACGCACATTGCTGTCATCCAAGGCAATGGAACCCGGCATAATCAACGCGTCTTTGTTATCTGAATTCCAAAGGCGGTGAATTACAATGGCCATGTACTGCAACACGCCACGCGTGCGCTGGAATTTATCCAGGGTCGACCAGTCTTCATACAAGCGGTCAAACACTTCTGGGTGAATGGGGTAAGACTGGCAAAGTCTTTCAAAATACACATTCGACTGAGTTTCCAACGGAAACTTATCACTATTAGTGCGATAGAAATCAGAGAACTGCCGACTAATGCCTTCCACTTCAGCACGTTCACCAGCCGATTCAAACAAACGGCGGCGTACAATTTCAAAGGCTTCAGTACTGGCAACAGGCTTCCAAACCGATTCAACACGCGCAAAGTATTTTTCCAGCGATTCCAGAGCACGTTGGCCCATGGTGCCACCCACTTCTAATTCAGACTCCGGTAACGAGGCCAATAGAATCGCGTTGGGGACCGCTTTCATGGCTTCGGTGAGCGCCTGAATAAATGAGATATTACTATCGAAGGTACCTGCTTTAAATTGTTTGCCGACTTCTAACTGGCGAATAAAGGCCACGAGCTCGTCAATGAGAATGACACAAGGCGCCGCCTTCTCAACCAGCTGCCGCACGACCTCTTTGCCCGGTGATGTGCCATCGGCATCGCTCTGGGCAACCATGGCATAACCTTCGTCACCGAGAAGTTGCCAAGCTAATTCACCCCACAGTGTGTTCGCTGCAACCTTTTCCTTACCTGAGCCGTGTTGTTGTGGCTGGCTAGGTGACAGCTTAATGCCATCAATGACTGCCACTTTTGCACTGGGCAAGTCATGGATGCCTGCTTCATCCAATAGAGGTGGAATGCCTTCCAGTTTATCGGTACTGACTTGGCGAGAGGCCAAATGCAAAACCGCCAACATGGTATGGGTTTTACCACCACCAAATGCGGTTTGCAGCTGGATGACCGGGTCACCACCTTGGCCCGCTAAGCGCTGTGCAACCGACATTAACAGTAAGCGCATGCCTTCAGTAATAAAGGTACGGGAGAAGAACTTTTCGGCATCTTGATATTCTTCGGTTGCCGTCCCTGAAGCAACTTGCGAAATATCAGCCGCAAATTCAGATTGCTTAAAAGTGCCTTCTAAAACATCTTTGTGAGGGCGGGCAATTTCACGCCATGGTTTTAAACTCATTCTTTTTTTCTCCCTCTTAAAAATCTAAGCCAAGTTCAGACTGGGTACCGCGATGACCTACTTCATGTGAAGCAGCAACAATGGCGTGCCAGGAACCAATCAATTCGTTATAGGCGCGGGCTTCTTCTGCCCACTTTTTGCGTTCACACAATGTGTATAGGTGGTAGGCCAGCTGTCGAATTTGCTCGCCACGCTCTGGCATTTTGGCCAACAGGCTGCCGGCTTCGGCTTCGCCTTGTTGATTCAGCACGCGAATCATCTGGTGGCAGGCTTCCCATACTGGGGTGCGGGTGTCGGTTTTTGGGTCCCAATCGGTGGGGTATTCGCTCCACTTCAATAGACGTACTTTACCGCCGCCGGATTCAATCACACCGGCGTCTCGCACACCATCAACCGATGTGCCTTTGGCTCGAGCGAGAGTATCGGCCTCGCCAAACTGGCCTTGGCCCCAACCGTATTGGCTGAACCAGTCGTCACAGAATAAGGTGTCGTTGTCAAAGTTACCGCTGTCTGGGTTAAGGTAATCGGTGATGGCGCGGTTAATCAAAATAAGCGCATCATGCACACTCATTTTGCTACCGTCTTGATTCAGGACCGCTTCATATTTTGAAAAGATAGCCATGCCGGGGCCGATAGCGGCTTGTGCTAAATCCACCGGGGCGATAGGCGATGCGCCAGTACTGCCACCGATCATCGCTTCAAGGGCTTCGGGCATTTCTTCACGGAGTTCACGTTGGAATTGGCGTCTAGATACCGAATTTGTATCAATTTGTCTTTTCTGACAAACAAGAACAACTGATGACGCCAATGCATTTGAACCATTACCAATCGCCCGACCTTCTTTTTCTGTTCTAACTGGCCAAGTACCATCAATCGTAAAACCGGCGTCAATTATTGCTGCCAAAAAAGTCTCCCAGCCAGTACTTGAAGTTCCTTCATTCTTACTTTCGGACTGTTTAAAGGCATAGTAAATTGACACAGGGAATGCTTGATGAGCTTGCTGCGCTAGTGATCGTATTGCATTGGTCATCCCATCTAAGAAAAAACTATCAGCCTTTTCTTTGCTTCCATGACGATATGGAGTGGCAACTAACTCTTCCGTTTTTGGAACCGCTAATGTAGAAAATAGTTCTGGGTAGATTGACTTTAAAGATCGTCGCATCCAAACGTAAAAAAAGTCAGAGAGGTCAGCATAACCAATATTGTCGTAATACGGGGGGTCTGTCGAAACAACTTTAAATTGACTTATCTTCTGACATGCAGCATCAGCTTGCTCAACATTACCGACTTTCCCATCACCTAATGAAGAGAACCCTTTTATCATTCTTTCAAATAGATTGTTAAAACTACCAGAAGAATTACTAAAGACGTTACACTCCGCATAATCCCAGCTCATAGGCAGGGCTTGGCGAGCAAAAACGCTCCTCATCTGAGTATTTGCTGAATTCCAGCCACAAATTGTAGAGCTATGGTTAGCAACTTGTTCGACGATAAATGCCAAGTATGTCGATATAGCGTCGGCGTATTTTTGCGCATCTACTTTCTGGTTGTTTTGGCTTTCTAAATCAACAAGCACTTTTTCTCTAACCTCTGCAACCAGGTCAGAGAATACGGTCAACATTTCTAATTGCCTATTGGTGAATAAGTCTCCATATTTGGTCATTCCATAGATTTGTGTTTTGATATCTCGGGGATGATAGTTGATATCTAAACTAGGCTTCCAAGAAGGCGTTATACTTTTTGCAATATTTACCATTTCATCTGTTGGGTTAATAAATACGCGGCCGGATTTACCCTCTGCTACTACAGAGAGTAGCCTTTCCCCCATTCTTCCTGCCTGTCCTTCAGATTTGAGATAATCATAAGAAATTGGTGATCCTGACAATAAGCAGTTAAACGCTTTCCATTTTCCTGCGGACGTACCTAGCTTAACTTTCGCTAAATCATCAGGTTTTCCCGTATGAACTTTAAATTGATAAGTATCGCCTGAAATTATTGGTTCAACCCACGCTTCTTTTCCTTTTTTTCCAGAGACAACAAAACTTGAAACTAAAGGTACGTCAACATGACTAAAAGCAGGGTTTGGACTCTTAGCTGTTCTAGCCCAAAGCCACGCTATTACGGTAAGCTTTTCTCCTACATAGGGACGTAAGTCTTCTCTTTCTGAGGCCATGCCTTCAGTAACTAAAACCTGAGGGTATGCATGACCAATACGTTTAAAGGCCTGCTCACGAACCCAATAGCCATAACGGCGAACATCCTCTGCTAATCCTTTCGCACCAGACCAGTCTTCTACAAGTTTGCCTTGCTTTTCACCCGCTGGAACCGGCCCTACGGGTGCTTGACCAGCGAATTTAGGCGGAATCTCAATCATGGCTTTATTAATCATGACTGCAACCGGGTTTAGATCACTGGCATAACTTTCCAAACCGAGGCGCTGCGCTTCAAGTGGAATGGCACCACCTCCAGCAAAAGGATCATGAAACGCGGGCAGTTTTTCAGGATTAAATAACTCATCAGCTTGCGGATGTTTTTTGTTTAGCGCACAGGTATAGCGCCAGCTTTCTTTAATAGCTTCACGCGCTTTATTCAATACCTCTTCATTATTGGTGTTTTCCCACTTGACCAACTCGCGAATAATGTCGAATAGCTTTTCACGCTCGTTAGTGATCTTTAGCTGAGTTTCACGAAGGCGCTTATCGCCTTGAACAGTCTCCGATGGGTCATTCACCATCTGAGCAAAAATCACTGCTCTGGCTGCGGCTAATGGGCGACGTGCCCACCATAAATGCAGAGTGCTTGGATGGCCGTGGCGAATGGATTTTTCTCGCGCTGCAGCGGCGTTTATATCATCTAATGGCAAGGCCACTTCGATGAGTTTTTTGGGGCTGATGATTTTATGTTCTTTTGTGTTGCTCATAGTGTTCTCTTTAGCCTGTTTACCACCACAATTACGCGGGTAACAAGGTATGCTTAATGGCTGTTGTAAAGGGCAAGCTTTTAATGCTGTCTAATTCTTCTTGCAGTAATGGCAGCCATTCGTCTTCGTCAAATTCCTCTGCATAGCTGGCAAGTTCTTCGGCAGTTTGTATGTAGCCTTTAATTGCCGTTTCTCGAATTTGGCGCAATGAGCCATTCAAGTTAAAAATGCGAATGGTTTCTTCTGCACGATGTTTGTCGTCTGGGTTTAACCCTTTGGCGGGCACTACATTACCATCCGCTAAGAATTCTAAAAATGTTTCTGGGTCTTCCACATCCATCTTGATTAAATCTTGATGGTCGTAAGGCGGTAGGTCATCTTTATGCTTGCCGCAGCTGTCTTCGCGGTTGCAAGAACCGAACAAATTACTCCATAGGAATGTACCTTGTGGGTATGATCTACGCTGACGAAAATGCTCTATATGAGAATTACTGTTTTCTCTGTTTGTTTTAATGGCGCATTCACAGTAGGCACAGCGTTGCTGCTGCATTTCATCCAGCTTTAGCCATATTTCGGTTTTATGCGCTGGTGTTACCGCGCGCCAGTTATCAAGGCCGTGCTGGTATTGGCTTAGGCAAGCAGGCGGGATGGGGCGATTGAGTTTGTGCATAACTGCCCCTTTAACCGTTACGCTTCGGTAGCTTAGCTTTCATCACCTGTAAGCGAATTAAGCGTTGGCACTCTAACCACTCTTGGTGGTGTTCGCCGAAGTGATCCATGATTTTATCTTTAAGCTCTTGCGCTCGCTCAGTCTCTAATTGGCTATTAGTAATAAGCGATTTAAATTCGGTTAACCAATGTGCAGGTTCAACGTCGGGTATTGGGTCTACGCCTTGTATGGTCGCCATAACATCGGCACTGGCAACACCTAAACTCTGATGCCCAGGGGCCTTTGCTGTAGATTCCAGTTCACCCGTTTCTGAGTCGGTTTGGTTTTTTAGCACGCGAATACATTCAGCAGGTACTGTGGACAATACCTGCGGACTGTGGGTGGTCACAATAAACTGGATATTTGGAAAAGATTCTCGCAATGAGCCAATCACGGTTTGTTGCCATTGTGGATGTAAGTGCATATCCACTTCATCGATAAATACGATACCTTTTGCCTTAGTTTGTGCGTCTTTACCTAAGTACGGGTTGAGTTTGGCGCAGCGCCAGGCCATGTCTGCCACCAACGAGACCATCGCACGCACGCCGTCGCTGAGCAGGCTCACGGGCAGTACGCCTAAGTCAGCATGGGTCATGGCTAGCTCTTCATGTTGCATGCTGTAGTGAAAGCCCGACCACTCTTGGTTTTGCAGCACACGGTTTACGGTTTGCTTAATACCATCTATTTGGTCTTGTAATGGGTAACCCTCATAGGCTTCCATGCTTTGTTGTTGCAAGGCCGCAAAAGTTGCTTTGCTCATCCATTGCTGCACTTGGGTAAAACTGGAGGCCGAGGAGAAGCAGTCTTCGTAACCCATACTGCGGCTTTCGCTGAGTACGGCTTTGCGCTGCATGTTTTTATGGCTGTTCCATAAACGCCCTGAGCCATAATAAGCCAGCATGGGCAAATTAATGTCTTGCAGCTGACGCACTTGTTCCATCAAATCTTTGCCCAATTTATTTAAATGCGCGGAACCTTTGGTGGTCGTTTTGCTTTTTACGCTATTGAGCTCTCTGATTACAGGCTCATCAAGCAAATCAAAATCAGCTTTAATCACAACCGGAAATTGTTGTTCGCTGTCTGATCGGTCTTCCTTACGGAGGTAGCGAGCATCTCTCACTTCAATATGCTTTGATTTACCAAGGTCAAAAGCGCCCGTAAATGGCCCTAGTGCGGCGGTTGCTGCATCTAAAATGGTTGTTTTCCCTTGGCCATTGCGGGCAACAAGAACAGTGAGTTTGGAATCAAAGCTGATTTCTAACTCTCGAAACCGACGAAAGTTCGATAAATACAGTCTTTCTATTTTCATAGCGTTTGCTCCGGTGATACTGCTTTTGAGAGCAGGTCACTGAGATCATAATTAATACTGGCTACACCAAAGTCTGGCTCGACGGTGAACGGCGTTTTAACGTAGTAGGGGCCTTCAAATTCTTCCCCATCAACAATGACTATGGCGAGCATAAATTTGTCTGCTTGGTTTAAGCCATAGATGATTTCATTACGGCTAACGGTAATAGTGCTTTGGCCTTTGGCGCGGCCTTTGACTTCGATGTGGCGGTCGGGCCGGATTGAACCATCGGCATTGGCCGGTGGGCGTGAGGTAACATCCCAACCACATTTTTCTGCGCCTACATCTTTTACTTCAAAGCCAAAGCTTCGTTCGGCATCCATTACCGCGTTCATGGCGATGCGTTCCACGCGTAAGCGGGCTTCGGCATCAACACTAAATTGGGTTTCGCCTTTGCGATGAGCCAATAAGCCTTGTGGAATGACCAAGGCACCACCCATTACTACTGGCGTGCTGGAGACGACGTTTTTTAGTGCTTCTAGTTCAGTTTTTCGCTGCTCTAATCGAGCGGTGAGTTCATCTACGCGGCGACGTGCCATTTCAGGCTGCATGCGAGGTTGTTTGCCTGCGTTTACATCGTCTTGCAGTTTTATGTAACGATCAGACCAGTAATTAATTTCTTTGACTAGCCGCTCATTCACGGCTGCAAGGGTTTTATCAGCTTGGCGTTCGCGGCGGCTTTTCACTTCGCCATAGTGCTCTGGCACTAACTGCTGTGACGCGTGGTTTAGGGCCAATGCTTCAAGATTGTTGTTTAGCTCTCCATTCAACCAAGGCGCATTAAGAACATCGCCAACGAGCTTTAAGTCGTAGTCGTCGATGGGTTGCAAATCGAGGTGAGGTGCCCAGCCTGCATTGATGGCATTGCCTTTTTCGTCGATCTCTACAAACTGTAATCGACGCGATGCAATCTCAGTGGAATTGCCGCCTTCTCTTACCGTATGGTCCACCATGAAGAGTACTTTAGGTTCTAAACCATCATCATTTGGGTCTACCAACACGGCGCCTTGCTTAAGTTTAGGGCGATGGGCTTCTAACACTAAATCGGTTGAGGCATGCATTAATGGGTGCGACGGGTGAATCATGTCAGCCATTGGTTTGCCTTGCTGGCGAACATACTGCTTTTCAAAGCAGATGCGCTCGTATTTGCGTAGAACCGGAGTGCGCGTCTCGCCGATGATGCGGTCGCGCTCACGAATGGCTGCGGGTACATGTCGCACCTCAAAGCGGCCCGATTCACGGTTGCGCATTTCGCCACCCAAGGTTTGAAATGCTTCGGTAAAAAAGGCGCGAATGAAGTAAGGCTGTAGTTTACGGGCTTCGGCCTTTTCCATTTCTTCTTTTACGGCATAGAGTTCTTCCAGCCCCATGTGCTGTTCGACCAAAGCATTTCGACGCAGGATTTCTTTTAAGTGCTCGGCATCGAGCGCACCATCAATCACTTCGTTCATTTTGGCTTTAGTTTCTGGCGCTTCGCCGTAGCGAATGGCATCAACCAGTAGGTCTTTTAACGAGACATTATCGAAGGCTTCACCAAGCACATCGAAGACTTTACCGCCCAGCGCTTCTTTTTCAATTTCAATCTTGTCGAAGAGCTTTTTAAATACTTCACCTTCACGGGTTTCGGCAGCAACGATATTCCAGAGATGACAAACTTCGGTTTGTCCAATACGGTGAATACGACCAAAGCGCTGTTCCAGCCGATTTGGGTTCCAAGGTAAATCGTAATTCACCATGAGGTTGGCGTTTTGCAAGTTCACGCCTTCGCCTGCCGCGTCGGTGGCAATCAATACAATAACTTCTGGATCGTTGCGGAATTCTTCCTGTATTTTGCGGCGCTCATCCCGGTTGGTACCGCCATAAATGGTGCGTACCGCATTCTCGTTGCCCAGCATGTCACTAATCCGCTTAACCAGATAATTAAGGGTGTCTTTGTGCTCAGTAAAGATCAGCAGCTTGCGACGGGCACCACTGGCAGTAAACATTTCTGGCTTGTCTTGCAACAGATATGATAGCTCTTCCCATTTTTTGTCGTTTCCGGATTGAACAACTGTGAGCGCTTGGTGCTCAAGATCTTTTAGAATTAGTATTTCAGCTTCTAGTTCCGCGATGGTTTCTGCGGCGGAAGCTTGATCGACCACTTGTTCTGAAAGAATCTCATACTCTTCTGCGCTGAGATCTTCATCAAGGTCATCGTAATTGTCGGGAATATCGATTTTCTTTGTGACGGTGTATTCGCCTAGTGTTTCAGCCACGCCACCTTTCTGGGCAGCCTGACCACGCGCCATTAACTTTGTTTCTTCAAGACGATCTTCTAAGCGCTTGCGACGACGTTTCAATGACTGGTAGATAGCTTCAGGGCTGGAAGCAAGTCTGCGTTGCAGCATGGTTAGTGCGAAACCAACATTGTTCTTCTTTTTGCTGTCGAGGTTATCGGCGCGATTCATCTCTTCACGCACGTAGGTAGTCACCTGTTCGTAAAGTGATGCCTCCATTAAAGAAAGCTCGTAATTAGCGGTATATGCACGTCGTTCAGGAAACAGCGGCGTACCATCAAACTTGAGTAGCTCTTCTTTCACCATTCGGCGCATCATGTCTGACACGTCGACTTTATGGGCACCTTCTCGGAACTTACCGTAAAAGCGGTCACCATCTAAAAGAGACAACCAAATCTGAAAGTCTTCTTCTTTACCGTTATGGGGGGTTGCAGTCATCAACAAAAAGTGGCGGGTAATGGAGCCAAGCATTTCACCCAACTGAAAGCGCTTGGTTTTATTGATTTTATTTCCGAAATAACTAGCCGATAGCTTGTGGGCTTCATCCACAATGATAATGTCCCACTCAGTGTTTTTGAGTTTTTCTTGTAGCTCTTCGCTGCGCGACAACTGATCTAAACGGCATATGAGTTGGTCAGACTCATCGAAGTAGTTTCCAGAAGCGCATTGCTCTTGCTTTTCACGGCTAAAGATATCGAAGGTAACACCGAACTTTTCGAGTAACTCGTCCTGCCACTGCTCGGTGAGTGAGCCTGGCGAAACGATCAAAATCCGCTTGGCATCACCCCGCATAATGAGCTCACGAATTAATAGCCCAGCCATAATGGTTTTACCGGCACCAGGGTCGTCCGCTAAGACAAACCGAAGTGGCTGTCTAGGTAGCATGGCTTCGTATACTGCCGATATCTGGTGAGGCAATGGCTCCACGTTTGAGGTGTGTACCGCCATCATGGGATCAAATAATGACGCCTGACTCACTCGATAAGCTTCGATACCCAACTTGAATTCAGCACCCGGCGCATCAAATGCCCATGGCTTGCCAACAGTGGCCATCTCAAGACGTACTTCGTCTGAGCGGAATAACATTTGCTCGCCTAGATTGCCCTGACTGTCTTTATAGTAGACTGTCATCGCATCGCCACCAACCGGCTCTACTTGAACGATTCGTACAATGTCTTCTGCTTGAATACCACGAACTTGCGCGTCTTTTTTTATATCTTCTAGCTTTAACATAAATCACCTCTGTTTCTCAGCCTTTAGGTGTATTTTTCAATCTAAATAAATCGAAAAAGAATACTTCGACAGAGTGGGGGTATATTAACCTAGTTTTAAGGGTTCTTGTGTTGGGAAAGGCGTTTAATAATCATCTTTTTTTCTAATACTGAAGTTTAATCTAATATTAATCGTGACGAGGGAATCAATTTTGGTATCTGAACGAAGTTTGTGAAAACGACTGAGTCAGTTTCTAACATTGGAATGCTTTGGACACTAGTGGGCACTGTATCAGCTAGATAATGCTTGCTCACTATTATTTCTTTTTTAATAAGTCTATAATTTAGTTTTTTTTCCTTCTCTAGGGGGAAACAATGAAAGCATTATTTCAGCGTCTAATCACCGATTTCCACGAGTCCAAACCCAAAACAGTCGTTCCCCGCGACTATAAAATCCCACTGGATAGTCAAAAAATCATCTCTCTCATTGGTGTACGCCGCTGTGGAAAAACGCATCTCTGTTATGCCCTGATTAATGAATTGAGAAAAACGGTCGACCCGTTAAATCTCATTTATCTCAACTTTGAAGATGATCGTCTGTTTGATATTACTTTGGCAGATCTTGATCATTTAATGGAAGGCTACTACGCGCTGTATCCCGACAAGCGTGATGAGCGGGTGTATTTGTTTTTAGATGAGGTTCAGAACATTCCGCAGTGGGAACGTTATATACGTCGTATTCATGACACCTTGAATGTGCGAATTTTTGTGACGGGTTCGTCTTTGCGTCTGTTAAGTAAAGAGATCGCGACCAGCTTAAGAGGGCGTACCTTAAGTTATGAAATTTTCCCTTTTTCGTTTGCAGAGTATTTGCGGTTTCACCAAGTCGAGGTCAATCTCAATTCTTCAAAGAGTATCAGCTATATCGAGCATGCCTTTGCTAAATACCTGACACAAGGCGGTTTTGCAGAAACGTTTGAGCAGGATGAGGATATCCAACAACGAATTTGGCGGGATTATCTGGATCTGATTATTTATCGCGACCTCATCGAGCGTTACGATATTAAGAACACACATTTGCTACGACACCTGATTAAGTATTCGTTGAGCAATATCGGTACCTTGGTGAGTATTAACAAACTGTTCAATGAGTACAAAGGGCGGGGGCATAAGCTCAGCAAGGATACGCTCTATCAGTACTTTGGTTATCTTGAGGATGCGTATGCGATGTTTTCTGTGCCTATCTTCAGGAATTCTGTTCAGGAAGAACAACGTAATCCAAAGAAGATTTATGCAATCGATAATGGGTTTAAGACACTGCTGAATACCTCGCTCTCTGATGATTTAAGCAAACTGTATGAGAATTTAGTTTTCCTTCAGCTGCGTCGCAATCATCGGGAAGTGTATTACTACAAAGGTGTGCAGGAGGTCGATTTTTATGTACCCGGAAAGCAAGCCCGATTGATCAATGTGAGCGTCAATATTGAGGGTGCTAAAACATTTGACCGTGAGATCAATGGCTTGGTGGAGGGTATGAAATACATGAAGCTTGATAGCGCAGAGTTAGTTACTCAGCATCGTGATGAGCAGATTGAAGTTGACGGCAAGTGTATTAATTTGATTCCTTTGTGGCGTTGGCTGCTTGCAGATTAAGTCTGAGTTGCTGGGTATGAAAAAATCAATAGAACATCTGAAACTATTACTAGAAAGCACCCTCCCAGACTTAAACTCGGAGTCCTTCAACACTCTGGAAAGTGCCTTTGCTCCCAAACAATTCGACGCCAACACTACGCTACTCCACCAAGGCAGCCGCTGGTCAAATGCCTACCTCATCGAGTCCGGCCACATCCGAATGTACTTTCTGAATAAAGACGGAAAAGCCTTCAATAAAAACTTCTTCGGCCCCGGCGCACTCATTTTGCCACTCACGCCCAGCATGCAACACGAGCCTTCATTGTTCAGCATTAGCTGCATTGGAGTGGGCACATTGTGGCAATGCGACATGCAGCAATTCGAGGCCATACTGCCTGAAGACACGGTAAAGTCCCTGAAATATCAACTGCTGACACGCCTGTTGGATGGCAAACTCCAGCGAGAACACGATCTGCTCACGCTAAGCGCCAAACAACGCTATCAAAAGCTTCTGGAGCAACGCCCGGATCTGGCGGAACACATTCCCTTGCACCATCTGGCCTCCTACTTGGGCATGACGCCCGTCACGCTGTCACGTTTACGTGCAGATCTAAAAAAATCGCCCTGACTTAACAAATGATAAGGCGCAGCACCGCGCTTTTCCGGATGATGATGACCATGCTCAACCACCATCATTCGGGAGACCATCATGCAAATAAGCTACACCCTCACACAAAATCTCAGTCTGAGCCTGTTTATCATCATGTCAGGCATTATGGCGGGCTTCTTCTGGACGTATACCTTCAGCGTTAACCCCGCCATGCTGCAAGTCAGTGGTGAATACTACGCCACCGTCCAGTCTTTGTTTAACGTCCATGTACGCAACCCAATGTTCTTTAGCTTCTTTTTCGGCACCGGAGCAGTTGGAGTCGTGGTCTGCTTGCTTAATCTGCCGCACCGTGGGCACTGGTCGTTCTGGCTCATCATTGCCGCTACACTGGTTTATATACTGGGTGTGATTGTTTACACGCGGCAAGTGAATTTACCGTTGAACTACGACACTGAGTCGTGGGATCCGAAGAACCTACCTGCTCACTGGGAAGCTGTCCGAAGTCAATGGAATAGCGCCAATGCTATACGCGTCATCACCTCCGGTGCAGCCTTTGTTTTCGGTGTATTAGCCTTATTTAGCCGAAGCGTTAATCAAGCTTAGCAGTTGCTATTGTGACATTGCTTGCTGCCAGACTAGGTACTATGCAGGCTGATTTCATCATAAAAAATCCCGCTTCAAAATTGCTCTTGAAGTGGGAGGTCAGCCTTTATCTAAGCGCCATTGACGCCCAAAGTGCTTATGTTATCGCAACGTATAAACCGAATTAGGCGTAAACACATCCTGGCTTACCCAGTCAGCACTCATCTTCATAATCATAATGCCAACATTATCGCCGCTAACAATTGACGATGAGAAGATTGATTTCATCTCAGAGAATGTCGTTGCACCAGCAGAGGTATCTTCAACATAAGAATACGCCGTTTGCTCCGGCTGATTTGACCAGCTCCAGTCAATTCCTGCACCGGTGTATTGATACATCTGGCCGTCTTCAATCATGTATTCAGCGCCAGCTTCCGCAGAGGTGCTGTTATTACCCCATGCCTGATAGCCGGTCGCAGGATTGTTATCCGTATCCAGATAAATCTGAATATGCCCCACTGAAGTGCCAAAGCTTTTGCTTAAGTTGAGGTAGATGTCATTAGTCGTCCCATGCTGGTAAGCATTCAGCGATAAGCTGGTATCCGTTCCAGCATATAATGACTGATTATTTACAAGCGTGCTCCAGTCGTCATTCAGGCCAACCGGTGGCAGAGTGGTTGTGGACTCGATGATAGTAACTGTACGCGTTGGACCAGTGCCGACATTACCAGAAGAGTCAGTTGCGCTATAAGCCAGCGTGTAAGAGCCGATCGTGCTGGTATTGACGTAACCTGTTGTCTGAATCAGTGAAGAAATATCACCATCCATATTATCAATCGCTGTTGCACCAGGGTCAGTAAATGAAGAGCCCTGAGTTAGCGTGATTTGCGTATCGCCATTCAAAGTGACTACTGGTGCTTCAGCATCCACTGAGCAATTAGCAATAGACACCGTTGTCAGCTCTTTCGCTACCGGATACATGGTTTCTACACCCCATGCATCATTGCGTCCCATGGTACCTGCCTGAATACTGCCACAAGGGTTACCAATCAGACTTTTGCTGATCGTCATATTGATCTGGTTACTAGAGTGCGCATAGTTACTGACTCGCCCGATTGGCTGCCAGTCCCAGTCTGCGTTATCAGACAGCGCCATATAAAGGTATTCATCCTGAACCATATAGTCCGCACCTATCACACCCCATGCTTCCTGATCAAAACTAAAACCCGTTGAGGTATCGTTATCAGTGTTTAGGAAAATCTGGCTATGTGATGCCGCGACGACATCGGTATAGCTGATTGAAATGTCCAGCTCAGTACCGGTGTCTGCAACGCTAAACTGAGACTCTTTAGAGCGTGCCTGTACACTGATTTGTGTCGTGTCAGAAGTGGTTAGCGGCACAGCCGTTGGTTGTGTACTAGTGGGGGCGTCCTGAGTAGCAGGGTCAGTAGTCGCTTGTTTTTTCTCACTCACGCAGGCTACTAATAGGCTTGAACAAAGCAGTGGGAGTAGTAACGAACGAGTGCTCGGCTTTAATAGTGAATGTTTCATAAGAAATCCGGGGGTATTTACAATTATTGGGTGGAAGCCTAAGCGATCACTGAGGGCAGGACAGTATTGGCATGGATGAGTGGTTTTAGTCACCTGATCATGTATTAAGCAATCACCTCAGATTGGAATAAGAGGATGTGGCTAAGAGATGGATGGTATCTTCGAGTACGAGGGTCTAATGAACGCCCTGTTTTTATAGCGAGGCAGGGTATAAGATGAGGCTTTAACAAATCCCCCGATGTATAAGGAGAAGCTTGATGAATAAACGACATGTGACTGTACTTTCAACGCTGCTAGGCTGCGGATTTTCTTTGATAGCTTCATCACTTGTTATTGCAGATGAGGTTGGTGATGTGAATGTCGACTGGCTGGGTAGCGATATTAAAATAGAGGCGATCGAAGACCCCAAAGTAAAAGGTGTTACCTGTCATGTATCTTACTTTGATCGTGGGCTGATTGAGCGTTTTCGTAATGGTGATGTGTTTAGTGATCCTTCCAATTCATCCATCTCTTGTCGCCAAACCGGCCCTTTAGTGATCGGTGATATTGAAAAGGATGATGGAGGCGAGAGTGTGTTCTCTAAACGTACTTCGCTAGTGGTGAAGTCGTTAAAAGTGACTCGTATTTATGATGAAGAAAACAAGACGCTAATTTATCTGTCGCATGCTACTGAGTTACAGAATGGTTCAGCGAAGATGAGTTTGTCAACGGTGCCACTGTATGGCCAAGACGTCACATGGACTGAGGAATAACCGTTCACGCTGTCAAATTGGCAAGCTGAGTTGTTGATAAGACTCAGCTTGCTTATGATGCTTCTTTTATCTGCACCAGCACGCTAAGCAGCGCCAATATCCCTGACACAATCATCAGTAACAACGAGACTGCGTTTAACTCCGGTGTTGAGCCTTCCCGCAAGCGGTCGAACATTGTGATAGTCAGTGGTGAATCTGAGCTGGTTAGCATCAGCGTGGTGTTAAAGTTCTCAAAACTCATCAGGAATGCAACGATACCTGCGCCTACCAGTGCAGGCTTTAGATAGGGCAGCGTAATGGTGCGTAACACTGCTGATTTCGTTGCACCCAGATTGTAAGCGGCTTCCTCTAGGGAACGATCCATTTTACGCAAACGCGCGCTAATCACCATGGTTGCAATAGTTGTGATAAATGCGAATTGCCCGAGAATCACCAGCACCAAGCCCGGCCTTAAAAACTCCACTTCAATATTAAATGCCTCATCGACTGCATTCACAAAGGAGTTAGAGGCAATGAGAATAGAAATGCCCAGAATGACGCCCGGAATTACCAGAGGCAATAACATCAGCATGTAGAAAAATTCTTTAAAGCGAAAATCATAGCGTTCAAACAAAAATGCATTACTGGTCGCCACTAATAAGGATAAAGCTGTTACCCAAAACGCGACAAATGCTGAGATGCCCACGCTTTCTAGCATGGCTGAGTCGCTAAAAACACCTAAACGCTCGGAGGTATCACTCACAAACCAATCCAGTGTAAAACCGTTCCATGGTAGTGATGGAAATAGGGAGTCATTAAATGCAAAGGTTGCTACCACTAGCAATGGTGCAACCAGAAAAATATAGAACATCAGAATATAGATTCTATACGTCCAACGTAACGATGCGGGTTGTGCAATAGAAGGAATCATGAGGCCATGGTACTCGTGAGGGTTTGTTTAGTGAGTTTGAGGCCAAGCCAAACGATGAGAGAGGACAGCAGTAACAGTAATATGCCAAAGGCAGAACCTAGTTCCCAGTTAAAGCGGGTGATGAATTGTGTGTAAATTTGTTCGGTAAACCAGAGGCTGTCTTTACCCCCGAGTAAATTGGGTGTGAGGTAATTCCCCAGCGTCATCATAAAAACAATAATGCAGCCAGAGACAATACCCGGCATGGCGTGAGGAATGACAATATTCTTCATGGTCGTCCACATATTGCCGCCCAAGTCATAACTGGCTTCGATGATGTCGTCGCTTAAACTTTCCAGCACCGTTACCAGAGGTACAACCATAAATAGCATTGAGGTATAGACGAGCCCCACCATAATGGCGGCATCGTTATACAGTAGTTCGACAGGGCCGGACACCAGCCCCAGCCACTGTAAAGCATTGCTTATCACACCTGTCTCACGTAGCAGAATCATCCAGCCATAGGTGCGCACCAATTCACTCACCCAAAACGGAATCAGGCAGAGTAAGAATAGTAAGGACTTGGAGCGACCACGTAGCATTTTGGCGATGTAGTAAGACACCGGAAATGCAATCAGGAGCGTCAGTGCAGTGGCTACTATCGACATGATGGCGGTGCGTAAAAAAGTACGCCAGTACAATGGCTCTTTGAAAAACTCACTGAAATTACTAAAGCTGAAGGCGTATTGTCTGGGTGCGGTTTGCTCACGTAGTGCAATGCCGAGCATGTCGATGTGCGGCAAAATCACCAGAAGTAACAGCCACAAGAAAAAGGGCGTGAGTAGCAAATAGAAGAATAAGCGCGATTGTGCCTTCACGAGACTACCTTAAAGCAATGTGTTTGCTCCGGGTTCCAGGCGATGGTGATTGTCTGGCCTTTTTGTAAGCCGGAGTATTCACCGGTTTGCGGTAAAGCAACATGCAGTTCTTTATTGCTAATGGTTTCTTTTAATAGGGCGGTACTGTTGGCTCCATTAAATAATAAATCGATAACGATGCAGTCCACTTGATTGCTTTGTTGGTCGTTTTGGCTTGTGTGGTCAGCAATTATTTTGATGGCTTCTGGGCGGACAAACACATCGACAAGGTCACCTGTCTGGAGTGCATCGTTCGGGTTGATGTGGCCAGTTAACGTCAGACCATCACTGACTTTGGCGGTACACACACCGTTTTCAATGTGACTAACGCTCGCTTGCCATTGGTTAGCATCGCCGACAAACCCTGCGGTAAAGGCGGTTTCAGGGTGATAATACAAGTCCGAAGGTGAGCCGACTTGTTCAAAGGAGCCTTTGTTCATTACTGCAATATTATTGGACATAACCAAGGCTTCAGACTGGTCATGTGTGATGTAGATGAAGGTGGTGCCGACGCGACTTTGCATCTGTTTTAGCTCGACTTTCATGTGCTCACGCAGTTTCAGATCGAGCGCACCTAATGGTTCATCCAGTAGCAATAACTTTGGTTCCAGCACTAAGCAACGTGCGATGGCAATACGCTGCTTTTGACCACCGGAAAGTTGTGAGATTCGTTTGTTTCCTGAGTCACCGAGATCAACACTTTCCAAAGCATTATTCACGCGCTTGGTAATTTCCGCCGCCTGCACTTTGCGTTGCTTTAAACCGTATGCGACGTTTTCTGCAACTGACATCATCGGGAATAGGGCGAGGTGCTGGAACACCATGTTAGCCGGGCGTTTGTTTGGTGGTACGCCAAGCATGGAGTCGCCTTGTATGAGAATGTCGCCTGAGTCGGGTTCGTCAAAGCCAGCAATCATACGCAGTAAGGTGGTTTTACCGCAGCCCGAAGGCCCGAGGATTGAAAAGAACGAGCCTTTTTCAATCTTCAGGCTAACGTTATTGACGGCAGTGAAGTCCCCGTAATGCTTATTCACATGACGGGTTTCCAGATCAATAAGTGTAGAGGTCATCCGTGTTTACTTCGCCGCTTTTACACGGTCTAACACTTTACCTTCAATGGCTTCTAAACCAGCAGGAACTGGTGGATACCACTTCACATTATCCAGTGCTTCTTTTGGGAAGCTTGCCTGAAACTGTGCTTTTAAGACGTCGTCAGCAAAGGCATCCGCGCCTTCTGATGCAGTAAAGTTACCGGCAGATGCCGTGATTTGGGCGGCAATTTCAGGCTGCATCACGAAGTTAATCCACTTGTAAGCGGCTTCTTCATTTTTGGTTTTGCGGGGTAGCGTGAAGGTATCAATCCAGCCTAAGGCACCGGATGTTGGCGCTACAAAAGTGATGTCTTTGTTTTCCTTGTTAAGCTTCCAGCCACCAGTATCCCAAGCCATCGATGCGGTTACTTCACCAGAGCGTAATAGATTGAGTAGCGCGTCTCCGCCGGTCCAGTAGGTTTTTACGACAGGCTTACACTCCACCAGCTTCGCTTCGACTTTTGACATGAGTTCCGTGTACTTCTCAACATCGGAGTAGGCGGCAAAAGGGTCTTCGCCCATCGCAAATGCAAAACCAATGAGGGTTGGGCGTTTCAGACGGTAAGAAACCTTGCCACTGAGATCGGCACTACACAGGTCGGTATAGTCCTTCACATCTTTTGCTGCGGCAGTGTTTACCACTAAACCACTGGTTCCCCAGATATGCGGCACACTGTAAACATCGCCATTGAGTGTTGTATTGGTTTTAGTGGCCTCCAGCATGGAAGCAATGAAAGATTCCGCTTTGATCTTAGACAGATCCATCGGTTTGTAGATGTCGTAGTTTTCCTGAGCACCAGTCACGCGATCCTGACTCGGCTGTACCAAGTCAAAACCAGAACCACCGGTGGCACGCAGCTTTGAAATCATGTCTTCGTTGTTAGACTTGGTGACTTTGACATCAATACCGGTTTCTTTTTTAAACAGTTCGATGACGTCATCAGGCGCATATCCGCCCCATGTCAGCAAGCGAAGTTCTTCGGCGGATAATGCACTGCTAAATAAAGCAGCACCGACGAGAGAAGAAAGAAGTAGTTTTTTCAATTTGAAATTTTTCATAGCAATCCTGAGGTTAAACGGTGAAATAACGGGGTAAAACTCATGAATTTCTTCACTTCATCTTAGGAGTAACGGAAACAAATGTGAAGTGATTGTATTGGAGTGATTGAATTTTGTTCGTAATTTTCAATAAAAAATGTATCTGGTATAGCTGATTATTTGGCTAAGCAATCGAGATACTAAGTCGTCAGCTTTTCAGGAATATTACAAATTGGAAAACTTTGCATATTTTTGATCTAAACACATTTGATACCCGTAATCGCTACCTGGGAAAAGATAAACCTCGGTCGTTATCGTTCTCATTCCCTCATTTCGATTTTTAACGTATTAAATATAAAGGATTTTTTAAATGGTTGTTAATGATAAGATGTTTAGCGATCCGATAGTCCGTTGCTGCAAGCCATATTGTTAACAGCGATATGGCTTGCGCGGCAATTCGTTTGAAGAGGTGATGAATCTCGTGGTACGTCGTTAAACGATGATATTCACCGATGTCTCAATACCCGATTCTCCCTTCCGGAACCCCATAGACACCACTTCCTGCTCCTCTGCAGACATCCAGTTAAATAAGCCATCCCGTGCATTATTAGGGTGATCTTTAATATAGAACTGTGTAGTTAGCAGTTCCCTCTCAGCACTCAGCACCTTCACGTGGATATGTGGCGTACGACCAGGATACTGCGTTGGTTTAATCGTGCGGAATTGGTAAGCGCCATTGGCATCCGTTATATCGTGACCAAACCCCTGAAATCCCTGATCATACGCAGTTGATTGTCTATCGCCGGTATGCAGATATTTACCATTCACATCACATTGCCAGATTTCGACGCGATGCCCGGCAAGTGGTCTCCCTTGTTTGTCAGTGAGCACGCCTTTTAGATGAATGATTTCACCGCCGGCCTCACGGACTGCACCTTCTACTTTCACCAGATCATTATCCACATCCGCAAAACGCATGGACGGACGGGGGTAGAAAGGACCTTCGGTTGTGCGAGGGGTCAACGCGCGAGCATTAGCACTTCGGTAAACAAGTAATCCGCCTATAACAGATGACACGCTAGCCAAAAAGCCGCGACGTGAGTAGTTCGAATGTTTCATAAATGACTCCCAATGTGACTGTTATCTGCAAGTTGATTATTTTTATGTTTACCTGCTGACTGACAAGATAACCAAACCAAGCGCAGAATAATAATGAACATTCGTTTAACTATTTTATTGCCTGAGTTGCCAGTTGATAGTGAATTACAGCCACTAGTCCTGATCACATAGCAGATATTCAGCCTTGAACTTATATGCTTTGTTACGGATAGAAACATATAGACGCTAAGAGAGGGAGACTCTATGTTTAAAAGTAATACACCGTTTCGTATCGCATTATTCGCAGCGTGCGTTTTGCCAGCGACACACTTGTCTGCGGATGTCTTGTCGTCAGTCACGACCAGTCATTTAGTAGAGCCTGCGGGCATTTATGATAGCTCGGCCCCGACATTATTAAATATGAGAGTCAAAACTGTCATTGGTACAGGTCCATGTGTGGCGGGTACTTATGACGGCTGTACACTCGAGGATGTACTTAATGACGTTGATGGCAGTGATGATTTTAAGCCGGAAATAAAAGTCCATATGACGGCTGATGACTTTCCGGATGATGGCTTAGTCTCTAATGCTGAGTTACGCCAACGGGGTGCAACCAGCCGTGGCGCACCACAAAAATCATTCCGGGTGAAGCTCGATAGCAGTGATGATTTATGGCGTGGCGAGCGTCGCATTCAGCTAGTGAAGAGCTTTTGGGACTTTAGCCGTATTCGTAACAAACTAAGTTATGACCTGTTTGCGGACATTCCAAATCTACCCAGTATGCAGACCCAGTTTGTAAACTTCAAAGTTGAAGATCAGGGTGTGGTTGAGGACTATGGTCTGTATACCCACGTTGAGTATTTTGGAAAAGAATACCTTATTCAACGTGGTTGGGATGATGATTCCGGGGTGTATAAAGCTGAGAATTTCTTTTTCAGAGATGATCCGGCATTTGCGCTGGATGAAGCAGGTGAGCCACTGGATGAAGATGCCTTTGAAAAGCTCATGGAGATTAAGCGAGGTGATGATCACCGTAAATTTGTGGAGATGCTGCAGGCATTGAACAATCCATCTCTGGACTTCACCAGTCAGGTCTTCAATAGATACTTTAATCGGGATAATTACCTGAGTTGGTTAGCAGTGAATTTACTGTTAGATAATTACGATACCAACTTCCATAACTTCTACCTGTACAACCCAAAGGATACTGAAAAATTCTACATGGTACCGTGGGATTATGACCTTGGATTAGGTGCTTTGTTTGATACAGGCTACACCGAGCGTACCGACCTGCCTCGCTGGACTCAGTCACATGCGAATTGGTGGGGCCAAGAGCTGCATCAGCAATTCTTAAGGCAGCCGGGTAATTTAAACCTGCTTAAAGAGGCGATGCTTGAGATTAAGAATAAGTATCTGACGGCTGAGAAAATTCAGGAGAAAGCGGATAGTTATTACAATGTTGTGTTCCCGGTGATTACCTCAAGTCCTGATATCGATAAATTATATGTTGGCGGCACGAACCCCGAAAAAGTCGCTGCCTACAATCGGATTTTCTCGAGCCTAGCGGCGAAAGTTGAACAAAACTATAATCAGTTTGTTGAGAGAATCGGCGACCCAATGCCGTTCACGCTTGAAGATCCTGAAGTTAACGGCGGTGGTTATACGTTCAAGTGGAATACATCTGAGTCATTGACGGGACAAACGATTCGTTATGATCTGGATATCGCAACAACTCCAACCTTTGACTCGGGAAGCGTTGTGTTTAGTCAGGATGGCATTCAGGCAACGAATCTGACTGTTCCCTGGTTGTATGCAACGGGTGAATATTACTATCGCGTCATTGCACGTGATGCTAATGCACCGTCGCAGTACTGGCAGGTTGGCTATAACGAGATTACCCGTGGTAGTTCTCCCGCTGTTTATGGTGTTGTGAAATTCTATGCGCAGAATAGCGGCAGTAGTGCAGCCCCTGTTGGTAACCCTGATTACGTGAGTACTCAGGAGGGTACTGCTATCACGATTGATGTTTTGGTCAATGACACAGGTGCTGGCTTGACCATTGACAGCACTAATCAGTGGTCAGAGAAGGGTGGTCGTGTTGATATTGTGAATAACAAAATCAATTACAGACCTAAGAGTGGATTCAGTGGTACAGATCGTCTTTGGTATAACATTAAAGACAATCAGGGCCGAACCAACTATGGCGTAGCTACCATAACGGTGACAGAAAATGCCTACCCAGTGGGCAACCCTGACACGGTTTACTCTTCACTCAACACCAGACTGAATATTGATGTACTAGCCAACGATACCGGAAGTGGCCTGGAGCTTACTTCGACCAATCCATGGTCACTACGTGGTGGCACAGTATCTATCGGCAGTAATAAAATTGTCTATACGCCTAAGACTGACTTCACGGGTGAAGATAAAATTTGGTACGTGTTTGAAGATTCACTAGGCCGCACGAACAGCAGTGTGGTTACGATTAATGTGTCTGGTGAAGCAGAGTATCCGGTGGCATACAGTGATTATGTAACCACCATTGCGTATACACCGATTACGTTTGATCCGTTGGCGAATGATACGGGTGCCGGTTTAACGATTCTGGATGTAAATCAATACTCTGTTAATGGCGGACAGATTGCGATTGTTGATGGTAAGCTACGCTACACGCCAAGATCAGGATATCGCGGTACGGACAGTTTCTGGTATGCCATCAGAGACAGCTTTGGGCGTGATAATGCAGCTAAAGTCACTGTAAGAGTGTACTAATGTTTCTATCATGATCTGAACTAGTGTTATGAGTAACACCAAGAGGGGCTTTTTAGCTCCTCTTTTTTTTCGCTATGTTTTAGACCACCACAAGTTTGACCCATATCAATTTATCTAATCGATTGCTTTGTTAGTATCTACACTCACACAAAGTACCCTCCCGGAGGATGTTAAAATGGATATGCTTCAAAACTCTCAGGAAATCGAACTACCGTGGTATCGCTATGGCATGGTGTGGATGGTGATTTTACTGCCAATGTTAGTCGTGCTGGCAAGTAGCTTCACCATCTACATCGCGTACAGAAATGCACCTGACATTGTCCCCCCTGCAATCACTCAGTCTAAATAAGCGTCTTCGGCATGACTGATCTAGCCATCTCTGCACATTCCCATCAGCACACGCATGAGGACGTGAGTTGTTATCATTGCGGTTTAGAAGTCCCCGCACACAGCAATTATCATCTGGACGTAAACGGTAAGCAGGAGCCGATGTGTTGCCTCGGTTGTCTGGCGGCTGCCGACTTTATTCAGCAAAATGGTATGGGTGATTTCTATCAGTATCGTGGTGGACAGTTGCCGGAAGCGGCTGTGTCTGACCAATACGGTGATAGCAATAGCTGGCAATATTACGATCAGCCGGAAGTGCGTTCGCAGTATCAAAAAGAACAAGATGGCGAAGCCTGTGCGCGTATTTATGTGCAAGGCATGTATTGCAGTAGTTGCTCATGGTTAATTGATAGTTCCTTGTCCAAACTACCGGGAGTAGAGCGTGTGCAACTCAACCCGGACACTCATCAGGTACAGCTATATTGGCAACCGGAGCAGAGTGCACTGAGTGATATTTTAAGCACGATTGCCCGATTGGGGTATCAACCCCGCCCCCTTAATGACAGTGAAACCGGAGTCGATAAGCGTGAGTTTGAAAACCGTCAGTCTTTAAAGCGTCTGGCTGTGGCTGGCTTTGGCATGATGCAGGTAATGACCTATGCCATTGGTGTCTATTTAGGTGATTATCAGGGGATGGATGAAGGTATTCGCCAGTTTTTAAATCTGGTGAGTATGCTCGTGGCTACGGCTGTAGTGTTTTACGCGGGTTCTCCCTTTTTCAAACATGCTTGGTTTGACCTTAAAAATCGTCATCTCGGTATGGATGTGCCGGTGGCATTGGCGATTGGGGGGGCTTATGCTGCGAGTGTCTGGCAGCTCTTAATTCAACGCAATGTGGCTGCTGAGGTGTACTTTGACTCTGCCGTCATGTTTGTATTCTTCCTGTCCTTGGGGCGCTTTTTGGAAATGCGGGCACGTTATAGCGCCGCTTCCAGTGCGGATGCGTTGAGGCAATTACTGCCTCCGCTGGTGACAGTTTGGCGCAATGGTGAAACCTTAGTGATCAGTCCTCAGCAGCTTGGGAAAGGTGATGAAGTAGATGTGCTAGCAGGGGAGACGATTCCTTGTGATGGTAGGGTATTAAGTGGCGAAGCGCAGTTAGATGAGTCACTATTGACTGGTGAGGCACGTCCTGTTTCATATGCTCAGGATGACTTGGTGACCGGTGGCACAAAGTTACAATCCGGTAGCTTACGTTTAGTGGTCACCCAAGCATGGGAGCAGTCTGCGGTTGCTTCAATCAAACAATTATTAGATCGCGCCCAATCACATCGTCCGGAGCGGGTACGCTTTGCCGATCAGATGGCTCGCTATTTTGTCACCGTGCTATTAGTGATAGCGGTAGCGGTTGGTGTGTTTTGGTATATCGTCGCGCCGGACCGGGTGTTTAGTATTGTCTTATCAGTACTGATTGCCAGTTGTCCCTGTGCATTTTCATTAGCTACGCCCGCCGTGTTGACTGTTGTCAGTCACTTTTTAAGTCGTCATGGTGTACTGCTTAGTAATGCAGATTCTTGCGAAGCATTGATGACCGTTGATCATTGGTGTTTTGATAAAACGGGTACCTTGAGTACTGCCGAGCTGGTGATTGAGTATGTGGATCTGTTTGATCATCCTAACAAGGTATCCACAGGTCTGTCAGTTGATCAATGCCTGCAAATTTTGTCTGCGATTGAGCAACATTCTGATCATGTATTGGCCAGTGCATTGACCCGTCCGACGGAGTTAAGTGCGACGGATGTTCAGTCCGTTCATGGATCTGGCGTCTATGGTGTGGTGCAAGGAACGCAATATTTTGCCGGAAATGCGACTTGGATCGCCAAGGCATGCGAGATAAGCGACATGCCAGTATTGCAGGATGAACACAGTGTTGTGGTATTAGCGGTTCACGGCAAAGTACTGGCGGCGGTGTATTTGTCGGACAGAGTCCGAAGAGATGCCAACGATGTGCTGACAGCACTTAAACAGACTCCTGATAATGATCAGAAGCAAGTAACACAAATCAGTTTGATTAGTGGAGACCGGCAAGCGGTGGTATCTCGTTTCGCGCAAACTTTACCAATTGATACGGCTCTGGGGGATTTATTACCTGCTGACAAGGTGGCTTATCTACAAGAGCTACAAGCCGCAGGTCATCAGGTAGCGATGGTTGGAGATGGTGTGAATGATGCTCCGGTACTTGGGCAGGCCAATGTGAGTGTTGCAATGGCAAGTGGTAGCCAGCTTAGCCAAAGCCAGGCAGACATAATTTTATTGGGTGGGCGCTTAAAAGGTCTTAATATTGCCCAACAGATTGCAAAGCGCGGACAGCAAGTGATTCGTCAAAACCTTAGCTGGGCGGTCATGTATAATTTGACGGTATTACCTCTAGCGGCCAGTGGTTTATTAGCGCCCTGGATGGCAGCAATTGGCATGTCACTTAGCTCCTTAGCGGTGGTTTTAAACGCACGCAGAATCAACCGAATAACGCTGGAAGACTAAGGTATCTTACTGAGATTATTATGAATATTATCTACTTGTTAATCCCGCTGAGCTTGGTACTGGTTGTGTTTGCGATTGGTGCATTTTTCTGGGCAGTCAGGTCAGGTCAGTTTGATGATTTACATACCCCTGCACTGAAAGTATTGGATGATGATAAAATTCAAAACGAATCAGATAAGCAAACGATACCCACTAAATAGACTCAGCTAAGGCATCATCATGGGATTTGTATCAGCGATATTATTAGGTCTGTTGGCTAGTTTGCACTGCGCAGGGATGTGTGGTGGTTTACAAGCCGCTCTAAACAGACCACAAGCATTGCGCAAACCAATCGAAAACCAACTCCACTTGCTGTACATGAACCTCGGCAGAGTAACGTTATACACCATGGCCGGTGCTATATTCGGTTTTATTGGCGCCGAAGTTGGTACGGTGCTTAACTTGCCCGACTGGTCAGTATGGCTGCGTCGCATCGCTGCGATCATGATTATCGTGATTGGTTTTCAGCTGTTATTTCGCATTGAAAAGCCATTCGGCTTTCTGGAAAAATTTGGCTATAAGCTCTGGGAAGCAATTAAACCCTATTTGAAATTAGGCGCACCCGCGACATACACACAATCATTCCGACAAGGGTTGGTGTGGGGCTTTTTACCCTGTGGCTTGGTGTATTCAGTATTGTCCGTGGCCAGTGTCAGTGGGTCTGCCTGGGGGGGGGCGCTGACGATGTTGGGCTTTGGTGTCGGCACATTGCCCGCGATGTTACTCACCGGGCATGTCTTTTGGGGATTTAAAAATATCTTACAGAAGCGGGCTGTGCAGCAAAGCGGTGGGGTATTTTTTATCCTGATTGGGTCTTTAATCTTTCTTGCACCACAACTTGCTAGTCACGAAGCAATTCAGCAACACCCTTTATTCTATAACCTTGCCCGCTGCATCTTGTAATTCGCATACTCTAAAGCACCGCTCTTATAACACACATGGTGAACGCTTTTCGTTTTAAGCTTGTTTGTGTAGTCGTGTCAGGTTGACGCTTTGAGCAGGAGCTTCACAACCAGTCAATGCTAACAATACATCGGGTTTGAGAATCTTCACTTCACGGTGTTTAATCTGCAATACACCTTTATCCTGAAAGCGTTTTAATAAACGGCTTACTGTTTCTGCGGCCATACCTAAGTGATTCGCAATGTCCTGACGGGTCATAGCGAGTACTAACTCAGTACCAGAATAGCCACGCACTTCATAGCGAGTCGCAAGATTATGGATAAAAGAAGAAAGTTTTTGCTCAGCAGTTAGCTCGCCGTGCATGGCATTTGAGGTATTAATTTCTTTGCTGAGTAAGCTCATTAGTTGTCGCTGCAGCGCAGGGATGTGTGCAGATAGCTCGGTCAACTGGTCGTAGTCCATCTGACACAGTACGGAGCTGGTGAGTGCAACCGTACTACTTGTATATTCTTCCGGGTAAATCGCATCTAAACCAATTAATTCACCGGGCAAGTGAAAGCCGATAATGGTTTCATGACCATCCGGACTAAGTTTAATGGATTTATACATACCAGATTTGACGGCATATATTTTATGAAATGAGTCGCCTTGATGAAGCACAACATCACCATCGTGTTGCACCTGAGAGTTTTGAACGAGTTGTTCTAGCTTTTCAAGGTCTTGTTTACTAACGCCTAATGGTAGGCAAATTTCACTAAGTGAACAGTGGCTGCAAGAATGCGCCTGTTTTTTCGAGTCTGCCATATGCAAGTGTAGTATTAGCTGGATTCATGACAGATTAAACCCCTGAATACCGACTGACAAGTGATTAATACACTTATCAATCGATGGTCAGTACTTGCTGTAGACTAATCATGCAGCGTGCGCAGAGTCGACATCCTTACGACCGTGAACAACTGCTTCACGAATTTCACCGCGAGAGATACCCAGATCTGCAAGGTCTCTGTCGTTATACGCTTCAAGTTCTTTAATAGCAGCGCTAATTTCGTTAGAGTCTGTAGAAGCAGTTTGAGCAGCTAACTCAGTATCCACTTTCCAAGGCCAAGCCTGTACACCCTGACTCATTAATGCACGTGAAAAACCCAGATCTTCCAATGTACGGTCACTTAAGCCTTCTAAGTGTGCAAGCGTTTTAGCACGACCAGCCATTTCAAGTGCGTTAAAGATTGAGCTTGTTAGTTTTTTAAATGTAGACATTTTATTTACTCCGTCTGTGTTTAAGTGTGTTTTCATGGTTGCAATAATAAGGTTTTTGCCGCACCGCACAAGAGACAAGATTTTCGCCTACAGTTTAGATAAACTAATCCGAATTAAGTGAACCCAGAATTTCCCTCAGGCTTGCTGCGCTGGCGTTGCCTTGTTGCTGAGACAAGGGGACGGCAATCTTAGCTAATTGCCGATAGACGGTTGCATAGTCCGGATTCCAGTCTTCCATTGCAGCTAATTGCTTCGTCACTACACTGTGGTCACCACGACTGATAGGGCCGGTTAGCGCAGTGACAGTGCCTAAGTTAAAAATGTTCTCAACCGTTCCTGTGACAATGGGTTGTAAGATTGCGAGAGCCTGTTGACGCTCAATACCCGCTTGTTCAAAAGCTTGAATACTTAACTCTTCCAGAGCGACAAGGTAGTTGCAGGCGATCACACTAGCAGCGTGATACAACGTTTTATGCTCAGCAAGGATTGGCAGTAGCTTCGCGCCTGTTTCTGTAAATAAGGGGCTTAGGGTCGCCAGAGCAGCTTCATCACCCTCGACACCACAATAGGTTCCTGAGAAGCTTTGTGCTGCCAGTGTAATATCGGCAAAGCTTTTGATCGGATGGATGCTGGCAATCAGCGCGCCTTGCGATTGGCAGGCATGCAGCAGCTGAGAGGATTGCGCACCACTGCAATGAAATACACTATTTCCTGGCTGTATCAGCTGGCTGTCCGCCAGTGTTTGACTGCACGACTCAATCGCATCATCGCCACACGCCAGCATGTAGATATCAGCAGCTTGCATATCCTGTATCGATGAAATAGCGCGCCCCGCACCGATTTGTTTAACCGCTTGCGCTGCGCTGTCGGCGGAGCGGGTTAATACATCGCCTATGGTGAGTAGGTGCTGCTGTTGCCATAAGGAGCCTAGTGTTTGGCCAAGCTGGCCGCAGCCAATAAAATTAATACGTAACATAGAAGCGATACCCCAAACGAAAAATCGGCAGATGCAAAAGCGTCTGCCGATTTTAGACTGATTAGTAAGGTTTACCAATCATTGAAAGTCAGGTTGCTGGCTTGAGTACCGGTGCTGGTTTGCCAGTCAACATCTTGTTATTCAAACGAAGCAAGACGCTGATAGTTTTGTATTGCAGGTATACCACCGGCACTAACAAGATAAAGTAGGGTGCTGAGAACATGCTCACGATGCCTGTTGCAACGAGTCCTTTGTGCAAGAAGAAGAACGCCATTACTGTTCCGGCGACACCAGGGCAAATCAGTGCGTATGAAACCGCATGCTTATCATCACCATGGATAAAGCGTTTGAAGTATTCAGTATCTTTCATCACACGGTAACCCAGCAGACCAAACATCACTTGAATGCTACCCAGTATGGAGAACAGTACTAATGCGCCCGGTGCTGAGGTTGGCATATCAAAATTGTGGTGTAGTCCCATAATGATGCGATAGAAACCAATGCCCAGTACGGTAATGATTGGAATCACAATCCATAGTGAAACTGCAGCATCACGATCCACACCATTTTCCAGCATAGAGCGGAAACCAAGCACCAGTGAAATCAAGGCCAACAATACAGCGATGGTGAAAAACAGAATCGCAAAGATAATACCGATACCCGAAGTCACAACAGTGTGGCTCATCGCACCACCAGCAGAGAAACCAACTCCAACCATAGCGAAGGCGAAAACTGCCAGCATTTGACTCAGGCTATTGTTTTTACTGCAGTCAAAACCACCTGAAGTCAGGATACGGCCAAAGAAATCACCGAAAATTCTTAAGGCATAAACACCAATAGCAGCAAAGGCCAGCAGTGCCAGTGGGAACATGTACTCAACAATGGTCCACAAGCCCGGCACAAACAGTGCGCCAAGAATAAAAGCAACATTCACCGACATCGCGTATGTCAATGGAATAGCCATTAACTGAACTTCACCATTGCCTTTGAGCAGTGTTTGAAAGCTGTCAGTTTGTTTGAATTGCTTGTATTCACTGATGTTCCAGGCAAGTAAACGGTAGTGCAAGGTGGCAAAGATAATGATGCCGACCAGTGCGGCAACCACCATTAGCATTTGCACCACATTACCACTTTGAAATACCTCAAGCAGCGAGCCAAAAGTTGGTACTGGAGTGTCTTTATGTGGCGTCATAAACATGAGATACATGAAGAATGATACCGTCAATCCACCTGCACCTAATGAGGCGAGGAAGTACATTGGGGAGAACTTTTCTCCCATATTTTTGGTGATAGTGAACATAGTTAAGTCCTCTGAGAGTTATTTCTGAGAACTATATTAGCAATTGCTTATATAAAAAATGATATTTATCAATTTGTATCTATATTAGAGGTTAATAATAAGCCAATTTAGCTTTTCAGATTAGGTCAGTCAGAGCGGTTTTAACAAGACGGACGGTAATATTGTGCTTGATTTATAGCAACTTTCTTAATGTTAACGGTGATTCAGTTAAAAATCTTTCATTAAAATGAATGCTACCTGAATGACATTCAGAAAACTCTATGCTAAAGTAAATAAAAACAAGCCCCGAGAGAAGCAAATAACAAGCAAAAGATTCCTCCTCAAAAACTGCATTCCTAGCCCGGATTTGTAGTTAATAAAAGCGCAGCGGCCTTAGCCCGGGCTACTGCGAAAGTGATTCAACCAAGTCAGATCGACCCCAAGTCTGATTTGTTTCACTTCCTAAGCCACTGTATATCTGCAGTGGCTTTTTTATGTCTATTACTTTTGATTTAGTGCTGAGTATTGCTTATTTTATTTTTGGGAATATAATCCCAAAAATGCAAAAAATTCTACATTCTATCATTTTTCATATTCTTCGGCCTTTGGTTCGGATACTGCATCAGCGAGGGGTTTCTTTCGGTGAGTTCAGCCAGATTGCGCGTCAGGTCTATGTTGAAACTGCTGAAGCGGCTTTGTTGCAGGCAGGTGAAAAAGCCACCACATCACGTATTGCTATTACCACAGGGCTGACACGTAAGGATGTTGCACAACTTCGTCAGAGTGAAGCGGACAGTGACCTGACCGCGACTAAATATAACCGGAGTGTGCGAGTCATTAGTGGCTGGTTAAGTGATGTGGAGTTTCAAGATGCTCAGGGTGACCCTGCAGTGCTGTCATTACAAGGACAAGAAAAAAGCTTTGAGGCTTTAGTGAGTCGTTACAGTGGTGATATGCCATACCGTGCCATGTTGAAGGAGCTGGAACACAGTGGGCTGGTGCAGTTGAGTGATAAAGATGAGTTAAGTCTATTGAGTGATGCCTATATCCCTAAGCAGGATGAGGCAGAAAAGCTCGCTATTTTGGGGAGTGATGTGAGTTTGTTAATTAATACCATCGACCATAATTTGCAGCAGAGTGGTCAACAGCCTTATTTCCAGCGAAAAGTGAGCTATGACAATCTCCCTGAGCATGCTGTCGAGACGTTTAAATCAATGGTGAATCAAGACTCAATGGAGCTTTTGCTGAAATTTAATAAATGGTTGGCGAAGCATGATAAGGACTCAAACCCTGCCAGCAAAGGAAGTGGAAAAATAAGGGCTGGTGTCGGTATTTACTATTTCGAACAGTCACTGGAAGCAGATAACGATCAAAGCATTAAGGATTCAAAGCATGCATCTTAAACAGATATTACTGAGTGCGGTTACTTGTCTAATGTTGTCATCCTGCGGTGGTGGCTCAGGCGGTATGTTGCTGTCAGAAGGCGGCATTGGCGGGACGGGAATTTCCGTAGGATCGATTACCGGGTTTGGCAGCATTTGGGTTAATGGAGTGCGTTATGACGTGAGTCAGGCGAGCTTTGTACGTGATGGTGCTGCAGCGAGTGGTCAGGATGATTACTTGATTGGCGAAGTGGTGACGATTACCGGTGTGATTAACGCAGATGGTGTTTCCGGTGTCGCGGAAACCGTTGAGTTCGATGATGCCTTAGAAGGCACAGTGACTAATATCAGTACCGATAACAGTCGTATTGAAGTATTGGGGAGCGTAGTTCAGACCGATGCATCAACGCTGCTCTACGGCTTTGGTCAGCTTAGCGACTTGCAGCTAGGAAATGTGCTGGAAATATCAGGAACTCAGGATGCACTGGGTGTGATTCAGGCCAGTAGCATTGTGTTAAAGCAGCAGGTGTTTACCGCTAGTGAATCCAAGCTGGAAGTGAAAGGTGTGATTAGTGACGTTGATTTGAGTGCCATGACATTTAGCTTAGGGAGTTTGTTAATCGATTACTCTGTTGCTGATGTTGAGCTGTCAAACAACACACCAGTGAATGGTCTGTATGTGGAAGTAGAAAGCGAATTAGCACCTGAGGGAAATCTCATTCTGGCATCGGAGGTGGAGTCTGCTGATGAGTATGCTGAGTTTGAGTCAGGTCAGGAGGTTGAGCTGGAAGGCTATGTCACATCATATACATCTTCACTGCAGTTCAGTGTGAGTGGCCAGCCTGTGATGACTGATGCTTCTACAGAGGTTGAAAATGGTTTGCTGGCGGATATCCGCTTGAATAGCTTTATTGAGGTTGAGGGTTACATCAATGAGCAAGGTGTATTGATCGCTGATGAGGTTTCTATCAAGCGGAGTGGTGGTGAATCAGAGGATGAAGAAGAGGAGGACTACGAAGAAGAGATTGATGACTAAAAACTAGGTGATAGCCCGGTATTGCAGTACCGGGCTATCGAAATACCTACCCGTAAGGGTAAGCACTTTGAACAATGGAGCTTTTATGAAATTTTATACAACTATCCCTCTGCTTTTGGCAGTAGGGGTATTCGTCACTGCCTGCGGCGGAGGCACAAGCAGCAGCCCAAGCGCAGATGATAGCAGTTCAGCCGCGGTGGATACCAGAGGAGAAACTGATCAGGAGACATCACCATCTGGCACAACCATTCCTGATGGGGCACGTTTGCTGGCATCACAATGTTTTCAATGTCACGGGACTGATGGCTATTCCAGAACTGGCATTGATAGCCTGAGTGGTGAAAGTGGAGCCGAGCTAGTGGACGAAATGCTGGAGATGGTTTACGAGACGGATGATGACCTGATGCACTATCAGGCAAGAGGCTATTCAGAGGAGCAAGTTAGAGCGATTGCGGCTTATATTGCCAGTCTTTCAGGGTATAGCGGCGGCGAAGATGATTATGAAGACGGTGAATATGAAGAGGATGAGTTAGAAGAGGATGAGTTAGAAGAGGATGAGTTAGAAGAGGATGAGTTAGAAGAGGATGAGTTAGAAGAGGATGAAAGTGATGACTAAGAAAAATGATTATTTTTTCACTTCCCCTTTTTCATACAACTTTATTCGGAGGGCTTCAGCATGAGCCAATCTAATCATTCTTCGCGACGTAACTTTCTAAAGGCACTAGGTTTAGGGGCAGGTTTTGCGACAGCACCTAGTGTTATCCGTGCAGCAACTACCCGGCCGCACGTCATAGTGGTTGGCGGTGGTTTTGCTGGAGCCACGGCTGCCAAATACCTTCGCCATTGGTCAACAAGTGTAGACGTTACACTGATCGAGCCGAATGCAAATTATTACTCACCGATATTAAGCAATTTGGTACTAAACGGGCAGCGGAACTTAAGTCAGCTGAGCTTTAATTACGCTACCTTGGCGCAGCAATATGGAATTTCTGTGGTTCAGGATCGGGTAAATACAATCGATAGCGCGAACCATACTGTCACCTTGGCAGGGGGTAATACACTGGCTTACGACCGCTTGATTCTGGCCCCGGGTATTGACTTTATGACGGTACCAGGACTGGATAGTGACCTGATTCCTCATGCATGGCAATCTGGTCCGCAGATTCAACAATTACAACAGCAACTTGCGGCGATGCCAGCGGGTGGCACTTTTGTAATGACGATTCCAAAAGCACCCTATCGCTGTCCTCCCGGGCCTTATGAGCGTGCCTGTGTGGTGGCAGACTACCTGAAGCGCCATAACCCAACTGCAAAGCTCATTGTGTTGGATGCGAACGCTGGCATTATTGTTGAGCAGGAGACATTTAACCATGCCTTCACGGTGACATATGCAGGGATTGTTGAGTATTTGCCGGACTCAGAGTTACAGGCGGTTGATTCGGTACAACGTATTGCGACTACTAACTATGGAGAATACGCAGCGGATGTATTGAACGTCATTCCGCCACATCAGGCGGGATCATTAATTCATCAGGCGGGTTTAGCTAATGATGCAAGCGGACGCTGGGCAGTGATAAATCCGCTTAGTTATGAATCAACAGCCGCTGCTGATATCCATGTAATTGGAGACTCTCAAGCGACCGGACAACCCAAAGCAGGTCATATCGCAAATGCGGAAGCAAAGGTTTGTGCTGATGCGATATTGAGATTATTAGCTGGTGGGCAGCCTTATGCTGCACCAATGACAAACTCCGCCTGCTATAGCCCAATTAGCGCTGATACTGCTTCATGGTTAACAGCTGTGTTTGCTTATAACTCCGCGAGTGGTGCTATGGAGTTAGTGCCACAGTCATTGGGTGCTTCACAAGGCGCTAGCCGGTCAAACTACAATAAAATGTTTGATTGGGCCGATAGTTTATTTGGAGATACTTTTGCTTAGCAATTTTGTTACTCTCTAATGCTAGTTGCTCTGGTTTATTTTTAACCAGAGCAACTGGGTCTTTCTAAAAAACAGCTGTATTTCAAGGATGGATGCTGTAATGAACTTTCGCCTTAATGAACTCTTTTTTATCGCTCTCCTGACCATGATTGCGATTATGAATATTACCGATTTTATTGGAGATTACCGTGAGCAGTCACCTGTTTGGCATTTGGCTCAGGAGGCTTTTCTCGTGGTGGCATCAATCGGCGGTATTGGTTATTTGCTATGGGAAGTTTCAATGCGCCGTCGTGAAATGGAGCAGGTAAAGCAGCAACTCCAGCAGGCGAATAGTCGCTTATCCGAATCTAATGAAAAATTAAAAAGCGCCAATCAGCAATATCGTGAGGTGATTGATCAGCAGCTTACTGACTGGTCGTTGACACCCAGTGAGCGCGAGGTGGGTTTGTTATTGCTTAAGGGGCTAAGCTTTGAAGAAATTGCAGGTGTACGTGAAACAAAAGAGAAAACAGTCAGGCAGCAGGCTACTGCGATTTATCGAAAGTCGGGCTTGAATGGCCGTCATGAGTTTGCAGCGTGGTTCTTTGAGGATTTTTTGCAATAGCTTTACTACACTTGACTGGTATCAAGCAGATACTTAGTTGGCGTGTTTTAAGATTTCGCCAGTTTTTTGAATCGGTGGTTTGGTTTAGTGGAGTTGGCCTGAAGCTAATAAAGACCACCACCACTGTGGGGAAGTCGAAAAGCTAAATCGAGCGCTTTCCGCTAATCATCGTGCGAATTAATGGGATACCGGTAAAACGCCCCATAACAATGATTGCAGCCACATGAATGACCACTAAGACCATCGTCACATTAGCACTGACTTCGTGAATTTCCTCAACAATACCAGAGCCCCAGAACATATCCCAGTTCAGCATCCAGCCACTCATAGAAACAACGGCCAGCATTGTCATAAGCGCAATGACCATCGCACCACCCAGCGGATTGTGGCCCTCACTATGATCAAAATGACCACGTTGCAAGTCTGTTAAATGCTTCTTAACCCGGGTAGGGGTCGGGAAGAAGCTACTAAAACGTGCATTATGCGGGCCGATAAATCCCCAGATGATTCTAAGTACCAGCAATCCACCGAGAAAATAACCCACCCATTCATGCGGCGGGTCACCTTCCTCAAGCACCCAGAAATCCAGCAGAAAAGCAGCGGCAACCGACCAATGAAACAGGCGGACGAAACGATCCCAAATAGTGATTTCGTGAGTGCCAGGCATGATTAGTCCTCGATTTTTTGCTTAACGATATCGCCAGTGATTGGGTGGAAATAGATCTCAGTTTTTACACGCTCCTCCACGTTATCTTCTGACTTTGGCGCTGTACCGTAAATTTCGTAGCAGTTGCCGCTAGTGACCTTGAATTTATACATAGTAAAGCCGTAGTCATTCACGATTTTCTTTTGCATATCCATCTCGCTCATCCAAGTGTCTTGTGGCTCTTCAGTACAGTCTGGTCCAGCAAATGCAGATGTGGCTGTGAAAGTAGATGCAACTAATAGCCCTGAAATGATTGTCTTACGCATGATGTGTTCCTTATGTTGTTAAATGATCCGCCGTCATTGGCGTGATCAAATAATGGCGGTTGGTCGTTGTATCGGATAGCCGAGGAATGATGTATGCAGATTAGGCAAATGTACCTGTGTGAGAGATGCCGGATGATGAAATAACCGTCATAAGACATATGTCTTATGTTAAAGATATATCTATAAGTTACTGATATGTGTGAATTATTTATTTTGTATGATTGCTTAAGTGGAATCAGGTCGTTACTTGCTAACCTATCAAGGAAGTGGGACTTTTTTGGTGAAGGGGGGAGGCGGGTGAATATTGAGAACGGCAACCTCAAATTCTCAGGCTGCCATCTGGTGAGTGTTGTTTACATAAGCGTTAGCGATTAGTTAATCCCCAATAACTCCACATCAAACAATAATGTCGCATTCGGAGGAATTTTACTGCCGGCCCCACGCGTGCCATAACCCATGTCTGAAGGAATAATCAGCGTACGCTTACCACCCACTTGCATACCAGCAACCCCATTATCCCAACCTTTAATAACTCGGCCAGCGCCTAAGGGAAACTCAAATGGCTGACCCCGATCAACTGAGCTATCGAACTTCGTACCGCGCTTATCAGCTGCATTGTTATCGTACAACCAACCCGTGTAATGAACGGATACGGTTTGGCCTGCCTGAGCCATTGGCCCTTGACCGACTCGGGTATCAATTTTCTGGAAACCAGCAATGCTTGTCATGGCTTTTGGCGCGACAGACGCAGACTCCGAACTGCTATTGTTACTGCCGCAAGCCGCTAAGATTAGTGTGGTGGATGCGATGGCTGTTATGGTAAGGATATTTTTATAATTCATGAATCGCCCTTTATAGTTTTAGTAAATTAATTCAACATTATGCCTCGCTCATGAGGAAGGGAACAAGTGAAATGAAAACAATAGGCATGCTCGGCGGAATGAGTTGGGAGAGCACCGTTGGCTACTACCAGCAAATTAACCAAGGCGTGAAACAGTCCTTGGGCGGTTTGCACTCTGCCAAAATAGCCATGGTCAGTGTCGATTTCGATGAAATTGAAAAGCTACAACATGCCGGTGATTGGGATGCAACGGGGGTGATACTTGCTGAAGCAGCGCAACGTGTGGAAGCCGCTGGTGCTGACTGTGTATTGATTTGTACCAACACCATGCACAAAGTGGCTCCGCAGATTGAGCAGGCTATCAATATTCCGGTATTGCATATTGCCGATGGTACTGCCGAGGAATTATTGGTGGCAGGGGTGAGCACGGTTGGCTTATTGGGCACTGGCTTTACTATGGAGCAGGATTTCTACAAAGGCCGTCTCCGTGATAAATATGGTCTAAATGTGCTTATCCCGAATGAATCGGACTGTAAAATTGTGCATGATGTGATTTATCAAGAGCTTTGTCTTGGTGATGTGAAGCCTGAGTCGGCAGCAGAGTATTTAAGAATAATAGACGCATTAGCAGCGCAGGGTGCAGAGGCAGTGATTCTGGGTTGTACTGAAATTGGTATGCTGATTCAACAGAAAGATACCGATATTAAACTCTTTGATACCACACTGATTCATGCACAAAAAGCGGTTGAGTGGGCGCTTCGTGACTAAGACTCAGTACATTTGATAGGGCCTATGCGTCGTTTTATGACTTGGTTATATCTGAGCGTTAGACTGCGCTTGTTACAATTTGAAACATAAGTAAATCCACGTAAGTTTTGTCTCGTATCGGACGAATTGGCGATATGATTTAGTTTTTAAACTCTAACCCAGGTTCCTCCCATGTCTTTTATCAAGTCTGTACTTGGCTCACGCTATTTTCTCTGGGCGATACTAGCGCTCCCTTCCTTTGGTTTCGCGATGGGCTTGGCAAATGAGACTATGTCGGTTCACCAACTATTACATCCGACAGGTGAGTTCTCGGCGCGCTTTATGATTATTGCCATGGCGGCAACGCCGTTGAGATTAATGTTTAACGGCAAAAAGTGGACGATGTGGTTGGTGCGTAATCGTCGTTACTTTGGTGTTGCTGCATTCTTTTACGCGCTATTTCACACCATACTGTATGTCATTGACAGTGGCACCGTTCAGGTCATGCTGGATGAGGCGTTGAAGCTCGGTATCTGGACCGGATGGTTAGCATTCTTTATCTTTATACCACTGGCAGTCACTTCAAATGATGCTTCAGTAAAGGCAATGCGTCAGAAGTGGAAGCCGCTGCAGCGTTGGGTTTACCCTGCTGCGGTTTTAACACTACTGCACTGGATATTTGTTGAGAATAATGTTGGCCCGGCGATGGTGCACATCGTAATTCTGGGCGGGCTGGAAGCTTATCGTGTATGGCATCAGCAGTTCCGTAAGACTAAACCCGTCACCACTTAAGTCAGAATTTTCATCGACTGCCGGCAAATAGAGAGCCGGCGGCCATTGCTTCATCAAATATCACCCTCCCTTATCAATAGCACTGAGCTCGGGTTCAAGCTGTTGTCGCACTGCGTCTTTAATCTTATCTCTCCCTATGCTCGAAACCCCGATACTTATAGATTCTATTTGACTGAGATTTAATGGTAAAGTAGCCGAAAAAATTAAGCCGATAGCTTGAGTCATACTTTATTCAGGGATTTTTATGAAAATATTACCCGCGCTCATCTTCATGTTGGGTCTGTTGATCAGTGCTAAGGCGGTAGCCATTGAGTTTACCGAAGAAGAGAAAGAATACATCGCCTCAAATCCCAAAGTCACCGTGGCAATGATGCCGGACTTTACTCCTTTCTCTTATTCTATCGAAAATAGTCCTGTCGGCTTTGAGCATGATTTGCTCAACCTTATCTCTGAAAAGACAGGCTTATATTTTGAAAAAAGCTTTTCAAACTGGACAACCAACTACAACGCTTTTAAGAATAAAGAGCGGGATGTTATCACCAGTATTTCTTATAAAAAGTTCAGAGAGCCATTCACCACCTTCACAAGTGCCTATTACGAAATCCCTATTATGATATTCGTAAGGGATGATTTTGGTGAATACTTAGGCATAAATAGCCTTGAAAACAAAAGGGTCGGAGTGCTAAAAGACGTTTTTTATCTGGCAGAGCTTGAAGCAATGAACACGATGGAATTGGTTTATTATGACACCTATGAGGAGCTAACCAAGGACTTAGTGTTTGGTAAAGTGGATGCTCTACTACAGAACCTGACCAATATAAACCACCTGATCAAGAAGCACTCTTATAATAATATCCGACTTGCGAGTGAGCTCAGCTTAAAAAATACAAAAAAAGAGGATTTACGCCTTGGTGTTCAGCCCGAAAAGCCATTGCTCAGCAGCATTCTTCAAAAAGGCTTGGATAGTATTACAAAAAAAGAAAAAGCCTCATTAGTGAATAAATGGATTGGCTCGATTAAGGAATATGCAGGAGGGCACATCGAGCTAAGCCATCATGAAATCGCCTACCTTGATCAAAATACCATTAAGTATTGTATCAACCCATCTGGCCTGCCTTTTGAGGGATTGAACGAACAAGGTGAGCATGTCGGTATGAGTGCGGATTACTATGACTTGTTTGAAAAAATGCTGTCAGCCAAGTTTGAACTCGTTAAAACCCGTAGCTGGAGTGAGTCAATCAATGCCATCCGTGAAGAAAAGTGTGACATGCTGGCTTTGGGAATGGAAACACATGACAGAAAAGAGTACCTAAATTTCACGAGCCATTATTTAGAAGTGCCCTTGGTGGTCGCAACAAGAGTGGATGTCCCCTTTATTAATAATATATTGGATTTAGAGGGACAGAAGGTCGGCATAATCCGGGGGGATGCGTTTGTCGATATACTCAGGCTTAAATATCCCTCACTCACCTTGGTAGAGGTAGATGATATCAATCAAGGCCTGGATAGCGTGAAGAATGAAGCGTTGTTTGCCTATATCGATACACTGGCGAGTATCGGCTACGAATTCCAAAGTGAGTACTTCGGCGAGCTAAAAATAGCAGGAAAGATAGACGAAGATTTAAAGCTGTCAATGGCCGTGGTGAAGCAAGATACCGTTTTACTGGATATCTTACAAAACACGATTAATAACCTGAGCAATGAAACACACAGAGAGATTCTTCACAAATGGGTGCCTGTAAAATATGAAACTGAGGTTGATTATACGCTCATCTGGAAAGTACTGATTGCAACGCTTTTGCTAGTAGCACTTATTTTTTACTGGAACACCATGGTGGTAAAAATCAGAGCAAAGGCTAAGGATGACTTTTTGGCGGTCATGAGCCATGAGCTACGGACACCCATGAATGCTATTTCAGGCTTAAATGCATTGCTTAAACTTAGCCCACTTGATCCTACACAAAAGTCTTATGTTGAGAAACTCGAGGCCTCATCTGGCTACATGATGCAGCTAATCAACAACCTGTTGGATTTTGCTAAAGTCAAAAATGATAGCTTTGAGCTGGAGCAACAGAGTTTCCGTTTGGATATCGCTTTGCACTCCGTAAAAAGTATATTGATGCAAAAAGCTGACGATAGAGGCATTGCCTTGACGGTAATGAGTGAGGGACTGGAGTCGATTGCTATTATTGGTGACCGTGGGCATCTCTCACAAGTGTTGATCAACCTGATCAATAATGCGATTAAATACACCGAAGAGGGTGAGGTCAGTTTAGTGGTCACTCAACTACCAGAATCAACAGAGAATACGGTTCGAATTGCCTTTAGTGTCACAGACACTGGTATTGGTATCGCAGAGGCCGATCTTAAGAGTCTGTTTGACCCCTACCAACGTGTGATTAATTCAGCGTCAAATACGAGTGAAGGAGTCGGCTTGGGGCTGGCAATTAGTAAAAGTCTGGTCGAGTTGATGGGAGGACAATTACACGTCGAAAGCAGGCTTGGCCAAGGCAGTCGGTTTTATTTTGATATTACGTTTGAGCTCGCTGATGATCATATGGTTTCTCAGGCAATCATTGCTGACGGTTTGGATGACTTTACCTTACCCGCAGGTATTCAAATTCTCTTGACTGATGATGCGCCATTAAATCGTTATGTTGGCGGGGAAATGATTAAAAATATGGGTGGAAGCGTTTCACTGGCTTCAACCGGAGAAGGGGCGATTGTCCAGTTGCAACAAAAAAGTTTTGATGTGGTTTTGATGGATATTAGTTTGCCTGAAATGGACGGCTTTGAGGTGAGTCAGTGGATTAGAAATCATAGCTTAAACCCCAATGTGCCCATAATTGCACTCACGGCTCACAATCTGACGCACATAAAGCAACATTGTGAAGCAGCAGAAATGAATGGCTTTCTGGCTAAACCATTTGAGTATCAGGATTTATACCGAGCGATTTATGGGGTATTAAACGAGCAGTAAACATGCGACAACATTGTGCTGAATCAGTCTGGCTTGTTGTTCAAATATGACTCCAGACTATCCACTAATTGTTGGCACTGACTTGCCACTAGCTCTCTAAAGTCTGAGGATTCAACGGCTGTGCTGTCAGCAGACTCGATAAGGTCCAGGTTGTGAACAAGACTATCGACAGAAAGCAGGCTAATCGTTGATTTTAAGCGGTGTGCCTGCTTGGATGCATCTGCCCATTGCTGATTGATGAGTGAGTGTTGAAGTGAGGCATGTGCCAGCTTTAGTTCGGGAACAGCTTGTTGAACAAATTTAAATACCTGTGCAGGAGTGAGCAACGCACTGAGCTTTTCTATCGGGTCGTATCCCGTGTTTACGGTAGGAGTGGGGTTCATTGATCTATTAGTAAGTGTTGTTTCTTGGCGATCTGTACGGCATCTACTCTGTTTTTTGCGCCGAGTGCCTTAAACAAGTCATAGACGTGGCGCTTCACGGTGCTCTCACTGATACTCAACAACAAGCTTATTTGTTTGTTGCTATTACCATCAGCAATCAGCATGAGTATCTCCTTCTGTCGTCTGGTTAGTTTTAGGTCAGCCGTTTTGATTGATTCAGGGGGTGGCGAGATTTTCCAGTCCCGGTAATGTCCGCCATTGAGAACGCTGGATAATGCTCTTTTGACTTCAGAGGCTCCGGATGTTTTGCGGATATAGCCCTTCACGCCCAGTTTAAATGCCTGATTGATATGCGACTGATTATTGGAAGCTGACACAATACAAACAGGTACATTAGACGCGTGGGACATAAACGTAGACAGTTCTTGTTGCCAAGGTTTGTTTCCCGGCATGAATAAGTCCAGTAATGCGATATCGAATGATTGTTTCTGTATCAGAGACAGTGCTTCATTCCAGTTATCGGCCGGGTAGATTTCTGCATCGATAGTCGTGGCACTGATAATCATAGAAAATCCATCTCTAAACAGCGTGTGGTCGTCTGCGAGCAGTATTTTCATAGGTTTATGGGGCTTCAGTATCGGTTTTTAGTTTGCATAAGTAGCTTTTTGTAAGTCGGTATCAAGTCATTTATGGCTAGTTATGTATTTTAGACCGACTTTAACTTAGTTGGTCACTTTTTAGCATTACATAATTGTATCTTACAGACAATTATTTCTTTTCAGGTCTGCACAAGCAGGCCGAGCGCTCAACGAACCAATATCCTGTTTAAATCCATGCATTAAGACTCGCCTGGAATGATGAAGTAGTCCTGAGCTGGATTGTGTTGCATTAAAAAAATACAAAAATCTACATCTTAAGGTGTATTCAATGTTTACTTAATAATCAATGTGTTTTTTATTTATACATAAAATGTTCTGTTGTTATGATAATGTCTTCGTCATTAATGTAGAACTTTGTTTCAGCACTTCATATTTGGGCAAATTGAATGAAACAATGGTTATGAAGTAATTTGACTTATCTGGCGTAGCACTTCAGGTAGTCAGATTGTCAAGGGGGCTTAACAAATGAACAATGATGCGCATGGAATTTTAGTATCTGCGGTTGCAAATCACGGAGAAAAAATAGCGACTATGAATGCTTACTGCCAAGTCTATCTGGCAGGGTATATGGTTGATTATCCCCATGAGAAGCAATTACTAACGTCACTAAGACAATCAGCGTTGCCAGATGCTTTGATTGCTCATCGAGGCGCTGAAGTTGATGAGTCAGATGTTTACACATGTATCAACGACATTGTTTCAAGACAGCCAGAAAGTGAGCCTGACCTCGCTTGGGGCGTTGATGCCTGGGCGGCTGCATTATCACTATCCGAAGTCATGCGTCGAAATATTCGACAGCACTGTTTTCCAGAGCTTCCACCAAAACTTAATACAGATTCAGAGCCGGTTACACGACTCATGCGAGAAACACGTCAGAACGGCAGAGAAGCCGCTAACGACCAATTAACCACTGTGAGTCCGAAACAAAAAAACAGTCCCCTAATGCTGCGTACTGCGATGGTGCTGGTGACGTTATCAACAATTCACTTTGCGGTTGGGTCAATAGCTTTTGATAAAAAAGATTCAGCGATCGTAACCCCGCTGGATTTACCTGAAGCGGTGTCGCTGAGTGTTTTGCCTGAGACTAATAAGCCAACCAACACTGCGTTAACAAAGTCTATTAAGACGGAACCAGAAGTAGCCGTCCTTGCCGAGCTCAAAGCCGAACGCACTCAGCGCCTGAACGCCGATATTGAAGCGTTTTTAACGCAAGCAAATTGAGTCATCAACCGGCTTTCTTACAAAACTCCTTTAAAAGAGAATGAATTATGAAGCGAATATTATCACTTATTCTATTGCTGTCCTTTTCGTTGAATACATCGGCAAACCCTCCTATTGGGATGCCAACAGGTACTTCAGGTGGGACTTATTACTCCATGGGAACAGATATCGCTAGCCTTGCCGCTGAGAAAGGTGTGGATATCAATATCACAAAATCGTCAGGTTCTTTGGAGAATCTTCGACGTATGGCGGGTACTGAAAATGCAGGTATCTCAATCGTACAGTCGGACGTTATTGATTTTTTATCAAAGAATCCGAGTAGGGTTAACAGAAAAGTGCTTCGCAACCTGAGGTTGGTCCTTCCTCTCTATGATGAGGAGGTTCATCTGTTGGCACGCAAGAATATTGGATCAATCAATGAACTGGAAAATAAGCGGGTCGTTGTTGGTGAGCTCGGTAGTGGCACACATATTACATCCAACAATATACTGAATATACTCGATATCAATGTTAAGCAAATTTATGACCTGACACCTAAGGAGGCTTACGAATCACTGATTCTTGGTAAAGTCGATGCGGTGTTTTTTGTTGGCGGAAAGCCAGTCAGTTATATCAACGGCTTATTGGAAATGAAGTCGAATGAAAAGTTAAGTAAGTATATGGATGAGATTCATCTGGTGCCAATTGATGATGACCGATTGAACCAGACTTATGCGACAGCAAGCTTTTTACCTCAGGACTATGTCACAAAAGATCGTCGTCATCAGTTAACCCGGGTCACAGTGCCAACTATTGCAGTAAAAGCACTTTTGGTGAGTCATGATTTTGGTAAAGACAATTCTTATTATTACCGAATGCGTTGTGAGCAAGTTAATCAAATTAGTAATGTCATCAGGGATAATTTAATGCTACTGGCATCTGGTGGCCTTGGTGAAGGCAATTACCATCCGAAGTGGTCCATGGTGGATTTAGATCAGCCTGTTGATCTGGAAAAAAGTAGCTGCGCCACAGACACCAGCGATGTTGATGAACTAGAGTTGATTAATTGTTACTTGCAGAAAGGGACGGGGTGTAGTTAACAAAAAAGTCTGGTTGAGGTCAGTGTAACAACCCTTTTTCATTGGCCATTTGGGTGGCCTCAACCCTGTTTTTTGCGCCCAACTTTTTAAACGCATTGCTAATATGGCGTTTAACGGTCGCTTCTGCCACATCAAGGTGACGGGCAATTTCTTTATTACTTAACCCCAGTGCCATCAGGGACAGAATTTCTTGCTCTCTATGTGTGATTACGGTCTTTTTGTTATCTCTTTGGGGAGATCTAAAAAAGCCTCTGCGGGAATGACTCGCTTCTTCAGGGAAAAAGTCTCTTCCGGATAGCAGTGTCCCCATCGCCTTTTTTAAATCATTGGGGGATGTGGAGTCAGCTAACACGCCATTGAACCCTGCTCTGAGATACTCATCTGGAGTTGTCCGGCTTTTCTTAGCATTAAACAGGCAGACTTTCGCCCCGGGCATTAAGTGATGTAAGCGCTTAGGTTTAATCAGTTTGGATAGCTGGGAGTCTATAAGTATGACATGCCAGCTGTTTGTTGATGGGCCGTTAATGGTTCTAATAATATCTTTTGCGGAATCTGCCAGCACAATGTCGGCGTTTGCAAAAGATGCTTTAATCATCATGCTTACCCCTTCCCCGAGTAAACGACTTTCGTTAGCTATCATGATATTCATTTGGCTCTCTCTCCAGACCTGTTTCTTGTTGACGCTCATTGAAGATACGGGCGAGAGAGTTTTTTCTTACGGGGGTGTGTAAAAAAAGATAAAATTATAAACGATGTCTGTTCATTCGCTTGTTGCTTTTACCTCTGAGCTTGTCGGCGCCATGTCATGAGCAACCCGAAATCCATAGCCTTGGCTTCGGTCGGTACTGCCAGCATGACTACGATAAGAGGAGCGTATATTTAACGTGGAAGCATCCCATGCACCGCCGCGTCGAGTAATAAAATCACTCCCATTACAGTTGGTATTCCAGGCTGAACCATCAAGAGGGGCTGAAATATAGTTATCATGCCAGCAGTCTGCCACCCACTCCCAGGCATTTCCCAGCATATCCTGAAGGTTAAAGCGATTGGCAGGGAAGCTACCAACCGGTGAGGTATGCTGCCAAATATCAGCACCGGCAATGTCTTTTAAATTAGCTTGATTATGGTCTGCCCGGTTTCCCCAATAGTAGGGCGTGGCCGTACCGGCACGTGCAGCATATTCCCATTCTGCTTCAGTCGGGAGTCGGTATTGTTTACTGGTCTTTTTGTTCAGCCACGCGATATAGGCTAATGCATCCGAACGAGTCAGACAGACAACAGGGTGTGAATCTTCTTGCTCAAAACCCGGAGAGCGCCAGTTAGAAGCTTTATCCATAATCCAGCGTGGCGAAGGCGACTCAGGGTCTGCAATTACACATCCCCTGTCATCAGCGATCGTTTGATAGTTGCTATCTTCTACAAACAAGCGAAACTGTCCGACAGTCACTTCATGTTGGGCGAGTTCAAATGACTTGACGGTAACGGTGTGTGCGGGGTACTCATTCTCACGACAGCCCCCCGCAACATCATCCCAACCATTACTACAGCCCATAATGAATTGCCCCCCGGGCACTGGGAGCATATTCGGATAAATACCCGGTGTTCTCCCGTTTTTGTAGACTTGATATTTATCTCCAAAGCTCTGAGTATCAATTCTATTGTCACTGGATGATAAAGCGACTCGCTCATTGTTAGTGTCTTTTGAATCAGAGAAGTAGTTCGCTGCAAAGAAAGCAATTAAGCCAGCCATTAAGCCAAACAGGGAAACCAGACCGTAACTCAGCCAGCGATACCACCCGGTATTAGCCCTTCTGTGAATCTCAGCACTAGCGCGTCGGTATTCTACTCTGGCTTCTTCCGGAGTGATGGTATTTAATGCATGAGAAGGAGGGACTGACTCAACGGCGTTTCTAACCTCCGTACTGAGTAGATACTCGCGTAACGCTTTGGCTTCACGGTGAGTTTCATTCTCTTGATCCACTTCAACCTCACCCCTGAGGACTTTCTGCCACTGCTCATCGTCATCTCGGGGAATCAGGGTTTGTTTGGAATCTTTCTCACTCATAAAAATACCCGTAAAGTATTAGCAAAGTTCATCACGAAGTGTCTTCAGGCGTGCTCTTAATATTGAAATACGCTTGGTGACTGCATTGACCGTACGGCCTGTTATATGTGCAATATCAGCACGACCAAGGCCGTAGGCAAAGTGTGAGTAAATGGTTAAGTCTTCCTGCCCGTTCGGTTGGGCAGAAATATAGGCAAACACATTATCCAGACATTCATGATGATCAAAGTTAGAGGAATAAGTAAACTCTTCCATGCCGGGCAAAGGAACATCCGGGTCTTGTTGTGATTCAGAGGAGGTTAGTTGGTTTTTGCTACCTTGCTTCCTGACTGCATCAATGCAGAGGTTTTTAACCATGACATACAGCCAGCGCTTGGTAATTGTATATTTCATATCTTCGTAGTTCAGGATTAATTTGATCGCTGCTTCCTGAGCAATATCTTGCTGGTCTCTATAATCAAGTGTGAAATATACACGGCAACAACGCTGGACATAATGATCCACCATGCTGAGGAGCTCTGAACCAGAGTCCCCTTCCTGCTTCACTAGGTTACGAAGCATCAGAGGCACGCCGGAAAGTGTGCTGTGTTTTGGTATTGGGTAACTCACGGGAATATTTTGAGCGCCTGGTTAATCAAAATCGTCTATAAATCGGACGAAACATTGTACATTAAATGATTGATTTTTATGCGCTTATTGTGTATAAAATTTACTCTTAAGGAGTGAAATAATTACAACTAAAGTTGTAGGAATGCAGCATAAAGTAGTTTTTTATGGTTTAAATGAGTTGGTTAAGCACCTCACAAACCGCGAGCCGAACTACAAACCGCCTGTTTCAACCCTTCAGGGTCTGTCAATTGAATCGTGCTACGCGTATCCTGAATAAACCCCTTACGCTTCCAGTCCGACAAAAAGCGACTGACCGTTTCGACTGTCAGCCCCAATAACTCAGCAATCTCAGTGCGCGACATGGGCAAGTCAATCCATTGCCCCGGCTCTTTGTCTTTGCACCATTTCAGCAAAAAGCTGGCTAAGCGCTCAGGCGCTTTTTTAGCACCGAGATCAAGCAACATATTTTCAGAGGCACGCAGGCTCTGAATCCAGCTCTGCATCATAGCCTTATCAACTGAAGGGTTATTGGCACGAATTCGCTCGAGATCCTTCATCGGAAGCTTGCAGATTTCGCAATCAGTCAGGGCAAGAGCGGTCTGGTTGTAGTCTTCACCGGCTAAACCATCAAAACCAAATAGCTCACCATGACCAATGATTCGTACAATTTGTGTGCGCCCATCAGCCAGTGACTTGGTGAGTTTGATTAAACCTTTGCGCAAAGTGAATGTGTGCTTGGCCGGGTCGCCTTCAGTGTAAATGGTTTCATTATGCGTTAACGTGATGACAGATGTGCGGAAGTCACCTATAACCTCCGGAAGTTTTTCTACCGGAATTTCTGAAAAAATACTTTTATGCCGGATAGGGCAGCTCTGGCAATCGCCTTTGCCTTGTAGTTTTGCCATGTTATCCCACGCTCCCGATGCTGTTGCGCAACTGTCATAATAAGGCGTGTAGGATAGTCCAGAATATTAGCGTTTGACAATATGCCCCTGCTCAAGCCGAACAATCTGATCCATATTCTCTAGCCCAACCAGATGGTGAGTAATCAAAATCAAGGTGCGACCCTTAGCACTATCAACGATGGCCTGAATCATTTTCTGCTCAGTTACACTGTCCAAACCTTCACCCGGCTCATCTAAAATAAGCACAGAAGCCGGTTTCAGCAGCGCGCGGGCAACACCCAGACGACGAATCTGTCCGCCGGACAGTTTATGTCCAGCTTCACCAATCCAGGTTTCATAACCCTCTGGCAAGGTTTCTATAAACTCATGAATCTGTGCCAGCTTACACACCTGCTCAAGCTCTTCATCTGATGCGTCACGTTTAGCCAGTAATAAATTACGTTTAATGGTGCTGTTAAACAGAGTGCTTTGCTGTGTTGCAACGGCAAACTGCAAACGCAACTCTTCCCCACTAAACTGATCAATATTGATATCTCCCAGTTTAATCTCCCCAGACTCGACAGGCCAAAAGCGCAGCAGTGCGTTGATCAAGGTGCTTTTCCCAGAGCCACTCGGCCCAACAATAGCAAGGTGAGTGCCTTGTGGAATATTGAGGCTTATGGCGTTTAGTGCATTGGTATGACTATTCGGGTAGCGTAGGCTGACATTATCGATTTCAATATCAAACTGTTCTGGCATAGCCGTCGGTGTGACAGGCTCAATGATGGCAGGTTTGGTATCGACTATGTCGAATAAGCGTCGCGCAGCCGCAAGTGTGCCGGGTAATGTTTGAAACGCTAGCGGCAATGGCAGAATCGCTTCAAAACTAGCCAGTGCAAAGAGCGCAATCATCGGCAGATTAGCTGGTGCAAGCTTGCCGGTTGTGACCATTGGAATAGTCACAATCAACATCAACCACATACTGAGGTTGGCACATAAGCCGAGTGCCGAAGCCGAACCACCGTTTAACTTTGCTAAATGTTTTTGGTCATCCAATAGTTGATCACTCAGAGCATTCACACGCTCTGCTTGTTTTTCTGCTGCGCCATAAATCAATAACTCGCTCATGCCTTGCGTGCTGTCGATAACAGCAGAGCGTAATTCTGAAGTGGTTTCAACTTGTCGGGTGGAGGCGTGGTGCGCCAGCTTGTTAATCAGCAAGGGAACCATGATGCCTGCGATCATCAAAAACACCAGTTCGATCAGTGCTAATAGAACACTGTACTGCAGTAAAAATAGCAGAATCACTAAGCTGGTAATCGCAGCCACTAATAGCGGTGCGAGTATGCGCAGATAAAAGTTTTCCAATGCATCGATATCCGCTCGGATGCGACTAAGCAAGTCACCGGATCGATAGTTCTGCAATATCGCCGGTGCTAGCGGTTCGAGGTGTTCGTAAAACCACGTTCGAAGTGTCGCCAGTAATCGGAAAGTCGCTTCATGTGTAACCAAACGCTCACCGTATCGGCTAGCGGTCCGCGCAATCGCAAATGCACGAATACCCGCAGCGGGCGTAAAATAGTTAACACTAGCACCGGAAATACCGGCCATTGCCATCGTTGCGATGAACCAACCAGATAAAGCCATCAAACTGATATTGGCCAGTATGGTAATCAGCGATAACAAGGTCCCCAAAAGCATCCAGCCATACCAAGGGCGCATCAGTACCAGTAAACGTTTAATGACTTGCCAATTGCTCATCACCGTATTCATATCGCACCTTCCCGGAAGCGCGAGACCATTTCTTTGTACAGTGGTTGTGTTGCAAGCAACTCGTCATGCTTACCAATCGCCACTATCTCACCAGCATCTAGCAACACAATACGATCCGCTTGCTCCACGGTATTCAGGCGATGCGCGATACTAATCACTGTGCGATTCTCCACCAATCGCTTCAGGCTCTGCCGAATCATTCGCTCACTTTCATCATCAAGGTGTGCAGTCGGTTCATCCAACAACATCACAGGCGCATCTTTTAAAAAGGCGCGTGCCAGCGCAATGCGTTGAATTTGTCCGCCAGACAAGCCAGCACCGCGCTCTCCGACATGGGTGTCGTATGCATCTGGCAGTGACTCTATATAATCTGCAATTTGCGCAGCCTCAGCCGCTGCTTCCATTGCGTGTTGGGAGGCGTCATCCTGACCTAAACAAATATTGTCGCGAATCGATCCATGGAATAAATGCGCTTTCTGCGGCATCCACGCGATTTGCTTGCGCCAGAAATCTAGCTGTTGGGTTTCAAGCGGTGTTTGATTGATTTGAATCTCACCAGTCTGCGGCGTGATAAAACCTAATAACAAATTCATCAGCGTGCTTTTTCCCGCACCACTTGAACCAACGATGGCGATTTGTTCGTTGGGTTTTATATCGAGGCTGATATTTTTCAGAGCAGTGCGGCCCGGCTCGTAATCAAAACTGACTTGGTCGAAGGCAATGCCAATACTGCGAGCGGTTACGATAGCTTCCGGGGTATATCGCGTTGGACTTTGCGCAGCAGACAGCTCCGACTGCCCACCATCACTCACTGAGGCTTGTACCTTTACCAAAGGATCAACCCCATCCTCAAGCTGCAATGTGCCCGGCTCAAGAATTTCCACCATCTTCTCCGCTGCGCCAATCGCTTCCAAACGCGCATGATAATGCGTACCCATATTACGCAGCGGCAAGTAAAACTCCGGCGCTAACAACAACGCAAAGAAGCCATAAAAGAAATCTAACTCGCCATACATCAAGCGAAAGCCCACCAGCACCGCCACCATCGCAATACTGACCGTAGACAAAAATTCCAACAGCAGCGAAGACAAAAACGCCACCCGCAATACCGACATGGTACTGCGACGATAATCATCCGAAATACGTGCAATCACATCAGCTTCACGACGGCTCGCATTAAACAACTTCAGTGTGGTCAATCCCTGAATCATATCCAGAAAATGCGCACTCATTCGCGCCAGTTTGCGCCATTGTTTCTTGTTCAGTCGCTCCGTGCCCTTGCCGATCATGATCATAAAGAACGGAATCAACGGCGCAGTCACCAACAGGATTAATCCGGAGATCCAGTCAATCGGAAAGATAAACACCAGAATGGATAAAGGAACCAACGCCACCAGTGACATCACCGGCAGATAACGGGCGTAGTAATTTTCAAGTGCATCGACGCCGTCAACCAGGGTGTTGACCAGCTCGCCGCTGCGTTCATTATTCAATAAGAGGGGGCCAGCATCGAATAATCGTTGATGCAGCCGTTGGCGCAGGTCGCGTTTGACCCGCATCGCAGCAGTAACCGCTGCTTGCTCCGACGCCCAGTTCAGTGCAGCGCGAAGTAAAAATATGGCCAGTAATGCAGCGAGATACAGCGTGACATCGCCCAACTTGGCGTCATCAAAAATCACCGCATTAATAATACTGGCAAAGCTCCAGGCCTGTGCAATAAGCAACAGACCCGAGAGTAAGCCCAGACCAACTGACAGACGCAAATAATTGCCTGCTAGCGGTTTCTGGGCTTTTAAAAATGCCGGGATGGCTGAATCAGTCATCTTAGACATTGTATATCTGCTTACTCATCGTCATCCAAGCCATTCAGCTCTAACCACATCACGTTAATGATGCCGAATGCACAGGCCAGTAATACGCCGAGAATCCAAGCGAAATACCACATGGTTATCTCCTTTTAGTAAAGTGAGTGCTCATTAGCACGGATGTCTTCAACAGTGAACGTACCCCACAATTTGATGTAGCACCACACGGTGTAGATCAAAATAATGGGCACAAACAACAGCGTAGCGAACAGCATAATGGTCAAGGTTAACTCACTGGATGCCGCATCCCACAGTGTCAGGCTGTGGCCGGGATGAGTGCTTGACGGTAATACAAACGGGAACAAGGCAAATGCACCGGTCAGAATAATGCCAAACATGCTGGTTGTAGTAAGCGCAAATGCCGCACCTGGTTTATTCAGACGTGCCATCAGGTAAGTCCCCAATGCCGCTGCGATACCGACAATCGGCGCGATCATGGTGAGTGGGTAAGTCTCATAGTTGTTAAACCATGCGCCTTCCACAATTTCCACGGTCTTGCCTAATGGATTCGCCGGTGCTGCCTGATCAACCACACTGGTGATCACATAGCCGTCGATAGCCAGCCATAACCACAAACCTTCAATAATGAAGATCGCTGCAACGGCCAAAGCCGCCCACTGCGTGTATTGACGCGTACGGGCATACACATCGTGGCTGCTGCGCATCATTAGATACGCGCCGCCGTGCATGACGAACATAGCAATTGCCAATAAGCCGGACAATACTGCAAATGGGTGTAGCAGGCCGAAGAAGTTACCGTCGTAGAATGAACGCAGGTAATCATCGTAGTGGAATGGCACACCCAGGAACAGGTTACCAAACGCCACCCCAAGGATCAGCGGAGGCACGACACCCGCGATAAATAATCCCCAGTCCCACGTATTACGCCATTGCTTGTTTTCCAGCTTAGAGCGGTAATCAAAACCGACCGGGCGGAAAAACAAGGAGAACAGCATCAACATCAGTGCTAAATAAAAGCCTGAGAAGGTGGTTGCATAAAGGATTGGCCAAGCGGCAAAAATAGCACCCGCAGCCAGAATCAACCACACCTGATTACCATCCCAGTGCGGCGCAACCGCGTTGATCGCGACACGGCGTTCCTCATCGGTCTTGCCCACAAATGGCAGCAACATACCGACGCCCATATCGAAGCCTTCAGTCATGGCAAAGCCTAACCAAAGTACTCCAACCAATAACCACCACACCACTTTCAGTGTTGGATAATCAATAAATTCCATAACAAATTCTCCTTACATCAGCTCGGCTTCTGGGTTAGTAGAAGGCGCGTGATACATCGAGCCGCCGGGCTTTTCATGATAATAGCGTCCGGTGTGCAGGCTGCTTGGGCCAAGGCGTGCAAACTTCTGCATCAGATATACTTCAATGATCAGCAGCACGGTATAGAACAGAACAAAACCGATTAAGCTGTACAGAACGTCGTTATAAGTCAGTGATGAAACCGCTGACGAAACAGGGAGAATTTCACCCACAGCCCATGGCTGACGACCATATTCTGCGACTAACCAACCGGTCTCGATCGCGATCCACGGCAGTGGAAGGCTCAGGAAACAAATCCACAGGAACCAACGCTTGGTAAACACGGTACGACGTCCGGTGTAGAAGAACGCCAGTGCGAAAATTGCCAGCATGGTGAAACCAACCGCCACCATAATCCGGAATGACCAGAAAATCGGCGCAACGTGTGGAATGGACGCTGCCGCCGCTTCCTTGATTTGCTCCTCAGTCGCATCAACCACATTCGGTGCAAATTGCTTTAGCAACAAGGCATAACCCAGCTCTGATTTTGATTCATTAAAACTTTGGATCTCAACATCCGTCGCTTCACCCTTGCGGACTTTTTCAAACAAAGCATAAGTCAGCATAGAGTTACGGATACGAACTTCGTTTTCCGCGATAATGTCATTCAAACCTTTCACTTCTTCATCCAAAGAACGGGTCGCGATGATGCCTAACACATACGGAATCTTAATGGCATTGTGCGTTTCGCGGTCTTCCTGATCGGGGAAACCAACCACCGTAAATGCCGCAGGCGCTGGCTCTGTGTGCCACTCACCTTCAATCGCAGCCAGCTTAGCTTTCTGCAATTCACCGGTTTCGTAACCACTCTCATCACCCAGCAAAATAACTGACAGGATAGACGCCAGACCAAAGCCCGCCGCAATCGCGAATGAACGCTTGGCAAAACCAATGTCGCGACCTTTTAGCAAGTACCAGGCACTGATACTCAGTACAAACATAGACCCTGCAACGTAACCCGCTGATACGGTGTGAATGAATTTAACCTGTGCAACCGGGTTAAATAACACCTCAGCAAAGCTGGTCATTTCCATACGCATGGTGTCGATATTGAATTCTGCACCCACCGGGTTTTGCATCCAGCCATTCGCAATCAGAATCCATAGCGCAGAGAAGTTCGTTCCCAGCGCCATCAACCACGTTACTGTGAGGTGAGAAACCTTACTTAAACGATCCCAGCCAAAGAAGAAAATACCAACAAAGGTAGACTCTAAGAAGAAAGCCATCAGACCTTCAATCGCCAGTGGCGCACCAAAAATATCACCCACGTAATGCGAGTAGTACGACCAGTTGGTACCGAACTGGAACTCCATGGTCAAACCCGTGGCAACACCTAAGGCGAAGTTAATACCGAATAATTTACCCCAAAACTTAACCATGTCCTTGTAGACCTGCTTACCGGTCATGACGTAGACCGACTCCATAATGGCGAGCAGGAAGGTCATCCCTAAGGTCAGGGGGACGAATATAAAATGATATAAGGCGACTGCGGCAAACTGCAGCCGCGATATATCGACGACTTCTTCTGGAATCATGAGGCTAACGCTCCTTGGTTGTTGACCAGACAAATAGATGTTCAGGGTGCATTTATAGAGGAGGAGTGGGTTGAGTACCTTGATATTTATCAAGGGTGGGAATTATTGGAGAGGGAAGAAGAGAGTGTTATGGTGGGCAAGTAGAGTTACTGATCAATCTGTCAAAACGTATTCAATACCCCATTGAATGTTATTTTTAGGAAGGATTAATTGCTCGATAATGTCGGTTCTGCTCCACATTCGCGCTAGCACGAAACCTTTGGCGTTAAGGTTGCTCACAAGATTTTTGTCTTGCGCTAATTTGGTTTTACACTCGCTGAGAGAAGAAAGTCCGTATAGGTAGCTAGGTAAGTCTCTGGTTGCCTGCTGGCAAGCGAATGCCAACTCGTCCTCGAAGTGTTCATGCTGAGGTAGGAGAATTATTTTTCGGCAATGCTTTGATAGAGCCTTGATGTTTGCACAAAAACGCTCGGCTTCTGAAGTGACGTCCGTGTCAAAAGCCACATAGATCACCGCCCCTTGTTTTGGGAGTGAACGAATAATCCGGTTGATATTGGCTGTTTCCCACAGATTCGTTATTCGCACCTTACCTGAGATAATGGCGCGATTCGTTTTGAAAGAGTTGATAAAGTTCTTCTCGCACTCACCCTCAACAAAATAAATCGTTTCTACTTTGCTCATAGGTTATTGATCGCATCCATACTTGGGAGTGTGCCAAATACATCGTTTTTCACATAGCCAAGCAAACTTCTATCATTTTGGTTGTAGCCCATTTTTTCTGGCTGGATAAACTCTGAGTATTTGTCCTTCTTGAGAAACACATGGCTGTGTACCGGCAAGTTCATATCCAATATGTCGTAATTATGGGTGCTATAGAACAACTGAGAATGCCTTGGCAAAGTGTCGATCAGCAAGTTTAGAATACTTTGCTCAGCTTCTGTGTGTGAGTAAGCTAACATTTCATCCAGATAAAAAGTCGCAGACTCTCCAAAGCTTTCATTCTTCATTGCTTCATAAAACATAGCAATATCAATCGCTTCATGCGTGCCTCGTGATAACCGATCTGGATCAAGCAGTTTGCCTTTATCAATTAATACGTGTTCGCCATTTGAAAATTCGATCTTGTATGACTCTGCAGCAATCGACTTAACTTTTGTGATAGACGAATCAAAGGCCGACAAAAAGGTTTTGATGATGTTGGTGTCGTGCGCTGTAATTCTTCCTTGGCTGCCGCTGGTGTTATCGACTTCACACAGGCGATAGTTCCACATAGAAGGGACTTTCATTTTGCCTTGTGAGACAGCAACACTCGTGAATCCCGCGTTGGTTATATCGTGGTTGTTCTTCGTTTTATGGTAGTAAGAGGTCGGTTCGAATTCCCTTAGTCGCTTATACATCGCTGACTGCGGCTCGTTTCGTTGCAGATCAATGCAAGTATATGACTCCTCGATTAGTCCATCTTGATCGAAAATAACGGCGAGTTTATGAGCTTGAGCAGTTTTGGGCGTCAGAAATTCCACCTTGAAAGAGGTTGGCTTTTTCTTATCAAACATTACCTTCTTTATATCGAGCCAGCTGGTGCTCTGGTTGATGCTGCTACCGGCAATGTAGTTATTTATAATGCAAAGTACTTTGCCAAATACTGTCTTACCCGATGCGTTTGCACCCGACAGAATCAGCACTCTCTTGAAATTTATTTTTGGGAAATCCTCTAGCCACTCATTTTCGACAGTCGAGCTGGGTAGCTTTCTAGGGTAGGACAGATCCAGTTTGGCGTCCTGAAACATGTAGATGTTTTTTAGGGCTACGTTGAGGAAAATCATAATATAAATTCCAGTATTTGGAATTTAAAATAATACGTTGAGGTGGCTTGATGGTCAAGGTATTTGAGGGTGAGTAATATTTTTTAGTGTGTTTTCAGTGCTTTCTTGGCTCTATATTGATAGTCTAATTGGTCTGTAATGAACTATGTTTATTGGGAGATGAGTTTTGATAGAAAAAGAACATTCGGTTGATGAAGTGTTCGGTATTAACCGTAATCTTCCATTAAATTATGTAGAGCGCGATAGTGCAGATTCCGTACTTGTTGATAACTTAGCTCGAAGTCAGCATTTAGTTATTTACGGGAGTTCGAAGCAAGGTAAAACTTCTTTAAGAAAGCATTGTTTAGATGAAGATGACTATGTGGTTGTGCATTGCTCCAATAAATGGGGGCTGGACGATGTCCATGAAGCTGTATTGAAACAGGCTGGGTACGAATTAACTGTTTCTACAACTAAAGCGACTTCTGGCAAGCAGAAAATATTTGCGAAGGTTAAGGCTAACTTTTTGGCGGGGGAAGCTGAAGGGGGAGCTGAGTCGGAGAGAATCCAAGAAGAAGGATCAACAACAGCTCCTCTTGAGTTGGATCCTGTTGATGTAAATGACATCATTTCTGCTTTGCAAAAGCTTGGTTTTGAGAAATACATTGTTTTAGAAGACTTTCATTATTTACCAATTGAAACTCAGAAGGATTTCTCGGTTGCATTGAAGGCGTTTCATGAAAACTCAAAACTCTGTTTCATTATCATTGGTGTGTGGCTGGAGGAAAATCGCTTGAGTGTTTACAACGGTGATTTGACGGGAAGGCTTTTACCAATAAATGCAGACAAATGGGAAGAGCCTGAACTTAATAAAGTAATTTCTGATGGTGAAGCCCTACTCAATGTTTCGTTTGGTGAAGAATTTAAACGTGAGTTACTTGAGTCATGTTATGGAAGCGTTTTTATAGTTCAGGAAACCTGTCATCAGTGTTGTGTTAAATATCATATACTCAAAACACAAGAAGAGCTTAAGCAGATTGGTACCATAACTGAATGTACTGATCTTGTAAGCCTTGTTGTAAATCAACAGGGCGGAAGGTTTAATTCGTTTCTAAGTCAGTTTTCCGAAGGATTCCAAGACACGACTCTAGAAATGCATAAATGGTTACTTTTTCCAATATTAACTGGCGATATGGAGCAACTAGAGAAAGGGTTTAAACAGGCTGAGATAAGAAATATATTACAAAAGGTACATCCTCGGGGGGTAGAATTAAACTCAGGAAATGTAACTCAGTCCTTACAGTCATTAACATCTTTACCTCTGTACACGACAATTTAGAAATCCACGATTGAAAAACCATGGCCATTCGTTGATTTAGTAGGTTCCAACCAGTCAGGTGGGCACAGAAACAACAATAATAAGCGACTAGTCTCCAGTGCATCCAACGCACCTGACATCAACTGATCGGTCAGGTGATCCAGGCCATAGCGGAACAGGTTTTTCTCAAGGCGGCCATGATTTTTAACACGTAACGGCTTAATCATTTTGTGCTTCCATTCACCTGTTTTATGCGCCCAACAAAACCCAATCACCAGTAAAGCCACCATCTTCTTAATTCGAAAGTAATGCGTCAGACGGGTAACTTCCATGTTGAACCCACGGCCTTTCA
>NZ_QGKM01000035.1 GCF_003172875.1 Leucothrix pacifica | reverse complement strand
TGAACTATATTCGGTCGTTTAGTTTTTTGTCGTGTACAGAGATGACACACTTAACGATTCACGACGAACATTGCTGATTGATAAAACGTCATAGACGATAATGGCACTGACTCAAGGTATTCTAAAGCGCAGCAATTTAAACAATAACGGGAGAACAGATAATGGCGGATATTAATAAATTGCTTGGGCAGTTGTTGAATAGCGGCGCAGCCACGGGGCTTGCTGGTGGTTTAGCGGGCGGACTTGCGACAGGCATGATGTCAAAAAAAACCAAGAAAAAGATCGGTAAAACGGCATTGAAAGCGGGCGGCATTGCGGCGGTGGGTGCGCTCGCATTTACGGCTTATAAGCAATACAACAAGCACCAAGGCAACGATGGTGGCACGACACCACCTCCGACGAAGACACCAGCCAAAGACTTAGAGTTATTCTCTGCACCGCAAGACTCTGCCTTTATTCCCGCCTTAGAAAACCAACAAGCTAATGATGAGCTTGCACTGACGCTCGTTCGCGCGATGATCGCGGCTTCCAATGCGGATGGCGTGATGGATAGTAAAGAAAGCCAGGTTATCTTTGAGAAGATTTCAGAGTTGGGATTAGACAGTGAAAATCAGGCGTTACTGGTAAGAGAGATGAACCAGTCGGTTGATATAAATACCATTGTAAAGAGCGCGACAAGTCCTGAAGTTGCAGCAGAAATTTATACCGCTTCGTTATTGGCAATTGATGTTGATAATGCTGCTGAACGAGGTTATCTGGCGATGTTAGCGGCACGTCTGGAACTGCCTCAGCCACTGGTGCAAGAGATTGAGCAACTCGTCGCGGATCAAAAAGCGTTATGAGTAATTGGTAAACGGCATACCGTTCTTTTTGCTATGAAAATGAAGAGGAGCGGCAGTGTTGATATACGCAAGCCTGTTTGTTTGGGCTTGCGTAATCTTGTTTCCTATGTGTCGGCGTCACACAGGGAGTACCGAACAATAAATGGTCTCTTATCCTATCGTTTCCCAAGTAAGGCCACCCCCAACATCACCAAAACCATCCCGGCAAAATGTACTAAACCAAACGGTTCACCCAGGAGTATGACGGCTAGCATAATAGTGAACACAGGCCCAGCCGTTCCGACTATGCTTGTTTTTGATGGCCCGATGCGCGCAATGGCCTCACTGACCATAAAGCTGGGTAAAACGGTACAAAAGAACGCCAGCAGTACAGCATAAAACCACACCGCACCATTTACTTGAAAGTCTGTAAGCTCATTGCTGAATCCGAAGTGGAGGAGTGCATAGGCTGCAGAGGCCAACATGGCAATACTGGTAAATAAGCGACTGCCTAACTGGATGATATAGGGCTTACTGAACACTACGTAACAAGAAAAAGTAAAGGCTGCTGCCATGACAAATAACACACCGATAGTGGCATCTGGCCTGATTAAGTTTGCTTCGTGCCAGTACAGAATCATCACGCCGCTGTAAGTTAGCAATAATGACAGCATCACACGCTTAGTGATTACATCTTTTAGAAACAACCAGCCCAATAACGTGGTCATAATGGGGTAGCTGTATAGGGTTAGGCGTTCTAACTGGGCAGAGATATAGTTCAGCCCTTGCAAGTCTAAATAAGAAGACAGGTAGTAACCGATAAATCCCAAACCCAATACTGCCAGCAGGTTTTTCCCTTGCGGCATGGCTTGGTGCTCTTTGAAGATTAACCAGAGTAGGGTCGCCAAATAAAACGGTATGGCGAGCATCATTCTGAGAGTGAGCAGGGTAGTGGTATCGACACCTTCCTGATACGCCAACTTTATAAATATCGACTTCAGCGCAAACATGGCGGTGCCACCTGCCGCTAATAGTAGTCCGCTGTCTAATCGCGTTTTTTCAAGGTAGTTAGCTATGTTTTCCGGCATGTTAAGCTCCGTTAGTGGATGCAGGTACCGGACGAAATATTGAATGGCTCCGGGAACTCCGCAGCCAATGTTTGATTATTTCAACGCAACACTAACCGCTTCGCATGAGATGCAAAGCAGCCACCAACGTGAGTTGGTTCGATTTAATGATGGTTGACGTGTTTTGAACATTGTAGTGACTATATCGTACGAATTATTAGATAGGAAGCTTTGTCGCAGCTTGGTTTTATCGCAAGATTAAGCCGGTAGAACACTTAGGCTCAGAGAGGAGCTTTTAAGACGGGTTAGTAATCAGGCGAGCTAAATGCTTATAATGCTTCGCTAATAAGGTAAAGGAGAAGGCGCCCCGACATGAGCGATAAGAAGATCAGAAATATGGCAGAGTTTGCGATTGCCTGTGGTATATCGCGCCCAACGATTTCGAAGTATTTCAATGATCCTGACAGTATAAAACCATCAAGTCGGGCAAAAATCGAAGAGGCGCTGGGGCGTTACGACTATCGTCCGAATATCTATGCGGTCAATCAGAACCGTCAGATGACCAAAAATATTGGCATTGTCGTGCCTTATCTTGCTGACCCGTTTTTCGCTGAAATGGTGCGGTTCATCGAGCGCCTTTTTATCGATACTGGTTATTCACCCTCACTGTTCAGTTCACATGGTGAGCAAAAACTTGAGATGGAAATATTGGATAGTTTACGCGCAATGAAGCCCGCAGGAGTTTTGCTCGCTCCTTTAGGCAGAATATCTAATCACAAAGCGATTGAAGCGTTTTGTAGTAACGTTCCGACTGTTCTGTTTGACAGTAATCTTGAAGGAATAGGCGAGGCCTTTATTGGTTCTGATAATCATAGTTTTATCTCTCAAACCGTTGAATACCTTACCCGAACCGGGGAGCCCCCTTGCTTCCTTGAAATGAAACATCCTGCTAATCCTAACGCGAATAAGCGTCGTGAAGCGTATCTAAGCATCATGCACGACTTAGACTTTGAGCCTCATGTTGTGAGTCTTGATGGAACGGGCTGGGGCTTTGAGGAGATTGGTCATCAAGGTGGAATCAAGTTACTTCAGGAAAAAAGCCTCCCAACACGTACGGTGTTGTGTAGCAACGACCGGCTCGCTATTGGCTTTTTGGCTGCTTGTTACGAACGAGGAGTTCGGGTCGGGCGAGACGAGAGTGATGATTTACGCGTCGCATCACTGGATGATCATCCCTTTTCACGGTTTACCTGTCCCTCGTTAACCACGGCAGCACAAGATTATATGTCGGTATCAAAGCATGCTGTGGAGACATTGTTCCGCTTGATTGAGTGTGGGGGCCGATTTGAACAGCGTGAAGAGAAGTTGTTTCCGGCCAAGCTGATATTGCGGGAGTCAGCATAAACATATCACTCCTCTGGTGAATTCGGGATAGTATAGAATATTTTACACGAGTAGAAATAAAATTTGACCCGAGTCAAATTTTAGTAATGTAATACGCCTGAGGGTTTTTTTACACGCGTAAAAAAATTTATTGACCCAAGATACTTTTATATGTTTTATTAGATTTTGGTATTTAATAACCAAGGAGGAGATTATGAGTCTCAAGAATACCCTATGCGCAGCTGTTGCGGCGTCCTTTCTATCTGCTGGTGTTGCCAGTGCCGATAAGCTAACTATTGCTACTGTAAACAACGGTGACATGATCCGTATGCAGGGCATGACAGAAGATTTCACTAAGAAAACAGGTCACACTGTTGAGTGGGTAACCTTAGAAGAAAACGTACTACGTCAACGTGTAACGACTGACATCACTACTAAAGGTGGTGCTTTCGATATCATGACTATCGGTATGTACGAGACTCCGATTTGGGGTAAGAACAAGTGGTTGGTTCCTCTGGATGATCTAAGCGAAGGCTACAACGCTGCTGATATCCTACCTGCTATGTCTGGTGGTCTTTCATACGACGGTACTTTGTACGCTGCACCATTCTATGGTGAGTCTTCAATGATCATGTACCGTAAAGATCTTATGGAAAAAGCTGGCATGGAAATGCCTAAGTCTCCATCTTGGTCTTTCATCGCACGTGCAGCTCGTAAGATGACTGACCGTGATGCTGATATCAATGGTATCTGCTTACGTGGTAAAGCAGGTTGGGGTGAAGGTGGTGCATTCATCACTGCAATGTCTAACTCTTTCGGCGCTCGTTGGTTCGATGAGAAGTGGAATGCACAGTTTGACACTCGTGAGTGGTCTGACACGCTAAACTTCTACAAGAACATGATGGACGATGCTGGTCCTAAGGGCTTCGCAACAAACGGTTTCAACGAAAACTTGTCTCTTTTCCAACAAGGAAAGTGTGGCATGTGGATCGATGCAACAGTTGCTGCTTCATTCGTAACAAATCCTAAGGATTCTAAAGTTGCTGATAAAGTCGGCTTCGCTCTAGCACCTGACAACGGCATGGGTCGTCGTTCTAACTGGTTATGGGCTTGGGCTCTGGCTATCCCTGCTGGTACTCAGAAAGAAGCTGCTGCTAAGCAATTCATCGAGTGGGCTACTTCTACTGACTACATTGAGTTAGTTGCTGCTAAAGAAGGTTGGGCTAACGTACCTCCTGGAGCACGTACTTCATTGTATGAGAATGAGAACTACAAAAAGGTTCCATTCGCTCAGATGACTTTGGATTCAATCCTGTCTGCTAACCCTAAGGCTTCTACTGTAGATCCTAGCCCTTATGTAGGTGTTCAGTTCGCTGCAATCCCTGAGTTTGCTGGTATCGCAACAGAAGTAAGTCAAGAGTTCTCTGCTGCATACGCTGGTAAGCAAACAATTGCTGAAGCGCTAGCTAAGGCACAGACAATCACCAATGACGCTATGGAAGCTGCTGGTTACAAATAACCAGCTACACAGCTCCATCTAGCAAGTCCCAGAGGGTGGCAGTCCTGCCGCTCTCTGAGTTTAAACCATCTATTTTTCATCTCAAACGCTGCCACTTGGCTGACAGTGAGGTAATATCATGGCTACGCAACACTCAAGATCCGCTGCCTGTATGATGATGGCTCCTGCGGTCGTCCTCCTACTTGGTTGGATGCTCGTGCCGTTGATTATGACCCTGTTTTTCTCATTCAAAAAATACTTACCTCTGCGTGGCGATTCGCTATCAGACGGTTTGGAATGGGTTGGGTTTTTAAACTACGAACGCTTTATCAGTTCTGGTTCATTCTGGCCAAGTGTCCAGACAACTTTAATTATCGTCCTTAGTGTACTTATAATCACTGTAACGCTAGGGGTTTTGCTGGCGCTGTTATTAGACCAGCCGATGTGGGGACAAGGTGTCGTTCGCATATTAGTGATTGCTCCATTCTTTGTAATGCCGACGGTTTCGGCGCTAGTTTGGAAAAACATGTTCATGGATCCCATTAACGGAATCCTTGCACATCTCTGGAAGTTTTTCGGTGCAGAGCCGGTTTTATGGCTATCTGAAGCGTCTTTGCCCTCCATCATTATTATTGTTTCCTGGCAGTGGCTGCCATTTGCAACTCTAATATTACTGACTGCAATCCAATCACTTGATAGTGAGCAGCTTGAAGCATCTGAGATAGATGGTGCACCAAAGCTGAAAAGGTTCTGGCACATTATTCTGCCTCACCTGTCACGCTCGATTACGATTGTTATTCTGATCCAAACAATCTTCGTATTAGCAGTATTTGCGGAAATTTTCGTTACTACAGGTGGTGCATTTGGTACCAAGACACTGACTTACTTAATCTTCCAGCGAGTACTGGATAGTCAGAATATTGGGCTAGGTTCCGCCGGTGGTGTATATGCCATTATCCTCGCTAACATTGTTGCCATCTTCCTGATGCGCATCGTTGGCAAGAATTTAGACGCTTAAGGGAGGACGAGATATGGCACGCGCAGTTACAAATCAACGTAAAGCGATGAACACCTTTTTTGCATGGGCATTAGGGTTATTAATCTTCTTCCCAATTTTGTGGACGATCTTAACCAGCTTCAAAACTGAGGCACAGGCAATTAGTGATCCACCGATTTTCTTCTTCTTTGATTGGACACTGGAGAATTATAAGGCGGTTCTGGAACGATCTGATTACGCGAAGTTTTTGTGGAACTCTATCTTTATAGCAGGTGGTTCTACCTTACTTGGGATCATCATTGCTGTACCAGCAGCGTGGTCGATGGCTTTCGTACCATCAAAGCGTACAAAAGACATTTTGTTGTGGATGCTCTCTACTAAGATGCTGCCAGCAGTTGGTGTGCTCTACCCTATCTACTTAATCTGTATTGAGTTAGGTGTATTGGACAGTCGAATTGCTTTGGTCTTTATCTTGATGCTGATCAATCTGCCAATTATCGTTTGGATGCTTTATACATACTTTAAAGAGATTCCGGTCGATATTTTGGAGGCAGCACGAATGGATGGTGCATCGCTACGTGATGAAATTATTCATGTGTTAACACCAATGGCGATACCTGGTATTGCATCAACGGTACTTCTAAACGTCATCCTAGCTTGGAACGAGGCGTTTTGGACACTTAACTTAACAGCAGCAGATGCTGCTCCACTTACCGCTTTCATTGCGAGTTATTCAAGCCCGGAGGGTTTGTTCTTTGCCAAACTAAGCGCAGCATCAACAATGGCTATTGCCCCCATCTTGATTATGGGTTGGTTCAGTCAGAAGCAGTTGGTACGTGGTTTAACATTCGGCGCAGTGAAATAAGAGGAAATTATGGGACGTTTTGTACTTGATAAGGTCAGCAAGAGTTTCGGTGATGCACAAGTTATCCCGCCACTAGATCTGACGATAGAAGACGGTGAATTCACTGTGTTTGTTGGTCCTTCGGGTTGTGGTAAGTCAACGCTGCTGCGTTTGATTGCCGGCTTAGAGGATGTAACCAGTGGTACGGTAAATATTGACGGCAAGGAGATGACAGATGTTCCTCCTGCTAAGCGTGGACTATCAATGGTCTTCCAGTCATACGCACTGTATCCGCACATGTCAGTTCGCAAGAACATCGCTTTTCCACTACGCATGGCGAAAATGGATAAAGCTGAAATCAAAAAACGCGTTGAAGATGCAGCATCGGTTCTGAACCTGACTGATTATCTGGATCGCCGACCTGGTCAGCTATCTGGTGGACAGCGTCAGCGTGTTGCGATCGGACGAGCAATTGTTCGTGAGCCATCAGCGTTTTTATTCGATGAGCCGCTTTCAAACCTTGACGCCGCGTTGCGTGTGGGTATGAGACTGGAAATCAGTGAGATGCATAAGCGACTTGCTACTACCATGATCTATGTAACGCATGATCAGGTAGAAGCGATGACGATGGCAGACAAGATCGTTGTACTTCAGGCCGGTGTTATTGAGCAGGTTGGAAGCCCGTTAGAGCTATACCGTTCGCCACGCAATACCTTTGTTGCCGGCTTTATCGGTAGCCCGAAGATGAACCTGTTAAAGGGTGCTGAAGCAGAAAAGCACGGAGCGACGACGATTGGTATTCGTCCGGAACATATCTCAATCTCTCACGAGAGCGGTATGTGGGAAGGCGTTGTTGGTGTATCTGAGCATTTGGGTTCTGATTCATTCTTCCATGTACAGTGCGATGCGTTTGAGCATCCTTTGACAGTGCGTGCGACAGGAGAAGTAGAGCTTAACTATGGGGCAAAGATATTTTTGACTCCGGATCTTGCTCATCTGCACAAGTTTGACGCGGATGGTCTTCGTCTCTAATGAATAGATTATCTGGCAAAACTGCATTAATCACGGGGTCAGCTCGTGGTATAGGCTTGGAGTTTGCCCGGACTTATATTGCTGAGGGTGCGCGCGTAGCAATTGCCGATATTAATATCGAGCGCGCACAGGAAGCAGCAGCAATGCTTGGGGAGGCAGCCATTGCAGTTGCAATGGATGTCACCCAACAAGACAGTATTGATTCTGCAGTGACCACTACGATAGAAGCGCTCGGGCAAATAGATATTCTCATTAACAATGCGGCGATATTTAGTGCTGCACCGTTAACAGAGATTAGCCGTAAAGACTTCGACGATGTGTTCGCGATCAATGTATCGGGTGTTTTATTTACGATGCAAGCAGTCGCCAAGCACATGATAGAACGTGGTGGTGGTGGCAAAATTATTAACATGGCGAGTCAGGCAGGTCGTCGCGGTGAGCCATTGGTTGCTACCTATTGTGCTTCAAAAGCAGCGGTGATCAGTCTTACCCAATCTGCTGGGTTAAACCTTATCGAGCACGGTATTAATGTGAATGCTATCGCACCGGGTGTGGTAGACGGAGAGCATTGGGATGGTGTCGATGCTTTTTTTGCTAAGTATGAAAATAAGCCCTTAGGGCAGAAAAAAAAGGAAGTGGGTGAGGCAGTACCTTATGGTCGAATGGGCGTGGCTGGTGACTTGACAGGTATGGCAGTTTTTCTAGCGAGTGACGAAGCTGATTATATCGTTGCTCAAACCTATAACGTCGACGGCGGACAATGGATGAGCTAATGACAGAGAGTAAACTAAACGTGGTACCACAAAAACTCAGTAACGAAACTTTAGCAAGCCTGCCTGCTGATGTCGTGCGGCCGGATTATGACCGGACGACGTTGACGCCAGGTATTGTGCATATTGGTCTTGGAAACTTCCATCGCGCTCACCAGTCTTGGTATTTACATCGGCTTATGCAGATGGGCCTTGCACAGGATTGGGCAATCATCGGCGCAGGCGTGCGACCTTATGATGATGTGCAGCGCGAAAAGATGGCTGCTCAGGATTATTTGACCACTTTAATCGAACTTGACCCTGAGTCAGGTACATCGGCTGAAGTGGTTGGTTCGATGATCGATTATATTGATATCGTAGAAGGCAACGGCCCTTTAATCGAGCGCATGGCGGCTGCGGATATCCGGATTGTTGCGTTGACGGTGACAGAGGGTGGCTATTATATTGACCCCGCTACTAAGGGTTTTGATGCGACTCATCCTGATATCATTCATGATGCAGAAAATCCGGATACACCGGTTACTGCCTTCGGCGCAATGATCGCTGCATTGAAGTTGCGCCGTGAGCGTGGTGTTGGCCCATTTACCGGGCAGTGCTGTGATAATTTACAGGGAAATGGCGCTATTTTACGCCAGACTGTAGTTTCTCTCGCTAAGCTATCTGACCCTGAGTTAGCGGACTGGATTGATACAAATTGCAGTTTTCCAAACTCGATGGTGGATTGCATCGTTCCGGTTACCGGTCCAAATGAAATTGCAATGGCACGTGAGTTTGGTATTGATGATGCTGTGCCGGTTACCCATGAATCATTCCGCCAATGGGTGAGTGAAGATGATTTTTGTGCGGGTCGACCAGATTGGGATAAGGTGGGTGTTACGTTCACTGACGCCGTGCATGATTATGAAGCGATGAAAATTCGTATTTTGAATGGCGGGCACCAGGTTCTGGCGAATACTGGTGAGTTATTAGGAATGGAAACCATTGCTGGTTGTATGGCCCATCCTTTGATCGCTAAGTTCTTCGCTAAAGTTGAACACGAAGATATTGCACCACATGTTAAAGCCGTTCCGGGTATGGAGCCAAATGCTTATATCGACCTGATCGTTAAGCGTTTTTCTAATCCTGCGATTCTTGATACAACGCGACGTGTTGCATTTGATGGTTCATCCCGTCATACGGGTTTCATCTTGCCGATTTTACGCGATGGCTTAGCATCAGATGGTTCAATCGAGGGTCTGAGTCTTGTTGAGGCGCTATGGGCGCGGATGTGTGCTGGCACACGTGAAGATGGTAGCGCAATTGAAGCCAATGATCCTTTCTGGGATGACCTGTTTGCAACAGCTCAGCAGGCGAAGTCAGAGCCATTAGCGTGGCTTCAGATGAGTCAAACCTATGGTGATTTGGTTGAGCAAAAACGCTTTACCGATGCCTTTTCAAAGTGGTTGACTTTGATTTGGGATCAGGGCGTTGAAGCAGCACTAACAGAGTATTGTAGTCAATCAGGTGGCTAGTATCATTTAATTCCGATGGTGACATTGTGATAACATAGGAGGATGAAATGGGTAATAAATCACCTAAAACTCGAGCACCTGAGTTAGAGCATGCTTTCCAAAGAAACCCTGATTTGGGCTATGAGCCTGAAGGGTCGTTCGGTTATATTCGCTGTCTGGAGCACGGCGCGCCGAACCCTCTGATTCGCTGGCACTATCACGAAGAATATGAGCTTCATCTGATTACTGAAACCAGTGGCAAAGTCTTTGTGGGGGATTATATCGGGCGCTTCAAGCCCGGTAACCTGGTATTAACAGGCCCCCGCCTTCCTCATAACTGGATTTCAACTGAAATCGCAGAGGAGGGTGTTGAGATACGTGATCGTGTTTTGCAATTTCCTGACGAACCTCTGCGTCAAGCCAGCGAGCTAATCCCCGAGTTGCGCGAAGCATTTCCGCTGCTAGAGCGAGCAAAGCATGGCATCGAGTTTAATGGTATGAGTGACATTGCCAATGAAAGCATGGGTCGGATTTTACAATCCTCCGGTCTTGAGCGATTTTCAATTTTCCTCAGACTCCTTTCAAAGCTGTCGCAGCATCAGGATTATCGTCTGCTCTCAAGCGTACAGCTACAAAGTTTTGATGATGATGCCTCGTTACATCAGATCAGTGAAGTTGTTGATTATATGACGGCTAACTATGCGACGCCGTTTACGATGTCAGAGATTGCTGAGCGCATTGGCATGACGGAGAGTCGTTTTTCTCGCTATTTCAGACGTGCCACCGGTAATACCTTCACAGACTTTGTCAATCACCTGCGAATCAATCGTGCTTGTCAGTTGTTAATGGAGACTGAGCAGTACATTAGTACGATTTGTTATAACGTCGGTTTTAACAATGTCGCAAACTTCAATCGCCGCTTTATGGAAATAAAAGGCATGACACCGAGTGAGTTCCGCAAGCAAGGTGAAGAGCGCTTTGGACGTTAATATACTCTCCAATTAATCCTTTATTCATGACGTCATTGCTAGACTAGCGCTATTAATCATAAAAATAAGTTGTCTAATCAACAATGAGTTACGCAGCGGTTCAGCTCGACAATATCTATACTTCTCTTGAAGATGTAGGCCCTTTAATTGTGGCCTGTATCGATAGAGAAAGTGCATGTGTGTTGTATAAAAACAAGCGTTTTGAGCGCGAGCTAGTGTGTCCGGATAATGAGACTGACCAAATCACTCTTTATGACTTTATTCATGATGAAAGTTATATTCCTCTGGCGCGCTTATTGAGTGACGCCAAGCGCGATCCCGTGCAAACAGCGCAGCTTTGTTTTCTAGATAAGCATGGGAAATGCTTTGAGATAGTACTCAATACTCACGCGAATCCTGCTGATCCTGATCAATTGATTCTATTCTTGAATGATATTCGTCAACAGCAAGAACGAGATCGCTCCCTGCGTGTGTATGAGCAGATATTCTCATCAACGGAAGAACTCATTGCGCTAATTGATAATAACTACCGCTATCAAGTGGTTAACCGTGCTTATCTTGAGCATCATCAGGTCTCTGAAGATAATATTATTGGCAACACCTTATTCGACTTATATCAGGATGATGCCGGAGACTTAGTAAAGCTGATTGATCGCACATTAAAGCATGGCGAAGTGGTTCGTGAGCTGCACCCCTACACGGGGTCTGGCTTAAGCAACGAGGTTCGCTATATCGATAGTATGCACTCTCCTTATTACAATAAAGAGGGAGAGATTTGTGGGGTGATTGTCGGTGCTCGTGATATCACGGAGCAGCATCTGGCAGAGAAGGCGATGGAGTCATCACAGAGCTACTACAAAATGTTATTTAAGCATTCGCCGGATATGTTGGCATCTGTCGATATCACTAGTGGTGAGATCATTGAATGTAACGATATGTTCTCAAAAGTGCTGGAATATGATTGCCAGGACGTTGTTGGCTCCAGTGTATTTGATTTTCATGATACGAACTGCAAAGAAATGCTCGCCGGTTCTGTCGCGACCTTAAATGAAACAGATGCTATTTCAGATCTTGAACTGAGCTTGTCAACGAAGTCGGGCGAACATATCCCTGTTAGTTTAAGAACCACGCCTTTGGTTGACCGGGAGCGGAATATTGCGATCTTTGTTTGGCGTGATATCAGTCGTCAAAAACAGTTAGCATATGATGCCATTCATGACCCCTTAACAGGCTTATTAAACCGTGACGGCTTTATGGAGAAATTTGAAAAGCCGTTTAGGCGCAGTGAAGGGAAAACCTTGTGTTATTTTGACGTTGATAACTTCAAAACGCTAAATGATCGCTTTGGTCATTTGTTGGGGGATAAGTTTCTGATGGAGCTATCCAAACTTATGGTTGATTTGATGGAAGGTGAGGTGCTGGGGCGACTGGGTGGCGATGAATTTGTCGCGATGCTTTGCCATGATGATCTGGAGGTTGCTGAACGCTCCATGGAGATGATCAATCGAGGTGTTACTGAGTTGGTATCCAGTGATGAGCGCTACTCAGAGAGTGATCTTAGCGTCAGTATTGGCATTACGCCCTATACCAGTGACGAGCAGCGGAAGGTCGTATTGCAGCGTGCGGATAACGCCTGCTACCAATCTAAACGTACCGGTAAAAACAAAGTCACTACTTATGAAGTGCAGGTGGCTTGATGACACAGCTAACACGCATCATTCAGGAATTATCACCGCACATGCTGGTTTGTGTGGATCGGGTGACAGCCTCCATTGTTTACCATAACCCGGCGTTTTCTAAAAAAATACGTTGTGAGTCTGACAAAATTCTGGAAACTAGTCTGTTCAAGTTTATTGAAGAAAGCTCATATATCCCACTGGCCAGAGTATTGAAAACCATACCGCCTAACAGTGAGATGAACCTCAATGTGCTTCTGAAAAATAGCAAATCTCAAACTATCGATGTGTCTTTGCAGGTATGTCGCCGTAGTGATAATGATTTTTTGTTGTACCTGTTTTTTGTCGATAATACGGCGCAGGTGAAAAAAGATCAGGATTTAGAGGTTTATCAGCAGGTTATTGCCTCTTCTCAAGAGATCATGCTGTTAATTGATAACGACTACAATTACCGGATTGCTAATCAAGCGTTTCTGTTGCACAGCGGACTTAAAGAAGAGTTGGTTATTGGACGTAATATCCGTGACTTGCTGGGTGATCAGGCAGATATGCTGATCAGCATGTTGGATAAAACAATCAATACAGGTGAGACGGTACGTTTTCAGTTTGAGCTCATTGACCCTGTTAAACAGAATGTGATTAATCTGGATAGCATACAAAGCCCTTACAGGAATGATCAGGGTGAAATTACCGGTGTGATTGTGTGTGCCAGAGATATCACCCCTTACGTTGAAACCAATAAAGAGACGAGCTCCTCCAACCATTACTATAAGAGTTTGTTTGAATATTCTCCGGACTTATTAGCGTCGGTTAATCTGCAGACCGGCTTGATTCTGGAAGCTAACCACACGCTGGAAAAGGTATTGGGTTACGAAAGCGCTGAATTAACAGGGCAGCATTTATTCAAATTCCATGGTAGCGCGCACAAGAAAATACTAGCCGAGGCCATTGTTAATTTATCCAATAATAATCCGATCAACTCTCTGGAAGTATCGCTAATTGCCAAAGATGGTAGTTATATTTCAGCAGACCTACGGACGACGCCAATCGTCGATGCTGACAGCAATATTGCCATTTTTGTATGGCGCGATACCCGTTATCAGGAAAAACTCGCGTTTAAAGCAGCGCATGACCCATTGACCCATTTATATAACCGGGCAGGCTTTATGCCTTTGCTGGAGGAGGCATTCCAGGCAGGTGAAGAGCGCGTCTTGTGCTTTTTGGATATCGATAATTTTAAGTTGTTGAATGATACCAGCGGACACCTTGCCGGGGATGAGTTCCTAATCGCCATGGCCGATTTGTTAAAGAAAAATATGAGCCGTCATGACAGGCTGTGTCGTCTTGGTGGGGATGAGTTCTTAGTGTTGGTCTGTGGGCGTGAGTTGGGTGAGGTTCACAAGCTGATGCGCATTGTGCTGCTAAAAATGAATTCATTGATAAAGGGGCAGCGTAAGTACCTGAATGCCAAGTTAGGTATTAGTATTGGTGTGACTCCGTTTAGCGCTGGTGAGGAGAGTCGAACGATACTGACAAGAGCTGATGAAGCCTGCTATCAGGCCAAAAATAACGGCAAAAACCAGATCGCCGTTATTAATCACAAAGCCGCCGTCTAGATACGTTGTACCTGTCTGGTTTCAGTGTCTATTTCATAGAACGGTGTATTTCTGTCGTGTGTGCTGGTGCCAAATACCTGAACCACACCAATGCCATGCTCACGCTGTTGGTCATACAAACGTTTCTCAACGTGGTTGTGACCAAACAGTAAAATATTGACCTGATTACCAATGATTTGATGCAGGCGTGTGCGGTCGTATAACTGCATCGCACGGAAGCGGAAGTTAAAACGAAACGGGTGATGGTGCATATATAAGATGATATTGGCATCTGGGCTTGTCTGACGGATCTTCTTAATCGCATCATCCAGTTTAGTGAGCTGAGAATCGCCTAGCCAGCCGGCAGCGGTAAAGCGTGCCCACATCCGGTAGTACCAACTCAGTTTGAAAACACCTTCCATTGTGTCCAGACCGATGAAGTAGTTATCGTCAAATTTATTCACGATCGGGTAATTCCAGCGCCCGTTGTGGACGTTTTGAAACGGTGCATCGCGGTCAGATTCACGCGTTGTTAGTTTCAGAGCAAATTGATTGTAGTGGTAGCGTGAGTTGTAGTCGTCATCTAGTCCTTGTTTACCGTAATCATGGTTGCCCGGACACATCAGAATTGGGAAGCCGGCATTGTGTAACTTGAATAATATCTTCTCGGCCTGTTGAAACTGTTCCTGCTGTCCGTCATGCACAAAATCGCCGGTGATTAATAGCAGAGGTTTTTCTCGCCATGCGCTGTAACGTCGTTGTATTTTCTCGACTAACTTCTCAGCGAGTGAATTTCTGGTGGCATGTTCTCCGACATGTAAATCACTGATATGTACAAACTTCATGCCTACTCCAAATGTCCTTATATTGATGATTCCGTATTCTTATATAGCATGTTTCTGGTAATAAGTAATGGTAATCTGTAGTGGCACATTATTTGCATCCAATTTTACTAAACACTTACTAAGGGCAACTCAAATATGCTTAAAGTCATGTTGGTCGACGGCAATGCTGAACGATCCGATGTACTACAAAATGAGCTAAAAGCAGATGACAGCGTGAATGTCATCGTTGTCGATGGCAGTCGCGACTTAATGACTGAGGTCAGAAAGTACTCGCCAGACATTATTATTATTGAGATGGCGAGTCCGGACCGCGATACGCTGGAGTCTTTACGTACCGTCAACAGAGAGCTGCCCAAGCCGGTAGTGTTCTTTGCCGAACAGAGTGATTATGAAACCACGCAAGCGGCTATTAATGCGGGTGTGAGTGCCTATATTGTTGATGGCTTATCTGAGAACCGCCTGAACTCTGTAATGGAAGTCGCCATTGCACGCTTTAAGACATTCCAACAACTTAAAGATGAACTGGAGGAGACAAAGGGGCGCTTACAAGACCGGAAAGACGTTGATAAGGCTAAAGGTATCTTGATGAAACACCGTCAACTTAGTGAAGAAGAGGCGTATCAACTGCTGCGTAAAATGGCGATGGATCGTAATATGAAAATTGGCGAAGCAGCCCGTAACTTTACGGCTGCTATGTCGCTATTGGGAGATATTGGATGACACACACCACCCACTATCACCCGGAAAAAACAGAACTCAATATCGGCTTTTTACCATTAACGGATTGTGCACCTTTAGTAGTGGCTCAAGAACGTGGTTTGTTTGAAAAATACGGCCTCAACGTCCATCTGCAGCGAGAGGTATCCTGGGCGAATATTCGTGACCGGGTTGGTTTTGGTAGTTTAGATGCCGCACATATGTTGGCGCCAATGCCTTTGGCTGCAAGTCTGGGGATTGATGGTTTAGGCATTGCCATGCAAAGCGCCTTTAGTATGGGGTTAAACGGCTCGGCCATTACGCTATCGCGCGGTCTGATGGAAGAGATGAAACAGGTGCAACCGGAGAGCTTTCAATGCTCACCACTGAGTGCTGAGCCATTGAAAAAGCTACTGAGTGAGCAGCGTGATCGTAAACTGGTGTTTGCTCATGTGTTTCCTTACTCACAACATCACTACCTCCTCAATGCATGGTTAGAGAATGCGGGTATTGATCCGCATAAAGACGTTGAGCTGCGGGTGATCCCACCGCAGCAAATGGTACTGAAATTAGCGAATGGTGAAATAGACGGCTTTAGTGCAGGGGAGCCGTGGAATCAAATCGCGGTCAGGCAGGGCGTGGCCAGTATCGCTACCACTAGCTATGAGATGTGGAACAACGGCCCCGGAAAAGTATTGGGTGTCACCAAGCAGTGGGCAGATCAATACCCGCAGACGCATCAGGCGCTTATTGCCTCTTTATTAGAGGCAGCGCAATGGCTGGATGAGCCTGAGGGACGACTTCAGGTGGCAGAGTGGTTGTCACAGCCAGAATATCTTAATGTGCCACTTGCGCAAATTAGTGGGCCGTTGCTAGGACAGTGTCTGTACTCAGGCGATGAACCAGCACGTTCATTACCAGACTTCAATTGTTTCTATCGTTATGGCGCGACCATCCCCTGGCACTCGCATGGACAGTTCTTTCTTCAGCAAATGCGCCATACCGGCCAACTGACTCATAAGGTGAATGAGCCTGAGTTGCTGAACGCTGTTTATCGAATGGATGTATACCAGTCGGTTGCCGAATCATTAGGCTTACCTTATCCGATGAGTCAGTACAAACCGGAGGTGATTCACCAGTCACCATGGGTGTTTAAAGACGCGAGCCAGCCTATCTCTATGGGTAGCTCATGGGTGGCGACTGACAAGCTTCGTCAGCAACTGCTTCAGCTCAATGCACAGCAAGGGTAATTGTGATGCACGTTTCATGTGCTTGAATCAATTGATGCTCACTTAAATGGTGCGGCGCAATATCAGAAGTATGATTGACCTCGGCTATACAACGGTAAATTAGCTGCGTTGTAAAAATTGGCACGGTAGTTGCAAGACAAATTATTAACAATCAATGGCGATTGCTTACTAAAGTCCTGAGCAGTGTAGTTCAGGGTTAAAAAATAGTTTTAAGGGTAATGATGCCCCGGATTTTGCAGGTGAAGCCACCACCTCGCAGAGTGCGGGGCTTTTTTGTTTTCTGAATGATGAAAAAGGTACTGGAACATGATGAAAGACCAAAAGATCACACGTCGCTCACTACTAAAGCGTAGTCTGTCAGCACTGGCGCTCAGTGTTGCTGTCGGCACAGGCGCATTCACATCAACGGCTGCATTTGCTGAGCTGGGTGAGCCTGAGAAAGAGGAACTAAAGTTCGGCTTTATCAAACTGACCGATATGGCTCCACTAGCCATCGCTTATGAAAAAGGCTTCTTTGAAGACGAAGGTCTGTACGTTACGTTGGAAGCGCAAGCTAACTGGAAAGTATTGTTAGACGGTGTGATCGACGGGCAACTAGACGGCGCGCATATGCTAGCAGGTCAGCCACTGGCAGCAACCATCGGTTTCGGTACCAAGGCACACATCGTGACGCCTTTCTCAATGGACTTGAATGGTAATGGTATTACCGTTTCTAACGAAATCTGGGAAAAAATGAAGCCGCACGTACCGGTTGCAGACGGTAAGCCTGTTCACCCAATCAAAGCGGACTACCTAAAGCCTGTTGTTGAAGACTTCAAGAAGGAAGGTAAAGCCTTCAAAATGGGAATGGTATTCCCGGTATCAACTCACAACTATGAGCTTCGCTACTGGCTAGCCGCTGGTGGTATCCACCCTGGTTACTATGCACCTCACAAGAACGACATCACAGGTCAAATTGATGCGGATGCACAGCTTTCTGTAACGCCTCCACCACAGATGCCAGCAACCATGGAAGCCGGTACTATTCACGGTTACTGCGTCGGTGAGCCATGGAACCAGCAGGCTGTATTTAAAGGCATCGGTGTACCGGTTATTACTGACTACGAGATCTGGAAAGATAACCCAGAGAAGGTGTTTGGTTTAACTAAAGAGTTCACTGAGAAATATCCAAACACCACGGTTCGCTTAGTTAAAGCACTGATCCGAGCTGGTGAGTGGTTGGATGCGAATGACAACGCTAACCGTATGGAAGCAGTAAAGATTCTGGCTAAGTCTGAGTATGTTGGTGCGGATGAAGAGGTAATCGCAAACTCAATGACTGGGACATTCGAATATGAAAAAGGCGACAAACGTGACGTGCCTGACTTCAACGTGTTCTTCCGTTATAACGCAACTTACCCGTTCTACTCTGACGCTGTTTGGTACCTAACTCAGATGCGTCGTTGGGGGCAAATCTCTGATGCTAAAGATGATAAGTGGTTCGATGAGACTGCGAAGAGCGTTTACCGTCCTGACCTGTACGCACTGGCTGCTAAAGAGTTAATTGCTGACGGTACGTTGAAAGCTGAAGACTTCCCTGACTTTGAAACTGAGACTGGTTACAAAAAGCCTCAGAGCGAGTTCATTGATGGTGTGACGTTTGACGGTACAAAACCGAATGATTACCTGAAGGCCTTTGAAATTGGTCTGAAAGGTGATGACAAGTTGTAAGGCTTAAGTTAAGGAGCTGCCGCGCTCATGGTGGTGGCAGCTCCTGATTAGAAATAAAGGGTGAATGATATGTCTGAGCGAATCGACAGCGCGAGCACAACAGGAATGGACTGGTTACTACCAAAAATAAAAACAATGACCGTCCCGCTAATTGGTATTTTAATCTTTCTGGGGATCTGGCAGATGGGTGCGCCCAAAATTGTCACGTCACTAGGCGCAGTGCCAGGGCCTACTCAGGTCTTCCAACAGTTTGTAGGGCTGGTGGATGAGCACAAAGAGGCACGTGAAAAAGAAGCGGCTTTTATCAAGCGACAAGAAGTGCGCAATGCCAAAAAACTAGAAAAAGACCCGAATGCTGTTGTTAAGATTCGTGCTTACACGGGTAAGGCGACCTTTTTTGATCAGATATGGACGAGTTTGCTGACAGTGAGCGCAGGCTTTTTAATCGCTTCACTCATCGCTATCCCAATCGGCATTATTGCCGGGTTAAGCCAAACAGTTTACACGGCAATTAATCCACTAATACAGGTATTCAAGCCGGTGTCACCGCTGGCGTGGTTGCCGATTATCACCATGATTGTGAGTGCGGTTTACGTCTCTGACAGTCCGATGTTTGAAAAATCATTCGTCACCTCAGCACTAACGGTTATGTTGTGTTGCTTGTGGCCAACCATGATTAACACCGCAGTCGGCGTTGCCAATATCAGTCAGGACTTGCAGAACGTGAGCAAAGTACTGCGTCTGAGCTGGTGGACACACGTTGTAAAAATTGTATTGCCATCTGCTGTTCCAATGATCTTTACCGGCTTACGCCTGTCATTTGGTATTGCGTGGATGGTACTGATTGCCGCAGAGATGCTGGCGCAAAACCCTGGCCTTGGAAAGTTCGTATGGGACGAGTTCCAGAACGGAAGTTCTAATTCACTGGGTCGTATTATGGTGGCGGTCATCGTCATCGGTGTACTGGGTTACTTACTGGATCGCGGCATGTTGACGCTGCAGAAGTATGTTTCCTGGGATAAAAGCCAAGCCTTGCGTTAATCGGAGAGAAATAATGAGCACCAAAGAACATTTAGTTATCACCCAAGCCTCGATTGATTTTCCGACGCCGAATGGCCCGTATCGCGCGCTTGATAAAGTCAATTTAAAAATTGCAAAAGGGGAGTTCGTATCCATTATCGGACACTCCGGTTGCGGTAAGTCCACCGTCTTGAATATCGTTGCTGGCTTATATCAAGCCACTGAAGGCGGCATTATTCTGGACGGTAAAGAAGTGAATGAGCCAGGCCCGGAGCGTGCGGTCGTGTTCCAGAACCACTCACTACTGCCTTGGATGTCGGCGTATGAAAACGTTGAGCTTGCGGTAAAACGCGTCTTTAAAGGCAAGAAAAGCAAAGCTGAAATGAAGGAATGGATTGAGCACAACCTCAGTCTGGTTCACATGGATCACGCCATGGATAAGCGTCCGGATGAGATTTCCGGTGGTATGAAGCAGCGTGTGGGTATTGCTCGTGCTTTGGCGATGGAGCCGCAGGTTCTGTTGCTGGATGAACCATTTGGTGCATTGGATGCATTGACCCGTGCACACCTTCAGGACTCGCTGATGGAGATCCAGAAGGATCTTGGTAATACCGTGATTATGATCACGCATGATGTGGATGAGGCGGTATTACTGTCTGACCGCATCGTGATGATGACCAATGGCCCTGCTGCAACGGTCGGTGAGATTCTGGATATCAACCTGCCACGCCCTCGTGATCGTGTCGCGATGTCTGAGACGCCGGAATATATTCGTTGTCGTAAGGCGGTGCTGAGCTTCTTGTATGAGAGACATGGAAAGAAAATTGAAGAAGAGCCTGAGGTTGTTGAAGAAACTGTTGAGACGGCCGAAGAAGCTGCGACTGAGGCAGTAGAGGCAGAAGCGTCAAACTTGGTGGATATCAAAAAAAAAGTGAAGACTGAAGCCGCTTAATAAAGAGTTGTACCTTGTAAGTTTTGGCCTCCTATTTGGAGGCTTTTTTTATGGGGTGTAAATTAAGGAGGAAAGGTGGGTAGTTCTTCAGATAATTTTCCTAAGCAGTAATTGGTTTGGATGGTGTATTATTACTCAGAAGGATGCTGTTTTTTCAAATCTTGTGATGCTAAATTATTTTAGAGAAAAGTGGGATACTTGTTTTGGTCACATGTTACAAATTTAATAATTGACTATTTTACTAATAGGTTTGGTGATGATCTATGGAGCCTTTAACTGAGCTAGCTAGAACTGGAATTGACAATATCTTAGTAGATATTGTGAAGGCTACAACTAATGTACTGAGAAAAAAGATAACAGATAAAGTTACAAGTGAAATTCTGTATCGTGCACTACGCAACCTAGTAGTCTAAAAATTTAGC
>NZ_QGKM01000034.1 GCF_003172875.1 Leucothrix pacifica | reverse complement strand
CAACTCAATATCGTCTTCAAGATCATTAAACGGTTGTAAATCCCAAGTGCCGCAGATTGATTATTCGCAAATGCATCTGCAGTGAATGTGATAGCGCGGGTTTTTAATTCTAATGTCATCTTTGTCGCTTAATGTCTGCAGCTCTATCTTGACTGAGGTTTTGAATATGTACCGCTCTACTATTGCTTTTGCTGCGTTATTTTCAGCATTTTCCGCTCAGGCTGAGAATGCTGTTAAATTCGATGACAAATTGCTTGGCCATGCCATTTTGCCAGCACAAACATTAATCCCGGCGCCGAAAGATGCCCCTGCCTTATTACAGTCTTCGGGTAAGTTCTCAGCGTGGGGAAATCCCGTTCGGATTACTGATGAGCCGACGGATGGCGAAAAGCTGCCATTCAAAGGTCAGCCGTTACAGGGGTTCTCCGGAATTCGCGCAGTGGGTGATGGTAGCTACTACGTGCTGACGGATAATGGGTTTGGTTCGATGGCAAACTCGCCAGATGCCATGTTGTTCTTTCACCACCCGCGAATGGACAGGTAACTCCTGGTTCTATCCTATCGAAGATGACAGTCATGCGATTGGTGATTTTAATATGATAGATGAGACGCGCGGCTTGGTGATAGAGCGTGATGGCGGTCAGGGGGATGCTGAGCAGGCTTGTAAAGATGGCAATACTGAAAACTGCTTTAAAAAGCCTGCGACCTTCAAGCGCATTTATATGATTGATATGGCAGGTGTTAACAATGGTGAAGCCGTTAAGAAAGTGGCTTACATCGACTTGATGGATATTAAAGGTGCTGATGGTGTTGCACGCCAGGGTAAGCGCGAAGATGGGCGTTTTACGTTCCCATTCGTCACCATTGAGAATGTGGACCGTGTGGATGAAAACACAATTATTGTTGCCAATGACAATAACTTCCCGTTTTCAAAAGGTCGCCAGCTGGATGCTCGTGATGATAATGAAATGATTTTATTGGAAGTAGGCGAGTTCCTGAAAGCAAAGGCAAAGTAATCCATTCAGTTGTAAGAGAAATGTTCGGGGCAGCGTATTGCGATATGGCTGCCCTTTTATTTGAGTTACTTCTGTCTCTCACGAAAGCGCATGTACTGTGCTAAACGCATTCTCGTGAACCACAAGTGCGCCAACTACCCGCACTATTAGTCAATACGCTCAATTATTTGGTTTTAACTCAAATAAGTTGAGAATCATCATAATCGTGGTAGGGTAAGCAACAGTGAAAAATCCCCAAGTTTATGGTTAAGAAAACACCGTGGAGAGAGCATGATTCGCTGCCACCTAGCCCGTTTAATGGGTGAGAGAAAAATGCGCATTAGCGACGTGATGCGAGAAACCGACCTCAGCCGTACTACCGTCACGCTACTGTACAAAGAAACCGCGCTCAAGGTTAGAGGTGCTTGATAAGCTGTGCGTGTTATTCGACTGCGAGTTAAACCAATTATTGGAACATATTCCGGCTAAAGCCAAGCGATGAAAGGTTAGGGAACCCAAATGGCCATTAAGAAAACCGAACTTTACTCTTCCCTTTTGGCCAGCTGCGACGAGCTGCGCGTTGGTATGGATGTCAGCCAGTACAAAGACTATGTACTGAGCATGCTGTTTATGAAGTATGTCTCTGATAAATACAAAGGCGACCCGTATGAAGTCGCCGTACTAAAACAAGCGAAAAAGCTGTTTGATGCCGAAGCGACTGCTGAAAAAGCGCTAAAAGAAGCGCAAGACGCACTCGATTTAGCGGTGTTTAAGCAATACCCCAAACTCAGCATTGATGACATCAAATCTTTGATTGTGGAGGATACATGGCTGGCAACGCTTGAAAGCAACATTGTGGCCGAAATCGAGCGCGTGACCCAAAAACTGGCCAATCGCGTGAAAGAGCTGCTGACGGGTAAAACGCGCTTGGTGCAACTGCTAAAGAAGGAGTCACAACATGGCTGACCAACAGCAAAGTTATAAAAAAGCTCGCTTTTTTAAATGTGCGTTGCAGGTTAATCCAGCGGGCTATATTCAATACCGTGGCCAACAACAGAGACTGGCTGAGTCTGACTATAACCAGCAGTTGTTAAATGCTGCACTGGAGGCGGACATTGAGATAATCGGTTTGGCTGATCATGGCTCAGTGGATGGTGTTGACTCGATCCGAACCTTATTTAATCAGCATGGTATCGTGGTATTTCCCGGTTTTGAGATTGCTTCAAGCGAAAAAATACATTTTGTCTGTTTGTTTGATGAGAGCAAATCGGCGCAAGAGCTTGAACGGATTCTGGGCAGTTTACGGCTATTAGATCCTCAGGACGGTGTTCGCCCTTCGAGGTTAAGTGCTGAGCAGTTAATTGATGAGGTGAATCAGCAAGGTGGCTTTATCTTCGCGGCACACTGTACCAATGATAATGGTTTGTTAAAAATTGGGCAGATGAATCACGTATGGCAACACCAAGGTCTTTTGGCTGCGCAAATACCTGGGTCGATTGAAGACTTACGTGGTGTTGAAAATGACTTTTACCGCAAAGTATTCCTTAACAAAGATGCAAATTATAAGCGTGAGCGGGAAATGGCGGCTATCAATGCTGCGGACGTTGCACAGCCAGATGATATTAAATCACCGGGTGCTTCCTGTTTAATCAAGATGACCAAGCCTTGTTTTGCCTCGTTTAAACAGGCTTTTTTGGATGCAGGATCTAGGGTTCGTTTAAATTCTGATAAGCCAGAAAACTATGCTTCAGCCATCGAACGTATTCGCTTTGTTGGTGGTTATCTGGACGGAGTTGATATTGAATTGTCTGACCATCTTAACGCTGTTATTGGCGGGCGTGGTACGGGCAAATCAACCTTGTTGGAGTGTATTCGCTACGCATTCGCGTTGGAGCCTAAGACTCAAAACGCGTTAAAACAACATAAGAGTGTGATTGATACCAACCTTGGCAAAGAGCGGGGGTTGGTTGAAATTACGCTGCGCTCAGCCGTGCTGCATGGCCGTAAATTCACCGTAAGTCGAAAATATGGTAATCAACCCGTGGTGGTGGATGATCAAGGCAATATTTCACCGTACCACCCCACCGATCTGCTGCCGGGCATCGAGCTTTACGGGCAAAACGAAATTTATGAAATGACCCGAGATGAACATAGTCGTAATCAACTCATAGAACGCTTTTTGGAAGGGGAACACGAGCAATTTGATGCTGATATTGCCAAGGTGCTTGCAAAACTGAAAGAAAATCGGGAATCCATCAAGCGTGCTCTGAGTCAAAAAGATGATATTGAAGCCGAGGTAGAACGCTTGCCCAAACTGTTGGATCAAGCCAAGCAGTATCAAGCATTAGGGATTGAAGAAAAGCTGAAAATTATTCCTAAGCTGGAAAAAGAAAAGCAGTTGAACGCGCGTGTTGATGAAGATGTGACTCGCGTAAAAGACGCCATTGAAGCCCTTAAAGACAGCTTGCCTGATACGGTTTTTTTAAGTGATAGCGCATTGGATGGCTTGCCGCATGCCGATTTATTTAGGCAGCAGCGCGTGGTGTTGGTCGCCTTAAAAACAGGTGTACAGCAAACGCTAGTGCAACTGGAACAGCTTGCTTTGAACGGAGAAACTCAGTTGGCACCGCTTAAGCAAGCGTTGTTGGAAAAACAGCAGACTGAAGAGCAGAATTTAGAAAAAGCCTTTAAAGATATTCCTGCAAGCCAAGGAAAAACGGGGCGTCAAATTGGTGCTGAGTATCAGACGCTGCTGAAGCAGATTGAGCAGATCAGACCCAAGCAAACCACGTTACAACATCGCCAAGCGCAAATTGACGAGTTGTACGGCCAGCGCAAAAAGCTACTGTTGGAGTTGGATCAGCATACTAGCGCCAGAGCGACCAGTATTTTGAAATCAGTAAAACGCTTGACGCGAAAGCTGGAGCAAAAGGTTCGGCTTACCTTGCAGCCGGAAGGGACCCGCCAAGTGTTTGTTGATTTTCTTAGCGAATGCAATTTAGAGGGCGTAGGGCCTAAGCGCTTGGCTTGGGTGTTGGATGGCGATTTTTCACCCAGTAATCTCGCAGCCACTATTCGCCAGGGAGAAGCAGAATTAGCCCTGAACTTCGGCATCACTGGTACGGTGATTTCCGCCTTAACCCGATTGCCAGAAGTAAAACTATTAGAGCTGGAAGAGTTGCAACTGCCCGATACGATGGCCATTGAACTGAATGTGACCCATGGCGAGCGAGAGGCGGTATTTCGCCCTATTGATGACTTATCGACGGGGCAGCAGTGTACCGCTGTTTTGCATTTGTTGCTTTTGGATAATCAAGACCCTTTGATTTTGGATCAACCGGAAGACAATTTGGATAACGCATTTATTGCCGAACGTATTGTTGCAGAACTTCGCAGAGCAAAATTAAGCCGTCAATTTCTGTTTGCCACACATAATGCCAATATCCCCGTATTCGGTGATGCAGAATGGATCGGTGTGTTAAGTGTTGAAGATAGTAAAGGGGTGATTTTGTCAGAGCAGCAAGGGGCTATTGATGTACCCAAAGTTCAAGAGCTGGCAGCCGATATTTTGGAGGGGGGCAAAAGTGCGTTCAATCAGCGCCGTGAGAAATACGGTTTTAATTGAGCAGTTGTGCCTCTTAGGAGAAAAGCATGTTAAAGACAGAATTATTAGAAATTATCGCCAATGGTGAAAACTCAGGTGTGGAGTTTAAGCGTGATGATATTCGCCCTGAACAACTGGCAAAAGAAGTGGTGGCTATGGCCAACTTCCAAGGTGGAAAAGTTCTACTTGGCGTTGAAGATGACGGAGTAATCAGCGGCATCCAAAGGGGCGATCTTGAAGAGTGGGTGATGAATGTCTTTCAGAACAAAGTCCACCCTATGATTTTGCCTTTTTATGAAGAAGTAAAGTTAGACGATGACAAAACCGTGGCGGTTGTGAGCTTCCCTATTGGTATCTCAAAGCCTTATGTTGTTCGTCACAGCGGGAAAGAAGAAATCTACATTCGTGTAGGCACAACGTCCAGACTAGCGACCAGAGAGCAGCAAATGCGGCTGTTTGAATTGGGTGGCATGTTACACACTGAAGTCATGCCCGTACCTCGCACAGATATCAGTTGTTTAGATGATGCGCGGCTGATGAATTATATTAGGGATATTTTACGTGATCCAGATGTGCCGGAGTCTCCAGAAGAATGGCAGGCAAGGCTTCTCGGACTTGGGTTTTTAACAGAAGCGGCAGGTAACATTTGCTGCACCATTGCTGGGCTGGTGCTGTTTGGCAAAAGCCCGCGCCGTTATTTAAAGCAGGCTGGATTAAGAGTGATGGTATTTACTGGCGATGATAAGGAGTACCAAGCCGAGCTGGATGACATTATCGATGGTCCAATGGTTGGTCGCTGGGATCTCGATGGTGGTGATAAACGCCTAGTCGATGGTGGCGTTATTGAACGCTTTATGGAAGCGATGACACCCTTTATATCTCAGGAATCTGGTGAGGTAGATGCAGGACTGAGGCGGGAAACAACGTGGTTTTATCCCCTTGAAGCCGTTAGGGAGGCATTAATTAATGCATTGGCGCACCGCGATTGGACTCGGTTTGTTGAGATTGAAGTGTCTGGATACTCGAATCGCCTTGAGGTGATTAGCCCGGGTGCTTTACCAAATTCGATGACGGTGGAAAAAATGAAGGCTGGCCAGCGGTCGCCAAGGAATACCATCGTCATGGAAGTTTTGCGTGATTATGGCTATGTCGATTATCGAGGAATGGGTGTTAGAACCAAAATTGTTCCGCTAACCAAAGCGCTCACGGGTAAAGAGCCAGAGTTTGAATTAACGGAGGATCATTTAAAGACCGTTTTATATCGCTAGGTAAGGAAAACAAGCTTCGGATTGGTCAGAGGTAGTGACTAGGGCATATCCTCTTGTGGTTTGTCTTGTGAGACGATCAGGTAGGCTTTTAACGAATCAATGGGTTGATAGCTCAGGGCTTTTTCCAAGTAGTCCTTGCGCATGGTAGAGGCGGAGGAGACTTCAACAATCAGGCAGGGATTTGAAAGGTAGTCGTCATTTTCGTTGTCGTCTTCACAACTTAAAACGATGTCGGGGTAGTAATAGCTTTTGTATTTCTCAGCGCGGACTTAGATGTCTGAAAAGTAGATTTCACAGCCGGATTGATCGGCAGCCTCTGACAGGCTGGTGATGAAATTTCGGGCGATTCTGTTATGCGTCTTACTTGCGCTAGCCATGGCATAGACGTGGCCGTTAACGTATTCGTGGCGAGTCTCTGCTGTTCTTTCACCTGCTAAATACTCATCTTCAGTCATTCATTCACGCCTTTTTGATGGTTTTTTCATTTCTTTTAATCTCCTATTTTGTCACTTTTTGGGCAGAGTTAATGCGGATTGTATCCTGTGTCAACATTGTTGCCAGATTTAAGCCTATACGTAAATGGCTTATGTATGTGGATCAAGGAAGCCAGTTACTCAACACCACTTTGCTGACTGTCACCCTCTTTTTCCGTACCTAGAAAGCTTTCTACCATAGGAGCGATACTAATTTCGTCGCATTTAGCTTCTGCCTCAGTCTCTTTATTATCTTGAGGTATAAAGTTGACCTGATTATCTCTCAGTATTTCGAATACCTTTTTCTCACTTTGGTCTTCCTTGTAAGGGTTATCTATCTTCTTTTCGCGGTAGAGTTGATATAAAAGCAACCAATAAGAATCTTTTTCATAGAGACTTTGAGATAGCAGTTCTTTTGCGAAATCAACAATAATAGCTTGGTCTTCTAAAAGAGTGTTTAGAATAACCATGGAAACGCAGTCTTTACTCTCGATCACAGCTTGTACAACATCTTGAGAAGGAGTTATCTTATGCTCCCTAAAGATATGCAAAGGCCAAGCCATGCCATCCGAGCGTTTTAACTTTGCATTTTTGATGATGATCGAAGATAGTTTTTCTTCAAAGTCACTGACCTGTTCAATGTCGTCAGGGTTGAAAGATGCCAAGTACGGAATAAGGATCGGGTAATGCCAAGACAAGTTCATGATCAGCTCAAAGACTTGTATATTTGCCCTGTCATCGTACTGGCCAATGATTATTGACAAGGCATACTTGAGAACACTACCGTCAGGTGTCGTTTTAACTAAATCAATTGCGCGATTAATGAATGTTAGCACTTCGGCAGCAGTTAACTTTGGCTCATCAGTTGATCCCATCGATAAGCGGCTTGGTAATGCGCCCAATAAGTCAATAATCCAGCTATCCTGAGTTGATGCAGGCAACTCAATAATTTTGGTCTTTTCGATGTTGAGTGTTAGCTTGTAAGCCGCTAGTTGTTGACCTAGTTCTAATAAAAAATCATCTGCTTCTTCAGTGGTTTCGCAATAGCATGTGTAGTCGTCCACATACCGGTTAAAGCAAAAGTTTTTCTCAATCAGTGCATCATCAATTTTGGAAAGGATTAATTCGGCAACGATGCTTGATGACGCTGGGCCTATAGCAATACCCTGTGTTTCGTTTCTTTTTGTTTTTCTTAGGTAAAGATCTAAGTCGGAAGAAAAAGTACCTTTGTTTCTCTTCTTAGCCTCTTCAAAACCAATGAGTGCCCACTCAACAGCATGGGAGTAAATACTGTTAAAACAGTTTGCGATATCAGTTTGAACTAAAACTTTCTTTCCAAAACTGATTTGATTGATCCGGCTGTTTTTAGCGAATGGATCTTCGTAGTTCATGACTATAATACGACCATCTTCATGTGGTCGTGGTTTGACAATGCTGTGATCACCCTCGGACACAAAACCGAATTCATCCCAATTATCATGCAAGTGTTTTGCTAACAGTGCATAAGCTTTAGGGTGGATCAGTGATAGGATTCTGGGGACGTTGTTGTATCGTGTAGCTTTATACTCAACAACATCATACCCCTTACTTCTTCGGGGCTTTGTTTCGGCTAATCCAGCAATTGCTTCGCATATTTCAGGAGTAAAATGACGCGAAGTAATGCAAGGCGGTATTTCACTAACGCCACTTCTCTGGTTAGGGAAGTAATTGAAGCGAGTCAGCCCTCGATAGATATTTCTTTTGGTCTCGTAGAAGAACGTTAAACTCATAAAAATTACTGTAAAGTTTGATTATTATTTCGGTGATGAACAGCCAAAGATAGTGTAATGATCAACTGAGAACTAGAAGCTTTACCCATCCCAATCAATCATCGAAAAATCCAACTCACGAACAAACTCGTGACCTCTGAGCTTGAGCCGCCTGTCTTCGTCTGTATTCAAAACATTGATAAAGCGATCCGCTTGTAAAAAAGCATCATCAGGCCAAATGGATGACCAGAGGCTATAGAAAATACCTGCATCACTACCAAGATAGTTACTAACTGATGCTAATGCGCTACCTGCATACTGAATAGACAAAAGCTTCGGTGTTTTTCAAGGTAGTTGTCGCATTTTTTCAAAAAATCATATCAAGTGACCTGTCTGATTATGCCGCTTTCTTTCCCTCAGCAGGT
>NZ_QGKM01000033.1 GCF_003172875.1 Leucothrix pacifica | reverse complement strand
GTTCATATCATTCTCCTATATGGGCGCGACGGATGCTAAAGCGGTCGAGTATTTGGCAAGTCTACCCAATACCGAAGTAAAGCTCAGCTATAACACTGAACGAGAACGCCTTCATGCAAAAAGCTATTTGTTTTTGCGTGATACGGGTTACCACACTGGTTATATCGGCTCTTCAAATATTTCACGCTCTGCATTAACCAGTGGCCTTGAGTGGAATTTAAAAATTACATCCCAAGAGATTCCACACATTATCACTAAGTCACTCAACACCTTTGAAACCTATTGGGAATCGAGTGATTTTGAATACTTTGATGGTAATGCTGAAAGCACTGAGAAGCTAAAGCGTGCTTTAAATAAAGAAAAAACAGGTAGCGACCACAGTCCAACGTTCTTTTTCAGTATTGACCCATACCCACATCAAGCCGATATTCTCGAGCAATTAAACGTTCAAAGGAGTGTCCATCAGCGCTTCCGAAATTTGGTCGTCGCCGCCACAGGAACGGGAAAAACACTCATATCCGCTTTTGATTTTGCACGCTTTATAAAACAAAAACCTGAAGCCAAATTTCTATTCGTTGCACATCGAGAAGAGATACTAAAGCAAGCGAGAGAGGCATATCGTGGCGTGTTGAAAAACGGTGCTTTTGGCGAGTTATGGGTTAGCGGACATTCACCCGAGCACTACCGTCAACTGTTTGTCTCTGTCCAAACCATCAACAATCAACTCACTGATTTAAAACTCACACCAGACTTCTACGATTACATTGTGATTGATGAAGTGCATCACATTACCGCAAGTAGCTACCGAGGCATCCTTGACTACTTTGCACCATCAATTTTGCTTGGTCTTACGGCAACACCCGAGCGCCATGATGGTAAAAATATACTCGACGACTTTGGCGGTGTAATCGCTGCCGAGCTTCGTTTACCCGAAGCAATCACTGAACATCACCTCTGCCCCTTTCACTACTTTGGTATCGACGATGACACTGATCTTCGTAATATTCCGTGGAGCAAAGGCCGGTATGACATTACTCAATTAACCAATCTTTATACCAGCAACCAGAGCCGAGTCAGTAAAATATTGCGGAGCTTGGAAGAGATCGTTACAAATGTTGGCAGCATGAAAGCCTTAGCTTTTTGTGTCAGCCAAGAGCACGCTGAATACATGACACAGCAATTCTTGTTGAAAGGAATTAAAGCTGATGTTTTAACCAGTAAAAATAGCGAACTTCGTCAAGCTAAACAGCAAGCAATCCGCTCTGGTCAAATCAGTGTACTTTGCGTTGTAGATATATTTAATGAAGGTGTCGATATACCTGAAATCGATACCTTATTACTCCTACGGCCAACGGAGAGTCTCACCATCTTTTTGCAACAACTAGGTCGAGGACTGCGAAAAGAAAATGGTAAGGACTGCTGCACGGTATTGGATTTTGTTGGTAACTCCCGCCCAGAATACGACTTTGCAAATAAATTCCGTGCCCTAATCGGCAAGACAGAACATGCAATATCCGATGAAATTAAACAAGGGTTTCCGCATGCACCTCTTGGCTGTCGTATTGAACTGACGAAGCAGACACAAGAAATGGTGCTTAAGAACATCCGACAAGCGACATTAACCATGAATAGGGTTGTCTCCTTAATTCGTCAGTACCCTCAGCACTCGACTGCACCGCTGACACTCTCAAACTTTTTAGTCCAACATAATCACATCGACCTTAGCGAGTTGTATAAGCGCGGTAGCTGGCAAAAATTAGTGAATCGAGCTAACGATATAACGCGGGAGAATGAAGCAGATTATAAGCTAATAAAAAATGCCATTTGGAGACGGGTTTTATGCTGTGATGACCACAATTATTTATTATTTCTAAAACAGCTCTGCCAAAACAATTTTGTTTACTCTGAAGAATCACACCGAGAGGCTTTAATGTGTCATTACGACTTTTGGCAAAAAGAAGGACCTAAAACAGGTAGTAGCAACTTAGAAGAAAGTTTGGCCAAACTAAATAAGCTCAACCTTTGTGCTGAGCTAAATGATGCTCTTGATTGGAAGCTCAAGCAAACCAAACACGAGCAAGCAGTCATGCCGGATTTACCCGATGTGCCTTTGCGACTGCACGCACGGTATGCGAGAGAGCAAATTCTAGTTGCCTTCGGCGCGACTACCTTTGAACGACAACCACCTGCTAGAGAAGGTGTTTACGTCATCAAAGATGAAAACATTGAGTTGTTTTTCGTAACGCTTAATAAAAATGAAAAGCAGTTTTCCCCAACGACGATGTATCACGATTATGCTATCAGTGATCGCCTCTTTCATTGGCAGTCACAAAATAGCGCACGTCCTGACAAAGGCCGAGGTAAGGAATACATACAACACAGGCAGATTGGCAAGCGCTTAATTCTTTTTGTACGTGAACAAACTAAAGATGAATTTGGCCGTACAATGGGCTTTGTGAATTATGGTGAAGTGGAGTATTTATCTCACACAGGGTCGCAGCCAATGAGTATTAAATGGAAGCTGCAAACACCGATGCCGAGCTTTATGTGGCATCAGGCGGCTAAGCTGGCAGTTGGTTAATTTAAGTGTATGCTAGAAGCTCAGCGAATGAGGAGTAGTTAACATCGTACCTCAGGAGCTTAGACAAAACTTAGTGCATTCTGTTACTGGCCAACCAATATCGCGCTCAACATGATTTGACTTTCTGCCCTTGAATTACTTTCAACTAACGCCAAAGTAAAAAATATGAACCATATAATCCGTAGATTCAAGTTAACTGCTCGCTGGGTTTGGCCACTAGGGCTTTTTCTCATCTTTTCGTTTATATTCTTAACGTCATACCTAGTTGGAAAAAGTAACATCACTGATGAAGGTTTTAAGCTTTGGTTTAGTGGACTTGCTTCAGCACTTGGCCTCACCTACTTCCTACAGAAGAAATTTTTCGAAGAGGACCGGTTATTTCTTCAGTTATTTGAAAGCTATAACAAACGTTTCTACGAAATTAGCGATGAACTTGAACAACTACCGAAGGACTCCGACTCTTCCATGGCTCTTGCGCCGGTAGTGCACAAATACTTCGATCTTTGTATAGAAGAGTATCAACTTTACCAAAGAGGTCTAATACCTAAAAAAGTTTGGCTCTACTGGGTCAAAGGCATGAAATACCTTGTAAACAAGAAACCTCAGCTGAAAGCGTATTGGGAAACTATGGAAAAAGAAAAACTCTGCTTTGAACTGACATGGGAGTACATTGATAAAGAATCAAAAAAGGCCTCTTCAACACATAGTGATCAATGAGCCATGACATTCCACAACTCAAACTCTGAAGGCCGTAGCCCATACCGAGCTAACACCCCTTCGTGTAATCGTATCAACTCCTCGATAATCAGCGCCTGTTCGGCCTCTTGCTCAACATCCCTGTTTTTTTCTGCAACATCCTGCTCAATCAAGACGTATCCCTGCACACTTTCTACCGCCAGATATTCCGCGCGTTTCTCAGCTTTGTCGGCTCTGCAAGTACTGCATCCCTGAAATACTGGCCCGAACTCTCCGCTACGTCGGACAGGGAGACCGAACTATGGACAATAATGCAGCTGAAAACGCCATCCGCCCCTTCGTTATCGGGCCATAGTCAACGCGGCGCAACCGCCAGTGCAAATCTGTACAGCCTGATTGAAACCGCCAAAGCGAATCACCGGGAACCCTATCACTACCTGAGCTAACTATTTGAGCGATTGCCTCAGACCCGCCCTGACGATTACGCTTCACTAATGCCTTGGGCAATGGCAGAAGTCACAGGCCTGGCGTTCACCTAACGCTTAGGCCGTGGTAACAGAGAATAAATAAGAATACGCCAAGCAAAGCAAGTAGTTAACCTAGAGTTCTCCGCCGAAGTACTCTTTGGCAATGCGCAGAAGCTTCTACCTTTGAGAGTGTTGGGACCGCTTAGATACGAGATGGCCTTTATCAAGGATAAAGCCAAAATGGTCCTTTGTTATTGATGGCATGATAAACCTAGTTGCTTAAAAGTGTATTAATCAGGGGCAAGTATCGGGTGTTACCCTCCCTTATAACCAGACTCATAATTATTTAAATAGGACTTAAAATTAACTACATGAATTTTCTAAACAAGGCCACAAGTGATAATGTCTACCCAGTAATGACATTAATTTATTAGGGATTTTTTATGAGTGAATTTGAGCAACAGCCATTTAATCCAGAGTTTGTGGAAAACCCTCAAAAAAGGTGTCCAGTCGTTCTTTTGCTGGACAACTCGTATTCAATGAGTGGGCAACCAATTCAAGAGTTAAATAATGGTTTGTCTTTGTTTAAAGAAGAGCTACTAGCTGACTCAATGGCTGCTAAAACTGTTGAACTGTCTGTTATAACCTTTGGCCCAGTTCAGGTAAGGTCCGATTTTACCACTGTCGATGGGTTTGACTTAGAGCAATTAGAGCCTGAGGGAGCTACCCCGATGGGTGAGGCTATTGAACAGGGTCTAAATCTTTTAAAAGACAGAAAAGAAATATACAAAAGCAATGGTATTAAGTACTTTCGACCATGGGTGATACTAATTACCGACGGAGCACCAACTGATGATTGGCAAGTGGCTCAAGCTATGATTCAAGCTGGTGAATCTAATAAAGAATTTATGTTTTACCCCATAGCAGTACAGGATGCCAATTTGGAAATCTTATCTAAACTTTCACCTGTCCGTCAGCCGTTGAAATTAAAAGGTTTAGCCTTTCGTGAGTTATTCGCTTGGTTATCTAGCTCATTGGGAAGTGTTTCTCAATCAGGCCCTGGCGAGCAAGTTCCTCTTGAAAACCCTATGTCGCCTGACGGTTGGGCTGTAGCAGGTTAAGACATGAATTGGAGATGGGCGGCTGCATCAAAGATAGGAACATCACATTTAAAAACTGGTACTAGGCTTCAAGATGCATACTCGGTGTCTAAACTAAGTACCGGTCAGTTAGTTGCTATCGTATCAGATGGTGCTGGGAGTGCTGAATTTGGAGCTCAAGGGGCTTGGTTAACTTGCCGACACTTAAAGGTATGTTTTCGAGAATGGTTTTATGAGCATGAGTCGATTCCAGGTGAAGAAACCGTACTCCTCTGGATTGATGATTTGAGGGACAAGATTGCTCAACTGTCCCAAAAACGAAATACAACCCCCAGACAATTTGCAGCAACGCTAACATTAGTATTTTCGACTCAGGACTTAACATTGCTGTTACAAATTGGGGATAGCTGCGCAACGGCCAGAAAAAATGGGGTTTGGGAACCTTTGTGTTGGCCAGAAAATGGTGAATATGCTTCCTCAACTTACTTCATTACCGATAGTCCATCTGTGAGATTGAATTATATTACTTTCGATTCAGCTTATGATGCTTTTGCTCTTTTCTCTGATGGAGTGGGAGATTTATCATTAGACGAAGCAACGCAAACTGCCCACCCCGCATTCTTTGAACCAATGATTCGCCCTATTGATAAGAGTAATGAAGAAAGTCTTTTACCAAAGTTATCTGAGCAGCTGCAGACGTTTCTAGCTAGCGATGCAGTTTGTGATAAAACAGATGATGATAAAACTTTAATCCTTATCTCTGGTTCATAACTGTGGAGCATTTTTTTATAGGTGCTAACAGCCTGCGCCTGGGCAAGAAAGTTGGTAAAGGTGGTGAGGGTGAGGTTTTTCTAATTCAAGGAAGACCGAATTTTGCAGTAAAGATTTACTACAAAAATATACGTAGCAAACGAAAAAACAAAGTCCATGCGTTAGTTAAATCTAAATTTTATGAAAATACAGAGCTCATTGCATTTCCTCAAGAAATACTGACTGACGCAAGTGGGGAGTTCGTTGGGTTTTCCATGAAACTAGTTTCAGAGCATTACCCAATGCATGAGCTTTATAGCCCTAAGTCCAGAAAGACACATTACCCTAATGTGGACTATCGTTTTATAATCAGGGCGGCAACAAATGTTGCACGAGCAGTGGCAACAGTACATGAAAAGGGTTGTGTAATTGGAGACTTCAACCATTCAGGGGCTCTGATCTCAAAAAAAGCTACAGTGGCTCTTATTGATGCTGATAGTTTTCAGTTTACTTTCTTGGGCGCTAACTATTTATGCGAAGTTGGTATGCCAGAGTTCACCCCTCCAGAGTTGCAAGGGGCTTCTTTAAGAGGACTATACAGACAAGCATCAAGTGATCTTTTTGGTTTAGCTGTAGCTATATTTCAGTTGTTATTTATGGGAAGGCGGTGTTTTTCAAGGTAGTTGTCGCATTTTTTCAAAAAATCATATCAAGTGACCTGTCTGATTATGCCGCTTTCTTTCCCTCAGCAGGTCGCTCAGGATTTAAAGTCACTTCAGTGATCACAGACCAGTCACGTGTATTGCCTGACCAGCGCGCCGGGTTCGCTTGCTTTGCTTGCGCGTAGACGGATGCTCGCTGCGTTAACACGGCTTTGTCATCTCCTCGGTGACGTTGTGCAGGCGTCACAAAGCGAATCTTGCTGTGCTGATGCTCATGGTTGTACCACTGCATAAACTGTTGCACCCATTCACGTGCCTGATCTAACGAGGTAAAGCCCTGGCTGGGCCAAGAGGGCCCGTATTTCAATGTTCGGAAGAAAGATTCCACGTATGCATTATCATCACTCACACGTGGGCGGCTAAAGGATTGACTAATATTCAATTGATCTAACTTTACCCGCAACGTGAGTTATGATTGAAAG
>NZ_QGKM01000032.1 GCF_003172875.1 Leucothrix pacifica | reverse complement strand
CAGCAGGTCGCTCAGGATTTAAAGTCACTTCAGTGATCACAGACCAATCACGTGTATTGCCTGACCAGCGCGCCGGGTTCGCTTGCTTTGCTTGCGCGTAGACGGATGCTCGCTGCGTTAACACGGCTTTGTCATCACCTCGGTGACGTTGTGCAGGCGTCACAAAGCGAATCTTGCTGTGCTGATGCTCATGGTTGTACCACTGCATAAACTGTTGCACCCATTCACGTGCCTGATCTAACGAGGTAAAGCCCTGACTGGGCCAAGAGGGCCCGTATTTCAATGTTCGGAAGAAAGATTCCACGTATGCATTATCATCACTCACACGTGGGCGGCTAAAGGATTGACTAATATTCAATTGATCCAACTTTACCCGCAACGTTTGTGCTTTCATCATGCTGCCATTGTCGCTATGAAGCACCAATTGATGGCTGTCCGTCAACTTCTCACGCCACACGCCTTTTTGCATCAGCTCTGCCGCTAAATCGGCTGACTCAGCCTCATGCACTTCCCAAACCACGCCGTAGCGACTATACAAATCTTCGACCATATACAGATAGAAAAAGCGGCCTGTCACGGTGCTGGGTAACCAGGTCACATCCCACGTCCACACCTGATTCGGCGCGGTTGCGGTATGAGTCGTTGCGACGCGTGCAGGTTTTGGCTTCTGACTCCGACCGCGATGATGCAACTGGTTTGCGGCTTTGAGAACCCGATAAAAACTGGATTCACTGGCGAGATAAATGCCCTTATCGGCTAACTTCGGGACGATCTGTGAAGGCGGCAAGCTGGCATACTCGGGTTCATGACAAATGGCCAAAATCGCGTCTTTTTCTTCAATGGTTAACTGATGAGAAGGCGCTGGACGGACTGCTTCAGGGCGTTGATCAGCTTTTACCTCATCACTACCCTGAGGTGACCAGCGTTGTAGGGTGCGGATACTAATCCCCACAATCTGGCAGGCCTGACCACGACCCGCACCCGCGGATTCGGCTTCATGAATCATCTTCACAAGTGACTGGCGCTGTGCAAGGTCGGTCATGACACCTCGTCCTCCCACAGCGCCTGATACTTTTTTTGCAGTACCAGTAAGGCAGCACTTTCCGCTAATGCCTTTTCTTTGCGGCTCAAATCCTTTTTCAGATGGTTAATTTGTTGTTGAGCTTCTTTCAAGGCCTTTTTAGACGCACTCGATTGTGATGATTCACCGGCTGCCCCGGCTATACTCGCCGCCTTCCAGCGCGCAATTTGCTCAGGGTATAATCCCTTTTGGCGGCAGTATTCACTGAGTTCATGAGCCGTCATGCTGGCTGTTTCCAATACGGCAGCAAATTTGCTCGCCCCATCCCAGTCTTCACTACTTGTTCGTTGACTTCCCGGCACTGCGACTCCTTGTTCTCGCGCTTGCTTCAACCAATTGTACAACGTTCCGACGCTAATCCCTTCCTCTGAAGCGACTTTTGGCACCGATCGACTCTCAGGTGGGAGTAGCTTCTTTAGTATGGAGGCTTTACGTTCTGCTGAATAATGTTGCAATTTGTATTCCAATTCCGCCCGCTATCTTTCAATAAGTAGAGGCGACAACTATCCTGACATAGGGGG
>NZ_QGKM01000031.1 GCF_003172875.1 Leucothrix pacifica | reverse complement strand
GTTGCAATGGGCTGCTTTATGAGGACTATACCGACAAGCATCAATTGATCTTTTTGGTTTAGCTGTAGCTATATTTCAGTTGTTATTTATGGGAAGGCGGTGTTTTTCAAGGTAGTTGTCGCATTTTTTCAAAAAATCATATCAAGTGACCTGTCTGATTATGCCGCTTTCTTTCCCTCAGCAGGTCGCTCAGGATTTAAAGTCACTTCAGTGATCACAGACCAGTCACGTGTATTGCCTGACCAGCGCGCCGGGTTCGCTTGCTTTGCTTGCGCGTAGACGGATGCTCGCTGCGTTAACACGGCTTTGTCATCACCTCGGTGACGTTGTGCAGGCGTCACAAAGCGAATCTTGCTGTGCTGATGCTCATGGTTGTACCACTGCATAAACTGTTGCACCCATTCACGTGCCTGATCTAACGAGGTAAAGCCCTGGCTGGGCCAAGAGGGCCCGTATTTCAATGTTCGGAAGAAAGATTCCACGTATGCATTATCATCACTCACACGTGGGCGGCTAAAGGATTGACTAATATTCAATTGATCTAACTTTACCCGCAACGTTTGCGCTTTCATCATGCTGCCATTGTCGCTATGAAGCACCAATTGATGGCTGTCCGTCAACTTCTCACGCCACACGCCTTTTTGCATCAGCTCTGCCGCTAAATCGGCTGACTCAGCCTCATGCACCTCCCAAACCACGCCGTAGCGACTATACAAATCTTCGACCATATACAGATAGAAAAAGCGGCCGGTCACGGTGCTGGGTAACCAGGTCACATCCCACGTCCACACCTGATTCGGCGCGGTTGCGGTATGAGTCGTTGCGACGCGTGCGGGTTTCGGCTTCTGACTCCGACCACGGTGATGCAACTGGTTCGCGGCTTTGAGCACCCGATAAAAACTGGATTCACTGGCGAGATAAATGCCCTTATCGGCTAACTTCGGGACGATCTGTGAAGGCGGCAAGCTGGCATACTCGGGTTCATGGCAAATGGCCAAAATCGCGTCCTTTTCTTCGGTGGTTAACTGGTGGGAGGGAGCCGGACGGACTGCTTCAGGGCGTTGGTCAGCTTTCACCTCATCACTACCCAGAGGCGACCAGCGTTGTAAGGTGCGGATACAAATCCCCACAACCTGGCAGGCCTTACCACGACCCGCACCCGCGGACTCAGCTTCATGAATCATCTTCACAAGTAGCTGGCGCTGTGCAAGGCCGGTCATGACGCCTCGTCCTCCCACAGCGCCTGATACTTTTTTTGCAGTACCAGTAAGGCAGCACTTTCCGCTAATGCCTTTTCTTTGCGGTTCAAATCCTTTTTCAGATGGTTAATTTGTTGTTGAGCTTCTTTCAAGGCCTTTTTAGACGCACTCGATTGTGATGATTCACCGGCTGCCCCGGCTATACTCGCCGCTTTCCAGCGCGCAATTTGCTCAGGGTATAATCCCTTTTGGCGGCAGTATTCACTGAGTTCATGAGCCGTCATGCTGGCTGTTTCCAATACGGCAGCAAATTTGCTCGCCCCATCCCAGTCTTCACTACTTGTTCGTTGACTTCCCGGCACTGCGACTCCTTGTTCTCGCGCTTGCTTCAACCAATTGTACAACGTTCCGACGCTAATCCCTTCCTCTGAAGCGACTTTTGGCACCGATCGACTCTCAGGTGGGAGTAGCTTCTTTAGTATGGAGGCTTTACGTTCTGCTGAATAATGTGGCAATTTGTATTCCAATTCCGCCCGCTATCTTTCAATAAGTAGAGGCGACAACTATCCTGACATAGGGGGAAGG
>NZ_QGKM01000030.1 GCF_003172875.1 Leucothrix pacifica | reverse complement strand
AATTTTTTGTCGTGTACAGAGTTCGTCACCATTGGTTTGATTGAGAATGTCTGAAGCTGAACCGTATTTACAGACTAGATATTCATCTGTATCAACAAACTTTCGATTCAGTTTCAGGGCTACTAATTTTCCTAGTGTTGTTTTTCCAGTCCCCATAAGTCCTGTTATTAATAAATTACTACGTTTCAAATTCTCACCGACTGTAATTAAACCTGACTCCTTATGGATGTTGCTTTGCATACCAAATTCCGAAACCAATCACCATTACTAGCTCAACAACAACCCACATCCATTGTCTTGGTACTGAGCCATCCAGAGCAATACCCATTACGCGTGAAATCATGGCTCCCAAGGTTAATGTCATACCCAATGCAGCGACAAACCAGTAGGGTTTAACTTGATGATGAAACATCAGTAACACACCGAAGCCAATCAAAAAGCCCCAACGAACTCTTCTTTCAACTGCTTGAAATGTATCTTCCGGAATTGGTTTGCTGCTCACAAGCTCAGGGTTATAGGTAAGAACAAACCCCAATAATAAAATTATAAAACCAGCTACTTGCAAGAATATTTTATGTTCCATTTAAGCCCCTGAGTGACTATTCAACGCCTTAAACTCCAAACCATACTTCTGCAAATAAACCCGTAAGCGGTGCGAATCATTATTACTAGCGCGTTTAGTCCGACTCACGTTGAATAACTTGCGCCCTGCTTCAGCCATGGTTTTACTGTTTTGGCAAACCTGAATCACCTTGGCCAACTGCGCCTGATCAAACACATCGATTTCGTTAATTTCAGGCTCAGTCAACACACCTCGGAGTATCTCATCTACGTCTCCCGCCGACGAATCTGCACTATGCCCCGACCAATCATATTTTAAGCGCCCGATCTCCTCATCTAAAATGGACTCAGTAATGCGGCCACCACTGGCCAGTGTCGCCATGCGGGTAATACTGGAGTTGAGATCGCGAAAATTAGCCCGCCAACTGGCCTCCTCAGAGTGCGCAAAGCTCAGGTATTTTTTGCGCGCTGACTTATTAAAACTGACATTGTGCCCGACCTGATACGCAAATTGCTGAAGCTCATAATCAATATTGGGGTCGAGGTCTTCAATCCGTGACTTAAGCGATGGCATCTCGTAAGTCCAGAGATTAATTCGCGCCAGCAAGTCCTCACGAAACTCACCTTCAGTAACTCGCTGAAACAAATTTCGATTGGTGCCAGCTAATAGCTGAAAGTTACTACTGACCGAACGATCCGCTCCCAACGGCATAAATACTTTATCTTCAATCGCCCGTAATAACATGGCTTGCTCATCCAGCCCCAACTCGCCAATTTCATCTAAAAATAACAGTCCATTATTGGCTTCCCGTAACAAGCCGGGTCGAGCACTTAAAGCACCGGTAAATGCTCCTTTTACATGCCCGAACAGTGCAGACATCGCATTATCACCGCGCAAGGTGGCGCAGTTGACCTCAACCAAATCGCCACTAATTAACCCGCGCTGCTTTTTAATATCATAAATACGCCGCGCCAATCGCGACTTACCGGCACCGGTCGGCCCTGTGAGAAGAATTGGTGCTTTAGAACGCACAGACACTTTTTCCAGCTGCTCCATCATGTTATTGAACGCTTCGTTTCGCGTATCAATACCACCCTTAAGATGATCGATACCTTGCTGTGCTTCCTGAGCAAAACGGGAGGCAATCTGGTCGTACTTAGAGAGATCCAGATCAATCAGGTGGTAGCTACCTTGTGGGCCTTCTTTTGACGGTGCTGTTTGTAATAATTTACCGGGAATATAGTTCGCTTCAGTCAGCAGATACATGCAAATCTGAGCAACGTGAGTACCAGTGGTAATGTGCGCGTAGTAGTTATACTGTTCGGGATCGAACGTATATTGTTTCATCAGATCATGTAATTCACTATAGACCTTTTCAAAGTCCCACGGATCATCACAGTCAAAATACCACCGACTCACCTGCGTTTGTGGCGACACTTCCTGAATATCCTGAATGGTTAGGTTTGCAATGTCTTCAAAATCACGACTATAAATCAGCACCAACTCATCAACCGGAAACTCCGGATGCATCACCAAGCCTACATTCGGACGCCAACGCTCATGACGTTTCTTGCCAAATCCCCGGTTATCCAGCGTGGACCCAAGAATACTAATAATTACATTGCCTGCCATACACCGTCCTGAGTGAAGCTTTCAGCTTATCTATATTGATACTTTAGTATCGAAATATTACCACAAGCATATGTACAATATTCATCGCCAATTACTTGTTTGATCAACTACTTTTACCGATAAATAACCATTTTCAATCCGCTTTTGCTTGCGCAATTCGTACACATAGCGTATCAATATATCTGTATCAATTCCCAGAGTTACCCATGAGCGACATCAGTCTGACTAACCATATAGAATCACCACCTGAGCTTGGTAGCAACACCTTGTTTGACCTGGTTAATAACCCTGTATCGCAAACTATTCTGATTGGTAATAACCTTCAGAGTTTATTCTCTCAGTTTTTCCAGCGTCAGTACGATATTGGCTCTGTGGAATGGCGGATGCTGGTCGTGTTGGCAAGAGAGCCTGAAATAACCATGAGCCGGGTGACAGAGGTCACTGAAATGGATAAAGCAGCGGTTAGCCGTGCGCTGTCTAAGCTGAATGAGAAACGCTTGGTTCAAACCAGTGTGGTAGGCACCAATGCCCGCTCTAAGCTGTGGCGTTTAACCCCTGCGGGAATGGCACTGCATGATGTGATTGTGAAAGTGACTGTTGAGTACATTAAGCAAGTACTTAAAGGTATACCAGAAGAGTCACTCGCAACCATGTTAGACGTCATGAAAACCATGAAACAAAATGCAGCTGATATCGACTGGGAAAATCCGGACACTCATGCAAAGAACAGACGCGCTGGCGACGCCCCCTAGCAATCTAGCAGTCAGTCAGTATAAAACCAAAAAAGCCCGGAGCAAGTGAATCGCTCCGGGCTTTTTTATAGGTGCAGTGCTACGGCTGGTTAAGCGCGAGCAGCTTCCAATGCTGCATTGAAGGTAGCACTTGGGCACATGACTGCCGTCGTCTTTTCGCTATCCAACTGGAAGTAACCACCGATATCAACAGCCTGACCCTGAACCGCATTTAACTCTTCAACGATCTTCTCTTCGTTGTCAGTCAATGTCTTCGCCAGTGGTGCGAACTTAGCTGCTAATTCAGCATCATCAGTTTGAGCAGCCAATGCCTGCGCCCAGTACATCGCGAGGTAGAAATGACTACCACGGTTATCCAACTCACCCGTACGGCGTGAAGGTGACTTGTTGTTATCCAACAGTTTACCTGTCGCATCATCCAGTGTAGTGGCCAGAATCTTCGCGCGCTCACTACCGGTTTTGATGCCTACATCTTCCAAAGACACGGCAATCGCCAGGAACTCACCCAGTGAATCCCAACGCAGGTGATTTTCTTCAACCAACTGCTGAACGTGCTTCGGTGCAGAGCCGCCCGCGCCAGTTTCAAACAGACCACCGCCTGCCATCAATGGCACGATAGACAGCATCTTCGCACTGGTACCCAGCTCCATAATCGGGAACAAGTCAGTCAGGTAGTCACGCAGGATGTTACCTGTGACAGAAATGGTGTCTTTACCACGGATAATACGCTCCAAAGAGAAACGCATAGAGCGCAGAGGCGACATGATCTGAATGTCACAACCTTCAAGATCGTGGTCTTTCAGGTAAACATTTACTTTCTTGATCAGTTCATAGTCGTGCGGACGGTACTCATCCAACCAGAAGATTGTCGGAACACCAGTCTGCTTCGCACGGCTTACTGCCAGCTTCACCCAATCACGAATCGGCGCATCTTTAGTCTGGCACATTCTCCAGATATCGCCTTCCTCAACGTTCTGCTCAATCAGAACAGTGCCGTCTTCAGCAACGATACGAGCAACACCCTTCTCAGGAATCTCGAAGGTCTTATCGTGAGAACCGTACTCTTCGGCTTTTTGCGCCATCAAACCAACGTTTGGCACTGTACCCATCGTGGTTGGGTCGAATGCTCCGTTAGTCTTACAGAAGTTAATCATCTCCTGATAGATACGCGCATAAGTACTTTCCGGCATCAGTGCCTTAGTGTCTTTAGTCTTACCGTCAGGGCCCCACATCTGGCCGCCGTTACGGATCATCGCAGGCATCGACGCATCAACAATCACGTCATTTGGCGCGTGCAGATTTGAGATACCTTTGGCAGAATCAACCATCGCCAACTCAGGACGCTCGGCATAACAAGCATGGATATCACGTTCGATTTCTTCACGGAATGACGCAGGTAATTCCTTGATCTTCTCGTAAACGCTGCTGATACCGTTGTTTGGATTAACGCCCAGCTTCTTAAATAAGTCGCCGTACTTTTCAAACAAGTCTTTGTAGAACACCGTTACCGCGTGACCAAATACGATTGGGTGAGATACCTTCATCATGGTCGCTTTAACGTGCAATGACAGCATAACGCCTGTCTCTTTTGCATCGTTCATTTCATCTTCAAAGAAGTCACGCAGTGCCTTGGCACTCATGAACATACTGTCGATGATTTCGCCTTCCAGCAGGTCTGTTTTTTCTTTTAAAACAATCGTCTTGCCGCTTTCAGTCACTAAGTCCATCTTGACTGAACACGCCTTATCCATGGTCATGCACTTCTCACTGGAGTAGAAGTCACCATGCTTCATGTGGCCAACGTGAGTACGTGAAGCCGGGCTCCACTTAGCCATTGAGTGCGGGTTCTTCTGAGCGTAACGCTTAACCGCTGGTGGCGCACGACGGTCAGAGTTACCTTCACGCAGAACCGGATTTACCGCACTTCCTGAAATCTTTGAATAACGCGCTGCAATGGCTTTTTCTTCATCGCTTTGTGGATCTTCAGGGTAATCAGGAATTGCGTAACCTTTTTCCTGAAGCTCTTTAATTGTATTGATCAACTGATTAACCGAGGCGCTAATGTTTGGAAGCTTGATGATATTGGTATCAGGGAACTGCGTCAGACGACCCAGCTCAGCCAGATTGTCCGGTACTTTTTGCTCATCAGTCAGGAAATCAGGAAACTCACCGAGTATACGAGCAGCAACAGAAATATCGCTGGTTTCAACATCGATGTCTGCCGCAGCAGTGAATGTTTTAACAATCGGAAGTAATGAATGCGTCGCCAGCAATGGCGCTTCATCAGTCAGTGTGTAGATTATTTTCGGATTATCAGTCGACATGGTTTTTCCTCGCAGGATGATGCCCTTAGTAGTGGGCGGTCATCGAACAACGCCCACATGAACAAAAATTTCAGGCCAATATTATATCCCCAAGGGCATACCTACAAAAGATTAATTGAGTCATAAGCCAAGCAAACCTTAATTATCAAAGCTTAGTATTGACAGATCTTAAGGCTATTATCAGAAAATGTTATTTCGAACCTCAGGTATCCTGAAGACGAAGCAAACCATGATAAATCTCATTCCCACCAACCACCCCTACTAAGCGCCCTTCTCTCACTAAAGGAACAGGCATACCGGAGTGATAACGGATATTAATCGCCTCGCGCATCAAAATATCCGGACTGGCATACAACACGGTATTGGGATGTTTGTCCTGAAAATTCGTCAGATCCATTTCCGGCTGATACGCCATCATCTCACCTTCCTCTTCACGAATGCTCACCGAGGCAATGCCGCCCTCATCATTAATTCGCAGGCAATTCTGACCGGACCAATCCAACACATAGTCCTCACCCTGACGCGCCATTTGGTCCAGTGGCATCATTAGTGACGCCGCTCGTAGTACATTAATGGGGTTCATATGGGCGACGAATTCAGAGACATATTCATTGGCAGGATTCAGCACAATGTCTTCCGGCTCACCGTATTGCACGATCCTACCGCTTTCCATAATTGCGATATGTGTGCCGATTTTCATCGCCTCATCCAAATCATGACTAACGAAAATAATGGTCTTTTTCAGCTCACGTTGCAGATCCAGTAACTCATCCTGCAACTTGTCGCGAATTAACGGATCAAGCGCGGAGAATGGCTCATCCATTAATAAGATATCCGCATCCGTGGCAAAGGCTCGCGCTAAACCTACCCGTTGCTGCATACCACCAGATAGCTCATGCGCGTATTTATCGCCCCACTCATCCAGACTCACCAGCTTAAGTTTCTCATCCACAATCGCTTCACGCTCGGCTCGTTTCATGCCTTTTAATTCAAGCCCCAAGCCCACGTTTTCACGCACCGTACGCCATGGCAACAAGGCAAATTGCTGGAATACCATGGCCACTTTACTGGTGCGTAAATCGCGCAGGGTTTTCTTATCACAACTCGCCACATCGATTTGCGTACCATTATGATCAACCAGTACCTCGCCCCGGGTGACTTCATTGAGGCCGTTAACCGCCCGCAGCAGTGTGGATTTGCCTGAGCCGGATAAACCCATTAATACGCAAATTTCGCCTTCCTGAATATCAATACTCGCGCCCGCTGCACCCAAGACATTACCCGTGGTATCAAGAATCTCCTGACGGGTCGCGCCTGCATCCAGCATTTCAATGGCTTTTTTCGGTGACTCGCCAAAAATGATATCGACGTTTTTAAAACTAACCGCAGCCATTATTTATCTCCCGCCTGTTCTTTCTGTTTACACACCCTGTCCAGCAAAATAGCGATAACCACAATGGCCAAGCCTGCTTCAAAACCTTGTGAAATATTCACCGTGTTTAGCGCGCGTAATACCGGAATCCCTAAGCCCGGTGCGCCTACCATGGCTGCAATCACCACCATGGATAGAGACAACATAATGCACTGCGTGACACCTGCCATAATGGTCGGCAAGGCGTATGGCAGCTCCACTTTCCACAATAACTGCTTAGGCGTTGCACCGAATGATGCCGCAGCTTCCATTAGCGGTTTAGGTGTACCCGACACGCCCAGATATGTCAGACGAATCGGCGCAGGAATCGCAAAAATAACCGTCGAGATTAGCCCAGGCACAACACCCAGACCAAACATAATCATGGTGGGAATCAGGTATACAAAGGTCGGGATGGTTTGCATCAAATCCAGAATCGGGCGCAATACGCTGTATAGCCACGGACGATGCGCCGCAGCAATGCCCAGTGGTACACCAATTACCACACTCACTAAAGTGGCAAACAGCACCAAGCCGAGCGTCTGGATGGTTTCCTCCCAATAGCCCAGGTTAATCACTAACAGCAAGCTCAGCACTATCAGCGCCACCAGCTTCCAGCTCTTGTGCAAGGCAAAGGCAATACCAGAGAAAATCGCGATCATCACCAAGGGATGGAACCACAACATGGTGTCTACAAAGCCTTCGATAATGAATTCCATGCCGTCAGCAAAGGCATCGAACAACCATGTCGCGTTATCCAGCAGCCACTCAACCACCGACTTAATCCACTTACCTAACGGTAACTTATGTTCGGTTAACCATTCCATCTCAATAACCCCTGATACCCATAAAAAAGCCAGCCCGATACTTCACCGGGCTGGCTTTCGTCAGTCACTTAACGGTAGTCGCTGTGTTGCGCGACCCTGTCACTTACAGTTCCAATGCTTTCTTAACCGCATCCAGCGCAGGCTTGCCATCCAACGTGGTTACATCTGCCAACCAGCCATCTAAGATCGCAGGATTCGCTTTGATCCACGCCGTCGCTGCTTTGTCAGCATCCATTTCATCATTCAGGATGCTACCCATGATTTCATTTTCCATGGCCAGTGTGAACTTCAGATTAGTCAGCAATTTACCCACATTTGGGCACTCTGTTGCGTAACCTGCACGAACATTCGTGAAGATTTCCGCACCACCTAGGTTCGGGCCGAATACATCATCACCACCTTCAAGATAAGTCAGTTTGAAGTTGGCATTCATTGGGTGTGGTTCCCAGCCTAAGAAAATCACCGGCTCTTTCTTACGATTCGCACGGGTGACCTGAGCTAACATACCTTGCTCACTCGACTCGACGACTTCAAAGCTTTTCAGGCCAAAAGTATCTGCATCGATCATGCCTTGAATCAGGCGGTTACCATCATTGCCCGGCTCAATGCCGTAAATTTTGCCGTCCAGTGCTTCACTGTGCTTAGCGATGTCAGCAAAGTTTTTGATGCCTAACGCCGCGCCGTATTCATTGGTAGTCAGTGTGTATTTAGCACCTTCCAGATTTTTTACCAGTGTTTCTACTGATTTATCATCACGGTAAGGCTTGATGTCCGCTTCCATGGTTGGCATCCAGTTACCCAGGAATACGTCGATGTCTTTGTTTTTCAGGCTGACATAAGTAACCGGTACAGACAGTACTTTAGTCTCTGGCTCGTAGCCCATTGCGTCTAGCACAACGCTGGCAGCCGCAGTAGTAGCGGTGATATCCGTCCAACCTACATCAGAAAAAGTGACTGTTTTACAAGCCTCATCCGCTGCAAATGCAGTGCCGGAAAGCATGAGCGCCATAGAAGCAGCGACGGTAGCGTGTTTCAGTTTAAACATTAGTATCTCCTCAGATGTGATTAGGAACGTCTTGATTATCAGCTTGAAGAAGCAAACCGATAGCTCACTTAAAATCAGTCTATTTTATTTTATATGATCATTCAATTAAAAACCCGACACCGCCTGTGTAATATTCTTACCTCAAATAATTTATACTGTCGCCATCACACCGGAATAAATCATCTCTTATGCCAAAAGTCGGAATGCAACCCATACGTCGTAAGCAACTGATTAATGCAACGATTCAGTGTATTTATCGTCATGGATTGTTAGGCACAACCGTGAAAAAAGTGAGTGATGAAGCAGGTGTTTCTACCGGTATTATCAATCACTATTTTGGTAGCAAAGACGACATGCTGGCCGCCACGATGCGTGAGATTTTACGTCGCCATAAAGAAATCGGTATTCACAAACTCAACGCCTGCGACACCCCTGCCGAACGCATTAAGGCGCTTATTGAAATCAACTTTTCAGCTGAGCAGACTGATCCTGCAACGGTGTGCACGTGGCTGGCGTTCTGGGCGCAGGCGATGCATGTACCGGCACTATCGCGCTTGCAACGTGTGAACTCGCGGCGCTTGTATTCGAATTTATTATTCTCTTTAAAAGAGATGCTGCCGCAAGATCAGGCTGTGCTTGCTGCTGAGGGATTAGCGGCGTTGATCGATGGGCTGTGGTTACGTGGGGCGTTTAAGCAGGATGGCATCAATGCTGAAAAGGCTCAGCAGGTAGTCTGGTCTTTTTACCAGAGCCAGATCACCTGCCGTTAACTTTTACATGGTCGCTTTCAATATCAAGCTTTGGTAGCTGACCTGCACTAACGTTGAACCAGGATTTGCTAACTAAGTTGCACTAACGCTCAACCAACCAATAAAAGCCCGCTGCCGGAACCTCAATCAAATGCCCCATTATCACCGGTACAACTTGCTCAGTATACAAATCATATAACTCCCCATACGCATAACCCTCGCTACGCAATGCATGCAAATTCAAATGATGGCTATTTCGATCAAAATTAGCGACGACCAGAAGGCTTTCCTGCTCCGCAGTAATTGCCGGGCGAATCAGCGTTAACAAATGTGGATTATCATTTCCCAGTATTTGCCGGTTATTGAAGTCCGCCAACACGGGTAGGCTTTTACGCAAGGTAATGAGTCGCTGCAAAGCACTAAAAATCCGCTGCTGTGGTGTGCCGCTAACCTTTCTTTGCTCAGCCAACTCCCAGTCTATTTCTGGTCGATGCACCCAACGATTGTCTGCCGCATGCTCCGGCACATCTCGGTAGCTGTAATCGTTCAATGTGGCGAGCTCATCACCGTAATAAAGCAAGGTAATACCGCCATAGGCCATAATCAGTGCATGCAATGTGATAATACGCTGGTAAGCCAGTTCTATGGCTACCGGATCACTACTTTGTATCGCAGCTTCTAATCCTGCCAGCGAAGCCAAGCTACCTGAGATCCTCGCATCACCGGTTTTGTCATTTACACCAAACAATTCTCCCCGCGCGGGGGAACCGGGAAATACACCGCTGAAGTAATCTTTTAGATAACGACGATGAGCGTATGGCTGCAAATCACATTGACTGATGGAGGCATCTTCAAAACCCAATCCAATATCATCATGACAACGCACATAGTTTAACCAGGTGGTACGACTGGGTTTATCAGGTAAGCTCCATAAGGCCTGCTGCATAATTTGTGGCTTGCCCGTAGCAACGGCATCCCATAACAGCGCCATAAAGGTTGCATTATAGGCAATCTGGCACTCGTCATTTTGCTCATCACCGAAGTACGGCATGATGTCGCGCGGCTCCACAATCGCTTCTGCAATCACTAATACACCCGGACACACAATCTGCATGCAATCACGGAACAGCTGCAATATGAGATGCGCTTCCGGTAGGTTCTGACTGGTTGTACCGAGCATTTTCCAGATGAAAGCCGGCGCGTCTAAGCGCAGAATATCCGCACCCTGATTCGCCCAGAAGAAAATGATATCGAGCATTTCAATCAGGACTGCCGGATTGGTGTAATTCAAATCCCACTGATAGTCATTGAATACCGTCATCACCCACTGCTGCAGATCCTCATCCCAGGTAAAATTGCCGGGCGCAGTTTCAGGAAACACTTCAGGCATCGTCAGATCAAACTGATCAGGCATCGAACGGTCAGGATAACGGTAGTAATAATCCTGATATTTCTGTTCACCAGCACGCGCCCGTTGTGCCCAATCATGCTCGTCTGAGGTATGATTAATCACAATATCCAACGTCAGCAACATGTCGTGTTTACGTAAGGTACGGGTTAACGTGGCAATGTCTTTCATCGTCCCAAAGCGTGGGTCTACATCACGGAAATCGCTGATCGCGTAACCACCATCGTTGGCACCTTCCGGACAACGCATCATGGGCATGATATGAATCATATTCACACCCAGCTCTTGCAGATAATCCACTCGCTGATTAATACCGGCAAGATTGCCAGCAAAGCGATCACCATACATCGCCATGCCGACCCACTTCTGGCTCAAGAACCAATCCGGCTCGACTTCGCGCTGTTGATCGAGTTTTTTCAGGCTTTTACTGCGTTGATCAAATGCTACACGCAAATGATCAAGCAGTTGCGTCAGTTGTGGCTCGGCATCCTCGCGTTGACCATAAAGCTGCATAAACAGCTTTCGCATGGAATGGTAGTTCGCCGCTAGCCGCAGATTAAAGTCTTGCACAGCGTCAGCACTAACCTTAGCTGTATCATGATTCGCTAAGGCATTTTTTAACGCGATTTGGTTTTCAGGTGTGTACATTGAGTGTTTGTCTTCCGTCTGATTAATTTGCAGCTAATCGCAGACAGTCACGCAAGCTCATGCAAATATTAGCCTAATCGTTAAATGCGTTTGTCACCGCTGAACTTATGAACCAGTTCTTTACGGGGAGTCAGGTAAACAGTCTGTCCCGGCTTGATAAATACCGAGCCCTCTGAGCGTACCGTTAATGACCCCATCCCCTCAACCATTACGTGGGAAATAGTGTCCGACCCCAGGTTTTCCGCATAACTCAACACACCTTGCCATTCACCTTGCTGTTCATCAAGGTCAATATGTTCAGCACGTATTCCATAGACTTCACAACCATGTCTTTTCGCAAACTCACCTTCAATAAGATTCATCTTTGGTGAGCCAATGAATCCTGCTACAAATGGATTTGCAGGTGTATTGTACAGATCCATCGGTGTTCCCACTTGCTCAATTTCACCAGCGCGTAATGCAACGATTTGATCGGCCATGGTCATCGCCTCAACCTGATCATGCGTTACATAAACCATCGTCGCGCCAATTTTCTTGTGTAATTCTGCAATCTCAACCCGCATTTGGCCACGAAGTGACGCGTCCAGGTTCGACAAAGGCTCATCGAATAAAAACACTTTCGGGTTTCGCACTATGGCCCGACCAATCGCAACACGCTGGCGCTGCCCACCGGACAAATCTTTTGGTTTACGCTTTAGCAACGCATCCAGCTGCAGTATTTCTGAGGCCTCTTTTACGATTCGCGCCTTCTCTGCTTTGGGCGTCTTTTTTAAGGTCAAACCAAAACCGATATTCTCTTCTACCGTCATATGCGGATACAGCGCATAAGACTGAAATACCATCGCAATCCCACGATCGGCTGGCTCTTTATGGGTCACGTCTTCACCACCAATTGTGATCTGTCCTGAAGACACTGACTCTAATCCAGCAATCATACGCAGGACGGTAGATTTACCACAACCAGACGGGCCAACTAACACAGTAAATGAACCCTCCGGAATCTCCAAATTAAGGCCCGGAACCACCGTGACTTTGCCGTACGTTTTATTAACGGCGTTAAATTTTACAGTACTCATTTTGTAAATCCTTTAAATAATACTTATGTTCAGGCCGTTAACCTTTGACACCTGTAGATGCTATAGAAGCAATAAATGCTCGCTGCATGGATAGATAGAAAGCCAGTACAGGCACCGTAATGATTGATAGATATGCCATTATTTCACCCCAAGCGATATCCAGCTGGAAGAAATACTGCAAACCAACCATGACCGGACGATAGTCCTCCGATTGAGTTGTCATTAGTGGCCACAAGTACTGGTTATACATCACTAAGAATTTGAGAATGGCAGCCGTCGCAAAGCAGGGGCCAGCCAATGGCACGATGATTTTGTAAAACACCTGAAACCAGCTAGCGCCATCAACGCGTGCAGCCTCAACCAATTCACGGGGTAAATCTTTAAAGTACTGAATAAACAAGAAGATAGTCAAACCATCAGCTACCCACGGAATAATCTGCACTTGATAGCTATCGAGCCACCCCATCTGGAATCCGTCAAACCCAATCCAAGGTAAGTTATTCACAACCATTAACAATGGAATAGCAATCGTCTCAAATGGCACAATCAAGGTAGCCAGAATCACCGACAGTAGTACTGCCTTACCTCTGAACTCAAGGAATACAAAAGAGAATGCAGCCATTGAGCATAAAAACAGTGACAAAATCACAGTGATTGCAGTGACAACAACAGAGTTAATCACGAAGCGACCGATTGGCACGCGATCCCATGCATTACTGTAGTTATCTAGTGATATATCGCCGACAGGCAAAAATGCACGAAACGATGCACTATCCTGTAGTAATTGCATATCTGGCTTTAGTGATGACACCACCATAAAAACCACTGGAAAAACAAATAGCAGCGCTACCCAAGTCAACAACAAATAACGCATCACGGTTGAACGTTTATCCGTATTCATGAGCGATCCCTCGACATATAACGTTGAATAAGTGAAATACTCAGCACCATTAGGAACAGAACCACGGCAATTGCAGATCCACCGGCAATATCCTGCTTTTCATAACCACGTTGCACTGACTGGAATACTAAAGATTGAGTGCTGTCAACTGGCCCACCTCGGGTCATGACATCAACCTGTGCAAACAAGGCAAAGGCCTGCATGGTGATCACCACCATTATTAATACCGCTGTATTCCTCAGCCCCGGCCAAGTCACATAACGGAATACTTGCCAACGTTTCGCCCCTTCCAAGGCAGCTGCCTCATACAAAGAACCGGGTATGGTCTGCAAGCCAGACAACCAGATAATCATGTGGAAACCGACACCTTGCCAAATAGACATCGCCATAATTGAGCCAAGTGCAGTTGAGGGGTTCCCTAACCAATCCACGGGCTCAAATAAACCGAAACTGAGAAAGCCCAATATGGCATTTAGCAAGCCGTTTTCACCGTCGTAAATAAAGCGCCAGAGTATCGAGACCACAACAATAGAGATAACCACCGGCATAAAGTAAATCGTTCGGAAGAGATTAATCCCCGGTAGCTTTTGATTAATCAGCAGGGCTAATAACAAGGCTAAACCAGCCTGTATGGGCGCAACGATGGCCACGAATAACAAAGTATTGGTTAATGCCTTCATGAACAGGGCATCTTTTGCCAGTACTACCCATTTGCGGTCATTACTTAGAGGGATCGAGAACCATTCACGCATACCCTGCAGATGTTCATAATCTGGATTATTTCGGGTAAATGTGCGCATTCTGGGGTATTGAATGTCACCATTCGCCTTATAAACAGGCTTGCCTTCAGCATCTCTTTTAGGGTCGATAGTCAATGACCCGACACCCATTAAATCACTAAAATTTGACCAACCGACAAACTCAGTCGGGTTTGGTGAGACCAATCGTTGGTTGGTAAAAGAAAACCAAAAAGCGAGCAAAAATGGAACAATTAAAAAGAGAATGATTAAGCTGGAAGCTGGCAAAGCCATTAGCCAACCTACCTTGTTTTGACTTTTAGGTTTCCCGTCAGTCATGGTGTAACCTCATACGATTGGAATACAGAGAGGGGATTCAAACCAAAACATCACCCCCTCTGTGTGAGGAGGTGATGATCGGCTAAGGATTACTTATAGTTTTTGTTCTTTTCCAGGTCCTTGTTAATTGCGTCAGTGGCTGCATCTAAGGTATCAGCAACATCAGCGCCGTTAGCAATGTCAGACAATGCCTTTTCAAACTCAAGCGTCGCAACATTGTAAGCAGGTGTTACAGCACGTTTAGTCGCTTGCTTGTCTGTCAATGCATAGAACACGCTCAACTTACCACCTTCCTTGTAGTTCTCAGTCATCTTAGCCGCTGCTGCAGTTGCAGGAATCAAGCCGGTTGCATTTGAGAAGTTAGCAAGGTACTTGTCTTGCATCGCAAAACGGATAAAGTCATTCGCACCCTTCTGGTTTTTGCTGCTACCAGATACACCAAACTGCCATGAAGCCGCACCAATCTTTGGACCTTTACCCATGTCTGGAGCAGGAAGGAATAATAAATCGTCACCGAACTTTTCCAACGCAGCGAGTGCAGCCCAGTTACCATTCCACTGCATGGCGTACTTGCCATCCAAGAATCCAGTCTCACGATCCGCACCATCTTGTGATGTGCCTGGTACTAACTTCTTAGTGAATAGGTTCTGCCACCACTCACCGAAAGCCATCGCCTCATCGCCATTCAAAACGCCTTCTGCTGTTGGCTTCTCAACATCCATTAAGTCGCCGCCCCAGCTTTGCAGTAACGGACCGAAAGCGTATGCGTACCACTCACCTTTCCACGCTAGACCCAAATCCAAAGGATATTCAAAGTCTTTGTCCATCTTTAAGGTATTGATCGCTGTGTTGAACTCATCCAATGACCATGGCTTGTCTAACGTTGGAATGCGTAGCTCATGCTTTTCTAGTACTGATTTACGAGCAAATAAAGCTACTGCTGCATCCCACAAACCCACTGAGTAGATTTTACCGTCATAACGACCGATCGTGCCCGGTAGGAAATCCTTTACATCTTCATCAGTAATTTCAAGTGGTGTTAAATACTTAGACCATGCCCAGTTAGGCATCAATGGGCCATCGACATCCAGAATATCCGGTAACTTGCCAGATAATGCCGCGGCAACAACAGACTCGTTGTAAGACTCTTGTGGGAACTCAGCCAGATTAACTTTCCAATCATCTTGTGAGCCGTTGAAGTCATTAATGATCCCAGTCAATACTGACTTTTCTTTGTCATTTCCAGCACCGTGGTACCACAAACTCAGATCAGTTTGAGCGAATACCATGCTACTGCTAGCGGTTAAGATAGCTGCAGCCATTAAATTCATTGCACGTTTCATGATTAACTCCTCGAGGATTAAAATTACGTAAATGACAACGTTGTCATTTTGGTGGTTACACATACTGCAAAAAACAAATTGTGTTGTCAACCCTCTATTTAGCTAACTCTTGATAATAACATTACGCTTAAATAAAAATTCTTGATCATTTCTTCACGAACCGTTAGCCTTAATTTGATAACGTTGTCATTTAAGGAAGTCACATGTCTACCATTCACGATGTTGCTAAACTCGCAGGAGTCTCGATTAAAACGGTCTCCCGAGTAGTTAATCAGGAACCAAGCGTTCGTGATGCGACCCGTGAGCGTGTTCAAAATGCTGTAGACAAATTGCAATACAAGCCACACAACGGTGCGCGACTCATGCGTTCCAGCAAATCAAACCTGATTGGACTCATCACCAGTGCGATTTCGACGGTCAGCCGTGACCCCGTCAAAGCGGGCTTATCCTCAATCCACATCGTTAAGGGCGTACAGCAAGCTTGTAGGGAAGCAGGAAAAACGCTATTGATCCTCGATACCGAACCCGATGAAACAGACATTCAACACCATATCGATATTCTGCTATCTCATCGGGTTGAGGGCATTATTTATATACTCGACCACCACAGACTCATCGCACCGCCTGTTGTTCAGGACACCCCATTTTGGTTAGTCAATGGTTACTCCACGCCAAGCTTTCCTGCCGTTGTACCAAACGATTATATGGGGCAACAATTAGCCGTTGAGCATTTGGTCGAACAAGGTCACTCTCGCTTAGCCTATGTAGGGTTAGCCGTTGAACTGGAAGCCGGGCGATTGCGGCGGGAAGGCTTTATCAACGCAGCAGAGTCAGCCGGATTGACCAATGAAGATGTGCAAACGACTTATGGAATGAAGCTGGGAGAAACCACGCCATTTTCTGTACTAGAAAACGTACTGAAACAGCTATTCGAACAACAAAACCGACCCACTGCTATTTGTTTTGGTAATGATCAGATGGCGATGAATGCGATCCCAATACTTCATTCATTGGGACTGCGGATACCTGAGGACGTTTCAATCATTGGCTTCGATAATGACATGGCCATTGTGTCAGGAACAAGACCTGCGCTAACCACTGTCACTCTGCCCTACCAACGAATGGGAAATATCACTGCTAAAAAATTACTGCAGCAACTCAGTGAACCTGACCAAGAACAAGCAGAGCCCTATCCGATCAAAGTGACCGGCGAAGTCGTTATTCGCCAATCCGTTGAAAAACTTAATAATTAGCTCAAGGCCTTAGCCTAATCATACTTTTAAATAAACAACAAAGAGATAGCACACTGTGATGAAACTGGACGACAAATGGACATGGGATTTCTGGTTAACCCGAGACAATGGTCTGTGGCATATTTTCTTCCTGCAGGCAAATAAGTCGCTGCTCAAACAAGAGTTACGCCATTGGAATGTTAGTGTGGGTCACGCCACCTCTAGTGATTTGCAGGAATGGCAACAACTAGGCACTTGCTTCCAACCTTCTGCAACGCCATCGTGGGATGATAAAACAACATGGACTGGCTCGGTCGTTCAAGGTGATGATGGTTTGTGGCATCTCTTCTATACAGGCACTAGCGAAAAAGAAAACGGGATGAAGCAACGTATTGGTCATGCAACGAGTACCGACCTTCATGGTTGGGAACGTGTGGGCAATGGCTTATGTCTGGATATAGACACCCAGTGGTATGAAGAATACACACCGGGGCATTGGCATGATCGTGCCATGCGAGATCCTTGGGTAATGCGTGATCCACATAGCGATGACTGGCTCATGTTTTTTACTGCGCGAGTGCCTGGTACTACTGAACCCAATGAAGGTGGCGCGATCGGTCTCGCCAGGTCTTCCGATTTAAAAAACTGGACGACTGAAGCACCTATTTGGCAGGGCGATTTTGGTCAGCTGGAAGTGCCGCAAGTAATGCACGTTCAAGGCAAATGGTATTGTCTGTTTTGTACTGCAGACGAACACTGGTCCGAAGGGTACACAGCACGCTCACCAACTGATCCGGTTTCTGGCAGTCATTACCTGATGGCCGACGATATCCGTGGGCCATGGCGTATGGCTTCTGGCCCGTTTCTGGATGGTGGTATACCCTGCAAGCGTTACGCAGGAAAACTCGTTGAAGCAGATGACGGCCTGAAGTTCTTAGGCTTCCTGCACGATACGCCTGAAGGTGAGTTTATTGGCGAACTGTCCGACCCTATTCCGGTATCAATTGACTCAGATGGTCTACTGCATCTTGATAGTGACTAGTATCGGTATGTGATTACTTGAACCTGCAGCAGGAATTGAACAAATATTACTGCTGCAGGAGCCATACGTTAATGCGATTATCATTCACTGACGAAATTCACACGAGCCATCATGACGGGTAGCTGTCAAATCAAGTCTGAGCTAGTACATATAAAGAAATGCCTAAGAGGTAGCCACGGAACAAATGCAGTTTCACTCTGCCTCAAAGCTAATCTTCATCTTTTTCGCCCAGCTCTTTTCGTAGCTCTTGTTCCAATAATTTCGCATCAGGCAATTTGCTGCGTAACGACTCTGGCAGATCCTGCGTTAGTAAGTAATCGGCAACCCCAACCGGCTTTTCCAAACCACGTAAAGCATACTCAACTTCAAAGTAATCACGCTCAGTACACAAGATAATACCAATGGATGGGTTCTCTCTCGGCTCTCTAACAAAGTCATCAAGTAAGTTTAAGTAGAAATTCATTTTGCCAGCATACTCAGGCTTAAATCGGCCAATTTTAAGCTCAACAGCGACCAAGGAGTTCAGCCGACGATTACTAAACAGAAGATCAATAAAATACTCTTTTTCGTTGACAACTATACGGTATTGGTTACCAATAAATGCAAAGCCATATCCAAGCTCAAGCATTACACCCTGAATCTTCGCAACCATTTTTTGTTCTAGTTCTCGTTCAAGGACAGGTTTAGTAATGCCCAACATGTCGAGCATATACACATCCTTCATCGCCTCATCTGCTTGTTCGGCGAGGTGCGCTGGTAGTGCCTTCTCAAAGTTATGCTGCTTATTAGCAAGTTGATGGCGTTGATAGGCATCGGACTTAATCTGGTGTAACAGCACGTTGCGACTCCAGCCCATGTCGACTGTAGCTTTCAGGTAATATTCGCGCTCTTCAGGATCTTTGATTTTAGACATAATTGTGAGATTTTGTCCCCACGGAATTTCTCCAACAAGCTGTTGGAGATTTGGCAAGTCTTTGTATTCTAGATAAAACTGTCGCATATACCAAAGATTCTGAGCAGAGAACCCACTACGCCCTTGAAATTCAGCCTTTAAGTCTTGCGCCAGCTTTTCAACAACTGCCTTCCCCCAACCTTCATTAGCCTGCTTGTCTGCAATTGAGCGACCAATTGACCAATATAGCTGAATTAGTCCGGAGTTAACGGCTTTGGTAGTTTGGATACGAGTGTCGGTAATGGTGGATTTAATTTCATCTAGGAAAATATCATACCCGTTCACTTTGATTTGCTTAGACATGCAGACTCCTTGCTACTGGAAGAGCTTCGTAATACCTAGATAAGGCATAATATATCAAAACTGTTTGTAAATTTGGTACTTGGGCTTTGTGCTCAGGAAAGAATAATTGCGTGTCTATATTTGAGGGTGAGATAGATTTTACATACTAAGTCATAATCAGTATGATTAGATATGATAATTTTTCACAGGATATAATCATGGTAAGACACACTATCTCCGTACCTGAGCCGATGAGTCAGTATATCGAAAGCCAAATTAGTTCTGGCCAATATGGAAATATCAGTGAATTCTTTCGTGACCTGATCCGGCGAGATCAAGAGCGACGTCAGCTGGCAATACACGAGCTTCGAAAAATGGTTGATGCTGCTGAGGCTAGCGGAATTAGCACATTATCAATGAGCGATATTAAAGCTGAAGCAAAGCGTGAAATGGGTCTATGACAGTTAGGATAACTGAGGACGCTAAAACCGACATCAGAAAAATCTACATTTACTCTTATGAAAACTTTGGCGAGATAAAAGCAGACGAGTATGTTGATGCTCTAGATGCGAAGCTGATGGATCTACCAAACGTACTTTCCAGTACTGACTATGGTTTTGTTAGAGACGGCTTAATGCGCTCAAATTATCAGAGTCATGCAATTTACTATCGAATCGAAGCCAGTGATGTCATCGTTTTGAGGGTCTTGCATCAACGAATGGATCCTGCACGACACATTGATAGTTGATTCCAAGATAACTACTTTTGAATGAGTTAGTTCGCATACTGAAAACCGAGAACACTTTTGATATGTGGCATCAAAAAGCGACTAGCATTAGAGTAATGTAGCCGCCGTTTTAGTTTAGAAAACTTCAGATCATCTATTAGGCGATGATCTAAAGTGTGAACATACATACTCTAACCGACCATTACGTCGACGAGTATATGCTACAACATGAATATCTTTAGTTTTCATGTCAGCCTCCTTTTATCAGGAGCGAGACGTCTAAAATAGACAAACCTGTTATGCTTCTCTATAATCGAGAGCGTTTTATGACGTAAAACACAGGAGAGAAAGCTTCGCTGTTTCAGCTTTTTCTTTTATCTACTGATTAAAGTGTTCGAGCACTTTAATCAGTGTATCTTTTCAAATCTCTTCGTTGCCGCCGCTGTTGAAACACCAAAAGTTTCAAAAATTTCTTGTTTGCTTTTAAGCTTCCTACATCGCTCATAAGGCATAAGAAACTCAGCCGCAAAATTATCCGCTTGCCATTCTGAATCTTCATAGGGCCTGTGACCCGAAGAGCTTCTTGCATATGAGCGGGAGTTACCTAATCCTGCATGCAAAACTAGGTGGCCCAGTTCATGAGCTAGAGTGAACTGCTCCCGCCTATTTCCATCCGTAGCAGCTATATAGATATCCTCTCTGACTTGTATGATGTTCTCATCAGGATATGCTCTAGCTTCATCTCTTCCCAACGTCTCCCTAGTCACAACCTCAAATGAAAAGTTTGGTATATGTTGTGGTAATACTGATTCCAACAGATCCACCATATTTACTTTATCACTACCAAGGTTAAGAGCTTGGCGTATATAGTTTGCAACATCCCTGATTTTTACCAGAGATGTTGGTGGGACTTTGCTGCCCTCTCTCTTCATTTATTTCTCCAATAGTAGATTCAACTTCTCTATTTCATCATCAGTTAAAGTATTAAGTCTGCGAGCAAACATAACTGCAGAGCTCTTTTGTTTTTGGTTTGCCTTTTCAAGAGACATAGTTAACTCCTTCTGAGATATTGCAGCTAGGTGTTTAGCCTCAATAGCTGCCTCCCCAGATAACTGAAAGTAGCTTAGAACCGCATCTAAATAGTTATCTGTTATTTTCTTCTTACCTGTCTCGACCGAAGATAGGTAAGCAGGAGATAGCTCAAGGTCATCTGCCATCTTTCGCAAAGTAACAGTTTCGTCTATTCGCAACTTACGTATAAATTTTCCAAATTCGGTAATCATTACAGTCCTCCATAGGTGATTACCAGTTATAATAACAATGTTAACCAGATTAGTAAACAATAGTTTGTTATTTCTAACAACTGATACGTAAGTACCTGTTTTTTTTAATCATGAATACTTTTAAAAGAATGGCATAATTCTTCATAGGGCAATGGTTTAAAGAATTTCTGGATTAAAATTTAGTCCTGAGGATTTGCTCATATGAACAAACCCTCATCAGTAACTACTTCTTATCTCGAGGTGGAAAAGGATCGTTACCATAGCTATTCTTATCACGAATTTTTCCATTTGAACGATGTATGACAAGTTCAGATTTTTGATTTATAGCAATATTTCTTCCAGCATCAATTGCATCCTTTTGTGTTGAATGGACTGATGTTTCGCGAGAATTACCCGCACCTTTAACTGCCCATCCGCGAGAATGGGGTACTACATGTTGATTAGACATAACAATGCCCTCAATAACAATTGCAAAAAATGAAGGCTTGTTTCGAGGGTACTAGAAAGGTAAACTGATAGTTCTAACGCAGTCTGTTTACCAAAGCAGTACTCTGGAAAAGGACGAGCCATCAATGGTTTCGTCCTTTTTTCATTTTGCCATCAGCAAAAAGTCCAAAAGGACATTTACCGTAAACCTTACAAGAAATAAGGCTTACGTATAAATTTTAGATTAATCCCACTTCAGCGCCCCACCCGTCTGGTACTCAGTAACACGCGTTTCAAAGAAGTTTTTCTCCTTCTTCATATTCGCTTGCTCATCCAACCAAGGAGTACGGCTTTGTGCGCCGGGGAACGGCTCTTCCAGCCCTAACTGACGTGCGCGTCGGTTAGCGATAAATCTGAACTGCTCGATGTGATCATCCGCGTTATAACCCAGAATAGGATCACGCAGAATGTAACGGGCATAACCTGCTTCAGCCGCTTCCGACTCATCCCACATCTGGCGAATGGCCTTAGGGTCAAGACGTACTTCGTTTTCCAACAGGATCTGCTTAACCACACGGATACCGAATGATGCATGCATCACTTCATCGCGCATAATGTATTGCAGCTGCTCGGAAGTACCCTTCATCAAACCACGACGTTGCAGCGAGAAGATCGGCGTGAAACCATTGTAGAACCAGCTACCTTCAAAGATGCCAGAGAAGAACATGTACGACATAACGAAGCTGTTCAGATCATCCTGATTCGTCAGATCCATATCTGAGCGCATCACATCTTCAAGGCGACGGTTGGCTACCTGAATCTTCTGATTGATCTCTGGAACAACACGGTAGCGGTTATAAATCTCCGCCTGATCCAGACCTAAAGTCTCGATACAGTGCTGATACGTCCACGTGTGTAGCGCTTCTTCATACACCTGACGTGCCTGATAAATCTGTAACTCAGGCGCGGTCATCTTTTCCATTACCGCCAGACCAATATTGCGCATGGCCAGAATGTCGGAAGTGGTCAGGTAAGCCAGAACATTCTCATAGACGTGCTTCTCAGAATCGGTCAGGGTGTGATTGTAATCATGCACATCCTGCGCCATGTTGATGTCGAGTGGCGTCCAGTGATTTTTATTGGCATTCAGGAAATATTCCCATGCCCACGGGTACTTAAACGGTGCCAGCTGATTGACATCACCCTGACCGTTTATGACGCGCTTATCATTAGAGTTAACCGCCGTCATCACTTTACCAGTGACGCCCATTTGCTCGGTGAACATACCCGCCATTGCATCACCCGTTACAGGTTTAACGGCAGCGGTGGGTGCTACAGGAGCCTCTTCTCTAACCACCTCAGCCGGAGCCGCAGGTGTATCATCGAATGAGATTCCCGTATTTGCAGGAGCGACAGCAGGTGCTGTAGCCTCTACGGCTCTGGCAGGCTGATCCATCAGAGCATTGCTAGATGCATAAGAACTAAACGCATCTGCTAGTTTTTCCGATGGCGTTGAGCCTGGAGCTGCTTGTTCAGCAGCCCCTGTATTTGCTTTACTCGCCGGTTTGCTTGGCGTTAGCGGGTTGTCCCAATTTAGCATGATGTGTTGTTCTCCTTTTCTGACGCGTTGCGTTTAAACGCGCGCTTTGCTTATTAGTTCGACTAGTAGTACGGGTCAATCTGCGTTTTACTGACATGCTTCACACTCCGGGTCTAGGATAGAACAGGCACTTGGGGCCGCTGATGGCGGCGCATTATCAGTTAGTCCACGACTCGTTGCAACAGGTTCATCACCTGACGTTTTCTCCATGGCAGTTGCCCCCATAGAACGTAGATAATAAGTCGTTTTCAAACCACGCACCCAAGCGAGTTTGTACAAGTTATCCATTTTCGCGCCAGACGGCTCAGACATGTATAAGTTGAGTGACTGGCCTTGGTCGATCCATTTTTGACGACGGCTACCCGCTTCCACCAACCAGCGAGGGTCGATTTCAAAAGCACTGGCATATTTCTCACGCACATTGGCAGGAATACGCTCAATTTGCTGCAAGCTACCGTCAAAGTATTTCAGGTCATTAATCATCACGTCATCCCACAGACCAAGGCTTTTCAGCTCTTCAACCATGTAAGGATTAACCACTGTAAATTCGCCAGACAAGTTCGATTTTACGAATAAGTTCTGGTAAGTCGGTTCAATCGATTGGCTCACACCACAGATATTTGAAATCGTTGCAGTCGGCGCAATCGCCATCACATTAGAGTTACGCATGCCGTGATCTTTGACACTCGCGCGCAGCTTGTCCCAATCCAATGTGCTGGATTTATCAATTTGTAAATAGTTCTCGCCACGTGCTTCCTGAAGTAACTCCAGAGAATCAATCGGCAGGATGCCACGATCCCATAGCGACCCCTTAAAGCTTGGGTATGCACCACGCTCTTTTGCCAACTCGTTTGAGGCAGTGATAGCAAAGTAAGAAATCGCTTCCATACTCTCGTCAGCAAACTGTACCGCCGCTTCTGAGGCATATACCAAGTCTTGCTTGTATAACGCATCGTGGAAGCCCATCAGACCCAATCCAACCGGGCGATGCTGCAAGTTAGAACGACGCGCCTGAGGCACACTGTAATAGTTATAGTCGATCACGTTATCCAGCATGCGCATGGCAGTGTTGACCGTCTTTTTCAGCATCTTCATATCGATACCGTCAGCTTTGGTATGCGCTGCGATATTGATAGAACCAAGATTACACACCGCAATCTCATCTTCATTAGTATGAAGCATGATCTCAGTACATAGGTTTGAGCTGTGAACCACGCCCACGTGCTGGTTGCTGTAACGAATATTGCAAGGGTCTTTAAAGGTAATCCACGGGTGACCTGTTTCAAACAACATACCCAACATCTTGCGCCACAGATCCAATGCTTTGATTTTCTTGGTAAGTTTGATCTCACCTTTTTCTGCCATCGCCTCGTATTCTTTGTACTTCGTCTCAAAGGCAAGGCCAGACAGATCGTGTAAGTCAGGGCAGTCATCCGGCGAGAACAGCGTCCAATCACCTTCCTCTGCGACACGCTTCATGAATAAATCCGGAATCCAGTTCGCGCTGTTCATATCGTGCGTACGGCGACGGTCATCACCCGTGTTCTTACGCAACTCAATAAACTCTTCGACATCGATATGCCAAGTCTCAAGATAGGCACAGACCGCACCTTTACGCTTACCACCTTGGTTTACCGCAACAGCGGTATCGTTAGCAACTTTCAGGAATGGCACCACACCTTGTGATTTACCGTTCGTGCCTTTGATGTGTGAGCCAAGACCACGTACCGACGTCCAGTCATTACCCAAACCACCCGCGTACTTAGATAACAAAGCGTTATCTTTAATCGCATCGTAAATGCCGCCCAAGTGATCAGGCACTGTCGTCAGATAGCACGATGACAACTGAGGACGTAATGTACCTGAGTTAAACAGTGTCGGCGTGCTGCTCATAAAGTTAAAGCTAGACAACAGGTCGTAGAATTCAATCGCACGTGCTTCACGATCCACTTCATTAATCGCCAAGCCCATCGCTACGCGCATAAAGAAGATTTGCGGTAGCTCGAAACGTACGCCATCAACGTGTACGAAATAACGGTCGTATAGCGTCTGTAAACCAAGATAAGTGAACTGCTGATCACGTGTTGGCTTAATCGCCGCACCCAGCTTTTTCAGGTCGTAGCGTGTCAGCTCATCATCCACCAATTCCAACTCAGCGGCTTTACGAATGTATTTACCCAACATTTCAGGGTAGATCGCTTTCATCTCAGACTGAGTTGCTTCAGTGGCACGACCATTTAACATAGTCAGCGCTTCACGACGCACAGAGTCCATCAATAAACGCGCTGCAACCTGAGAATAATTAGGATCTTTCTCGATCATCACGCGAGTGGCCATGACCAGAGCAGAGCCCACATCCTTCTCCGGAATACCGTCAAATAAGTTACGCATGCTTTCTGCTAACACCACGTCAGCATCGACACCACTCAGCCCTGAAACGGCCTCTTTGATAACCTTCTTCAGACGCTTTTCATCCAAAGGCTTACGTTCACCGTCAGCGGTTGTGATGTGGAGTACAGGCTTCTTTGCCGCACCTTTTGATTTAGGCGCCGCTTTGCTCTCTTTCTCAGCACGTAAACGCGAACGCTCTTCACGATACAACACGTAGCTACGGGCAACTTTCTGCTCACCGGCACGCATTAGCGCCAATTCAACCTGATCCTGAACGTCTTCGATATGCACCACACCGCCATTCGGCATACGGCGAAACAGCGAGTCATTCACCTGAGCCGCCAGCTCTTTCACTTCCTGATGGACGCGAGAGGATGCAGCAACCACACCACCCTCCACTTCAAGGAATGCTTTAGTCAATGCCACTTCAATCTTGCTGACATCAAATGGCGTAACGCTGCCATTGCGACGAATCACTTTATAAGGTGCATCCGCAGTAGTTTGGACTTCTGGTGCAGTGTTTGTGTAATTGACAGGTGCGTCAGAAGTAATCGACAGATCGTCGCTAGCAGTACTCATTCAGGTGTCTCCGAAATCAAAATATTGTTTTAGCTGGCGCGTGCGAACTGACTAGTACGTATTTTTTATGAAAATTAACATTCAGACTTCGCCCACAAACCCTGCGGAAACTATAGCACGCATCAAGAGAGTAGATAAACCACTTTCAAGTTCTGGCAAACACCACAAATTGTGTTATGGCTAAGATATAACTACTACATGATGTAGTTTGTTACGTTTTCGCTTGTGGATATTTTTGTGGATAAACAAGGGAATAATAGGAGATATCTTTATGATAAAATCAACAACTATCAGCCAGAAAAGTACTGAATGATCGGTAACAAAGGCTTTCAGGGCAAGATTAAACAATAACTTTCAAGCCATTACAAAAAACCATTTTTAGCTGTGGAAAAAAGCTAACCCGACTGAGGCTAAATAATTTTATTACTATATGTAGTGGTGACAAAAAAACTGATTAAATTCTTATTTTTACCGATGAGGAGATGGCATTACGTACATCTATTTGTGTAACTTTTGATTTGTGCGATGCAGCAGTTTGAGGAGTGATTGAACATCAAGCGGTGAAAACAGGGTAATCTAAAAAGCCACTCAGACTACCCTGCCTTCTGGTGTATCTACTTTTTAAAACCACGCTTAAGGTTAGCACCAATCACCTTAAACCAGGTCACATGTGGCGGGCCTTCCCAACCACGCCTCACACCACCAACCAATAAAGCCACACGCTCCGGGTCACCCGAACGCATATAACCAATCACATCCAGATCCAACACTCCCAACGGTGCTTTAAAGGTTTCTTTGTGAACCGTTTTAGACCCACGCACCGCAGAGGTCACCTGCACCTGATAATCCGACACCATCGCGATATTGCCAAAGTCAGGCTGCGCTTTCAGTTTCTTTTGTACCGAATAGCTGATCTGATCATTGTCATAATTAATCGCGCCACCAAACAGCACACCTTCCTGCATGGGTTTAATGCCCAACTTATCAAAACGCGTTTTCATATCCGTCTCTTTCGCCATCCAATAAGCAGCGAACGACTGATAACCTTCATTCGACTCCGGCGGACTTTGGTATTTATCTTGCCAAAGAATCTTATCCGTCACCAAATCCTGAATATACACATTCAGAAAATAACTGCCGACCGCTTCATCCGGTGGCTCAATGGCATAAGCCAGCTTACCGTCTGGCGACCAACCCAAGGGATAAAACACCGCATCGATAATCGGCATTTCGCTCGGGCCTTGCAGCAAACTACTGAAACGACGATGCACCACATCACTCAACAATAACGGGCGAGGAATTTCTGTATTCGATACCGGCTGCCCTACTTGCTGCTCAGCTCCATTGGCAGGAACCTGAGCCACATCTGTCGATGCATTATCATCCGACTTAGCATCAGCAGGCTTTGTTGCATCAGCGTCTGGCGCAGAGGCAGGGGTATCCGGAATTTTCAACACGGTGGCATCAGTCGGTGTATCCTCTCCCACACCAGGAATTTTTAATTCAACCGGCGCGAAACGCTCAGTATTATCAACAACCAGAGTCGGCAGCGACTTCTCCGGCTCCGGATCATTGCCGCAGCCGCTCAGCACAACGAATGCCAAACAAATACCGCTGATTTTAAATGGGCTCATCAAACGCTCCTTGATATGATGGTTTTGCAGATTTTAACCGATCTATTCGTTAAGATTGGGCTAATTTCAAATAATTCCATGAATGATAGGTATTAGTAATGTCGTATCAAATTACGATTCAGCCCAGCGGTCATCAGTTTGAACTGGCTGAAGACGAATACGTATTAGACGGCGCGCTAAAACACGGCATTATGTTCCCCTATGGTTGTCGCGGCGGCTCCTGTGGTACTTGCTTTGGCAAGGTGATTAGTGGCGACATCGACTACCCTGAAGGGCTACCAATGGGGCTCATGGAAAGTGACCATGCCAGCGGTCAGGCACTGTTTTGTGTAGCCAAGGCTCGCTCTGATTTAACCATCGACGTGCGGGAAATTCGCAGTCGTGATGAGATCCGCGTGAAAACCTTACCCGCTCAGGTGATCTCCGTTAAAAAATTAGCGCCGGATGTCATGGAACTGCGCCTCGCCCTGCCTGCCAGCGAACGGCTGATGTTTCGTGCCGGCCAATATCTGGACTTCTTATTACGCAATCGCAAACGTCGCGCCTTTTCCATTGCCAATGCGCCGGTGAATGATGAATTTCTGGAACTGCACATTCGCTTAGTGCCCGGTGGCGAGTTTACACAAATGGTGTTTGATATATTTCAACTAAAAACACTGGTGCGTCTGGAAGCGCCGCTGGGGGATTTTTATGTGCGCGAAGAATCCAACCGCCCGATTATTATGATTGCTGGGGGCACCGGATTTGCGCCGATTAAAAGTATGATCGAACAGTTGCAGGCTGAAGAAGATACCCGCCCGATTCATTTGTACTGGGGTGCGCGGGCCAAGGTAGATTTGTATCTGCATGCGCTGGCGCAGCGGTGGGCGCAAGGCGAACGGTTTGACTACACGCCAGTGCTGTCGCAAGCAGCTGAAGAGGATGACTGGCAAGGTCAGCAAGGTTATGTACATGAGGTGGTTGCCAAGGACTATCCTGATTTATCCGGCTTTGATGTGTATATGGCGGGCCCACCGCAGATGATTGTGGCGGCCACGCAGCGGTTTAGAGCACAGGGGTTGCCGCAGATGCAGTTGTTTGCGGATGCTTTTGAGTACAGCAATGATGGGTAATCATTCCTACCCATCAAAATAACTGACTTAGCCCTTCACCCTTGGATGAAGGGTTATTTAAGCCTTATTCCCCTTACCCAACATACGACTAATCGTGCCATCTTTCTCCACAAACTGATGCTTCAACGCACCCACAATATGCAGGAATAAAGCCAGCATGATCACCTTGGGTGCAAGGCCGTGGAAGGTATGACCAATCTCACTCAACCACTCTATCTTATCTCCGGCTGCGATGAGCTGTATTCCAAAGAACTCCAGTGCTCTGCCACCACCGACTGACATCATGATCCCAGAGACTGGCATCAAAATCGTGGCTATCAACAACACATAATGTACGACCTTAGCCATGGTTTCCTGCCAAAAAGGCGCTTTAGAAATACTGGAGATATGACCTTCTTTAACACGCCATAACACGCGGATAGCGGCAATCAACAGAACCATAAGCCCGATCGATTTATGGTTTGCCATGAGCTCGAATTTGTCCGGACCGTTAGGCAGATCTTCCATGTAAAGACCGATGCCGAGTGCTGCCAGAAAAGGAACAGCGGTTAACCAATGCAACAGAATGGTTTGTATTGAGAGTTTATTATTCATGACTTTTTTAATACTTAATAAGGGGATTTAGAAAGTGTAAATCATGAATAAATCCTTGGTTCAAAGCCAGCGTATGCTATGTAAATGATTGTAAAACAGAGTGCACAATCGCTCCTTATTTTAACGCTTCATCCCATACCGTTATGCCAGTTTACTTTGCTCCAACAGATTCTCCAGAATCGGCGTTAAAATCGTTTCCATCGCCAGTGACATTTTATTACCCGGCACCACAATGGTATTACGACGCGACATAAACGAGTGCTCGATCATTCTCAGTAAAAACGGAAAGTCGATATTGTGTTTGGCTGGCCGTTTAAAACGAATCACTACCTTACTTTCATCAAGCGAAGGAATATCACGTGCAATAAATGGGTTGGAGGTATCCACCATCGGCACGCGCTGGAAGTTGATATCGGTATCCCCGAATTGCGGAGTGATGTAATTCACATAATCCGGCATGCGGCGCAAAATGGTATCCACAACCTGTTGTTCGTTATAACCGCGTTTGGCATGGTCGCGGTGAATCTTCTGAATCCACTCCAGATTGATACTTGGCACTACACCAATCGCCAAGTCTACAAAAGGCCGCAGATCGATATCCTGCTCCGGGTCAGTCACCAAGCCGTGCAAACCTTCGTACAGCATCAGGTCCGTCCCTTTTTCGATATCTTCCCACGGTGTAAAACCGCCGAGTTTCAACGGTACATTCAGGCGCTGGCTATGGCGATTTACATGAGTCTCATTATGGAGATAATAGCGGCGACGTGTGGTTCCGTATTCTCCATATTCCTCAAAGGTTTGCTGCAAGGCTTTGAAGTCATTGGCCTCAGGACCGAAGTGACTATAGTGATCACCGGCAGAGGCTGCGGCTTGTTTAAACTCATCTCGTGTCACGCTATGAAAGCTGTCACCTTCGATGATGACAGGATTCATCGACTCTCTGCGAAAGATATTCACAAAGGCATCACGGACATAAGTCGTACCCGCACCTGACGATCCTGTTACAACAACAATTGGATGTTTGACTGACATGGTACTGACTCTCCGAAAATGGTGCCTACTGTGGAATAGAAGGAATTGTAAACCAGACTCAATTTAGCAGTAAAACAGCACGCAACTCTGAATCATTTAAGTTTTAATGTTATTACGCTTAAAAATAAACCACCCTAAGAAGGCGAATTCAGAATTATCTGCGCATATCAAGTCTCTATCTCTATTTTTTCAAACTGAACAAACTTGACAATTTTTTTTTCACACAATCTGTCACAGCCTGTGGATAACTCTGTTGACAGTGTACTACCGTCTGTACTAATAGCTGATTTATACTACCAATCATCAAATTGCTTAATTTTCAAACCACCCCAATAAACCTATATATATCAATGATATAAATTTAAATACTAACGCATATTAAGCGAAAAATGGGCTATCATGCCATTTGCACTCTGACAAGCGGTATATGTGTATAAGTGGATGCATAATTTCAATGATTCACTTTTTCAAAAAAATAGTTCAGCTAAAATTAAGCAAAAATTAAGCTTTAAGACGACCATGAGCCGAACGGTAGCAGGCTCAAAGTTATCTCTAGTTTACACGGTCACAAATAAGTAAAAAGAAGCCATTTGAATGCTAACTTATTGCTTTGTAAAATATTAAAAATTTACTCACAGTTGTCCACAATACCTGTGGATAACTTTGTGGACTAAAAGCTCATAAGCCCCTCAAAGCCTTTATTTATGGGGCTGTATGCAAAAGGGGGAAACTTTCCCCGAAAACCATTATTCAAATAAATATCAATAACTTAGACGTATTTTCAGTAGCGTATTATGGTTAATATCTGCTATATGAACAAAATATTACGAACTTCGTAATATTGTGAATAAGTCAATATGGCTTGGGGCTTCTGATGAGCACAACATATTGTGTTCGCTATTTGTTGCGCAATGCACATTAACACTTATTCTAAATGAACGCATCAACCCAATTGGTGTACAATGACCTGATTTTTTCAGAGCCAGAATACTAATGAGTCAAATGTCACCCAATCAAGCCGATGCAGGCCGTGTAGGAATGATTAGCTTGGGTTGCCCCAAGGCTTTGGTTGATTCCGAGCGCATCATTACGCAACTCCGCACCGAGGGCTACCAGATAAGCCCGGATTATGAAGGGGCAGATGTTGTGGTTGTGAACACTTGCGGTTTTATTGACTCTGCGGTTGAAGAGTCACTGGATGCCATTGGTGAAGCCCTTCAGGAAAACGGCAAGGTAATCGTAACGGGTTGTTTAGGGGCTGATTCTGAAAAGGTTCTGGAAGCACATCCAGATGTATTAGCGGTCAGCGGCCCTCATGCTTATGAAGAGGTGATGACTGCGGTTCATGATGTGGTCAAGCCACCGCATGACCCTTTTATTGATTTGGTACCACCTCAGGGCATTAAATTAACGCCTAAGCACTACGCCTATCTGAAAATCTCTGAAGGCTGCAACCACCGCTGTTCTTTCTGCATTATCCCGTCGATGCGGGGTGATCTGGTGACTCGTTCGATTGGCGAAGTAATGCAGGAAGCGGAAAATCTGGCAAAGTCTGGTGTTAAAGAGTTATTGGTAGTGTCTCAGGACACTAGTGCTTATGGCTTGGACGTGAAATATCAAACCGGCTTCTGGAATGGCCGCCCGATTAAATCGCATATTCAGCAGTTATCTGAAGCACTCGGCGAGTTGGGTATTTGGGTGCGTCTGCATTATGTATACCCTTACCCGCACGTGGATAAGTTGATTCCACTCATGGCTGAAGGCAAGATTTTGCCGTATCTGGATATTCCTTTCCAGCATGCCAGCCACCGCATTTTAAAGGATATGCGTCGTCCGGCACATGCTGAGAAGGTTTTGGATCGCATCAAGATCTGGCGAGACATCTGCCCGGACATCACCATACGTAGTACCTTTATTACGGGCTTCCCTGGTGAAACCGAAGAGGACTTCCAGACGCTGCTTGATTTCATTCAGGAAGCGAAGCTGAGCCGCGTTGGCTGTTTTACTTATTCTCCGGTTGAGGGGGCGACAGCGAATGACTTGCCAAACCATGTTCCTGAAGATGAAAAACAGGATCGTCTGGAACGCTTTATGGAAGTACAGGCGGATATTAGTGCTGAGATCCTTTCATCACGTATCGGCCAGCGCATGACGGTATTGACCGACGATGTGGCAGAGGATCTGACGATTGCCCGCAGTAAGATGGATGCACCGGAAATTGATGGTGTGGTTTATCTGGAAGGCGAAATGTTGGAACCTGGCCAGTTTGTTGAAGTCGATATTACACATGCGGATGAACATGACCTGTGGGGCAAATTGGTTGAGCCATCCTGATTCATTTGGACTACACTCTGACCAGTGAGGGTGTGGTTTAAACGACATTTTATTGTCAAACTAACGATTATTGTGGCTGATGCAACGGCACACAGTAGTGAACAGAACACCATTATTTACAGGAAAACAATATGAAAAAGACACTGATCGCTGCGTGTGTAGCTTCGGTAATAATGACCGGAAGTGTAATGGCAGAGACAGCAGGCACTAAGCAAATGACTCAGGACGAGCGTCTGAGCTACAGCTTGGGCATGTTGATTGGGGACAGAATTCTTAAAGAATACACCGAAGATATCAACTACTACATTATGTTGGAAGGTATCCGTTCACAGCACAAAGGTGAGCCGACGGTTCTGACAATGGATGAAGCGCATGCGGAGATGCAGGCGAGTGAAGACCGCGCAATGGCCGCAGCTGCAGAAGATGCAATCAAGGCTGGTAAAGCCTATTTAGAAGAAAACAAAGCACGCGAAGGTGTGAGTGTGACGGAAAGCGGTCTTCAGTATGAAGTAATGACTGCTGCTGAAGGTGATAAGCCAAAAGCGACTGATATCGTCAAAGTACACTATAAAGGCACGCTATTGGACGGAACCACCTTTGATAGCTCTTACGAGCGTGGCCAGCCTGCTGAGTTTGGTTTGAATCAGGTTATTCCGGGATGGACTGAAGGGGTTCAGTTAATGAATGTGGGCAGTAAGTACCGCTTCGTTATTCCTTCTGAGTTGGCTTATGGCACACGTGGTGCTGGTGCGAGTATTGGTCCAAGCGAGACATTGATTTTTGAAGTTGAGCTTCTCGAAATCGTAAAGCCTGCTGCTGATGCAGAAGCAGAAGCAGAAGCAACAACTGAAGTAGAACAAGTTAAGTAATTCGTTTATTTAAAGAGGGAATCTGATGCAACGGATTGAAGCACAATCGCCATCGGCTCAGCGTGCCTATGAGTTAGTGAATGCCTTACAGCAGCAGCTAGTGAAACGCATGGAGTTGATCAGTCAGGCCGCTGGAACTAACAGCGCATTTGAACCGGTCGAGTGGTTTCGTGCAGAAGGCCGACACGGTGGTGGTGTACGCTACGTTGCAAATGATGAGGCGGTATTTAATCGCGGCTCTGTCAATGTATCGCAAGTGCAATACGAAGACGATGATATGAAATCACTGGGCTCTGCCACGGCATTGTCCAGCATCATTCACCCGCGCAATCCGCTTGCTCCCTCAGTACATTTACACGTCAGTTGGACGGAGTTGAAGAACGGTCAAGGTTACTGGCGCATTATGGCGGACTTAAACCCTGCCATTGAAAGTCCGGATGCAACCGCGCAATTCCGCCGCTGTTTGGAAGAAGCCGCGCCTGAGCAATTTGCTGAAGCCGAAGCACAGGGAAATCGTTATTTCTTTATCCCTGCCCTCGATCGTCATCGCGGCGTCTGCCATTTTTATCTTGAGAACTATCACACGGCTGATGCCAGTGCTGACATCCAGTTAGCCGAGCGGGTGATTAGTCGGATTATCGATACCTACGCGGATATTCTGAGTCAGGCGATTGATAATAATCCGATGCCCAAGCAGGATGATTTCAAACAGCAACTGGCCTACCACACGCTTTATTTCCTGCAGGTGCTGACACTAGACAGAGGGACCACCTCCGGCCTGCTAATTCATGATCAAAATGATATTGGTATATTGGGATCGCTGCCTGCACAGGTTGATAAGGCATTGCTGGAGTCATGGCTACCTAATATGACTGAACCACAAGATGAGTTATTGAAACGCTTGATTGCCTATACGCCAGATGCTCAGGGTGAGTTAGGTGGTAGTAAGATTGATACTACGGTGAAGCAGTCGCTCGCGATTGAGATTCGTCAGCATTATCAGAAACATCCGGAGGCGTTGGATTTGCAGGCGAGTGCTAATACAGTTCCGCCTACGGTGGCGAATCATCAGTAAGCTTACTGATTTACAGTACACCGATACGAGTGGCGAGTGTAATTCTAAAACAAGCGCCCTGCTCACTCGGCAATAACTCAATCGAGCCATTCCAGGTTTGTAGCAAGGATTGAACAATGCCTAGCCCCAAGCCTGTCCCACCTTTATCGCGCTGTGTGGTAAAGAATGGTGTGAAGATGTTTTCCCGATTGGCTTTGGATATTCCCGAGCCATTGTCTTGCACTATTATTTGGCATTGAGAGTTCTCCTTCTCAACATCAATCATAATTCTGTCAGCACCATGTTGCAGGCTATTTTCGAATAAGTTATTTAACACGGTTTCCAGCGCTACAGGGGCGATATTCAACCGTAAAACTGGAGCGGAATTCTCCCCAGTGCCAGTGCCAGTGCCAGTGCCAGTGCCAGTGCCAGTGCCAGAATAGTGAATCAGCAGTCCACGATCTGCAAAGTTACTCTTCTGCTGTGCCAATATGGGATACAAATCAGTCCGCTCATTAGACGGCTGTAAGGCATCTGCTCGAGCCTGTTCTAATAAGCGATTAACCAGACGGCGCAGGCGTTGCGTATCCTCATATAAATTATCCAAAAAGCGCTGCCGCTGCTCAGCAGGCATATCGTCCGCATGCTCCTGAAGTAATTCCAGTGCACCCTGCATTGAGGTTAATGGCGTTTTAAATTCATGCGATACGTGAGAAGCAAAGCGGTCAATATAAGTGGATCGCTCGTGCAGTGCTTCGGACATTTCCGCAAAGCTTTGTGACAGCTGCGCCAGCTCATAAGTACCAGGCTGATTGATTGCGGTGATGGTGGTTTGCTCGCCCTTGGTTAATAACTGCGTTTGCCCAATCAATTCACGAATCGGACGGGACAAGCGAGAGGAAATAAACAATACCAGTAAGCCAGTGACCAACACCAACATCAACCCAAGCAGCAGTAATTTCCCCCGAATCTGGTACATATGTTTAAGGATATTTTGTGGCGTACGCGACAGATACACGACACCAATCACTTTGCCTTCGTGCTTCACCGGCAGCGCCACAAATACCCGGATTCCCGTGCCCCGACTCAATGAAGCCAATGGCGGTTGAGGTTGATCGGAGATACGTTCACGAATCACCGCGCTATATTGTCCGGCAAGTGCCTGCTTGACCTCCTGCACATGCCGGAGTGACCCACCCAACTCAGTACGCCCCGCAATCACCGTGCCATACTGATCCAGTATGCGCATACCTGCCAAGGTAATGCGTTGGCTAGCCAGTAAAATTGATTGCATGCGGTGGCCTGCCTGCCAGGCATCCTGAGCAATAGCCTGTTTCGCCGGAATCACTTCCTCTCGCCTCGGCAATATGTCGTAACCCGCCAACTCAAGCGTAGGTGTAATGGGCGTGTAATAGGATTGTTGAGTACGCCCCCAATGAGAATTCAAAATCCGGTTACTGGCGTTGTTTGTCGTATTATTATCCGATACATCAGAGGGTGAAGATAGGCTACTTGGCTGCAGTAGCTCCCGATAAGTCGCAGCCATCACCGCTGCCTGAGCAATTAACTGCTCTTCAGTGCGCCTGACCAGCTCATTTTCATAAAAGCGAAACAAAAACACACTGGCAATCGGCAACACCAGCACCGACAGCATCACCACTAATAGAATCGTTCGCAGCCGGAATAACCGACGGCTACGATGGCGGGCATTTATTCGCATGGGGCAAGTTTGTAACCGACACTGTGCAAGGTTTCTATAACGCTTTTGCAGCCAACTGCTGCTAACTTGCTTCGAATGTGGCGAATATGGCTATCAATGGTTCGGTCACTGACATGTATATTAAACTGATAAGCACTACTCATAATGCTGTCACGGGTAAATACGCGTGAAGGTTGCTGCATAAACTGTGCAAGAATCGCAAATTCGGTTGCAGTCAGATGAACACTCTCCTCATTCCACGAAACAGTGTGCTCCTCGGTATTCATTGTCAGCAATCCTTGCCTTAAACAGGAGTCGCTCGTTTCTTCTGGCACCTGTTGCGCTTGTGTTCGCTTGAGAATAGCGTTGATGCGGGCAACTAATTCACGTGGGCTAAATGGCTTGGTCACGTAGTCATCCCCACCAATTTCCAAGCCCAGAATGCGATCAATCTCATCATCACGCGAGGATAAAAACAGAATCGGCACCTCAGATTGTTTGCGGATTTCCCGACAACACGCCAAGCCATCCATCTCTGGCATATTGATATCCAGCACGATTAGATCGCTGGGAGATTTGGTAAATAGATCCAGTGCTTGTTGGCCATTTTCTGCGATGGCAACTGACATTTCAGCTTTTTCCAGTGCAAAGCTAATCACTTCACGAATGTGCGGATCATCATCCACGACCAGTATTTTTTTATGACTCATTGCGGGATACCTCGCAGAAACTTGCCGGGATCGATATAAAAGGTACGTCGCCAAGCCGAGTAATGACTGCTGCGATATTTCCAAAAACGGGGGAATGCACTTTTGATGGTGTAATGAAGATGTGGCGATTTACCCGCAGCGTTTCCTGAAGTGCCTACCTGACCAATGACCTGTCCTGCTGACACCGGCGTAAATGAGGACACTTCGATGCTGTTTAAATGTGCATAATAATGAAATCGCCAATTCGCGCCCAACATATAAACCACCTTTCCGCCTAATCCATAGTTCCCACTATACAACACGATGCCGCTGGTAGTGGCACGAACCGTAGTGCCTATCGGTGCGAATATATCGATGCCTTTGTGCACACCGGAGCGGCCCCACGGGTAATACCAGAATGACTTCGGATTCCAGTCTACCACCGTTGCGCCGTCCACAGGCATGACGCGGGATTCTTTGGGGAGAAAGCCTAGGAGGAATATTAAAATTGCGAGTAAAAACAGTGATTTCATAGGACGAATTGTCCTTGATTCAGATGAAATTACAATGCGATGGCTTTGTTAATTTGGCAGGGATTTTTTGCAGGATTTGTGCAGATCGATATCCGGCATCATAATGATCTACACTGCCTCAGCTATGGCTATTGCCGTCAATAGATTGCTAGTGCTACAGACTAAGTCGCTTACTTAGCAACGTTCTTTGCTACTAATTTAGCCTCTCACCTAGCAGCTCTGCTTCAATCATACCGTCTCAAAAAGTCTCGAACATCCACAAAACTATTACTCATAAATCGCAGTGGCAGCGCAATTCCACCCAACAGCTTTTCATGATCAACACCCGGATATAACTTCATCGTCACTGAATTTCCACTCCTCAACAACGCGTCTCTAAACCGTGTCGTATGGTAAGACGGCACACGCGGATCGGCTAAACCATGCAGCAATAATGCTGGTGGCACACCGCGACGCACATTCAACACAGGCTTAGCACGTTGTGAATTGGCAGTACTAAAAATAGGTGCAACTTCCGAGTCATCCAGCGGTAAATCATAAGGCCCGGACATACCGATAAAGCCTGCTAACCGTGCTTTTATATTACGCTGTTTCAGATATCTCGTGTCAGTCGCCAACAATGCGGCGGTGTGTGCTCCCGAAGAATGCCCCATCAGGATGTATTTGGTGAATGGCTTCGGAAGGCCGATGTCATTGCTATCAACATAGCGGATAGCATCTGCAATATCTTCGACAAATACAGGGAATTTAATCTCGGGAAAGCGGCGATGCTCCGGCACAATCACGGGATGTCCGAGGCTTGTTAATGCCTGAGCAACAAAGACAAAATCTGATTTATTAAACTTCTTTCGCCAAGCACTTCCATAGATATACACGACGGGAATTTTTGGTGACGCGGTCTTTGGTAGGTAGAGATCAAACGATTGCTGTCTGTCACTGCCATAACTCAGTTGTCGTTTGGTGTAACCGTCCGATGGGACAAGCAAGTTGATGGCAGTGGTCTTTTTGACATTGGCACAACCGCTACTCAGCAATGCGAAGGCAAGTATTATCAGAAAAGGCAGGTGTGTGATTCGCAGCTTCATAAGAACGTCCGATGTCTATGTACATCTTTTTTACGACAGCAGGGATCAAATTGGATTCCCTGCTCTGCACTTTTCTATTTTTATGGGCGTTCTTTGTTCAGGACAACCGCCCTTTAAAATCCTCATAACCAAACTGCTTCACAATCTCCAACGCATCCGTCTCAGAATTCCAGACAGCCAAAGCTGGCAAATGCGTGCCATTAAAGGTAGATGTTTTCACCATGGTGTAATGGCTCATGTCTTCAAACATCAAACGCTGCCCAACCTGCAAAGGCTCGCTAAAACTATAATCAGAAATAATATCGCCAGATAAGCAGGTCAAGCCACCCAAACGGTAGGTGTGCGGGTATTCATCAGCCTCACCCGCCCCTGTAATATCAGGCCGATACGGCATCTCTAAAGTATCCGGCATATGGCAAGTTGCTGAAGTATCCAATATCGCCTGATTCACCTGATTCCAGCTAATATCCAACACTTCGCTAACCAATACACCCGTACCAATCGCCACCGCTTCACCCGGCTCCAGATAGACCTGCACATCGTATTTTGCTGAGAACGCTTTGATACGAGCAATCAAGCCATCGCGATCATAATCCGGTGCAGTGATGTGATGCCCACCACCAAAATTCACCCATTTCATTTGTGGCAGTAAATGTCCGAATTTTTCCTCAACTGCGTCTAAGGTACGTGATAATGGGGCGAAGTTCTGTTCGCAAAGCGTATGAAAATGCAAGCCACTAATTCCATCAAGCATCGACTCATCCAACTGCGACAGTGGAATCCCTAAGCGAGAACCCGGTGCGCAAGGATCATAAATGGGTGTTGTGCCTTCGGAGTGCTCGGGATTGATTCGTAAACCAAAATCAATAGGTCGTGACTCCAATGCCTTTTGAATGTGCGGCTGAAATCGCTGCCATTGGGATTGTGAATTAAACACAATGTGATCAGCAAACGTCAGTAATTCGCTTAGATCCGCTTCCGAAAAAGCCGCAGAGAACACATGCACTTCCCCGCCATATTCCTCATGACCCAAACGCGCTTCATGCAAACCACTGGCACAAGTACCACTCAAATAACGAGCAGTCAGTGGTGCTAAATGCCACATGGAAAAGGCTTTTAGGGCAGCCAGTATTTTAGCGCCAGAGGCATCGGCAACACTTTTTAGGATGGTGAGATTACGCTCCACGGCAACCTCATCCACCACAAAGCACGGCGAAGGCAAGCGGGATAAATCCAACTTGCCAAAGTCAGTAAACTGCACTATTAAACTGCCTTGCCTTCAGCCACTTGCGTTTTGCTTGGGTCATCCAAGTCAAACGCATCCAGCTCAATCACTTTCCATGGCAAACCGTATTTGTTCATGTCTTCCATAAACGGATCAGGGTCGAACTGCTCGATATTGTTAACGCCTGCTGCTTTCCACTTACCTTCCAAGATCATTTTCGCACCGATCATAGCGGGCACACCGGTGGTGTACGAAATCGCCTGCGACTGCACCTCTTCATAACAGGCCTGATGATCACAGGTGTTGTATAAATAAATAATGCGCTCCTTACCATCCTTCAGACCACGCACCACACAACCGATACAGGTACGGCCTTTAGTTCTTGGGCCTAAACTGGAAGGATCTGGCAGCATCTGCGCCAGCAACTGAATCGGCACAATCTCTTGCCCATTGTAAGTAATCGGCTCGATGCCCAACATGCCGACATTACCCAATACTTCCAGATGCTTGAGGTAGCTATCACCAAAACTCATCCAGAACTGCGCACGCTTAATAGTAGGGAAATGCTTAGTCAGCGACTCCAGCTCCTCGTGGTACATGCGGTAAATATTGTAAGTGCCGACACCTTCGGGGCAGGCAAAACTAGCCTTTTTCGACATCGCCGGTGTTTCTACAAACTCACCGTTTTCCCAATGACGACATTCCGCGGTAACTTCGCGAATATTGATTTCAGGGTTGAAGTTGGTGGCAAACGGGTAGCCATGATCACCACCATTGACATCAATAATATCCAACTCATGAATCTCATCGAAGTAATGCTTAGCGATGTAGGCCGTAAAAACATTAGTCGCACCGGGATCAAAACCACTACCTAATAATGCCGTCAAACCTGCTTCTTTAAAGCGATCGTGATACGCCCACTGCCAGCTGTATTCAAACTTAGCAGTGTCCAAAGGCTCATAATTTGCCGTATCCATATAATCGATACCCGCTGCTAAGCACGCATCCATAATGGTCAGGTCTTGATAAGGAAGCGCGACATTAATCACCAGAGATGGACGCTCTTTTTCTAACAAGGCAGTCAACTCTGGCACATTATCCGCATCAACTTGTGCCGTGCTAATCGGCCGATCAATTTGATCAGCAATCGCCTGACACTTTGACTCCGTGCGACTGGCCAAAACGATTTCACTAAAAATTTCCGGTAACTGCGCGCATTTATGCGTTACCACACCACCGACACCGCCGGCACCAATAATCATAACTTTAGACATAGCTATACTCCCACATGACGTCTTGGGTATTGACGCCTCTTAACTGTTTTTGAAATGTAGTGAAGCTGGCAAACCTCGTTGATTAGTTCACTTGATTTAGAATGCTTGGAGGAATGTCTTTAATTGATTAAACGTCGGATGACTCCAATCCCAAAGACGTTTATTAAACGTATCGTGAAAACTAGCATTTTCAAACAATGCTGAGTAAGCATATGTCCTACTTTTAGTTGAATTCTTGTACTTATCGCGCGCTCTGTCCGTACTTAAAGACTTTTCTGCTTGTGTAACATAGGTTTCAATTTCAGACTTCATTTCACTTGTTAGTGAGTCCAACAAAAGAGTCTCTAATGCCCCTTTATTCGAACAGTCAGGTGTTATATAGATACCAACGGCAAAGCCTGAATCTGACTTTTTCACTTCACCAGAGTGAGTAGGAACAGAGTCCTGAGGTATTAAATCACTACTCTTGAGATGATGCTCGATGCTCTGAAATGCAGACTGGCTATTTTCATCAGCATCTCTGAATATAGCTAACTTCGTTACCATTTCAAACTCAGGAAAATTAGTTATCTGTTTTAAAAAAGACGGGAATTTCTGCTTCCCTCCGTATTGGAGTACCTGAAATTCGTCTTTTGGCATACCCATCGAATGAGTCAAAGAGTAAAGCATCTCTGCATCGTCTTTGCCTTCTACCAACACGATAAAAGGCTTGCTTATTTCCAGTAGTTTAGGCATTTCAGAACTCATTATCGTAATGGCAAACCAAGATCGAAAGCAGTTTCAATATCTTCTTTATTATGATTGATCGCTACCACCTCACCTTTCCGGTTCTGCAACCGGATGACATTGAGTTCGTAGTTTTCCTGCTCTGACATTGCCTCATGAGCGGCAGCAATACACTCCCGACTGTGTGTTGTCGCGAAAACCTGAACATCATTTTTTACTGCATAATCGATGATAGCTTTCCAAACAGAACCAAGGGCTGAGTAGTGAATACCATTTTCGATTTCATCAGCAATCATAATGTCGGAACCAGAAAGAATCAGGTTTGAAAGCATTTCCATTGATCGAGTGAAACCATGGCCAAATTGAGTAGTAGGAATTTTATAATCTAAATCAACATCAGCATAAACCATTGCATGGTTTGAGGATGGTAGCTTCAGATAATCTAAACCTTTCAAACGAGGTTCAATAACCTGGAGCGAACTTACAAGGCTTTCCTTACCATTTTTTGTATTAGCTAATTGGTTAAATAGATCAACCTGAAACTCATAATTCCCAATTCCTATAGGTAGAATATTGATTTTGTAGGGTGTTTTTTGCAAACTACGTTCTACTGAATCACGGTCATACCTTACATGATCTTCATATCTAACGGCCCTCATTAGATTATCAATGTCAGTGGACCTCAATATCATAGTTAGACTATGATTTCTCTGGGGGTGAAGCCAACTCCAAAAACTGTCTAGTGATGTAGTATAATCACCGTAGCTCATTCTGAAAGTATTTGGCAAAGCCTTAAATTGTTCTTCGTTCCCCCAGAGTGTTACTAAACCTTCCAACAACCCAGTTTTACCTACATTACTGTCACCCACAATCAGATTAATCCGCTGAAGACCATCCATCGTAAAGTCAGTGAAATTACGGTAATTTGAAAAGTGAACTGATTGGACTAAAGGCATGATATCCACACTGAAATTTGGCTATGGGTTGCAGTATAACTCACATTACAAAACAACTCTAAAGATGGTCGCTACCTAGCGCTCAAAATAGGTATAACCCTGTAAACTGTCTCTAAATGCTTTTAACATCTGCTTACGCATGGCAACTGAAATTTTGCCCTGCCTTACTGCTGCTTCCGCTTTCTTACGTAATTGCTCCTGCACCGTATTCGGACTGTATTCCACATAGCTCAATACATCCGAAATACTGTCACCTTCAAACTCACGCTGAAAGTCAAAACTGGCGTCTGCATTAATTTTCACACTCACCACATTGGTATCACCAAATAAGTTGTGTAAATCACCCAATGTTTCCTGATAAGCCCCGACCAAGAACACGCCGAGGTAATATTCTTCATCATCTTTCATCGGGTGCAATGGGATGGTTTTGCTATGACCATCTGGTAGTGCGAAGTTGTCTATTTTACCGTCACAATCGCAAGTGATGTCGGCAATAATGGCATCACGCGTTGGTTTTTCATCCAAACGATGCACCGGCATAATCGGTAATAACTGATCAATCGCCCACACATCCGGCAGTGATTGGAACAAACTGAAGTTGCCGTAATAAATATCGGAGAGCAGTTCTGGCAGATTCTCAAGCTCTGATGGCACTCGACTAATGCTCGGTAATAAAGCCGCAATCTGCCCTAAGATAGCAAGATTGATATTCTCCGCTAAGGCTCGGTCACGCAGGGTCGCATGCCCGCGATGGAACATCTCCCGAACTTCATCGCGGTAGTACAGCGCGTCGTTGTAACACTCCTGAAAGTTCTGACTGGTCACCGTGCCCAATACTGAAAACAGATTCTTCAGTACATCGGGGCAATCATCCGGCAGTTGCTCAGGCAATTTTCTGGGCTTGTGATCGCGTACATCCAAAATATTAAACAACAACATCGACGAGTAAGCCACCGTGGCACGGCCTGATTCTGACACCAAAACAGGATGCGCTATATCCATCTCATCCAAGGTATCACGCACCGTTTCCACGATATTTACGCAATACTCATCCAGCTGATAATTCATACTATGCGTGCTGTTACTGCTACTGCCCTCATAGTCCACGGCCAGTCCGCCACCTAAATCGAGGTAGCCCATTGGCGCACCTTCTGACACAAGGCCGCTATAGAAGCGACAAGCCTCTGCCACACCGGTACGCACGTTTCGGATATTAGGAATTTGCGAGCCTAGATGACTGTGCAGCATTTGCAGACAATGCAACATATTATGGGCTTTCAGCTTCTCCACGACATCTAGCAAAGCAGACGTCGATAAGCCAAAGATAGAGCGATCACCACTGTCTTCCTGCCAATGCCCGTCAACCGTGGTGGATAAGCGCAAGCGCACACCAATCAACGGTTCAATGCCCAGCGCCTGACTGCGTTCGATAATGATGGGTAACTCTGTAGGCGTTTCCAGTACAAAGAAACAGCGCACGCCCATCTGTCTGGCATACAAACCCAACTCTATAAATTCAGCGTCTTTGTAACCATTACAGATAATCAGGCTTTCGGTATCCCGTAGTTGCGACAAAGCAATAATTAGCTCGGCCTTACTACCCGCTTCCAGCCCATGATGATAGTTCTGCCCGAAGTCCGCAATTTCCTCAATAACGTGACATTGCTGATTCACTTTAATCGGAAATACACCACGATAATGATTCTGATACTCTGACTGCCTGATGGCACGGGAGAATGCTTCATTTAGCTGTTGGATACGATAATCCAGCAAGTTTTCAACACGCAGCACACAAGGCATCTCCAGGCCTCGTTCCTGCATTCCCTGCACGATATCGATGATAGGAACCGCTATTGACCTCCCCTCTATATCAACAGTGACCGTCGCATCGCCCTCTGCTGATAAGTCAAAATACCCTGCTCCCCAGTGCCTTACACCATACAGCTCTGCACTTTGCTCAACGGACCAATCCGTTGTCTCTGGCAATTCAGTCATTAAGCAATATTTCCATAAAATAGACTGATAAAACGGCGACCTCAGCTCGCCCCTTCGCATCTGAATGCACTGTGGATTGTATCACCAAATATTTGGGATTCCGTATACAAGAAATAAGGTCAGTAACTTATTTTTCTTATTGTTAATTAGCGGATAGCATGATTTGTCTTCTATACTAAATTAACGATAACTGTCAGGTGGGAGCTTATGAAACAACTAACAACGATAATGATGGCTCTTGTTCTGAGCGTATCGTTTATCCACAGCGCTGCTTATGCTGAAGATAATGAAGCCTTTGCCGTTAAACCAAATCGCGGCTTGAATGCTGTGCAACACCGCCAACTCGATACCCTGTTTGACTCCTTACGCCACGCCAAAAGCGAGGTTGAAGCACTCAGTCACGAGCGTGAAATCTGGCGTATCTGGATTGCCCCTGAAGATAAGACACTACGCAAACTGATGGACGCTGCAATTGATAAAGTACGTAATGCAGAATATGAGGTCTCGGTTGAAATGTTTGATGACATTATCGAGCGCTACCCAAAATATGCCGAAGTGTGGAATCAACGCGCATTGGCACACTTTCAGTTACGTAACTTTGAAGCCTCACTGAAAGACATCGCTACCACACTGAAGCTGGAACCACGCCACTTCGGTGCGTTGTCAGGAAGAGGTGTAATTCATTTGGAACAAGGTGAAACCAAGCTTGCGAAACAAGCGATATTACGGGCGATGCGATATCACCCGTATATCAGCAGCCGTCGTTTATTACAGGATATTCCACTGATAGAAGCAAACGACGGCCCATTTATCTAAAGCTGGATGACCAGCAGGTGGGTTTATTACGCCTCAGCCAGTGCCATTTCTACGTAGTATTCACGTAGTTTTTTTGCAACCGGTCCAGGCTTACCATCACCAATCTGCTTGCCGTCAATCTTCACCACACCTTGCACAAACATGGTTGCTGATGTGACAAACGCCTCAGCAGCCTCATAACACTCTTCGACAGAGAATAGGCGCTCTTCGATGTTGTAATCATGCTCTTTAGCCAAGGCCAATACAGCACGACGGGTTATGCCATTCAGAATCTGATTCCCTACATAGCGCGTCACAATCGTTCCGTCTTTAGTGACGATATAGGCATTGTTTGAACTACCCTCAGTGACCGAACCATCTTCTACTAACCAAGCGTCATCAGCACCCGCAGCTTTCGCCTGCATCTTTGCCATACACGGCGCCAGCAAACCCACTGTTTTAATATCACGTCGTGCCCAGCGAATATCTTCAACTGTAATGACTGAGATACCAGTTTCAGCAATTGGATTATCGATAACGTTCTTTTTCTGAGTAAACAAAACCAGGCTCGGCTTTGGCTCTTTAGGGTATGCAAAATCACGATCCGCAGGGCCACGCGTCACTTGCAGATATATCAACCCTTCATCAAGATCATTATTCTCAATCAGCTGCTTTTGAATCGCTTCAATTTCTTCATTCGTCGCAGGTGCCGGCATATCCAGCTCATTCATAGAACGCTGCAAACGCACCATGTGCCCTTCGTTATCAATTAACTTGCCACGAATCACTGAGGAAACCTCGTAGACACCATCGGCAAACATAAAACCACGATCAAACACGGATACCTTTGCGTCCTCTTCAGGAACAAACTCACCGTTCACATACACTATTCTGCTCATAAAAATACCCTCAGTCGAATTAGACAAATGTAACGGCAGATGCTTGTGGTAGCAACTAGGAAAAACTACAGACCGTTGATAGCAAATGATGATCCATCTGTTAGTGAATAGAAAAACATCAGGGCCTGATTCGATTAATGTAAAAACTAACCGCCAATAAAAGCAGTAACTAACAATACCATATCAAATAACAACAAATAGCGATTTATTCAAAGTAAGTTCACCTCGAAGCATTGCTATAAGACCAGTTGAAATCTAATTCTGGAGCCAGCTAAAACGGTGGTGTCCGGGACAATAAAAAACCCGCCGGAAACAATCATTCCCGACGGGTTTGGCTGCTAAGTCATATTCGATAATATCGTCTATCTTGCATTGCTTGTTAGCAATGACTCAGCTTTATGGTCAACGCCTGATTTACTTAGGTAATTTGCCCTGTACACCTTCAACATACCAGTCCATGCCTAGCAGTGCGCCATCTTCCAATGTCTCACCTTCTTTGACCACAACCTCACCTTCCTGGTTTTTGATTGGGCCAGCGAATGGATGAAGTGTTCCGTCGACAATACCCGCTTTCACTTCATCAGCTGCTTTCTGTACGTCTTCTGGGACTAATTCACTGTAGTCTGACATGTGAACCATGCCCGCTTTAATACCATCCCATGTATCCATAGACTCCCATGTACCATCCATAGCCGCTTTAGTACGCGCAATGTAGTAAGGACCCCAGTCATCAACAATCGCAGTTAACTGTGCTTTTGGTGCAAATGCCGACATATCAGATGCCTGACCAAAACCAAGTACGCCGCGCTTCTCAGCAACCTGCAGCGGTGCTGGTGAGTCAGTGTGTTGTGTGATGATATCTGCACCCTGATCGATCAATGCTTTTGCTGCATCCCCTTCTTTGCCCGGATCATACCAAGAGTTCACCCAGATCACTTTTACTTCAGCTTTCGGGTTTACTTTGCGCATGGCGATCGTGAATGCGTTAATGCCACGCACAACCTCAGGAATCGGCATAGACGCAATGTAGCCCACCACATTACTCTTAGTCATGTGACCTGCAATCGTTCCAAGGATAGCGCGACCTTCATAAAAACGGCCTGAGTAAGTACTTACATTATCAGCACGCTTATAGCCCGTTGCATGCTCAAATTTAACCTTTGGGAACTGCTTGGCAACCTTCAGTGTCGGGTTCATATAACCGAATGACGTCGTGAAAATCAGATCATGGCCACTACTGGCTAATTTACGAATAACACGCTCAGCATCCGCGCCTTCTGCCACACTTTCAACAAACGTCGTGCTGACACCTTCCAGTTCCTCAATCGCCTTACGGCCTTCATCATGGCGGTATGTCCAGCCGTGATCCCCCGTTGGGCCAACATAAACAAAACCTACTTTCAGGTCATCTGCATTGGCAGACACAGCGGCAAAAGCCAGCCCTGTCGATAGCAATGCCGTACTCAGCGTACGCTTTAGCTTGGTGGTTGATATCATCCTTCGCATCTCCTTTAACGGTTGTATCAAAATATTGACGAGCCGATTATTACATGAATATTAGAAATACCCAATGCTTTGCGGTTTGAGTATTGAATCGCTTTATGCTGGTGCAGCTTATTGATTTTATTACGCTGTTTTGCACCAATTTGTATTTATCCACCGCTCTGAAAACAAGTCGGGACGGGGCCTCACATTGTTATGGATACAATACTTTTATTGACTAACTCCGACAGCCCAAACAGAATCAATCTTCTTATGCCGCCACAGGCAGCAACTCCGTCAGCGCAATAAACGCTGTAAAGTACTCTCCCTTAACCACGGATTATTAAGACCATGCCGATGCAAAATACTCATCCCACTCTGATTCGGATGATCCCGCTGCTTTTTGTCTTCCTGTGGAGTACGGGCTTCATCGGTGCTAAATACGCACTGCCCTTTGTTGAACCATTTTATTTATTATTTCTGCGCATGGTGCTCACCATTTTTGTGTTTCTGGCACTGTGTCTGCTGTTTAAAGCAAAGTGGCCACCCATGCGTTTGGCCGGTCACCAAATGGTCTCCGGTGCATTGATTCATGGGGTCTATCTTGGTGGTGTTTTTGCTGCGATAAAATTAGGAATGCCCGCTGGTGTCGCAGCGATCATTGTTGGCATTCAACCGATACTAACTGCATTAATCAGCTGGCAATTATTCAGTGACGCGTTGCGCCCAATGCAATGGCTGGGCTTGGGCCTTGGTTTGGTTGGGGTCGTGGTGGTGGTATTTAGCACTCAGTTACAAGATGAGGTTAGCCTGACCTGGCCAGCACTGATTGCTTCAATCGCTGCATTATTAGGAATTTCTATTGGTACGCTCTACCAGAAGCGCTTTAGTGGCGGGGTAGATTTACTAACAGGTTCTGTCTGGCAGTATGTGAGCACTGCTGTGCTAATGGCGGTGTTAGCCTGGAGCTTTGAAACACGTGAAGTAACTTGGGATATTCAATTAATTCTGGCGCTGGGATGGTTGGTGTTTGGCTTATCAGTCAGTGCAGTGTTATTGCTGATGTATATGATTCGAGAAGGCGAAGCTTCTAAAGTCGCTGCCTATTTTTATCTGGTGCCGCTGGTGGCTTGCGTTGAGGCTTGGTTGTTGTTTGACGAGGATCTGCCGCCATTGGCGATTGCCGCGAGTGTATTAACGGTGCTTGGGGTTTATTTGGTACTGAAGAAACCTGCCTCAGCCAAATAAGGTCTGGAACCATTTAAAGCCTGGAATCATTGATGTAGTGACCTCAAATTATCACCTCTACCCGATAGGCTAAATCAACCCATCGGAGTAGAGGTAAACATCACAGCTTACTGCGTGGAATAAGTGAAATAGCCACTATTGCTGGTCGCTGCATTGCTTGGGAAGTAGTCATAACCTTCCTCAGCATAGCTACCGGTAAAGGCTGCATTGACTGCCTTATACACAATACGCATTTCCGCAGGATCACCAATCGATGCACGCGGCAATCTCATCTCAGCAAACACTGTACTGGTTGCCGCTTCAGCTGTATCTACCGATGACCATGACCAGTTCGTGCCAGTACCGGTATATTGCTGCAATACCGAACCCTCAATCACAAACTCAGCACCCACGCCACCAGTCACTTTGAAGCCGGTATCAGGGTTATTATCGGTGTCGATATAAATCTGCCAGGGCCACCATGTAGCAGTGTTAATTGCACCATCGTTTTCATAGAAGAAGTAGAGGTTATCGATATCATGCGCGATACGGGCTTCAATCCAGTCAGCCTGAGCACCGGCTACAGCTATATCATCACCATCCCGACCCAATGACTGAATGCTGATCCAGTCCGTGTAGTTTGCATCCATGCTCATCACACCTGTATCAACCGGATTCGAGTTGCTGCCACCCAAGTCATAGGTCAAATAGCCAAGACCCGCGTTTGGATAACGGTCGATACCTGCTTCGCTATAATCACCGGTGAAAATTCCATTTCGGGCAATATACGTCGCGTGTAGTGATTCGGGATTACCAAGCGCGGATAATTCAATTTGATACTCACCAATGTCACCACTGATCACGCCACTAGCGCCGGGTACATACTGCCAAGACCAATCACTGCCTGCACCGATATATTGGTAAAGCCCATCCCCTTGCAACATGAACTCAGCACCAACATCATTGCCAGCCTGATAGCCTGTTGAAGTGCTTTTATCCGTATCTAAAAATACCTGCCAAGGCCAAGTTAAAGAAGTATTGATATCCCCATCATTACGATAAGCGACATACAAATACACGCCATTGTGCGCCATCCAACCTTCGAGCATGTCAGCTTCCGAGTTGGCCAGAGTGATATCATTACCATCAATACCAAACGACTGGAGACCTGACCAATCCGACAAATCACCATCTATTGTCAGCACATCAACATTGGACACAGGCGTTAGCACAACACCTGAACCAGCACTTTCACCCAAGTTATACTCAACGTAATCTGACGATGCCATCAAAGCGGCATACTGATGCGAAATCTGAGTAATTTCATCACTTCCGGAAACAAGTTGAGCAACTGGCGCATCGAAGATAATTGGCTCAGCACCAATCGATCTGATCTTGGCGATAATAGCTCGTACATTCGTGCTGTATTGCTCCGGGGTAACTCCCGTGAAATAGTCATTCACCCCACCAATGACCCAGACATAATCCGGATTCTGGCTGGCGATATCAGCATCAAACCGTGCCAGCATTTGTGCTGAAGTATTGCCACTAATTCCCTGATTAATTATCGCACTCGCGTTAGGTAAACGCTCATTCAAACGTCCCTCAAAGCCACTGCTTGAGAACCAACTATCACCTAGCAATACATGACGACCTTGATTCAGGTTTTGATCACTCAATGTACGCAAACCAAAGTCAGCAATTGCGCGATAACCAAACCAGTTGGGATGACTGCCGTTGTCATAGAAATTCCATACATCCTGACCTGCACCAATCACGGCTGGTAGCGGCTTCGCTAAGGTCAAAGTAGAACCCGACACGCTGGTGATTGGCAGCGTGTAATACTCACCGTCATACGACAAGTAAGTAATCAACTGACCGTCCTGCAAGGGATAATTACCATCTAAGAATAGTGTGGTTGCTCCGGTTGCCGCTGATGCAGTGACCTTCATAGACAGCGTGCCACCCGTTTCTTCATAGATAGAATACTGGCCATGCAGCAAGCCATAATGCATCGGTATTAAAGAATAGGCTGCCGGGTAATAATCGCGACTCGCATCCGAATAATCACCCGTAAACACACCATTTCGTCCCATAAACAATGCTCGTGCAGTCTCAGGATTACCAATCACGCTTCTAGGAATCTGGAACTCAGCCTGAGCACCGCTGACAGAGTGTGCCATGCTGCCTAAGTAATTCCATGTCCAGTCACTACCGCTTCCGGCGTATTGGAACAAACCAGAGCCTTGCAGCATATACTCTGCGCCCAGTGATCCATTGACCTGATACCCCGATGCAGTATTGCCATCGGTATCCAGATAAACCTGCCAAGGCCACCATGTCTCTGTATTAATATCGCCATTATTTAAATAAGCGATGAACAAATTACTAGCGTCATGTGCAAGCCAGCCTTCGATGAAATCAACTTGTGCATTAGCCTGAGCGATTGATGGTGCTTCACGCCCTAACGACGGCACACTACTCCAATCACTTAAGTTCCCATCAAGACTAATACTGCCATCACTGACTGCATTGCTGATAGCGCCACCGGTATAACCACCGTTGTTTGAGCCATCATCTACAACCGTAATGTTGATCGTCGCCACAGCACTATCAGTGGTGCCGTCATTAGCCACAAACGTGAAGCTATCACTTCCGGTGTAATCCGTATTAGGTTGATACTGTAAGTTTGGCGCAGTCCCTGAGAGCTGACCATTAGCAGGGCCAGAAACCACCCGGTATTGCAGTGATTGACCATCTGCATCGGATGCACTCAGGGTGATTGAAGTACTGATATTTTCCGTTGCGGTCACATTCTGCGAACTCGCAACTGGTGGATTATTACTTTGAACAATTACCGGAACCACTTCCCAAACAATCTGCTCCGTCCAGCTATCAAAGGCACCACTGCCAAGCTCTGCACGAACACGCAGACGCATTTCTTTGCTGCCAGAGACATAGTTACCGATATTATTCGAAATCGTATGAACTGCCGGGTAGTTACTTTCATTACCAACTGTCGCGGTATCAACAAGTTCCCAGTTAGCACTCTGGTAATTATAGATATAGACCGTCTGACTGACACCAGCCAGTGAATAATGACCGAGTTGTAGTACCTTGATTTCACTGATCGCAGACGTGTCTTCCGTAATAGTCGTCGTGACATACCAATCTGTGACACGGCTACCGCCTGAACTCACCGAGGCAATATCATAAGTATCCCCATCAACACTTTGGAAATAACTCAAATCTGTACTATCAACACCACCAACGGTCAGACTGACACTCTCGGGATGATAGTAGCCGGTAGGTGGCGCTACTTTGATAGCAATCGTGCCATTAGCCTGCCCACCATTACTGTCGAATAAGGTATAAGTCAGCGTGTCTGAACCACTAAAACCTGTCGGAGGTGTGTAACGATAATTACCACCACCCAAACTAGTTACAGAACCACGCGTTGCCGATGAAGCATACACGCCACCAATGCTCAGCGTGTCACCGGCATCCAAGTCACCATCATTCGCTAATAGCGCGGATGTATTGATATCCAGCGAGGTACTGATATCAGTCTGGTAATTATCCTTACCCGCAGCCGGTGTTTGATTAACCACCGGAGCCTGCGCACCAGACAATGACACAACCACTAAAGCATACTGTGTTAGCGGCACATTAAAGCTAATCTGATTGCCACTTTGCGTGTAGTTCAGCGTCGTTGGTGTGGTATTAGTCGTGTCAGGATTAGTGACTGTAAGACCCGTCACCGTTTCACCGTTTGGTATGGTGTAGTTCACTGATACCGATGTTGGAACAACTGAGAACGAACCATTCAAACCAATAAAGTTTGTGAACTGAATAATCTCCTGCTGACCAAGACGTGATGTTTCCATATACACATTGTCGTCAGCACTAGCGTTCACGGTAATGGTTGAAGCACCACGCACCGCGTTAGCAAGGCTATTACGCGCAGCCGCTGTTTCGTTAACCAGATAGTCCTTACCTAAGCGATCTGCAAAGTAATAAGTCTCCCCGGAACCATAAGACTGCACATTTGACGCAGGAACCGAGTCACCGTAGTTAAAGCCTAGCAGGTCTGCCAAAGCATAATTACTGCGAGCGATACCATATTCATCGAGTAAGGTTGGATTCGGTCCGGTAATCACCAAGCGTCCACCCTGCTGCACAAACACTCTGAGACGATTGGCTTCTTCATCAGAAATCGCTTCAATATTTGGCATCATCACCGTCTGATAGCGGTTTAATTCATCCTGATCCGGTACTACCAAAATATTGAACGGGATATGCTCATTCACCAGCACTTTGAGCACACCGCGGTGTTCCGCTAAGTAATTACGCTGATAAACACTATCGATTTCGCCAGCAGCCCACCACAGGTCATCACCACCATCATCCGTGGTTGCAAACATACCTAAACCAGTGAACTGATCAACATAATCACGACTAGGTGAGGAGAATAAAATACCAGTATTGGCCGTTGACTCACTCTCAAACAAGTAAGGCGCATTCACCTTACTCCAGTTAAACATACGCGCTCTGAAGGCCGGATCAACCGTGGTTGCCATTTCCGGTACTTTCAGTTCATAGGGATTATTACCGGCAATCAAGGCCTGCGCCATCACCTGCTGCGCATCATCCTGATTCACACCGTAAGTAAAGGTCCATGATGGCTTTTCACCGGTTGCCGCACGTGAATATTTCAGAGCAGAGATAAACGAAATCCAATCGTCTTCACGTGCATTACGCATGCCCACGTTGTTACTCATGGTATCGACTTCATAAACTGCGGTCAGGCCCTCTACCGACTTGGTAAAGCCTGCATCCAAACCGTAAATGGTGCCACCGTTATAGTCTGTTGGCAGTGTCTCAGCAATGATGACAAACTCAGGATCAACTGCACGTGCTGTCGCCGTCATATCGGTCAGGAAACGCGCCAACTCTTCGTGCCGCCAGTGAATCCAACGTCGCCAAGCCGGATCATTCCAGTCCTCGGCAGTCGGAATCGACATACCGGTATCACTTTCAAAGCGGGCAATCGCTGCAGGGTTGAAATCCGCCCACTTGGTGGGTCCAAAGTCTGCATAAATTGGCACATCAGCCCACACGCCATCAATGCCGGTTTCTGCCATTTTAGCGATACGGCTGAAGAAGTAATTACGATAGCCCTCAGAACTTGGTGACATCCACGCACTTTCCGCATCCGTCTCTACCCAGAACACCTGACCGCCACCGCCATAAAAGACATTTTGCTGCCCATCGAGCCCCAACTGTACCCAGTCAGGATGATCCTTTGCCATGGTATTTGGAATATTTGCACCGTTGATGGTGATCATTTCCAAGGCGGGAATGTACCAGACCACGCGCAGACCGCGCTTGTGCGAAGCGTCAGCAACCTGACGCATCAAGGCAAGCTCTAACTCAAACTGGGCATCGGACTGGTAATTAGAAAGGTCTGAATCCGCTTCTACTACGGTGACATTCTGCGCCACCATATCATCCAGAACCTGCTCTAACTCAGCCGTGCTGATGCCGACATAAAGAGCAGCTCCACCGACTTTTGCTGTTTTTGCCCAGCTATCAAAGGCTGTGGGTTGTGCTGAAAAGCCTGGATTACTCCAAAGTAGTAACAGCGGTAGAACGCATAGCCATAAGACTCGCAAGGTTAGATTAACCGAGGTATTCATGCGTGGGGCTCCGATTATTTTTGGCATCGCCTGATTTTAAGTATGTATCTGGCTTTTATAGAGATATCGGAAACAAAGCGGCATCGCCGACTGTACTGGCGGTCAGTCTCTGAAGACAAGTGGGACGGAGTGTTTAGTGACTAGACATAATGCAAACAGCCTGCGCAAACTGGCAGGCTGCTAAGTTCTTAACCTCAGGATAGGTCTTGGTTTATGACGCTATCAAAGGTTTTATCGCGTTATTTGGTCTTTAGAAGGAGTATTCTTTCTTGCTAATACGCGCTGTAATTTCAATTTCAAGCTTCATCGCATCATCCAGCAGGCCCGCCACAAATACGGTCGCTGCAGGCTTGGCAGTTCCTAAGTATTTGCTAAAAGTCGGCCAGCAAGGTTCGAAGTCAGCTTTATCAGGGAAGATGTAATGAACACGTACCGCTTGATCCAGACTACTACCAGCCTCTTCCAATGCTTTAGCGATATTGATAAAGCACTGCTCTGCCTGCTCAACCACATTATCAGAGATCGACATTTCATCGTAGTTGTAGCCAGTGGTGCCGGAAACAAACACGTAGTCACCATCAACAACAGCACGGGAATATCCGATTTTTTGCTCAAATTCAGAGCCAGAAGAGATCAGTTTGCGGTCCATAATAATCCTGAGTTACGATCAAAGTCGTCTATATGAAAACCCTGAGTCTATGCGCTAGAAATTATGCTGTAAACTAATTGGCTGCCTCTAAAAAAACGGCGGGGATTTTTAGCGTTTGCCTAACTCATATCACCATCATAAAACTTCATCAGTGCAGCATTGTCTGCATCACCAATGCCCGCACTCGCAAATAAGCGATGAATCTCTGCACACGCCGCCGTTAATGGCATGGCAGTATTGGTTGAACGCGCCAGATCCTGAACACCATTTAAGTCCTTCACCATATTATCAATGCGTCCGGTTGGGCTGTAATCACGCTCAGCCATCTTGCCCATAAACTCCTGCAGAATCGCACTATCCGCACGCCCCCCCTGCCAATGCCTGAGGAATTTTTGTAGCATCAACACCGGCATCCTGAGCCAGTTTTGTAGCTTCGGCAACGGCGACAAAGTTCAGCGCACACAACACCTGATTAATCAGTTTGGTCGTCTGCCCCGCACCGGATGGGCCCATCAATGTGTAGTTGCTGCAAAGCTGATCCATCACCACTTTTGAGTCTTCAAAATCATCCGCATCACCACCAGCCATTACCGCTAATGTGCCTAATAATGCTTTAGGTGCACCACCGGATAATGGGCAATCCAACCAACGCAATCCTTGCTCCTGCGCACGACTCGCCAATGCCTGAGTAGATGCAGGATCAATCGATGACATATCAATAATCAAGGTGCCCTGTTTAGCACCTGCCGCCACGCCATTCTCACCAAACACTGCCTTCTCAACAATATTAGCGGAATTAAGACTTAAAAAGACAAAGTCAGCTTGCGAGGCGGCATCAGCGGCAGAGCTTGCAGCCGTCGCGCCCAAGTCGGTCAGTACCGCAACTTTTGGCGGATTCGGATCAGACACCGCCAGTTGATTTCCGGTTTCCAGCAATCGAGTGCCAATCGCCCCACCCATTACACCTGCGCCAATCAACGCTACTTTACTTGTCATAACCGTTCTCTTTTATTTGTTGCTGTATCAGCTGAATAATCTGTTGTGGTGTACCGCTAATATCGACGGAAATAGCGCATTCATCACTCCCCGGCATCTCTAAAGTAGCCAGCTGGCTATCCAATAATGCGGTAGGCATAAAATGTTCTGTACGCGCTGACATGCGCTCCATCAGTAACGGCTTGTTACCGTCTAGGTGTACGAATAATACGGACTCATTAGCCTCGGAGTACAAGCTATCCCGATAGGATTTTTTGAGTGCAGAACATGCTCCAACACAAACGTCGGACTGACTGGCCATCGCCTGTGCAAAGTCCTTCAACCACGGCCAGCGATCCTCATCATTTAAGGCATCACCCCTGCTCATCTTCGCGACATTAGCTGCGGGATGATAATCATCAGCATCCAGAAAATCTGCGTTTAACGCATTAGCCAACATCTTGGCAATAGTTGATTTTCCACTGCCGCACACCCCCATCACAATAATCAGTCTGGGTGTGTTCGCCATTATTTCAGGGTCACTCACGCGATCAGTTCCGTTTACTCTAGATGCAGGCAGTAATACCACCATCCACATACAATGTCTGCCCGTTGACAAAGCTAGACGCACCGGATGATAAGAAGACGCAGGCCCCAACCAACTCTTCCAACTGTCCCCAGCGGCCTGTCGGTGTGCGCTTACACAACCATTCACTGAACTCAGGATCGCTGACTAATGCTGCATTTAATGGTGTATCAAAGTAGCCCGGAGCCAAAGCATTCACCTGCAAACCATACTTAGCCCAGTCAGTCGTCATGCCCTTGGTCAGGTTAGACACTGCACCTTTAGACGCGGTGTATGGCGCTATTCCGGGGCGCGCTAATGATGTCTGTACCGAAGCAACATTCACGATTTTACCGGCACCACGTTTGATCATGTGCTTTGCCACTGCCTGACCCACATTAAACACTGACGTTACATTGGTGTTCATGAGCCGCTCAAAGTCAGCGGGATCAAAATCCTCCAGCGGCGTACGGTGCTGCATACCTGCGTTATTCACCAAAATATCAATCGGCCCGACATTGGCTTCAAAGTCATTTACCGCCTCTGCAACAGCGGCGTGATCCGTCACATCAAATGGCAGTTGGTACGCTTCAATTCCCATCGCCTTGAGTTCATCCGCTGCTTTCTGCAACTTGCCAACATCACGGCCATTAATCACCACATCAGCACCAGCCTCTGACAAACCTTTGGCCAACATATAACCAATTCCCTGACTCGAACCGGTGATTAATGCGCGCTTGCCTGTCAGGTCAAAAATAGTTGTTTTGGTATCCAAAAAATGACTCCTCGATAGTTGCAGAACCACAGACTGTAATGGTCTGCGATGGGGTGTAGGCTCTGAGATAATGACTTGCATTTAGCAATGTTATCGATAACACTTGGAATGTCAACCGAGCCAGAGGAATCAGCGTGAATAAACCAGAAATACTGCAATTGGGTGCTTACTCCGAGCGGGACGAAGCGCTTCTTAATGAACACTTCGTGATGCATCGTTTTTTTGAAGTCGATGACAAAGAGGCCTTTTTAAAACAGCACGCTGCCAACATTAAAGCCATTGGCACACGCGGCGATTTACGGGTTGAAGGTGAGCTGATTGATGCCTTACCCGCGCTGGAAATGATTGCAGTTTACGGCGTTGGTTATGATGGTGTTGATATGGACCGGGTCATTGCCAGAGACTTGCGCATGTCCAATACACCCGATGTATTAACCGGTGATGTTGCAGACTATGCCGTCGCGATGATGTTAGCTCAGTCACGTGCCATTGTGGGGGCCTCTGACTGGGTTCGTTCCGGCAACTGGGGTAATACTGGCGGCTATGGACTAACCAGTCGGGTACACGGTAAGCGTGTCGGAGTGTTAGGTTTAGGTCGGATTGGGTTTGAGATTGCCAAACGGCTTGCCGCATTCGATATGGAGATCAATTACTCCAGTCGCAGTGCAAAACCGGAAGCTGCTGATTGGAACTTTATTGCTGACCCCGTGGCACTGGCTGAAGCCTCTGACTTCTTATTTGTTGCACTTGCCGCTAATGCTGAAACCCGTCACATCGTCAGTAAAGAAGTGATCGAAGCAATGGGTAGCACCGGCATGATTATCAATATCAGCCGCGCCGCCAATATTGATGAAGAAGCCTTATTGGATGCTCTGGAAAGTGGCGCATTAGGATCAGCTGCACTTGATGTATTTGAGGGCGAGCCAGTGATTAATGAGCGTTTCTTCGCACTGGACAATGTACTGTTGCAACCTCACCAAGGCTCAGGCACGGTCGAGACACGTGAAGCGATGGGCGATCTGGTACGCAACAACTTACTCGCTCATTTTGAAGGGCGTGATTTATTGACCCCTGTAAACTAAATTCGAGAACACAAGGAAATCACCATGCGCGCACTAGTCATCCATGATGCAAAAGATTTACGAGTCGAAGAGCGTGAGTGCCCTTCACCTCAGGCCGGACAAATCCGTATTCGCGTTGCCAGTGGTGGCATCTGTGGCTCTGATTTGCACTACTACAATAACGCAGGCTTTGGCACAGTGCGCCTCAAGCAACCGATGGTACCGGGACATGAGTTTTCAGGTTTCGTAGAAGAGCTAGGCGAAGGTGTGACTGGTTTCGAACAAGACCAGTTAATTGCGATTTGCCCCTCTCGCCCCTGTGGCGATTGCGAATATTGTGACGAAGGCGCACGTAATCACTGCATGAATATGCGCTTCTATGGCTCAGCCATGCCCTTCCCGCATATACAAGGTGGCTTTCAGGAAGAGCTGATTGTCGATGCAAGCCAATGTGTTGATGCGACCGGTTTAAGCGCTGGCGAAGCGGCCATGGCTGAACCATTTTCAGTGTGCTTGCATGCTGCCAGACGTGCTGGTGAATTATTAGGTAAACGTGTGCTAGTTACCGGTTGTGGTCCGATTGGAGCCTTAGCCGTCGTCGCAGCCAAAAGTGCGGGGGCAACAGAGATTGTGGTGACTGATCTGGTAGATAACGCTTTGGAATATGCAAAAGCTGCCGGTGCTGACAAGGTCATTAATATGAGCGATACCCCGGACGGCCTGGAGGAGTATTGCGCTGGTAAAGGCACCTTCGACGTGTTGTTTGAATGCACTGGCTCACACCATGCACTAGCGGGTGCGATTCCTGCGATGCGACCTCGTGGCGTGATTATGCAGCTTGGTTTGAGCGGTGATATGCCTGTGCCAATGATGGCAATTACCGCGAAAGAACTAGAAATTCGCGGTTCTTTCCGTTTCCATGAGGAATTTGAAATTGCCGTGAGTCTAATGAAATCGGGTCGGGTCGATGTGAAGCCGTTGATTTCACACTCCTTACCAATGGATCAGGCGCTGGAAGCATTTATCATTGCCAACGACCGACAACAGGCAATGAAAACACAGATCGTATTTGCGGCAGCTTAAGTTTGTCAGATTAGATGTGTAAAAGAGAACGACTTGAGGCTTTGAGATGCAAAGCCAATTCCTATTTCAGATGGCAAACCATGTAAATCAGGACTTGAACTCCTGATTTACATGAAATATCGTTAGTGCATGATTCCAAGAAATATAACACCAGAGCTGCTCAACCAACTCAAAGAATACCCGATAGTCACTGTTCTCGGGCCGCGCCAGTCAGGAAAAACAACTCTGACAAAAGCGGTGCTGACTGACTACGAGTACGTGAGTCTTGAGCATCCTGAAAATCGACAGATTGCTACCGAAGACCCAAAGGCTTTCCTAAAGCGCTATGACAACAAAGTGATCTTTGACGAAGTCCAGCGCGCCCCACACTTGTTGAGCTACCTGCAAGGCATGGTGGATGAGCGTTCGGAAAACGGGCAGTTCGTTTTAACGGGTTCACATCAGCTAGAGTTAAGAGCTTCCATTTCTCAGTCGTTGGCAGGACGGACAGGAATATTGCATTTGCTGCCGCTAACCATCTCTGAGTTAAGTGCAGCCAACATTCAGTTCGAAGACTTCGAAGATTACTTGTTCAACGGGTTTATGCCCCGTGTGTATGACCAAAACCAACGGCCTCATACCGCCTACGCCAACTACTACCAAACGTATCTTGAGCGTGATGTCAGGCAGTTAATTAATTTAAAAGATGTCACCTTGTTTGAGAAATTCATTAAGTTGTTGGCGGGGCGAGTTGGGCAGTTGGCAAACTACCAGTCGCTTGCTAATGATGTAGGCGTGGATAGCAAAACGATCAAGCATTGGTTGTCTATTTTGGAAGCGTCGTTTGTTATTTTTAAGCTACCGCCGTACTTTGAAAATTTTGGTAAGCGAGTGATTAAGTCACCGAAGTATTATTTCACTGATACAGGGTTGTTGTGTTACTTGCTTGATATTGAAACCGTTAAGCAAGTACGACGTGATCCGTTAATGGGTAATATGTTTGAAAACCTTGTGGCACTCGAAGCACTCAAGACCCGTTATAACCAAGGGCTTAGTCCTAACCTTTATTACTTTCGCGATTCGGCTGGCAATGAAATTGACCTGTTGTTTAAGTCGGGTCGTGACATTGTCGGTATCGAAATTAAAGCAGCTTCCACATGGCATCATCGCTTTAAGAAAGGCTTGGTGCATTTTTCAGAGAAAAACTCACCGCTTTATCAGTCGTTAGTGGCGTATAGTGGCGAGCGTATTGAATTCAGTGATGGTGTTAGCGCTATTCCTTATGATCAGGTTGCTGAGGTGTTTGCTTGAAACGGCCAGCGAGTATCTGCGGGATCTTGTTCTACAGGATATGCGGTACAAGGAAGCTAATACATGGATGACACTACGGGAAGAACTTATGCCGGGTATGAAAGCGGATCGTTCTGCTATTGTTGAAGTGAGTGTTACGGATGTCATCAATCGAAATAAGCAGTCTTAGATGTCTAGAGAAGTATTTATGCCCGCCAACTCTATGAGTTTAAGCTAGTAACTTGTTACTACGCAGCTCCCAAGCTTCACGATTTAAACGGAACACAAAGCAGTCACTGTCTTCATCAAACTGTCTTTGTTCAACAAACACGAAACCAAGACGTTTATAGAAGCGGTGAGCGTCTTGGTTGTTGGCTAGGGGATCGATCAAGATAGCTTCCACCTCGGCCTCATCAAAACAACGATTGATCGCAAACGTCATCATCTGTGCGCCATAACCATGGCCAAGATAAGCTTCTTCGCCAATCCAGATATCCATCGCCCGTAAATTAGGTGGCACATCATGCCCCCAATAATGGCTAGGCTCTGTGGCTGGGTTGATAATTTGCATCGCGCCAATGGGGTTGCCATCCAGCTCCGCGATCAGAAACTCCATGCTGTCATCCTGACTCGCTAACTCATCTTCCCAGTCAGCCTCAAAAGATGTTGTGCCATCGTTACTGACGGCCTTTTTGACATGAGGCTTCTCATCCCAGTAATACAAAATATCGGCATCGCCAAGGACTGCCTGACGAATATGTAGACTCATTTATTCCTCCTTAATCGCCTCTCTCACCTCGCGATAACAACCTGTCGAACTACTTCAATTTAGACGCCCAAATCGCAATACGATGCTTCATTGAGAGCTGTGAAATCTGGTCATTCGGTAGTGGTTGAATGATCTTATCGTGTACTAACAGGCGGTAAATATATTCGATTTTATCGGCCTGTGAATCCGTCGGTTCAAACTCTACAACCCCACGTTCTACACCGTATTTCATACCCTCCGTGATTGCTTTTTTAACCATCTCTTTTTCGTTCTTCATTTTTTTCATAATAGGCATCCTTTATGATGAATCGATTAGTTTACTTGAATACGTCTTGTACCGTATTTCCGGCACGAGGCTTCGATCTGTTTTTTCTTCTGGCTGAGTTCGTTGAGTAGTTTACTCATGGTTTTAATCTGTTCATAGTTGAGGGTAATACGTTATTTTTCAGGTGAAATAACTGCCATTTCCGGATCGGAGTTAATTTTAGCATGACATGCCTGCCTGTTGTTTGAGTTCGGCTAGCTCTGCATCGCGGCGGTGATAGCCGGTGTCTTGGATTAGTTTGTCGGCTGCTTGGATATGTCCTTCGAGGGTTAGGATGCCGGGTTCGTCCGGGTCGGCTAGTTCTGTGGGGAGGGTTCTTTGTTCTCGGTCTGGGGTGGCTTCTTTGTATTGATCGGGGTCGGCTTCTATGGCTAGGATTAGGCGGGCCATTTCCAGGTGATAGTCGGTTAGGTGGAGGCGCATGCCGGAGGGTTCGGCGATTTCGTAGGTTTCTAAAAGATCATTTTTTGCTGCTTCATAATTGAAGTCACATCTAAAGTATTCTGAGCGGTAGATCAACGCATAAGGCCACCAGTCGTGGGACTGGTCTAGCAATTTAAATGTATCAATAGAAAAATTTAATTGCTCTATTGCTGCTCTACGGTTTCCATAAGGTGCTCTGGTGAGTATTGCACCAGCACAAATAGCACCTAAGCAGGCATCGTTATGGTCTCTATGGTTAGAAGCTATTGAAATTATTGATTTGGATAAACTGTATGCTTCTTCATATTGTCTAAGGTCGATCAATAATTGGCAGTATTGAAAGCCTTGAAACGATAGTAGCTCTTTTGGTCTATCTTTTCCTTCTCTATTTGCTTGAATTCCTGAGGCTGCTTCAAAGAGCGCCTGAGACTCTTTATGCTTCCCCAGTTTATGAAGTGTTTCTGCTTTAGAGCACAAAGCAGTAATGTTTTTAAAGTCGATTTCGTATTTGATGCCTCCTAAGTAAGAGTCAAATGCATTCGCTAATGATATGGCTTTCTTTAAGAATCCAAGACAATTATATATTTCAACCAAATTGGTCGTGATGCCCACAATGATGTCATGATTTTGGTGCTTGTAACCAAAATCTAAACGTGATGTTAAAAGAGGTATCGATTCGCGTGGCCTACCTAACCTCCAAAGCTCCATGCCACTCCATTCTGCTATTACGGAGCTAGTTGCTGGATCAAGTTTTGATGAGAATTGGCTCCAAGCTACTTCAAAAAAAAGACTAAGTAATTGCAACCGTTCAGTAGGCTGATTTTTTAGGTATATTTTCGTCCCGCGCTCAATCCTCATGAAATAAATTTCATGGAAGCTTTCACTCATATCACCCGCTAAACACCCATGCACCACCGCCCGAAACAACGGCTGCATCTCTTCCAGAGTATCCGGCAAATACTTCCCCCAAAGCTTCTCCGGCAACCCCTTATAATATTCATACAAAACCGTATGCGCCTGCCGCCAAGCTTCCCCCTCATTCTCCTGCAACTGCCGTCCAAAATACTCCCGAATCAACGGATGACAATCAAACAAATCATCCCGCCCCTCATGCTCCGACATCATCTGAAACTTACCCAACAAATCCCGCCGCGCCACCAACCAAGCCTTCTTATCCACACCTTCAGTCAACCCCGGAATCCCAGCCTCCCAAAGCACCTCCAAAACGTCCTGCTCCACCGGATGGTCAAACAACCCCAGCAGATACAACAACTTCAGCTCAACCGTCCCCTCCAGCCACTGCTCATAAGCCTGCATCACCTTAAACGCATGCCGCTCCACATCATCATAATCACCAATCAACTCACCCAGCGTATCCCGCTTCCGCACATCCCCATCCAGATAAGTCGCCAGCGCATTCCCCAGCAAATGCAGTGCCAAAGCATGCCGCCCATATTCTTCCACCGCCGCCAGCATATCTACATCACGCCCATGCACCGGATAAGGTTCAGTAAACGAACGCAATAAAGCCACTCCATCTTCCGGCGCAAGATTCTGCAAATCATGCTGCACCACCCGCCGTCGTCCTTTCAGCTCACGCACCGGCAAGCGCGTCGTAATAATGCACAAGCTGCTATGATCCCCCATCAGACAACGCAGCATTTTCCGAATCGCCCGATCCTTCAATTCACCCCGCATACCGCGCCCCACCTGCTGCAAGGGCTCTAAACCATCCAGCACCAGCAAGCACCGCCGCTCACGCAGTAAATCAGCGATATACTCGCCCTTCTCTTCCTCCGTATTAAAATCAGAAATGTCTTTATCGGCCCGCAGCGATTTCAATGCCTGGATGAAAAAGGGTGTCGCGGAAATCTGTTTATCCTCACTGGAGCCTTGCGAATAAAACGACCACGCAATCAGTGCTTCAATCTTGTCGTGGTTATCATCCAACCAATGCCGCAATAATTTGGTTTTCCCCGTACCACCAGAGGCCACAAACTGTACAACATGGGTATCCGCATCCAGCAAAGCCTCATCCAGCAGCGCCAACTCATCCTTACGACCAAACAACTCACCTTCAACCGTTGGCAAAGCATCAGAATGAATGGTACGAACAAAGCGCTTTTTACCCAGCGGAGGCATTGTTTCGCCTAATTCGCCACGCAAATGGCGGTACAGGTGATCGTATCCACGAGGCAAACTCAGGTCGTAATGACTGTTACCGAATAAAATGGTGGGAATAAAGGCTTTGTCATCTGAGGAGAACAGCACGGGGATAAATTTATGGTTGAGCGTCCGATCACGATACAGCGTGTTGTAAATTAACGAGCCTTCCCACGCTACACCAAGGCCTTTACCTTCCTCCTCTTCCAGCTGCAACCGCTTCAGATAGATTTCGGTACACACCATGAGTACAAAATCAGCCTCCCGAATACCCCTGTCCATCTTGCGTGGCCAGCCTTCAGGCGGTGCTGGCTCATACTGGTCAATCCAGCAGTCAACACCATCCCCCCGCAAATGATTGGATAAGGCTAATACCTGCTCACGGTGTGTATCTGAATCGTGGCTATAACTAATGAAAACCTTTGACATACATCTGACTCCAGAGGTGGTGGTCAGCCGATTGTAGCATTTCTATTCAATCAACAAGCCAATTCTCCACTCTCAAACCCGCTACCCGCTCAATCTCCCCAACATTATCAATGTGGTGGTAAGTCATCAATATCCGGAAAAACAACATCTAACGGCTTACAGTTTTGTAAAAAGGACCACTAGTGTCCGGTTAAGAATTTCATCATAAGGCTAAACGCCTGAGCCTATCAGGTTTAGGGTAAAATATGAGTTGTCGAGACAGCATATTTACCCCCCAACAGAAGGCCCAGACGATGAAGCATACTAACACCGTTTTTCATGATGTTTTAAAGCAAATATCCAGACCACTTTTCGATAAGGCTGTGAAGCGACATCAAGGCGATTACCGGGTACGAACCCTCAACTGCTGGACGCAGTTTATTGCCCTGCTTTACGGTCAACTGACACATCGGCAGTCGCTACGTGATCTTGAGCTCGCTTTTAACAGTCATGCTAATCATCATTACCATCTTGGCACACAGCCAATTCGTCGCTCAACCCTGGCTGATGCCAATGAAAATCGACCTGTCGGGCTTTATAAAGAGTTGTTCTATGATCTTCTGGGGAAGGTGCGTACCTCCGTTGGCACAGAGGCGTCACAAGCCATTCGCTTGATTGATTCCACGACTATTGACCTCAACAAAAAACAATTCTCATGGGCTCATTTTCGAACAGGAAAAGGGGGAATTAAACTACACGTTGTTTACGACCCAACGCTGGAAGTGCCGACTTTCTTTAACCTGACGTCGGCCAAAGTGAATGACAGGAAAGCCGCCAACCATCTGCCATTGATTAAGCACGCAACCTACGTTTTTGATCGGGCCTACAACGATTACCGCTGGTACTACGAACAGCTACACTTGAACGGCAACCGATTTGTTGGACGAATGAAAAGCAATGCCGTGTTTGGGGTCACTCAAACGTTTGCTTGTGAAGGCAATGTATTGGAGGATCAGGCCATCCGCTTAACCTCTGAAAAAGGGAAGAACTGCCCGATTGAACTTCGGAGAATCCGCTTTATCCGCGCCGAAGATAAAAAAGAAATTGTATTGATTTCCAATGATTTAAAAAGCGAGGCGACGGTTATTATGGGGCTTTACAAACAACGCTGGCAGATTGAACTTTTCTTCAAATGGATCAAGCAAAATCTACGGATTAAACGCTATCTTGGCACGTCGGAAAATGCAGTATTGATCCAGGTTTTGGTGGCGATGATTGCCTATTTTTTGTTGCGATTGATTAAGAGCAATTATCCAGTGGGCGCCCTATCCTTGCGGGCTATTGGTCAACTGATATCGACCAATATATTTCATCGAAAATCGATTAGCGAACTCGTAGGTATAGCCTTGAGCAAACCAAAGCCTGATAAAGTAATTACTAATCAACAACTTGAGATGCAGTATACTTAACCGGACACTAGTGAAAAAGGACAGCAACGGCTCAACCGGGATCGCTTCTATAATCAATCGATTACCTTCACGCCTCAGCACGACTGATTCGCCCGGTAGTTCAAACTCGCGTGGGATAAGAATCTCCTGATTACTGTCATTGCGAAACAGACGCACTTCGCGTTGTTCAGTATTTACTCCCTGAGCTTGCATAACATCCTCCAGCATATGTCTTGGCATATACCAACATAACTACTGATTCAGAAAAAAGCAAAACAATGGCCTTGTGGAACTAAAAACCATTATGATATTCTTACTTAGTAATACTTTTAAGGAGTCAAACCTATGGAAACAACCTCAGTTACAAGCAAAGGTCAGGTGACAATACCACTTAAAATCCGGCAAGAACTAGGCATTCGCAAAGGCAGTAAAGTTACCTTTTCTCTAGTAGATGGACTTATCCAATTGGTTGTCAAAGAAAACCCGAAACCTGTTTTAAATAGTGGTTTTGGTATGCTTAAAAGCAAAAGGAAAGCAGTACCCGTAGATTTTGACGTTGCCAGCTTGTTGGCTAAACCATGATTGGTTTAGATACCAACGTCCTCGCTCGCTATTACATTCATGATGAAGATGACAAGGAAGCGAACAAGCAACAATTGGCCGCAAAGCGCCTTTTCGAATCTGGGCAATCACTAAAAGTCAGTAAGACGGTGATTCTGGAGTTTGAGTGGATCTTACGTGGTTTCTATCAGTTTAACCCCGAAGACATTATTGCAGTTTTTCAAAATTTACTGAGTCAGCCACACATTTCTGTTGAGTCTCAACAGGAAATCGAACAAGCAATATCAGGGCTAGCCGATGGCCTTGATTTTGCAGATGCCCTTCATCATGCGCATTATCAAGACTGTGAAGCAATGGCATCATTTGACGACCGCAAGTTTGCAAGGCGCGTGAAACGTTTAGGGCTTGCGCCACGCATAACTGTTCCTAAGTAATATTTAGCAGCAATTCTAACTAGACCAAACAGCCATCATTAAAGCTTCAATTGAGTAGCCTGTAGTTCTGAATAGCGTGTGCTGATCTGGAGGATTTTCTGAATTTTCGAACGTCCAAAATTAGCAGATGATCATTACCCTGCTATCGCTTTGATAGCTCGCGCAGAAGGTCGGTGGCGAGAATATGACGAAGTCGTTTGAAGCGGCGGCGTTAAATGGTCAGATTGGCTCGACGACTTCTATGCTGGAAATCGATCTGACACCGGCTCACTTAAAAGGTTTATCACTGCATGTGGTGTTTATGTTGATCCCGATGCTGCACAACGTGAAGAGCATGGGCATATCCTGACTCAGTTAGCTAGCATGGCTGAAGCGGCCTATCTTGGTGAGCCAGCTAAAGCGGTGGAGCAGTATGTCGGGGCTGAGTACATACAGCATAATCCGGTAGTCGCTGATGGCAAGCAGGCATTTATTGATTACTTCACCGAAATGGCAAGGCAAGGGATTATCCGGGCAAGCAAATTGAGTTTGTCAGAGCGATAGCGGAGGGTGATTTAGTAGCGTTGCATACCCATCAAATCTGGCCGGAGGGGCAGGATCAGGCGGATCAGTCGATACCTGATATGTCGATGGAAGACCGGGAGGCGCGTCGTATCGGGATTAATATCGGTGACCGGATTAGCTATGCGGTCGCCGGTAAAACGCTGGAATTCAATATCGCCGCGATTCATCGCCAGAAGGGTGTGCAAACCCGTTTCTGGTTTGAAGGGATTGTCGCTGATGGTGCGCTGGGAACTTCAATTGAGCGTTATGTGGGGCCGGCGTGGTTGAATGATGGTCAGGATGTGCTGGCACAAAAGCGTATTGCTGCCGGCGCCCGTGAATTACTTGGGCAGGCGAGTCAGGTGTATGAGGCTTCGGTGTTAAATGTGCTGGGTGCGCGCCTATCGGTGATCCGCAAAAGTTTGTATCTGGAATTCCTGCTGCTGATCTGGTTTGGGTGGGGTTGTTGACGGCGTTGGTGGTGAATGTGTCGATGCTGGTAATTGGGGGCAGTATTTGCATCGGCGGATAAGTGTGCAGCCTGCGGTGTTGTTGCGGGGTATGGGGTGAATGCTTGTATATGGCTCTCTGAATGACTGAGTCTTTATCAGGCTGCTGGCTGCCAGTCATCACGTAGGAAAACTATGTGTCTCATGACAGACAGCAATCTGACAAAAAATGGCCGAGTGAGATATTCACCGGCCGTTGTAATTACTGAAGCAAGTTCATCTCAGTAAACGCCTGAAGTTATGCAAACTCCGGCGATCACTCGGAGAGGTTGGAATAACCAGCCCTTGAGAGTCATCGGGACTTATAAGACGAGCATGTTTACCTCCACGCTTGTATACCCAGCCAAGCTTAACAAGCTTCCTGATTTCTACATTCCAGTCTTTATCTGAACTATATTTTCTCATGACTGACCTTGCCCATCGGTGTAACGCGATTGAAAACCAATTGGGTTGAACGCCATTTCGGAGAATGCAGCTCCAGCTCCGACTGACAGAATAGGTTTACTATAGACGTATCCATCGCTTGACAGTGTGGGACGATTCTGGAAAAAGCGGCCAAAGGGGTCGATCATAAGATATGATTCGCACATATCCTCGTGATCTTCAATGCATTGGATCGAAGCGAAAGCCTCATGCCTGCGAACATAGGCTGCAAATTGCTTGTCACTAATAGCCAGAGATGTATCAAGAACCGGCAACATACGCAGAACCTTCCAACGATCCGGCTGAACCTGTTCAACCAAATGACTCAGGTCTTCTCCTGCATTCAGGCGGTTTACCACTGTATTGAGCTTTATGGTCATTAAGGGGTTTAGAAATCGTGCTGAGCGTAAATTTTCTATCAGTTCATTTACGTTGAGTAACTTTCCGTGCCTATCGTTTCGGCCAATTGCCCGGTTGATCGCCGGGTCGTTTGAATCCAAACTAATCCCCAGACAAGTCAGGTCTGGCGCTAATAATTGGAGTGCCTCATGCGAAAGTTTAGAGCCGTTGCTGATAATGGACAGCCGAAACCCAATCTCACGGGCTGCCCGAGCGATCTCAACTAAGCGACCATTAAGAATTGAAGGCTCACCCCCCGCAATATTCAGGCGAACCGATTTCCATGAAAGCGTTTTTCTTAATGGGTTTTGGGTGTTTTCAGGGTGAAAGAACCGGAATACGTGTTCCAACAAGTCGATAGTACGATCAGGGTGATGAAACAATTCACGCCGATCTGGCTGATCTTTCCAGTGAGCGTAGCAATACTGACAACGGTAGTTACACGCCTCAGTGATATGCCAGTTAATAGTAAGATCCTCTACCTGATGGATAGTGGATGAAGTGATCGGATTTGAGTTGTTTCCGACAATAGAGTTTTTCGTGTGCATGCGTATATTCCTTGACAATACCTGCTCTTCGCAGGAAGTGAAGTTTTTACATGGTGGACGTTTAACGTCAGAGTAGGAGCATCAGGCTCCAGTACACCAAATAAGTTAAGTTGAATAGTTGAATCGGTTTTATGGGTTGCGCAATAAATTGCGTCGGGTTCTACGAGCTCCTTCAGTTGATATTTCTAAGCCGAGTTCTCTGCGTTGGCAGACGAGTAACCACCACTCGGCAGCGATAATACCGCGCTTCAAACCTTGAATTGAACGCTTTGTTTTTTTGTCACGGCGGACTGCACGGTAACATTCCTTGGCAGTCGTTCGAACGGATTCATCCGGGTCATACTGTTTGGTAAAATTTACCGTTTTATGCACTTTTCCACCTAGGTCGAACCCTAGTTCTGTTAAAGCCCTTAAATAACCCTTACGCCAGATTGATGATCTTTCGATTACTTGTTCTTCAGTATATTTACCCTCACTTGTCCTCTCTCCTTTTCGAAGACGAAGACGGTTTAAGCAGAATTCGGTCAACTCCTGGGAGAAAGCCATTAAACGTTTCCATTCTTCCACTTCGCCATAGCTAAGAAGTTGATCTTCAGAGCGTTTATATTGATACCGGCTAAGCCATTTTTCACGTTTTTCAGGGTCATCAAATTGGCTGTGCCTGAGCCAGTCTTCGGCAAAGTGATGGGCAAGTGCTGCGAAAGGTGAATTCCAGTTTACGTGCAGTGTACTAATACCTGATTCATCGCCTCGGTAAACTGATTTATCAGAAAATGGTGCTTGGGATGAGCGTAACAATATTAGGCGGTGACGAAGGGCTTTAACAGGCTCCACAGCATCTAGCTTTTGCAATAAGTCTGACAGTAACTCATGACCATCTCTTTCTACCGACTCTTCACTTACCGGTAGTTTGGAAAGCTTGCCCCGCAGAAGTCCAATGCCTTTATCTGTATACCGGAGGTTTTTTGTGGGTTCTGAATACTCTATCAGCTCTAATAGTTCTTTAAGCTGAGAGGCCCGCGAAAATTCTAAATCCCCAGTGAACTCCCTAAAGATAACTTCAATACTTTTTTCTATGGCTGGAAGGCGTAATTCACCACTTAATCGCCCGTTGGCCAATAGCGTCCATTCCGGCATTAGTTTCTCCGGAAAATTACTATCTTTATGCAAATCAATTAGAAGGCTATAACACCAATTCCAATAACTTTCCTGCCAATCTTTATCTCTTTCAGTAAATCTTTGGCCCAGACAAACAAGTGCTTCATCTATACCATTAAGACATGAGTTGCTCTGTTTTGAATAAGATACTTGTTTCAGAAGCTTCAAGTAATTAGATAGGGTGTAAAATCTTTCTTCGCTATTTAGGCTAGAAAGCCCTTCCTCGAAACCTTTCTTCCAGATGCTGAAGTGATTTGTATCCCACCACCTTTCACCAAAATAAAATAAAAGGGTACTCGGATCAAAATATGCATCATGCTTTAGAAAGCTAACAGCAGACTCATAAGCAGCATACTTAGCCCAAGTTTCTACTTGTTGTAGTGTTAGTTGTACGCAAAACTGCTCGAGAACATCGTTTCTGCGAGCTGTTTTCTCATTTTCAGATAAGCTATCAGTATTGTCGTCATTTTTCTCACAATACTCCCAATAAAATTGGTCTAACTCATTAGCCCAAAATTTAGTCTTTTCGCCTGAAAGCTCTGCCAAGTTGGTATATAGATAGAGCAAGAAAAATAATTCTCGTTTGGTTTCATCAAGCCACCTTTGAGCCGTCTTGAGCACTTCCGGCGATAAATCTTGTTCAGCATTCGTCAGCTCCTCTCCTAGCTTCTTCCATAAAAATTGAATTTCACCCAACAACTCCAAACGATGAGATGTTAATCGGTTTGCCTCAGCATCATATCTAATCCATGCTTTAAGAAACTCAATACCTTGTAAAAGGCCATGTGTGTTTTCAGTTGGAGGCCCGGGAAGTAGGTTTAATAAAGCTGCTGAAGTAAGGCTTTTGAGCTCAATACCAGAATCAAAGCCAATAACGAAAGGCATATGGAAAGCACAGTCTTTATTGAGCAGTAGACCAAAAAACCTCCAAAGAATTCTTCGCCTTTCGGATGGCTCCAATGACGTTAATGCTTTTTCATCGAAAAGTGCTTGTGAGAAGAAAAAATTTTCTCCATATACAGCAAGAACGAAAAAATTGAAGTGCTGCTCAAGCCCCAAGGCTTTTCCCAATCCCGTTTCGAAGAGATCATAGGGCGATGTCGGAAAGTATTTTTTTGCTATATTGGCCGAAATTTCAAATGGCGAAAAGCCTATACTTGGAGAGCTTTTACGATAATCAAACAGATTAAATATACTGTTATAGCTAAAATCAAAACCAGAATCCAAAAAATCCTGATCTCTTTTTTGCTGCAACCATCCACTAAATAGATGTTCAGCAGCTAGTTGAATTTCATCATTAATTTTAACCCCATACTCTTCAAGCGCTTGCAAGAATTGTTCTTTAGGATCGGATTTTTCATCGTGGTTCGCTACGTCAAGTAACGGATCTTTGTTGCACATGGATACTCCAAAATAAATAGGGTTTAGGTTTCACAAAATAATGAACCGTATTAATACGGTTTGCAGTTGAAACCTCCCGTGCATTAGAGGGGAGCGGTATAAGGTAGGACACGAAGATCCTGTAGCCGACTGCAACTTAGTCGCATATTACGGTACAAGCTTCAATGAGCTGAAGCAAGTAGAAATTTTCTCTCATTTGAGATGAGTCTGACAATTTCAATATACTGGGACTGTTTGACTGCCAGTAAACCATTGCCTAATGAGCGACACAGTTGCGCAAATCTCTGACTGTGAATACATCAACGGCTTGCATAGGAAAAACCTTTTAAATAGGTACACAAAGTGTAGCACTTTTTTACTTTAAGGGACCTTAGACTTGAAGATACTTAGGTTGTATGTCCCCATGGACGGTCATGCAGATATGGAGTTGATACTTGGAGAGGTTCTACAGCAAGTGTGCGTGTCGTCAGCATAATGCACAGTAATTGATGCGCCTCTATAGGTAGATATGCTTTCCTAAATAAACCGTGAGCATCCTGCCGATCTCCGACCGGATGCGGTCTTGCATTTCGCACAGCTTACTTCAAACAACCAAATTTACCATTATCATGCTTCCACTCACTTTCAGGTGGAATCGTTTCAAGCGTATCCCAATGCTCAACAATCTTGCCGTCTGCAATTCGAAACAAATCATAAAACGACGTGTGCTTACCGAGGAACTGCCCCTCAGAGACAGTCAGTACAAAGTTGCCTTCACCCAAAATGACATGATTTTTAGTGTATGTCATCGGTGTACCGGCATCTGCCATTGCTTTCATCGCGCCACCTAATGCATCCAATCCATCAGCTACCACCGGGTTATGTTGATGATAGGTTTCTGTAGAGACGTAATCGGTAATTTTACCGGGATTTTTGCCCAGCAATACATCATCCACAAAGCCTTTGATCAGTGCTTTATTCGCAGCTGTTTTATCCTAATCAACCACGTCAGTCGGGCCATCAATCTGAGTTCTGCCGGAAGCGGTAGTGCTGGCGGTTTCTTGTAAATTATCCCAATGTTCAACAATCTTGCCGTCCTCAAAGCGGAAGATGTCAAAACCGACTTTCGGGCCGAAGAAGTCATAATCAGTATGGGTAAAAACATAATCGCCGTCGCTAAAAGCGCGCACGACCTTGGCTTTACCTTTGCCATCCAGTGCCTGCAAGGCAGTACCAAAACCGGCTAAGCCATCGGCGATTAAGAGGTTGTGTTGCGTGTATTTTTCCGCATTGACATAACTAACCGGAGTTTGATCGCCTGTCTCGATGCTGTGTAGTAAAGCGACTGCTTTGTCTTTATTCGTCACTGCCATTTTGGTTTGCTCCTGAGTCGTTGTCGTGCTGTCGGCATAGCTGGTAAGTGGCGTGGTCAGAATCGCCCCGCCTAACAGGGTGCTGCTAATCAATGTGCTTAATAAACGTTTCATAATGAGGTTTGCTCTCTGTTTGATTCGGTAACTGAACTTTAAGAGAAGCGAGGCGGACGAGGCAGGTAGATGTAAACCGGAAAATGGTAAATATCGAACCTTTTGCTGAATACGGTGGTTGTTACTTCAGGAGAGGACTTTATTTTGCTGTTTAAACTGCGATGGAGTGAGCTGGGTATGTTTTTTGAAATATTTTACAAAATTGGTGGGTTCATCAAAGCCTAGTTCGTAGGCTAGTTGCTGACCGGGTTGGTCGTGGAGCGTCAGGCGGCGCTTAGCTTCTAAAATGGTGTAATTGTCGATGACCTGTTTAGCGGTTTGCTGGCTGACTTGTTTGCATAATTGGTTCAGGGTTTTGTAGGTGATATTTAACCAATCCGCGTAATTATTCGCATCGCGGGTCTGAGTAAAACGTGCCTCCAATAACTCGGCAAAACGATTGAAAGTCGCTAATTGTTTCTGGTTTTTCACATCCGCCACACCCGTTTTTTCGCGCATAACAATCATCAGTAAGGCAGAGAATAACAACATGATCACTACCTCCTGACACTGCGGATCAGCTAACTCCAAGGCCGCTTCATTAAGCAGTGTTTTACAGCGTTCTTGCAAGTCTGATGCAGGTGTGAATACAGGCTGCCACTGTGAGGTGAGGTAAAACGGAGAGAATAGTGGGGTGCGTGTATTGGTCTGTACTTGCTCAATGAAATCATCAGTAAACATCATCAGTCTACCTTGTAGTGGCTGACTAAAATCGAGGGCATGTACCTGATGTTTGTTGACGAAAATCAAGCTATCTGGTCCGAAGCGGTATTTTTTGAAATCGATGAAATGTTCGCCCTGCCCTAGTTCTATCTGTATCAGGAGATAGAATTCGACTCGGTGTGATGCTTCAGGGTTGTGGTTGAGTCCGGATTTTCGCTGTTGCAATGACTGCAGGTCGATAATTTCAATGCTGCGACCGTTTCCGGGAGTGAAAGCGATGTCAGGGATCATCATGGGTTCTACTTAGTCGTCCCTGATTAATAGACTTTAAGCAGCCAAACTCTCTGAGTGACGGGCATCAGTATCTGATTGTAGCTTTACTCCTGACGAGAAAAGCCATTGTCGTTGTCGAGTGCTTAGCAAATACCAAGCAAAACAAAGCCACTTGAGTAGCTTGCGGATGTTCTGCCCGGCACCACATAGAATGACATTGATCGCATCACCTGTTTGGCCTTTCAGATAGCAACGACCCAGCTTCCCATCTTGTTTCATATGGCCAATGATGGGCTCAATGCTGTTTCGCCGATTCAGTCGCCGTTGTTGCAATTGACTGATTCCGCGTTTTTGTCCGGCGATAATAATCGTGGCATCTCCCTCATAGCCACTGCCTCGATACCCCCTATCGACATAGGCCTCATCAATGGGCTTGTCATTGCACAGTGTCTTAACCTGCTCCAGTTGCTCGCTTAAGGTGTGCCCATCGTATGGGTTACCGGCAAAACTACGGGCACCGACCACAAAACATTCCCTAAGTGTGGTCGCGAAGCTGGCTTTTACACCAAATTCATAACGCTTATGGGTCTTACCTTTGCTCAAACATTCCGTTTCCGGTGCGTGCAGGCTGTGAAGCTTGTGCTTGCTATGTTTTTGTTGGTTCAACAACCGTTCTGCATAGAACAGCACTTTCACCTGCGCCTTACTGAGGTGTATATCAGGCGTTATTTTCCGTAGTAAATCACGGTAGACACAACCCAGCGCATTTTTGATCTTTTTCAGTACCTTTCGCATCCGTTTAAACTGCCTGACATGCGCGTAACGCCCAATCTTTGGCAACAAAAAGCGGGCCTGTTTCTGATAGGTTTGACGTAAGGATATGCCGAGTTCATGGGCCAATGTCACTAACTGCTTGCGTGACTGATTTTGTAGCTGACTATCGGTTGGGAAGCGGATGTTTTTCTCCTGAACGGTGGTGTCGATCACTACCCGTTTTAGGCTAGAGGGTTTAACCAGTTTGCTCTTGAGGCCCGCATCAATGGTGGCCGTTAATAACCACTCACAGCCTTCTTCGCCCAAGCGTTGTCGCCAACGGGTTAGGGAACTGGGGTTACAAGGGAACTCATGCTGGAAAAACGTTTCGCCGCAGAAATACTGCCAGTAAGGTGACTCTAACCATTGTTCAACCACACGCTCATCGGAGACCTTAAACGCATGCTCCAGATACAACAGACCGGCCACCAATCGCACCGGTAAAGCGGCGGCACCGGAGTTACTAAAGTGGGGAGCAATATGCCTCTCCAACAGTGCCCAATCTATTTGATGAGCCAGACGACACAGCGCATGATTTGGGTTGATCAAATCACTGAGCCGGGTCTTAAAGAGATCGTCCTGAGGATCATTGACAGTGGGTTTAGGCTTCATAAAACACACTCATTCTGCAACTTATTAGGCTGAGCGCAGCAAATAGTGAGAGATTGGCTGCGTTGAATGGCTATTTTATCAAATAATATCAATAGGTTAAATATTATTCAGGGTCGACTACTTAAGTCTCAGCAAGCCTAAAAAATAAAATGCCCTCCGCAAACGCGAGAAGGCATTAGTGTTTTCTGTGTCAGCCGTCCGTTATAAGTGGATCGATCTGCTTTTGGCTTTATACCAAAACAAGGCACTAAGTGATTAGCACGCCATGAAATGGTATCCCCGCTTAAACACATAGGCGCAAACGAGGTCAAAAACAGCTCAAATATTTTCAGATAAATTAAAAAATATTATAAACACTGATAAAACAGACGCTTAATTATAAACTACTTGGCAGATGCTTGTTTTTCCAGCCACAAGTAATACGCAGAATGATCCAGCTCAGCACCGTCGTAATCATCCACCAAACTTTTAAAGCCTGCCTCGACAGTTTGGGATAATGGTAAATCCAGCTGTGATTGCTCCGCTAAATCCATGGCATTGCGAATATCTTTTAACTGCGACTGACTGCGGCCACCCGGTTCAAAATCCCGATTCACCATGCGCAATCCATGCTGCTTTAAAATCGTGCTATCTGCAAACCCACCCTGCAGGGCTTGTTGCAACACGGCAAGATCACAACCCGCTCCTTCGGCCAGTTTAAACGCTTCTGATACCGCACCGATGGTGATTGCCACAATCAACTGGTTCGCTAGTTTTGCAGTCTGCCCGGAGCCAGTCGGGCCAATCAAGTTAGGCCGTCCCATTGCTTCCAATGCAGGGCGAGCCGCTTCCATTACCTCGGCCTCACCACCTACAAAAATCGTCAAGGTAGCATCGGCTGCACCTTTCACACCTCCGGACACAGGCGCATCCAGATAGCGTTTATTCAAACTGGCCGCCAGACTCGCTAACTCAATATCACAAGCCGGTTCGACAGACCCCATATTGATGATGATTGCACTGTCCGGTGCAGCATTAATGACATTATTTTTATCCAGCACCAGTCGGGTAATTTCACCATCGGCCAGCATGCTAATAACAACTTCAGCGTGTTTCACTGCATCCTCAGCCGTAACATGAACAGTGGCCACATCAGCAAGTGCTTCAGCCTTCTCGATGCTGCGATTCCACACATGCATGTCATGGCCAGCCGCCTGCAAACATCGCGTCATTGGCGCGCCCATCAAACCAGTTCCGAGTAGTGCGATAATCATGCTTTAGCTCCTGTGTTTATGCTGCGTGCTTTTGGTAGCGACTCTCACCCATGGTATAAGTCGCCTGGATATTGCGGTCTGACCCTAAGATCATCAAGGCGAATAACTGCTCTTTGAGATTATGAGTATGAGCCATGCGTCGCTCCATTAGCGGTGTCGCTGTCAAATCAAGCACGATGAAGTCAGCTTCCTTACCGACTTCAAAATTACCAATCTTATGCTCCAGTTGAAGTGATTGTGCACTTCCTAAAGTTGCCTGATAAAACGCCTGAAACGGCGATAAACTCTGCTCATTCATTTGCAGCACTTTGTAGGCTTCGTTTAGAGTTTGCAACATGCTAAAGCTCGTCCCACCACCAACATCCGTCGCCATACCCACCGGAATACCCATGACTTGAGCGGTGTTCATATCAAACAGTCCGCTGCCCAAAAACAAGTTCGACGTCGGGCAAAATGCCATAGCAGTTTGGGTATCTGCCATGCGCTGGCGATCCTGTTCGTCAAGGTAAATACAGTGCGCGTACATCGCCCGCTTTCCCAGCAAACCGTAATGATCATAGACATCAAGATAACTGCGACTCCATGGGAACAATTCTTTAACCCAAGCCACCTCATCCGTGTTTTCTGCAACATGAGATTGCAGGTAGACATCATCAAACTCCGCAAAAAGTTGGCCAGCTAATTCCAGTTGCTTTTCGGTGGATGTGGGCGCAAATCGAGGTGTTATCGCGTAACTTAGACGATCTTTACCATGCCATTTTTGGATTAAATCGCGGCTTTGCTGATAGCTAATTTGCGCAGTATCGCAGAGATTCTCCGGCGCATTACGATCCATCATCACTTTACCGGCAATTAAGCGCATGTCTCTGCTATTGGCGGCATTAAAGATCGCATCGATGGAGTTTTCATGCACCGTGGCAAACACCATCGCAGTGGTCGTGCCATTGCGCAGTAGTTCATCACAGAAGAAGTTTGCTACGTCATTCGCCAAATCAAGATCAGCAAAGCGTGCTTCCATTGGAAAGGTGTAGGTGTTTAACCAGTCCAGCAATTGCGTGCCGTAGCTGCCGATGACATCCGTTTGCGGATAATGCGTATGTGTATCGATAAAGCCGGGCATGATTAATTTGCCGGAATAATCAGTGACATCAAGTGACAAACCTGCCGCCTGGTAGCTAGCCAATAACTCCTTAGCGTCACCGCAATCACGGATGTGACCACTTTTGATTACCAGTAGGCCGTCCCCGAAATACTCATAATACTGAGCATCATCACCTTGCTGAGCAGGGTTAGCTGTGAAATGTAAGATCGACGCGCGATAAGCCCTTAACACTGACGCAGACATCGCTTATTGCTCCGCTGCCCAAAAGGCGATCTTAGCGCGTTCTTCATCGGTCATTTTACTCAAGTTAGCCAGTGGCATGTACTTACTGGCAATTGTGCTGGCAACCAATGCAGCGTGTTGTTCTAACTGCTCCGGCGTTTCCAGAATGATGCCTTTGGGTGGTGCATAAAAGCCCGGGTAATTTGGATTTGCAGCATGACACATCGCACATCGGGTTTGAACGATTGCCAACACGTCAGCATCACTCACGGCAGAAATGACCGGTGCATTTGGATCAACCTTTTCCGGCATTGGCGACTTATAGGTATTCGGCGCCATCGCTATAATTAAGGCCACCAATAACGCTACACCAAACACAGGGTACAACCACACCTTTTTGCCTTGATGCTTTAACACAAAGAATTGACGAATAAATACACCGGCTAACATAATCACCGCTAACACCAGCCAGCCTTTCTCGTGACTAAACGTCATGGGGTAATGCGTACTGATCATAATGAAAAGCACTGGCAGCGTGAAATACGTGTTATGCACCGAACGTTGTTTACCAATGATACCGGGGCGACCATCCACCGGCTCACCGGCGCGAATCTGAGCCACCATGCGGCGTTGTCCGGGTATAATCCGCATCGCGACATTCGCGACCATCATCGTTCCCATAATGGCACCAACATGCAGGTAGGCGGCACGGGCGCTAAAGATTTGGAACAAGGCGTAATCGATCGCAATAATCAGCACAAATACCAGTCCGGCTAATAACTTATCCCTACCCTCTAGATAGCGGCAAAGCTGATCATAGACAATCCATGACAGTGCGATAAAACCAATACTGATAGAGATAGCCTGCGTGCTGGTTAACTCCATCACGCTATTATCAATCAGGTATGATTTTGCACCGATCCAGTAGATGATGAGCATCATCCCCATACCAGACAGCCACGTGCTATAGGCCTCCCAATACGACCAGTGAAGATTTTTGCTGAGGGGTTCATCCTTAGGGCCTGTCAGGAACTTTTGACTGTGATAAAAACCACCACCATGCACTGCCCACAACTCACCATGTACACCGCGCTTTTTATCTTCATCCTTTTTTGATGGGCGAATAGAGTTATCGAGCATGACAAAATAAAATGAAGCACCAATCCATGCAATGCCCACAATTACATGCAGCCAACGCATCAATAGATTGGCCCAATCGAGTAAATACGCTTCCATAGTGATTCCTAGCTTGGGTGAATGCTCACAATGTATTAGATTTAGGGGCGTTTGTCTTGCTCCAGTTGGCGCTTATCGTCAGCGACAGCAAACCAGAGTAAAAAAGTGGCCTATGGTGCCAGGGTGAGAAGTTGTGCCGCCACAGAAACAGCAATGACCGCCGGCGCTTTATCCTGAATTCCCTCAATGCCGATAGGACAAATCAGATTACCCAGCATGCTCTCTGACATGCCGCGTTGTTTAAGTCGCTTGCGAAAAGACTTGCGTTTGGTTTGTGAGCCGATAAGGCCGATGTAAGGAAAGCCACGTTTTAGAGCCGCATCAACCAGCTCAAAGTCCAACGTATGGCTGTGCGTCATGATCAGGCATCGACTGTTTGCGGGTGCATCCATGACCTCGGCAACCGGATCATCATGACAAATAACTTTCACATCAGGCAAAGTACTGTCAGGGAATAATGACTCACGCTCATCCACCCACGTGACATCAAACGGCAAGTTTTGCAACACTGCTACCAAGGCAGACCCCACATGACCCGCGCCAAATAAAAGCACGGGTAATCTGTTGGTCTGCGCTTCTTGTTGTTGCAAATACGCTTCACACCATGCCTGATCTGGTGCGACAGTGTTGAAGGACAAACTCACCCAACCACCGCAACATTGACCTAAACTGGCAGCCAGCGGGAACCGATGCGTTTTATCCGGCGTATTCTCAGCGAGTTGCTGCCGTGCCAGTTTCAGCGCTTGATACTCAAGGTTACCACCGCCAATCGTTCCATAGAAATGATCCGATGTGACGAGCATGGCTGTGCCGATCTCACGCGGCGTTGAGCCACGTATTTGCTCAATCGTGACCAGCACCGCTGCCTCACAGTCAGAACCGGCTCGGAATGTTTGAATCCAGTGGGCCATTAACTACCGTTACGCTCTCTCAAGATTCACCGAAGCCCGATCTCGTACCAGCGTATTGGCATGATAATCACGCACCGCCTGCTCAATCTCTTCACGGGTATTCATCACAAAAGGCCCACCCTGAACAATGGGTTCATTGATTGGCTGACCGCTGACAACGATGAAACGCGCACCTTGTGTACTCGCTGAAACATCAACATCTTTAGGCAAGGTCAGCAACTCATCCTCTGTCACAGACTGGCCATTCACTAACACCTCACCATCAAACACATACAGAAAACTGTTATTCGATTCTGGTAAATCGTATTGAAACGACTGATCTGCCCTCAACGTTACATCCAGATAATTGACTTCGGTCGTCTCATCCTGAATGGGTGAAACTACGCCATTGAACTCACCAATGACCACTTTCACATCAGCAGCCTCAGTGTTAACAATCGGGAACGCATCAGCGGTATATTCCTGATACTCCGGTACATCCATTTTATTGGCCGCAGGCAGGTTAATCCAAAGCTGAAAGCCATGCATCACGCCATCTTCCTGCTTTGGCATTTCAGAATGAATAACACCACTGGCCGCCTTCATCCATTGCGCACCACCGGGGCCAAGGTTGCCCTTATTGCCCATGCTGTCTTCGTGCGCCATATCGCCCTCAATCATATAGGTGAAAGTGATAAATCCGCGGTGTGGGTGCGGTGGAAAGCCTGCGATATAGTCATCAGGGTCATCGCTACTGAAATGATCCAGCATTAAAAACGGGTCGTGATGACGAATAGCGGCTGTACCGATAGAACGTTTCAGGCTGACGCCCGCACCATCGGATGTGGATACTGCTTTGACTAGTTGTTGTGTTTGGGAACTCATAACCATTTCCTTTCAAATGAGTGATGGGTTAAGTATGTCTGTTGCTGGTAGCGGGATAAAGTTTGGTATTGAGAAATTATTGTTCTTTTATGGAGAACAAATATTACAACTTTCAACATTTACCAAGTCACCTGCACAACTAGGGCATTATGACTTTCACGGTGTATTAACTGATCATCATCGGACAGATTCAATAAAAACCTGTTTTTGACAAACTTACCGAGGATGTAAATACCCTTTAACTCTGGAATTTTATAAGTCGGGTTACGAAATAACCCAGTAAAAACCAAACTCACTGTGATTATTTGATACCAAGTTAAATAAATTCCGAGTATTTTTCCAACGCTAAGCAAGTCTGAGGCAGTTCCTGCTTTCTAAGAATTAACAGAAGCTCCTCGGCAGTCTTCTCAGGATTTTTCAAACTTTGACGCATCCTTTTCAATGCTGAACAAAATAACGGTGCAGAGAGCTCGAGCTGATAATAAAGAAAGTCATCAGGATGAATCGCCTCTATCGAAAAAGGCTTCAAAATGTCTGATGGAAAGTCTTTCAAATTTTTAGTCACAATAGCATCTGCATTACAGCGTATTGCTGCGGCTAGCACATGCCTGTCGTCCTTGTCGGGTAATTCCAGTGAATCAATCAACGGTTCATATCCGGTAACAAGTGCATCCGTGGCATGCTTATTCATTAACGCCTTTACTCTTTCCAGCTTTACACGCTCGAAGCCGTCTCTACGTAGTAAAGCGTTTATCCATTCTTCATGTATCTGATCCGTCCAATGGGCTTTAAACAAGTCAGTTACCGCAAGATGCATCAGTAAATCACGCAACGGTGCGGGATACAAAACACAGGCGTCCAGGACTACGGAGAATTTTGCCATCTGTTAGTCGTACCCCATCCCCATTTCCTGAGAAACGGAAACCAACTCATCTAATACCTCATGCCGTTGTTTGGTGATTCTTTCCTTATATTCAATAATATTTTTGGCCAACACTTTTCGATGTGTCCCAACTTTGTGAAAATCAATTTCACCTTGCTCAAGTAATTTAACTAGATGCGGGCGACTTACATTTAAGATATTCGCGGCTTCTTGTGTGCTTAGCTCCGCATGTATTGGCATGATATTAACTGCATTACCCTGTGAAACTTCGGATAACACATTTAACAATAACTGAACTACAGGGCCGGGCAAAATCAGGTCATCACCCTGACCTTCATTTCCTTTGAGAGTCATGCGTACACGATCCATATCGGCATACTTAGCAAGTATCCGACTGGACTCTTTAGCTTGAGCAATGTCTTCCTCTGATGGTGGCAGAGGGAATAATTTTTGTGAATTGGGCATGTTCTAACTCCTCAGTCTTATCGTTTAATATACCACTAAACGAAATAAACGAAAGAAGTAGATTGAACTACAGGATAATCGCTGACTCAGTCGCCGCCACCTTTCCAATTCCCCCAAGGATCTGCAGCACTACCGGGGCCATTTGAAGTACTGGAAGAAGATTTCTTATCACTCTTCCATGGATCACTACTGCGCGACTTCCCAAATCCCGCATTTCGCCTCTCGTTGTACGCCTTACTCGAACCTCGACGCGCCCCCGTGTTCTGATCTCTCAGTGCGACTTTTTTAGCCCGCTTTTCATTTTGGATTTCAGCATCTTCCAGACTCAATACCGCAGGCTCCCGAGGCTTTTGGTGCGCTGGCACAATGCGCTCTCTGGGCGGCAAAGCAAATTGCTCAGAAGATACTTTTGGCAAATTTTTATATTGGTACAGATAAAACACTTCAACCTTATGACGCGCCCATTCGGTCTTTTTCAAAAACTTCACACTGGCAGCAATGCTTGGATTATTTTTAAAACAGTTGATGTTTAGATAAGCAAATAAAATTGGAAAGCCATAATGATCGACGATTTCGGTCAGCATTTGTTTTAAACCGACACCTTGCAGCGGGTTGTTGTAATCGATCTTGTCAGTCATATCGGCATCCGGAGGCGGGGGAAATAATGTGGCCAGTATACCTTTGCGAGTGCATACAAAGTAGCGCCGAGATGTATTTATCATTATTCTGACAACGATAGCTACTAACAAGCCCGGCGGGGGGTGTTTGTGGATTTTCAGGTGAAGCGTTTTGGTTGTATCACTGACCGCCTACCCCCTCAATATACTCCTGCAACTTAGCCTCAGCCTCATCCCCAAAGAAGATCTTACACGCCTCTTTCAAGCCCGGCGCATCGATAATATCTTCATGCCTGACCACCTGAGAAATCTTAGAACGGCGTCGTAAGAAATCCTCGAGCTTAGTAATCATTTCATACTGCGCGGTATACTCAATCTCGCAGCGCAGGTATTCTGCATTTTTCATCAAGCGCTCGGCTTGGCGCGGATCGCGTCGAATATCTTCCAGTAGCTCCAAAGAGCGACCACCATAACGGCGCCATAAACGCTGCGTCAGCGGCTCAGAAGAACCCTCCACGGTATAGTCATCCAGATTCATCAATTTCGCCTGATGATAGAATTCATCACGCACAGTATCGTCATCTTCACCGTACCATTTGAAATTATTGAATGGCAGATCAATGCCCATGTCACGTACCAAGTCCGCAATCTCGTCACCGACGTTTATACAGTCAGTTGTTTTACCGCCGAAGATACTGATGTGCTGATCTTCTCGGTTCACATCCACCGCATGTTTACGCGACAGCTGCACCCAGTTAGCAATACCGTCACCGCCCTTTTGTGCAAGTGGGCGTACACCACAACGCTCTGAAATGATATCGGCCTTGGTAATCTTTTTATCCAGTTTGAGCAGGGAGTTTATGTTCTCTAGTACGAATTCCCGATCCTCCTCTGTGACGGTAACCTCAGGACTTTCCACCTGTGTATCGGTGGTACCAACACAGGTTTTATTACCCATCGGAATCACAAAAAACAGACGGCCATCACTGGCGAAAAAGGTAAGGATTCGCTTCTCTTCAGTGACCTGATCGATGATTAAGTGGATACCTTTAGAGAACAGGTGACGGTGCTCGGTTTTTTGTTCAACTAGCTCGTTTTGCTTATCCACATAAGGGCCGCAGGCATTGATCAAGGCTTTGGATTTTATGGTGAAGGTCTCACCGCTAATGGTGTCGCGAGCGGTGGTCACCCACACGCCATTAACCCGCTCCGAGCCGGTGGACTCCACATAATTGGTCGCCACGCAGCCGTAGTTCATGGCGGAGCGTATGAAGTTAAACACAAAGCGGGCATCATTATCGTAGAGGTAAGCATCTGAGTACTCAAAACCACCTACCGCATTATCGGTATTAATCGCAGGCTCGCGTTTTTGAATCTCATCCACACTCATGTAGTCAGGACGCTTGGTAAAAAACCGACCAATCATCCAGTAAAAAATTGTTCCCAAATACACAAACCACGACGGAAAACGAAAACCATCGGCAATAGTCGTTAAAAAGCGAATCTCTTTAACAGTGGAAGGATAACTGCGCATCAGGTGATTTCGGCTTTTGCACAGCTTATTCACCAACAAATATTCGTGCGACTCCAGGTATTTGATCCCACCCCAAGCAAGGTTTGAAGAGTTGGAGCTGGTCAGTCCGGCAAAGTCACCACGATCAATCAAAGCAACCTGTGCCCCTTTGGCTGATAGCGATGCCGCTGATACCGCACCATTTATACCACCCCCTAAAACCAATACATCAAACACACGATCATCGTTTCTAAGGCGTTCGATATTACTGTTTCTTAAGTGCATAAGGCTTTCCGGAAAATAATGTGTTTCATAATGCAGTCAATTATCTTCGTTTTATTTCGCTTATTCAATATTATTTTCGTTTTATTCGTAGAATGAACTTAACGCAATTTTTTCGCAGCGGATTAGTTTGTATTGTTCAGACTATAAACCTCACGCGTACCACGCGTTTCAGTGTCCACCGTAGCGTGATATTGCATTCCTGATTTGATCAGGGCCGCCTTGGAGCCTGTATTATCAGGCAACACTACGCCTAATAATCGACGGCGACCCAATACTTCAAAACCGAATTTTATCTGTGCTTGCCCTATTTCAGTGGCGTAGCCTTTTCGCCAATGGCTACGTCCCAATACAAAGCCAATTTCATAGTCCTGCTCATCTAAGACGTTACACGGCAACAAACCGGAGAATCCGATAATCTCTCCCGACTCCTTCAAAGTCAGTACACCCAACTTTTTACCCGTCCCACTAAAATCAAAGTTGCTTTCAAAGAAATCTGATGCCTCATCAAGGTCGAAGGTTTTGCCATAAAATGCCTGCGCCATTACCTCAGGGTCAGAGAACACATTCTCATACAGCACAGTTATGTCCGCAGATTCAGCTGCGCGTAATATCAAGCGTTCTGTGGTAATTACCGCGGTCACATTATTTTCCTTTTTGATTTTCCCATGAGTTTCGCACTATCTTGATGCCTCGGTTATAAAAAACTAATCCCCGTTTCCAGATTCATTATGTCATTCACGAGAGTACAAACTGATTAAACTGACCCGCAGATTATAAGGCTTCAGTTACTTGTTCTTATCTTATTCACAATACAAAAGAGCCGACACAGTCCCCATCACATTCGATGAAAGCGTGCCGGCTCTGTTCACTAATCAGTCAGAAAGCTTTCTGGGCTGTCAGTACGATTTACCGATATAAATTACTTCGATAAATCAATCTGGAAAATGGCGAATCCGTCCGCGTCTTTCTCACCAGTGTTTCTCAGCTGCGTCAATGTCTTGGCAAACTCGGCCGCATCTTCAGAGGCTGATGAACGTAATGTTACGATCACTTTGTCATTGATTGGCTTGAAGCTCCAGTTGCCATCAGCCGAAGGATCGAAACCATCCTTGTTAGCTTTAGCCTGTTCAGCAATATAATCCGCAACCACCTGACGGTTTTCATTTGGCGCTTTAATCGCCACGTTATCGCCATTCACATCCGGGAAGTTACCGCCACCTGAGGCGCGATAATTGTTTGATACCACAAGGAAGTCTTTGGCGTCATCAATCGCTTCACCCTTGTACTGCAAATCAACAATGCGGTTAGCGTCTGCATTGGCGACCGAGCCACCTTTGTTGTACTTCGCAGGCTCCGTTACATCGATCTTGTACGTCACACCATCAATAACATCAAAGTTATAGCTCGGGAAGTCTGTATTAATCAGCTGCTGAGTTTCGGTGCTGTCCGCATCAATCTGATTAAACTGTCCGGCAGACATTTCCAACCACTCACGAACCTGTGCGCCCGTTAGCTTGAGGATTTGCAGCGTGTTCGGGTAGATATACATATCCGCCACATTGCGATAGGCGATATCACCAGCAGGTACATTGGTAAAATCAGAGGCTCCCTGACGACCCGCACGGAACGGTGCAGCCGCTGACAACACAGCCAGACCATCGTACTCGGTACCCTGAATCAAACGCTCCCCATACCACACCTGCGCATCGCTCACGATCTGGATAGAAGGGTCATCCTGCGCCAGTGCGAAGAAGCTATTTACCGGTGCTGCGATTTTCGCAAATGGCTCACTCACCCACTTATCGGTGGCGTCGTGTTCTTCTTTTACGGTTGCGGCCACTGCTTCATCGGCTGCGACCTCTTTTACTGAACGCAGCTCAGTGTTGAAACCTTTAACCGACCACTCGCCGTCTTCGAGTGCCAGGTCTAAATCAATCAGACCAATATGGTTGGCCCAGAAGCCTGGCATCACCGCGGGAATCCCGTTGATACTGCCTTTTACATTATCAACCCCCTGATCTTCAAAGCCATTGTATGCCTTTCCACCGGGGAAATTGTTGTGTGCGTGACCAAACAGAATCGCGTCGATACCCTCAACTTTAGACAGGTGATAAGTAGCGTTTTCCTGCATCGCTGTAGGGCTGGAAACCTGTAGTCCGGAGTGAGGAATAGCAACCACCAGATCAGCGCCCGCTGCCTTCATTTTAGGCACATAAAACTTAGCCATCTCAATGATGTCTTTACTGATCACTTTGCCTGTCAGATTAGCCTTGTCCCAGTTCATGATTTGAGGCGGTACAAAACCGATAAAACCCACCTTAATGGCATGCTCTTTACCATCCGCATCTTTCAGGTTCTTATCAACAATAATATAAGGCTGGTAAGCAGGTTTATCGTTAGTTGGATCATTATCGCCATCATCAATAAACACATTGGCGCTCACATAAGGGAAGTTAGCGCCCTTTAGTGATTGATGCAGGAAGTCCAAACCAAAGTTGAATTCGTGATTACCAATATTACCAACCACATAGTCCAGCGTATTCATCATTTTATAAGCGGGATGAATTTTGCCAGCTTCGATGCCAGCGCGTGCCATGTAGTCCCCCATCGGGCTACCTTGTAGCAGATCGCCATTATCAATCAACAGACTGTTGTCCACTTCTGCGCGCGCTGCTTTAATCAGAGTCGCTGCCTTTGACAAACCAATCTTCTCGTCCGTCTTACCTTTGAAGTAATTGTAATTCAACAGATTCATGTGGATGTCTGTTGTTTCCATCAAACGCAATTTGAGCTGAGCATTGCCAGCTGTACTATCCGCAAAGCTAGCGCCTGAAGCCAGCAAAAGTGATAAAGCAATTGCTTTACTTAACGGTTTCATCATTTTCACAGCAAGTTCCTTCCTAGTAGATTATTCTTTGTCGCGCGATTTTAATCGCTCCCTATGACAGCACTATGACATACACCAAGACCATTGATTAAGGTAGGTTTGCCAAAAACTCTGCGATATCGTCATACACTTTGTTGATATGTCGCAGCGGTTGAGCAATTGATCCTATGATCATGATGTGATTCGTTTTGGGGTAAAAACGAGTACGAACATCCGCACCACTTAGTGCTAACGCCTCTGAGAATGTCCGCGAATGATAAGGTAACACACGCTTATCATCAGCTCCCTGCAACAGTAACACAGGCGGTAAGCCCGGGGTAATATAATCTATGGGTTGTGAACGCTTGCCTGCGCCATCAAATACACCAACGATTTCGGGGTATTCCAACGTTAGGTCGTAGGGACCTGCCAAACCAATAAATCCCACCGGGCGTCCCTTGACGCGTTGCTTATTGAGATAACTACGGTCGGTAAATAGCATCGCAGCGGAATGCGCACCGGCAGAATGCCCCATCAGTACAAACTCATCCAAGGGGCGTCCCAGCAAAGTATCTGAGCGCAGTTCGGTCTCCTTGATCGCTTTGGCCACATCTTCAATAAACACCGGGAATTTCACCTGTGGGTACAACTGATAATCCGGAATAATCACCGCATGACCGAGTTGCGTCAGTGCATGACCTATGAATTTAAAATCTGTTTTGGTGCCCGAACGCCACGCACCACCGTAAACAAACACCACTGGCGGTTTACCCTGATCAATCCGTGGACGATAAATATCCATTTGTTGACGCGGTAATTTCCCATAACTCAGGCTACGCACAGTGTAATGATTTTCTGTCAGCGAGTTATTGATTTGTTCAGCAGGGTTAATTGAACAACCGGTAAGCACACTGCCACCGAGTAGAGTGAGGGTAAAGGCGAGAAGCAAACGAATATTTTTTCTGCTCATAATTCTTCCATTTATTTTACAACGAGTCGAGAAACAGGCTTTTTTTCTATGAATCAGTGTAACACTGACGCGTTCAGAGACAAGCGGATAAGGCTGTCTTATTAAACCGTAAGTGCAATGACCTGTAATCAACACACATCCTTAATATGATCATAGTATGCTAGACGCTTAGAGTTACAATAATTTGTAAATACCATGTGGCTATGTTTTAAAAAGCCGGATAACACACTCAGGAACACACTATGCGATGGGAATGCGTCATTTTCGATCTTGACGGAACGCTGGTAGACAGCGAAATATTAAACTTTCAGGCTTATGCCGAACTGCTTCCTGAAATAACGGAGTCTCAAGCGTCACTGATTAAACGTTATGAAGGTATGCAGCTCGCAGCAGTGGTGAGCGACATCGAAGCACGTTACAAACTCAGCTTACCAGAGGATTTTGAAGACACATTTCGGGAGCACATTCGTGGCTTATTCGAGCGTGGGCTTAAGCCGATTCCGGGTATTCCAGAGTTATTACCATCCTTAGCACAACGTAAGTGTGTTGCCTCAAACGCCCCTCAGCGTAAGCTGGCGCATGCCTTAGAAGTCGTCTCGCTGACTGAGCATTTTGATGGAAATGTTTTTAGTGCTTATGACATTGCTGCATGGAAACCAAAGCCGGATTTATTTCTGCATGCGGCGGATAAAATGGGCTTCAAACCCGAGCAATGCGCCATCATTGAGGACAGTCCTACTGGCGTTGAAGCGGCGTTGGCAGCCGGTATTCAAGTGTTTCATTACACCCCTAAAAAAATGCAGCGGGAGTCCAAGGCGGGCTATCAATCCATCCTGCACATGTCTGAGTTATCCGATATTTTGACGGCCTGAACAGGGCTATTTAGGCAAATAAATCCAGCTATCCCAGCTATCTCGCATCGGCTACAATAGCGACACTAATAAGCAATACATTTCAGGATCAAGACATGCCAAAGGCTAGTGAAATCAAGAAAAATACCGCGCTGAACTACAACGGCCAAACTTACATCGTCAGAGATATCGAACGCTCCGTACCTCAGGGCCGCTCTGGTGGAAGCCTCTACCGCATGCGCATGTACGACGTGGTGACTAACAGCAAAATCGACGAGACGTTTAAAGACTCTGATATGTTGGAATTGGCTGACCTGACGCGTGTACCGGTGATGTTTTCGTACATCGACGGCGATGAGTATGTGTTTATGAACACCGAAGATTACACGCCTTATAATCTGGCAAAATCAACGATTGAAGATGATCTGCTGTTTATCACTGAAAGTACTGAAGGTATTCAGGTGATTATTGTTGATGACATGCCGGTTGCGCTGGATTTACCGACCAATGTTGAGTTGGAAATTGTTGAGACGGATCCATCGATTAAGGGTGGTTCTGCAACGTCACGCACTAAGCCAGCTATTTTGACGACGGGGCTGACGGTGTCTGTTCCTGAGCATGTGTCTACTGGCGATACGATTCGTATCCATGTGGAAGAGAAGAAGTTTTTGGGTAAGGCTGATTCTAAGTAACCCCTCAGTTTTAATACGGTCTCCGGTTTACTTTACTCACACAGGCTGCGCTTTCTTATCGTTCCTAGAGTTAGACAATAAGAAGCTCAGCGACAGTAACACCAGAGGCCTGCTCTATGTCATTATCCACAACTAAGCGCGCTTATTCTCCCGCATCCAAATATACAATCCCGCAGAAACAGTGATCAGCGACCCGATTATCGTATAGCGATCAACCACCTCACCCAGCACTACTATTCCTAGCCCAATACCGTAGATAATTCGCACATAGCGAAACGGTGCAACGACTGATATTTCAGCGATTCGCACAGATTGCGTCACCATCATTAACCCCGACGCGGCTGCGATAACCAAACCGATTAAATACAATGCAGTCGTAAAATCAGGAATCTGGCCACCTCCTGTCACCAGCCACATGATTGCTCCGGTCACTGCTAAAGTGATTGCGGAAAAGAATGACAATAACAAACTAGAGACGGATGAATCGGTGAGTCTGGCACCAATATCACGCATGGCCATACCAACCACAGCAAGCAGCGCCATTAATGAATACTGGTCAAAACCACTCATTCCGGGTCGAATCACGATAAGCACACCGATGAAACCAATGACCAATGCAACGATGCGATGAATACCTACCTGCTCTCCCAGAAACAACACGGCTGACAGCGTGAGCAATAAGGGTAATGTTTGAATTATGGCTGTGACGGTAGAAAACGACGACAAGGCTAATGCGACAAACATGCTGCATGCAGCAATAATCTCACCGGCATTACGTATCAGGACTGATCGCAGAAAGAAGCTGCGAACCACCACTTTCTGACCTGCTTGTTTCAACATCAACAGATAAACGAGAGAGCACCCAACACCGAGCGCCATCATGATTTGCCCCAGTGCTAGTTGATATGATGCCAGCTTTATCAATAACTGATGTTACGCAGTAGAAACTCTTAAGGCCTTTAATTCTTTAAAGGCTTGCTGCAGCGCTTTTGTATAAAGTCGTGTTTTCATGGCGAACTTATTCAGTCCTTGTTTCATGCTGAGTCCTTCTAATCTGGCCGTCGCATACAGCGACATAAAAATGTGATTACTCTGGGTTCTGACTGTCTTGGCAGGAGACTTTGCCATACCCGTGTTGGACTTAATGCTCTTGTGAAAGACTTCCACTTTCCACCGTTTTTGGTAGATCGTTTCAAGGGTTGTTTTAGTGGCGCTTAACTCATTGCTGATCAGATAAAGTGTGCCCGTACTGCCATCTTTGTTTGTAAAAATCTGTCGGTGAAATAAGACAGGAAACGTTAATCCTTTCACCCAACCTTGTACGGGACCTTCTGGCCATTCAATCGAGTCAATCCGGGTGAAACGACCCTTTGCCTTGTCTTCAGAGGTTAAGGCGACCAAGCGATTACTTTTCAAGGCAAAAATGAAGTATTTCTGTAGCGTTTGATGGATGTACTTCATGTTGTCAGCGGATGAAAACCAGCTGTCTGCCAAGGCATAGCGCCATTTCAGCTGGTTTTGACAACAGACTTTAAGCATCCCTCGTAGCTGCTCATTTTTAGTCACCTCGCTCATGCGTTTCTCACGTTGAGTCTTCACATCACAAAACCGGATAGGCTTTTTAACCAACTCAAAGGCCACAGGCAAGCTTGTCTCGTTGGCATAATACAAGCAGTTCAGAAGGTTAATCCCTTTCACTGAGCGATTGACCGTGTGATCGAAATGCCAACAGATCAGTTCGTTTTCTTTACTGTGAGGTTTTGCCTGTATGGTGTCATCGAAAATCAGTACGCCATCATCTGCTTCGATCTCACGAGCGGTTCGTTTAATGACTTTCCAGAGTTCCTTTGACGTGAAGTCTTGCTGAGATAGAAAGCGCGTAATCTGGTCATGGTTCACTGCACCATCAACCAGCTCTGAGAGTCCGGTGGCCGTGGTATAGCTGAATGACGTAATTAGGTAGTCTGTGTATAAATCAAAAATATCAGGTTTAGTCATGCGTTGATATTTTATACGAAATACCACTTACTGCGTAACATCAGTTACTCATACCGACAAACCCTTCCATGCTTACTCACTAGGTAAACAGCGTAATGAAGATGCCATCGAAATGGCACGCATTGCCAGGGGTATCAGTCACGAACAACTAGAGCAGGAACCCAGTCTATTTACCATCATTAACAGTAGCTCGCCACTACGCCTCGATGAACCGATGTTGCAAGGGATTATTGAGATGTCACGGCGCAATCAAGCGGTGGTACTAACACCATTTACCTTGGCCGGAGCGATGGCACCCGTCACTATCGCGGGCGCACTGGCGCAGCAAAATGCTGAGGCTTTAGCAGGTATTGCATTTACGCAGATGGTTCGCTCAGGCGCACCGGCAGTGTACGGAGGCTTTACCTCCAATGTGGATATGAAATCCGGTGCGCCAGCGTTTGGTACTCCGGAATATATTCGTGCTGCACAAATTAGCGGGCAATTAGCACGTCGTTATGGACTACCTTTTCGCTCGTCTAATGTGAATGCCGCCAACTCGATGGATGCCCAGTCAGGTTATGAATCCACCATGGCATTGTGGGGTGCCATCAGTGGAGGGAGTAATTTTATTATGCACGGTGCGGGTTGGATGGAAGGCGGCCTTAGCGCCTCTTTTGAGAAATTCATATTAGATGCTGACCTACTGCAAATGATGGCGGCGTATTTAGAAGGTATCGACATAACTGAAGCCTCGTTAGCCTTGGATGCGGTCAAAGATGTTGGGCCGGGCGGTCATTTTTTTGGTACTGAACACACCATGTCTCGCTACAAAAATGCATTCTATTCACCACTGATTTCAGATTGGCGCAACTTTGAAAGCTGGCAAGAAGCCGGCAGCCCAACCGCGTTACAAAAAGCCAATCAAACGTACAAACAAGTGTTGGCGGAGTATGAGAAACCACCTCTTGATGAGGCAATAACAGAGGAACTCGCAAGCTTTGTTGCGAAACGAAAGGAAGAAGGTGGTGTCGCCACTGATTTTTGACCGGCACTAATTGCCGTTTTCACAATACCTTCAGGAGTAACATTAGACTTCTGGGTCAAACCGAATGGAGAAGCGCGTGAAATCACATGTACAGGTAGCAGTTATTGGCGGCGGCGTGGTCGGTGCGAGTGTGTTGTATCATCTCACCAAGCTGGGCTGGAAAGATGTAGTGTTGATTGAACGCTCAGAGCTAACCTCCGGCTCCACATGGCACGCAGCCGGTGGGTTCCATACGCTCAATGGCGACACCAATATGTCGGCATTGCAAGGTTACACGATCGAGCTGTATAAAGAATTGGAGCAAGTTTCCGGTCAATCCTGCGGACTGCACCACGTCGGAGGGCTCACTCTGGCGACCACCAAAGAGCGCATGGACTACCTGAAAGCTGAACGAGCTAAGCATCAGTATATGGGACTGAATACTAGTATCGTCGGCCCTGATGAAATTCGTGAAATCTCACCCATCACCAATACCGACGGTGTCATTGGTGCACTCTATGACCCATTGGACGGCCACTTAGATCCCTCCGGTACTACTCATGCCTATGCCAATGCCGCAAAGATACAAGGTGCTGAAATTTATCTGCATACCCATGTTAACGAACTTAATCAGCGTAGCGACGGTGGCTGGGATGTCGTTACCAACAAGGGAACAGTCGTCGCAGAACATGTCGTCAATGCAGCTGGCTTATGGGCGCGTGAAGTCGGGCATATGGTCGGGATTGAACTACCGCTGCACCCGATGGAGCACCAGTATTTGGTCACTGATGACATTCCGGAAGTTTATAACCATCACTGTGAGCTACCACATGTGATGGATCCAGCTGGCGAAAGCTATTTACGGCAGGAAGGTCGCGGTCTGGTAATTGGCTTTTATGAACAAAACTGCACCCCCTGGGCCACCGGAAAAACTTCATGGGATTTTGGTCATGAGCTGCTAGAAAATAATTTAGACCGTATTGGTGACTCACTCGCGATTGCATATGATCGCTTTCCGGTGCTAGCCGAAGCTGGCCTTAAAACCATTATCAATGGCCCCTTCACTTTCGCACCTGATGGTAATCCGCTGGTTGGCCCTGTACCCGGTTTAAGCAATTTCTGGTCAGCCTGTGCCGTAATGGCGGGATTCAGTCAGGGTGGTGGTGTTGGCCTCACACTTGCTGAGTGGATGGTTGAAGGCGAGCCTTCCAGAGATGTGTTTGCCATGGATGTGGCACGTTTCGGTAATTTTAGTACCCGTGCGTATACTCGTACCAAGGTCATCGAGAATTATCAAAAACGCTTTTCCGTCTCCTATCCCAATGAAGAATTACCGGCAGGTCGGCCACTGCACACGACTCCCCTTTATGAAATTTGGGATGCACAAGGTGCAGTATTTGGCCAAGGCTTTGGCATGGAGCATGTCAATTATTTTGCAAAAGCCGGTGAACCACGATTTGAAACACCCAGCTTTAATCGATCCAATGCTTTCGAAGCGGTTGGCGAAGAGTGCCGGGCAGTTCGAGAAGCAGTCGGCATCAATGAAGTTCACAATTTTGGGAAATTTGAACTCACAGGTAACAAGGCAACAGAGTGGTTAGATGTCATTATGGCAGGACGCATTCCAGCTATCGGGCGTTTAACCTTATCCCCCATGTTAAGCTCCAAAGGCCGTATTATTGGCGACTTCACCATTTCCCGCTTAGCCGAAAACCATTATCAACTTACCTCCTCTTATGGGGCGCAGGCCTATCATTTACGTTGGTTTGAAAAACATTTACCTGAGACTGGTGTCACCATTAAAAACATCTCAGATCAACGCATCGGCTTACAAATCGCCGGACCAAAAGCGCGTGATGTGCTGGCTCAAGTGACCAACCTTGATGTATCCAATGACGCCTTTCGTTTTCTGGATGTAAAACAAGGCGAAGTCGGTTTATGTGATGCCATTATCCAGCGAGTCAGTTACACCGGTGACTTAGGTTATGAAATTTACGTCAACAGTAGTCAGGTTGTGAGTTTATACAAAAGCCTTAGTCAGGCAGGTGAAGCTTATGGGATGAAACCGTTTGGAATGCGCGCGCTCTGTACACGACAATTTAG
>NZ_QGKM01000003.1 GCF_003172875.1 Leucothrix pacifica | reverse complement strand
TTCTATAACCTTGAATGGTTTCAGATTATTAGCGTAGCTAATGATCTCCGAAAAATAAGGCTTTAATTATTTTTTGGTCTTGAGAGAAGATGTAGACAAGCACAACAACAGTCATTAAGACTGCTGGATTATTACTTATTCGTGATGGTGTGACTCCTGAGGGGGCGACAGCATCACACACCGGTTTTCCTGGTAACCATAGAGACATTGAACCACCTGATCCCATCCCGAACTCAGAAGTGAAAAGTGTCATCGCCGATGATAGTGTGGGGCTTCCCCATGTGAAAGTAGGTCATTGCCAGGATTTAATAGGAAGCCCTGTTACAGAGAACATCTGTGACAGGGCTTTTTTTATGCCTGATGTTTTTACTCTCGTTTTTTGTTCGAGCGTAGTGCAGTCTATCGGAATTTGCTTATTTATTTATTGATTCAATGATACTTTAGTGTCGATTAAAAAGTCAGTTGGGGAACTGATATTAACTAGATATTAGGTGCAAAGCACCTGAATTAGTTACTAATAATAAATACTCGCGAAAGCAAGAATAATAACGGGGCCGGGGCAAAATGAATAAAAATAATACCAACCTATTGAGTGTTGGAAAAATCGCGCAATGTGTAACATTTATCTCTTTATTAGCGGGGGCATCAGTTGCTCAAGCAAGTGAGGAGGATGATAGTATTAAGTATGTTGTTACATTAGGGAACCCAACTAATGCGGATACTAATGCAGATGTAGTGAGTTTCTATTTTGACATCCCTGAGCCTGTATTTAATGTTGATGTCATGGACTTTCAATTATTCAATGGTTCGGATGGCGCTTATATTGACTCAGTAAGCTTAATTGACAGTGATATTAATCGATATGAGCTGAAGGTGGTTACCGGTGGAACCGGAACAAGCCTTGCATCATATATGCGGAATAATGGAACTCTTAAAGATTCGGCTGGTGAGGATGCCGTAGTTACATTTTCTGGTGCTCTGCCAACTTATATTATCGATAAGACAGCCCCGGATGCACCAGTTGTCACTGATCCAATATATAACTTTGATCAAAACCCAGTGATAAAAGGTACCGCAGAAGCAGGTTCTCTGTTAACTGTGTCAAATAGTGCTGGAAGTCAGACTTGCTCGGTTACGGTTCCTGAAAGTGGAGAGTGGCAATGCTCTACAAGCCCTGAGTTACCGTATGGTGAGATTACGTTAACAGCAACAACTGTCGACAAAGCTGGGAACGTCAGTGAAGCAACTCATCATAAAGTCTTAGTTATGACCATCGGTGGTGATGAAGATGGTGATTCAATTAGCAATGAAGATGAAGTAAATATAACCGGTACAAGTCCGGTGTTAGCAGATACTGATGGTGATGGTGTAGATGATCCGACAGAGATTGGTGGTGACATCAATAATCCTGATAACACCACTGGTGATGCAATCATAGATGCACTAAATCCTAATAACGACAGCGATGGTGACGGCTTAAGCAATCAGGATGAGATTGAATTTGGTTCAAACCCATTAGATGCTGATAGTGATGATGATGGCTTAACCGATGGGGTCGAGCATGATTTAGGCCTTAACCCGAATTCAAGTGATTCAGATGCAGATGGTATTGCTGACTCTAATGAGGATCATGACGGAGATGGCTTAGCTAATGCAATGGAGGTTGAATTAGGAATGAACCCAAATGATAGTGACAGTGATGATGATGGTGTCCTTGACAGTCATGAAGATACCGACGGTGATGGTTTAAGTAACTCATTAGAAAATACCTTAGGAACTGATCCCGCTTTGGTTGATAGCGACGGGGATGGTGTCCTTGATGGCGATGAAGACTCAGACTTTGACGGTATCAGTAATATCCTTGAGATCAATGCAGGACTGAACCCGGCGCAAGAGGACTCAGACTCTGACGGAATATTAGATGGTCAGGAAGATACTGATGGAGATGGCTTAGATAATCAGACGGAGATTGAATTGAGTCTGGATATAAGCAAACCAGATAGTGATGGTGATGGTGTTAATGATGGCCAGGAAGATACTGACGACGATGGTTTGAGTAATGCTCTGGAGAATATATTAGGTACTAACCCGCTATTAGCAGATAGTGATAGTGACGGTGTAGAAGATGGCCAGGAAGATAGTGATGGTGATGGCCTGACTAATGCTCAAGAAGTATCGCTTGGGTTGAATCCGGCAGATGATGATTCCGATGATAATGGTGTGTTGGATGGTGATGAAGACAATGATCAAGATGGGCTTCCGAACTTATTGGAGCTATCAATGGGACTTGATCCAACTAAAGAAGACACTGATGGCGATGGTGTGCTGGATAATGATGAGGATACTGATGGTGACGGCCTGTCAAATGAACTGGAAGTCACTCTAGGGTTAAACCCGAATCTGTCAGACAGTGATGATGACGGTGTTTTAGATGGGGATGAGGATTCTGATTCTGATGGCATCAATAATATCGATGAAGTTGATGCTGGCTTAGATCCTTCGCAAGCAGATTCAGACGATGATGGTGTGCCAGACGGCCAAGAAGATACTGATGGTGATGGCCTGAATAACCAAACAGAAATAGCATTAGGCCTTGATATCAATAATGCCGATAGTGATGACGATGGCGTAAGTGATGCCTTGGAAGATAATGATGGCGATGGTATCAATAACGAAACGGAAGTTGCGAACGGAACAGACCCAGCCTCTGCTGATTCAGATGGTGATGGCATTCCTGATAACGAGGAAGATAGTGATGGTGATGGCATACCTGATCTGGTAGAAATTGCAAATGGCACAGATCCAAATAATGCCGACTCAGATGGTGATGGTATTGCTGATGGCGATGAAGATACAGATGGTGATGGCATTTCAGATAAAGATGAGATTGCCTTAGGGACAGATCCAGCTTCTGAGGATTCGGACGGTGACGGTGTCCTGGATATTGATGAAGACAGCGATAGTGATGGCTTATCTAACGGTGTTGAATATAGCCTGGGATTAGATCCAACTAATCCAGACAGTGATGGCAACGGTATTCTGGATGGTGATGAAGATGCCGATGGTGATAATCTGCCTAACGCGCTTGAGATACAAATTGGTACCGATCCAACAGACAATGATACTGACAATAACGGAATCCTTGATGGTGAAGAAGATCTGGATGGCGATGGTCTTTCAAATCAAGTTGAAGTTAAATTGAATCTGGATCCGACGAATCAAGATACTGATGGTGATGGTGTACTCGATGCTCTGGAAGATAGTGATGAAGATGGACTCAGCAATATCGAAGAGATTCGTCTAGGCCTGGATCCTTCAAATCAAGATACAGACGGTGATGGAAACATCGATTCTGTTGACTTGGATTGGGATAACGATGGCATCAAGAATGCTGACGAAATGCCAAATGACATGTTAATTGACGAAGATGGTGATGGAATCCCGGTCTATCTTGATGACAATGATCAGGTTGCGAGTATTCTGGATGATGATGAAAAAGTTCACATGCACTACGACCATGATCGGGATGGTATTCTGAATAGTTTAGACCCTGATGATGATAATGATGGCATACAAACTATTGTTGAATCAGGTGATATTGATAGTGATGCTGATGGTGTTCCTGATTATCTGGAGCCGAACAATCGGGATACTGATGGTGATGGTGTAGAAGATTACCTCGATAGTGACGATGATGGTGATGGTGTACCGACATTGACAGAGGTTGAGGAGTTAGGCCACTTACAGCTAGCCGACATAGACGGTGACGCTATCCCTGATTATCTGGATGGGGATAGTACTAACGTCGCCGGAATGACTGACGGAACGGGTGATAGTGATGGTAATGGCATTAGTGATCGTCAGGAGTGTAATACTGGTATGGTTTGCCCGGACCTCGATTTAGATGGGGTTGCTGACTACCTGGACTTGGATGATGACGGGGATGGCATTAATGATATTGATGAAATAGGGGATGACGCACGAAACCCAGTTGATTCAAATGGCAATGGTATCGCGGACTATCGAGAACAAGACGCTTCTAGCCACCCAGAACCAGAGGAAGAAGTAGTCGAGACAAGTGGGGCTGTTGAAACCGTTATTGATGGCGGTGGCGGTAGTACTTCACCAGTCTGGTTGATATTAATGGCTCCACTGTTGTGGTTGAGAAATAAAGCGCTTTTTAAAAACAAAAATAATAAATAAACGCTAAGGCAATTATGAAAATTAATATAAAAAACAAACTGTATCTTGCAGTAGCAGCGTTGATTGTTTCACAAAATGTTCAGGCATCACCGTTGGAAACTATTGAAGATAATTGGTATATCGGAGGGGCTATTGGTCAGAGTCGGCTAGAGCCTGAAGGTGGTGTAGATTGGGACTTAACAGATAAGAGTGACCTGTCAAAAAAAGTCTATGCTGGCGTGAATATCGGTCGTGATTTTGGTTTAGAGGCTTTTTGGAATGACTTGGGTGTTGCGAAAGTGACTAACAACAAGTCTGGTGCAGAGGGTGAAGTTAAGTATCGCGCTTATGGTGGAAATCTGGTTTATCACGTCCCAAGTTATTTGGGACCGATTCACCCTATTGTAAAACTGGGTGTGGCGAAAGTTGACACTAGCGGTAAAGGTGTTGATGTAGATCAGAAGAATAAATTTGATGTCATGGGGGGTATTGGTGCTGAGTACCAGCTGGAAGAAGGATTCCGGGTAAGAGCCGAATACGAACGCTTTGATAAAGATATTCAACAACTCAGTCTGGGCTTGAATTGGCGGCCGGTATTAACTCGTCGGCCAGTTGATGCACCTAGACCTGTTGCTGCACCTGAGCCACAAAGGCCAATCGTTATTGTGAATCAGCAGCCGGTCGCACCTAAGCCTATTATCAAAACGGTGGTAAAGCATGTCCCATCACCTCCGATTGTGAAAACGGTAGTGAAACATGTGCCTTCTCCACCAATTGTTAAAACAGTGGTAAAGCGTGTTCCTTCACCTCCGGTAGTAAAAACGGTAGTGAAACATGTACCAGCACCACAGCCTGTTGTGCATAAAGTAGTTGTTAACAACCCTGCGCCAGCACCAGTTGCAAAGCCAGCACCGCAGCCGAAGGTAATCCATAAAACATTGGCGGGTGGGTCAAACTTCGCTACGAATAGTTCTACATTAACTAATGCTGGTCGAAGTGCGCTTAACCGCATGGCGAGTGATTTGATAAGAGATAAAGTGGTCATTCATAACATCGGTATTATTGGGCATACAGATAATGTTGGAAGTCATCAGGCTAATCAGAAGTTATCTCAGCGCAGGGCGGAATCGGTTGCAGCATATCTGGCATCTCGTGGCCTAAATCGAGGACTGATGACTGTTGTGGGTAGAGGTGAAACACAGCCAATCTCAAGTAATGCCTCAGCAGCCGGGCGTGCCCAGAATCGCCGCGTAAATATTGTAGTGAAGGGCTCACAAACGATTATGCGTTGATGGGCCGTTTGATTGATGAAATCTGCTTTGATAAAAGTAGCAGTTACAAAAAAGCCAGCTAATTTCAGCTGGCTTTTTTATTTACCTTCACTCTGTTTAGCTAAGAGTGAAGACAGTGTTATGACTAAATCAGATTAGTGAATAATTTGACTTAGGAATAACTGAGTACGCTCAGACTGAGGGTTGTTAAAGAACTCATCAGGCGTATTTTCTTCAATGATCTGTCCGGCATCCATGAAGATAACGCGGTCAGCAACCTGCTTAGCAAACCCCATTTCATGAGTTACACACAGCATAGTCATACCGCCTTCCTCTGCAAGCTCAACCATAACATCCAGTACTTCAGAGATCATTTCAGGGTCAAGTGCCGATGTTGGTTCATCAAACAGCATCACCTTAGGGTTCATGCACAAGCTGCGCGCAATCGCCACACGTTGCTGCTGACCACCTGATAACTGACCAGGGAATTTATCCGCCTGATCCGGAATCTTAACCCGCTCAAGATATTTCATCGCTGTTGCTTCCGCTTCAGCCTTCGGCGTCTTGCGAACCCAAATCGGTGCCAAGGTCAGATTGTCCATAATGGTCAGGTGAGGGAACAGATTGAAGTGCTGGAAACACATTCCAACATTCGTTCTGACCTTCTCAAGGTGTTTGATGTCACCTGTAAGCTCTTCGCCTTCAATAACGATTTGCCCTTTCTGGTGCTCTTCAAGGTGGTTAATGCAACGGATTAATGTTGATTTACCGGAGCCTGAAGGTCCACAAATAACGATTCGTTCACCTTGCTTTACATCAAGATTAATATCTTTCAGTACATGGAAGTCGCCGTACCACTTATTCAGATTAATCATGCGAATGATGTAATCATTTACAGCTGCGTTTTTATTAGCTTCACTCATAATAATTTCTCAAAATTAGCGTTTATGGCCAGTATGGAGTTTACGCTCCAGCGCCATTGAATAACGTGACATTCCAAAACAGAATAGCCAGAACACGAATGCAGCATAGACATAGCCCTCGGTTTCAAAACCAAGCCACTTAGAGTCTGCACCCAACACATTTTGAACCACACCAAGAAGATCAAACAGACCGATAATGAGTACCAGTGTTGTGTCTTTGAACAGTGCGATAAAGGTGTTTACTAAGCCCGGAATAACCAGTTTCAGTGCCTGTGGAAGAATAACCAAAAACATGCTCTTCCAGTAAGTCAGGCCCATCGCAACTGCTGCTTCGTATTGGCCTTTAGGAATCGCCTGTAAGCCACCACGAACCACCTCAGCCACATAAGCTGACTGGAACAGAATGATACCGATCATGGCACGCGCTAGTTTGTCAAAGTCCGACCCTTCAGGCATAAACAGTGGCAGCATTACGGATGACATGAATAACACGGTGATTAGTGGTACACCACGCCAGAACTCGATGAACAGAACGGATACCGATTTCACAATCGGCATGTGTGAACGACGTCCGAGTGCCAGTATGATTCCTAATGGAAGTGCTAAGGTGATACCGATGATGGAAATAATCAGCGTCAGCATGAGCCCGCCCCATTTATCCGTGCTTACTTCAACTAATCCAAATGATCCACCATGGATTAGGAAGAAGGCAATAAATGGGAAAATGATCAGGATGAAACCACCCAGCCACATTTTCTTAGGAAAGCTATTTATGAAGAGCGGGATACATAAAACAATCAGCATCAAAAATGCGGTGTTAACGCGCCATTGCTCAGCTTCAGGGTAGAAACCATAAATGGTTTGACCAAAGCGGTTAGCAATATAAGCCCAACAAGCACCTTCACGGCTACAGCCATCTCTGGTGGCTGCAAACCAGTCAGCATCTATAAATGCCCATTGAATAGCAGGGGGAACCAGAAGATAAATGAGATAGACCGCGAATAAGGTCATCAGAATGTTCAGTGGGCTGGAAAACAAGTTTTCCTTTAACCAAACTACAGGCCCTTTAGTGTCACTCGGAGCAGGTTGTGCGGGTAGAATTTTATCTGTTACGTACATGGGTAAACTCCTATCGCTCAACCAACGCCATTTTAGCGTTGTACCAGTTCATAAAGACTGAAATCGTAAGACTCAGCGTGAGATAAACAGCCATTGTCATCGCAATGATTTCCACAGCTTGCCCTGTTTGATTCAGCGTCGTACCCATAAACACGCTTACGATATCCGGATAACCAATCGCCGTTGCCAAAGATGAGTTTTTAGCAAGGTTGAGGTACTGACTAGTCATTGGTGGGATAATCACGCGCATTGCCTGTGGAATGACAACAAGACGTAAGTTCTGGTTTGGTGTTAGACCAACAGACAAAGCCGCTTCAGTCTGACCATGGCTAACCGCAAGTATCCCTGAACGAACAATTTCTGCGATAAACGCCGCGGTATAAATACTCAGTGCGATCAATAGTGCCAATAGTTCTGGAATGATGCGTGTTCCGCCAGCAAAGTTGAAACGCTCCAGTACCGGAAGATCCCAGGTTAGAGGACTGCCAGTGAGTACAAATACTAATAATGGCAAACCAAAAATAAGACCAAGTGCTGTCCAGAAAACAGGGAATTGTTCACCCGTAGCGAACTGCCTGTTTCTTGCCCATCGACGCATAATAAAAGCGGCGATTATGCCGATTACAAAGGCGATTGTAGTAAAGATAAATCCATCACCTGTAACAGGGGATGGAATGTACATACCCCGAACATTCAGGAAGAAGCTATCTGCAATCGATAAACTATCTCGTGCAGACGGCATCGCCCGAAGTACCACGAAGTACCAGAAGAAGATCTGTATCAGCAACGGAATATTCCGGAATGTTTCTATGAATATCGTTGCTAATTTTGCGATTAACCAGTTTTTAGATAGCCTCGCTACACCAATGATAAAGCCCAGAATAGTAGCAAGAATGATCCCCAGTGCGGTGATCAGGAGTGTATTCAGCAGCCCGACAATAAATGTCTTACCGTAAGTGGAATCCGCTGAAAAGGGAACAAGCGATTGTAATATGTCAAAACCAGAACGTTCATTTAAGAAAGCAAAACCGGTAGAAATACCCCTCGCTTCCATATTCGCGAGCGTATTGTTGACAATATAAACCAGAAAAACACCAAGCCCGATAATTAGCAATACCTGAAAAAATAATGCACGGTAGTGAGGATCGTTCCAGATCGGTGGTTTTCCCGGGGTGAGACCTTTTTGTTGCGTACTCATAGAATAGGCGCCCTAAGTAAAGGATAACAACGGAAAAAGCGAAGGCTGCCGGGTCGGGTGTGACACACGGCAGCCTTGCAGGTCTATAAGAGCCTGTTGATTAACAAGCTCAGAGAGTTACCAATTAACGAATTGGTGGAGCATATTGAAGGCCGCCTTTGCTCCATAGAGCATTAAGACCACGACCAATTTTCAGAGGTGAACCTGAACCAACGTTAGCTTCAAAGCTCTCGCCATAGTTACCAACCTGACTTACGATGTTGTATGACCAATCATCGCTCAGACCCAGTTTCTCACCTTGTCCACCCATCAAACGCTGGATAGCAGGATCTTTACTGTCTTTCATTTCTTTAGCATTGGCTTTAGTCACGCCCATTTCTTCAGCGTTAACCATTGCAAATAATGACCACTTAACGATGTTGAACCACTTGTCATCACCTTGACGAACAACAGGGCCTAGTGGCTCTTTAGAGATAACTTCAGGAAGAACAACTGCTTCATCAGGCTTAGCCAGCTTGATACGTAGAGAGTATAACTGAGACTGGTCTGAAGTCAGCATGTCACAACGACCCGCTTCAAAACCTTTGATAGTCTGATCAGACGTATCGTAAGTAACCGCTTTGTATTCCATGTTGTTAGCTTTGAAGTAGTCAGCTAAGTTCAACTCAGTCGTTGTACCTGCTTGAATACATACTGCAGCACCGTCTAGCTCAAGTGCGCTTTTAACACCTAACTTGTCGCTAACCATGAAGCCTTGACCGTCATAGTAGTTAACACCTGCGAAGTTCAGACCAAGAGAAGCATCACGAGTCAGAGTCCAGGTAGTGTTACGAGAAAGGATATCGATCTCACCAGACTGAAGTGCCGTGAAACGCTCTTTAGCCGTTAGTGGTGTGTACTTAACTTTAGAAGCATCGCCTAAAGTAGCAGCAGCTACTGCACGACATACATCAACATCAATACCTTGCCAGTCGCCTTTCTCATCAGCGGCAGAGAAACCGGCCAGACCAGTACTAACACCACATTTTACGTGATCATTTTTAATAACTGTTTCTAACGTGTCTGCTGATGCAGAAGTACCAAACATTACAGCTGCAGCGAGCCCCAAAAAGACACTTTTTCTCATGCTAAATCCTCGTTTTATATTGATTTGTATTGGTGCTTGAGAGGGTTAAAGCCTTTACCGACCCAAGCCACTGTTCAGGATAATACATAAAATTGCGTAGAAATTGTCAGTCTTTTTTTGATTTGATAAAAAAAGTTTATCAGAATGGCAAATACTAAGTATTTTGGCTATCAACGTATTATCAGGGTCTTAAAAAGTTAGCCTGAGACTCTGTGCAACTAAAATCACTTGCATAATACGCATTAAAACAGTCCAATAGGAGCAATCAAAAAAATGGAGAGTTTTCTGATGACCAAGTTTTTACTCGGTTTCTTTAGTTTTGGCTGGCTACGGGGATTTGATTTTTTGCCACCACTGCTACTTAGACTGTTTCTTGCCCCGATGTTGTGGGTATCAGGTGTCAAGAAGATTGGTTTGTTTTCAGGGGCTGATACGGATTTTCTAAACCCGCTGACTTGGGTTGATATGAACGCTTATGCCGCAACAGTAGAAGCAGTAAAAGCATATCCTATTCCCGTGCCATTTCCGGAACTTGTCGCATGGATCATTCCCGGGATTGAAATAGTGGGAGCGATTTTCCTACTGATCGGCTTTGCGGTTCGTTGGATTTCTATTCCATTATTAATACTTGTTGCCGGCACCTTGGTCTTTGCGTTATTCGGTCAAGATGTCACGTCCTTAGCTGAAGGCGTACTTGCTAGCCATGGCTATAGTAACCCAGCAACCAGTGGAATCACTCAAACACTGATTTACTTTATTATGTTCCTCACGTTGTTCTTCATGGGAGCAGGGCGCTACTTTAGTATTGACTGGTTAATGTACAACAAGCTTCGTCGCAGAATTAAGCGCCTTAGCGATGCGAAGGCGACGCTCAAAAATGATCCTTTCGCTGTAAATGCCACAAATCCATAGACGTTAAGTTAAAATTGAAGAGGGTTCGCTCAGCGTTTTAAGATGGCGTAGAGCGAGCCTGTCCCACCATCTCTGAGTTGTGCAGAATGAAACGCTAGTACTCTGGGATGCTGAATCAACCAATGATTCACATACTGCTTCATCACAGCAATTTCACCAGAGCGTGATCGGTTGTTTTTACCGTGTATGATACGTACACAGCACCCTTCCACAGGGTAGGCTAACTGAATAAAGTCTAACAATACTTGTTTAGCTTGCTTCAGGTTCAGACCGTGTAGATCAAGCTCTTCCGTTATTTCCAGTTTTCCTTGTCTCAATCGTCTGAATAAACGGTTCTGGATACCTGTTTGACAGTAACTTAACACCGTGTCTGCCATAACTTTCTCGATTTCACCAGAATCTGATAACATGTCGGGCGCTGAGTCAGTCTCATCGGCTTCAACTGGTCGTAATTTTGGCGCAGCGGGTGCTGGACGCAATTCAACCTGATTTGATTTCGTAAGGCGATTTACGTCTGATACCGCTTTGAGGAATAGGTTCTCCTCGCTGGCATTGTCAGGTTTTTTGTGTGTCATGGGCGGAACAATGCTCAACATTCGATGAAGTTATTCAGACATGAAGTCTGGAGATAATAATACAAATGAAAATTTTACTTAGCAATGATGATGGTTATTTTGCGCCCGGTTTATTGGCATTAAAAGCCGGATTGTCGGAGTCTGCAGAAGTCCTCACTGTTGCGCCAAACAGAGACCGCAGTGGTGCAAGTAATTCACTGACGCTCACCATGCCATTGAGATTGTCTGAGCATGGTGAGCAAATCTATAGTGTTGATGGCACTCCGACTGACTGTGTTCATCTTGCATTAACAGGAATTTACGATAATCCCCCCGATTTAGTGATAGCAGGTATCAATGCTGGCCCGAATTTGGGCGATGATGTGATTTATTCGGGAACCGTAGCAGCTGCTACTGAAGGTCGTAATCTTGGTCTGCCAGCACTTGCTGTATCATGTTGTGGTACTCGGGGTGATATGTACTACGAGAGCGCAGTAGAAGCGGTCAGACAAATATTAGGTAAGCTTTCCAGCTTAAAGATTGGCGCTAATACGATATTAAATATTAACGTGCCAAACCTTCCATGGTCAGAAATAAAGGGCTTCAAGGTCACTCGTCTGGGAAAAAGGCACCATGCAGAGCCCGTCATTAGAGCACAAGACCCCCGGGGGCGTGATATTTACTGGGTTGGGCCAGTAGGTGAGCAACTCGACGCAGGTGAGGGAACAGATTTTCACGCAATTGATAAAGGCTTTGTGTCCATCACACCGTTACATATTGATTTAACACAGTATCAGGCGATGGCGTCGACAGAGCATTGGTTGCAGGAGCTATAAGTGGGTGAGTTGGATATCAAGGGAATAGGAATGACGTCGCAAAGAACGCGGGATCGTCTGATTGCTCTGCTACGTGAAATGGGGATTCAAAATGAAGAAGTATTGCGGGTTATGCGCTATGTGCCTCGTCACTTGTTTATGGATCAGGCATTAGCATCGCGCTCATATGAAAATACGTCGTTACCAATAGGTCATGCACAAACCATTTCGCAACCTTATATTGTTGCAAAAATGACTGAACTATTATTAAGCGACTTTGTCCCAGAGAAAGTATTAGAAGTCGGCACTGGTTCGGGCTATCAGGCGGCGATTTTGGGGGGCTTGGTACGCGAGCTACATACCGTAGAACGAATCACTCCACTTTATCGAAACGCCAGAGAGCTACTTTACCAGCTTGGCTACCGTAATGTTCGGACACACTTGGCTGATGGAAGTTGGGGATGGGAGGATTCAGCCCCTTATGATGCCATCATGGTGACCGCAGCACCTGAATCAGTACCGGAGGCTTTAAAACAGCAGCTGGCAATTGGTGGAAGGTTGGTCATTCCGGTAGGTGGGGATGATGGACAACAAGAACTGCAGTTGATACACCGTTTGTCTGAAGATAGCTTTACAGTTGAGAGCAAAGAGGCCGTGGTTTTCGTGCCATTATTAGAGAAAATAAATTAAAAAAATCCTTTAAAATGAAGCTGTTTTCTAATATATATAAGAAAGTGATTGAGTTAGCTAAGCATCGACATGCGGAATACTATCTTGGAGGTCTGAGTTTTGCAGAATCCTCTTTCTTTCCGATACCACCAGATGTCATGTTAATGCCGATGAGCTTGGCTCGTCCAAACCATTGGTTCAGGTTTGCTCTATTGACAACAATTGCGTCAGTTCTGGGTGGGATACTTGGGTATTTCATTGGGGGTTGGGCATTCGAATGGCTCGAATCCATTCTTACAACAGGGGGGTATGCTGCTAAGTTTGAACAGGCAAAAAGCCTATTCGATACTTGGGGAGTCTGGGCGGTTTTAGTCGCTGGCTTTTCACCCATACCTTATAAATTATTTACAATAACCGCTGGCCTGTTATCAATGGCCTTTTTACCGTTTGTGATTGCTTCGGCAATTGGTCGCGGGCTTCGCTTTTTTATAGTTGCGGGCTCGGTCGCCAAAGCAGGCCCCAGATTGGAGCCAACTATTTTAAAATATATAGAATGGTTAGGTTGGTTAGTGGTTGCATTGTTAATGACGATAATTATCTTTACTCAGGTATGAATCATGGATAGAAAATATAAATTATTAGTTGCAAGCTCATTGGTTTCAATGATCGCAACGGGGTGCTCTTCTTACGGAACTCGTGGCAATACTGACCCACAGACGTCTGTTACAGGGTCTGGTGGTTATGCCACACAACAAGCTTCACAGCAAGCGACTCAGTCTGGTGTTGATACTCAGAACCAAATGACGACGCAGCCTGTGCAAAATGCGCAACAAACAACGGGTGGTCGAACTCAGCAATGGTATATCGATCAGTGGAACCGACAGCAGCAGGGTAACCAGACTGCAACAGCGGCAAACGGTCGTACACAACAGTGGTATATTGACCAGTACAACCGCCAGCAGCAGCAAAAACAAAACCAGGCAACAGCGCCAAACGGCCGCACACAGCAGTGGTACATTGATCAATACAATCGCCAACAGCAGCAACAAAATAAGGCTGCTACAACCGCTAATGGTCGTACACAACAGTGGTACATCGACCAGTACAACCGTCAGCAAGCTCAAAAGAACGCTGCGGCTAATGCAACAGCTAGCAATGGCCGCACCAAGCAATGGTATGTAGATCAGTACAACCGTCAACAAGCTGCTGCTAAGGCTGCTGCCGCTGCAAAAGCTGCTGCTGCCGCGAAAGCAACTCAGACACAGGCTGTTGCCAGCAACGGACGCACCCGTCAATGGTATATTGATCAGTACAACCGTCGTCAGGCTGCCGCTAAGGCAACACCGGCTTATGTACCACCTAAGCCAATTGTTGTAACTAAGCCTTATGTCGCACCAAAGCCGTATGTTGCGCCTAAGCCATACGTTGCTCCAAAGCCATATGTCGCTCCGGCTCCTGCGCCAAAAACAAGTACTCAGTATGTTGATTACACAGGTGGAGTAGCGGCAACAGCTGCAGCCCCATCAAACAAGAGCTTGTACACAGGTAGCTATCAGCAGCCAAGTCAGACTTACAGTACATACCAGCCTAAGACATACGTAGGTGGTGCAGGTACAGGAACGACTTCTTATGCGACTACGGCAGCAGCGCCTGCTAGCAATGGTAATACTTATACGGTTAAGAAAGGTGATACAGTCTTTGAAGTAATGCGCCAGACAGGTGTTTACTGGAAAGAAATCATCAGCATTAACAACCTGGCGGCTCCGGCTTACACGATCCAGCCAGGACAGATTCTGCGTTTGAAATAATCGCGAATCATTGAGGCTGAGCCGCTATCCTTTTTAATGAGGGATAGCGGCTTTTTTGTTGCTGGTGTTAACTCCAGTCAAATAAGCGTCCCCAGAATCCTTTTTCTTCAGGATCAGGTTGAGGGTCGTTTTTCTTGGACTCGTCCGGGTTCATGTATACTTTAAGGTTATCATAAGTTAGCAGACCGACATGTTTATCGACGAGCTCACCTTCAGGTGAGATGATGAATGTCGTTGGGATACCTACCACTTCACCAAAGGCATACATGGTTGAGTCTTGAGTGGGAATAATAGGGTAATTAATTTTCTGCTCATCGATGAATTTTTGCAGTGTTTCGTTACTGTCCATACCTGCATCCATGCCCAATACCACCAGGTTATCCGGGTTGTCTTCGACTGAGCGAATCAGGTCAGGAATTTCAACTCGACAGGGCGGGCAAAAAATAGCCCAGTAATTTGCGACTACCCATTTTCCACGATAGTCAGACAAGCTATGTGTCTTGCCACTCATATCCTGAAACGTGAAATCCTTGACTGGTTCGGCTTTGGCCGTTCCAATGAGGAGAATTGACAAGAAAATGAATCTTAAATAAAGCATATAGTGTCACCCTGTGTGCGTAACGTGATAAATTAACCAGTCGTTAATTGGTCTTCATTCGCAGGTATTGTTATGAGTAAAAAAGCGATCATATATCACAACCCTCGTTGTTCAAAATCCCGCGCTACCCTTGCGCTATTAGAGGAAAAGGGCGAGGAGTTGGATGTGGTTCAATATCTGAATACACCGCCTGACAAAGATACGTTAGTGGCTGTACTTAAGATGCTAAACCTTTCTCCACGTGAGTTGATGCGCAAAGGTGAGGCGCACTACAAAGAGAATAATCTGGCTGATGAGTCGTTAACGGATGATCAGCTCATTGACGCAATGCTTGCACACCCGAAGCTTATCGAGCGTCCTATCGTGATAAAAAACGGTAAAGCGGCAATAGGTCGCCCACCAGAGTCAGTATTGACTATTCTCTAAGGAACACCATGAAGCAAATTTTAGTTTTATATTATAGCCGCCACGGCGCCACTCAGGCACTTGCAAAGCGCATTGCCCGTGGGGTTGAACAAGTGGATGGTGTTGAGGCCGTGTTGCGCACTGTTCCTGAGATATCAACTGTGTGTGAGGCGGTTGAGCCGACAGTCCCTGATGAGGGTTCTCCTTACGTGACGACGGAAGAATTGGCAAGTGCTGATGGTTTGATCATTGGTTCTCCTACGCGCTTTGGGGTTATGGCGGCACCTTTAAAATACTTTCTGGAGCAGACATCAGCGCAATGGTTATCCGGAAGTCTCTCTGGCAAGCCTGCTGCTGCATTTACATCGACATCCAGCATGCACGGAGGACAAGAGGCAACTTTGTTATCGATGCTGGTTCCATTGTTGCATCATGGTATGGTGATTAGCGGTGTCCCATACACTACCTCTGAGTTGATGACGACTAATACTGGTGGTACACCATATGGTGCCTCTCATGTTGCAGGAGTAGATAATGATCACCCCATCAGTGATGATGAACATAAAGTCTGTATCGATCTCGGCAAACGTATTGCTGAACTAAGCGTAAAGTTGGCGTCATGAGTAGTATTAAAAGAGCCTACGCGCTCAGTGTGGTATCGATGCTTGGTTTACTGACGTTGATTATTGTATGGAACGGCTGGTTGGCACCGACTCAGGGAGTGCCTGTTTCATTTGAATTAGCGATATTTTGTATCCCGTTACTATTTTTTCTTCGTGGTACTTTGAGTGGCAAGCGCAGCACTCATGTGTCACTAATGGTAGTGGCATTTTTCTACTTCATGGCAGGTGTCTGGCATATCGTAGAACCATCAGAGCGCAGCTATGGTATTGCGATAGTGGTACTCAGTTTTGGGATGTATCTGGGTGGTTACTTTTATGCGAAATGCCACGACAAAATAGCTCAGGCGCGATTGGATGCTGAGGCAAGGGCAGAGTCAGAGTAATTCCTTTTCCTCAGATTTAACTGTTTGCCAGGCGATATCGAGTGCTTCATCACTGTAATTAGAGGACTCACCATCAATTTCTAGTATCTGCCTGAGTCTGTTAACGCGACGCTCGAATTTGTTATTTGCTTTGCGTAATGCATTTTCAGGCGGCACCTTGAGTTGATGTGCAAGGTTCGCCACGCTCAGTAGTAGGTCGCCTACTTCTTCTTCGATTCGCTCCTCACCCTCGTTTAAGCTGACGCAGTCAACAACTTCGTTGAGCTCTTCGCGGACTTTTTCCACGACCTGTTGCCATTCATGCCAATCAAACCCAAACCTAGCGGCGCGTTTTTTGAGTTTCACTGAGCGCATCAACGCAGGCTGGCTTTGGAGAATATCTGCGAAATAATTATCATCACTGCCGGGTCGCTTCTGTTCACGTTCCTGTTGTTTGATGGTTTCCCAGTCTGCTTTTTGCTCAGCCTCAGAATTATATTTTTTATCTGTAAATACGTGGGGGTGACGCCTTATCATTTTGTTACTGATTGTTTCGGCCACGGTATCAAACTCAAAATGCCCCTGTTCCTTGGCGATTTCACAATAAAACACAATTTGAAATAGCAAGTCGCCTAATTCATCACAAAGCTCAGCCGGGTCATTATTATCGATAGCAGCGCCGACTTCATGAACTTCTTCGAGTGTGAATGGAAACAAGCTACTCCAGGTTTGTTGCTGATCCCATGGACAACCCGTGTCTGGTGCTCTTAGTTGTTGCATGATTTCCAGTAGCTTTTGCATTGCATCTGAGTTGTGTGTTTTGGTCATAATATAAGTAATGCATGAGGAGTGTGGTGGGAGTATAGAAAATATCGGCGGATATTAATAACCCCGAACAAGAATAGTTCTGGTTCGATCGGAGGAGACCTTACTTCTGCTGTTCTTTTGTTGGAGGTAGTCGGAGTAATTGTTGCTTTCGGAGTTTTGTCGATCAATATTCAGTTTATTGACAGTATTTGGCTGATAGGCTGATAAACGAGTTTGTATTAAAACTGACAATAAAGCAGCTAGCTTTAACTGGTTAAATTAATTTAATTACAGTATGGTGACGTCTTCATGGCGGGTGCTTTGACAAGGATGATTCCCATTGCCGTCAGTGAATATCAAAAAAATAATAGTTTAAACATTTAGGTCGGAACTCATGAATTCGAAAAGCAAACATTTAAAAATGGCTTGCCTGGCGTCTGCAGCTGTACTGCTAGCGGCATGTAGTAATACATCGGAAGTTAAGCCAAATACTGCGTCTGAAGTCGCTAAAACCTCTCCAAAAAAAGTGGTTGCTGTTGCAGCAAAGGCCGCCAAGCCAGTTGCTGCAGTAAGCACTGCGCCAAAAGCACCAGTCAAAAAGGTTGTTGTTGCTAAAGCGCCAGCAGTGAAAAAGTACACACCACCAGCTAAGCCTAAGGTTGTGGCACAAGCACCGGCGACTAAAAGATACACACCACCAGCTAAACCAAAGGTTGTGAAAAGACCTGCTGCGCCTAAGCCTTATGTTCCTGCGAAACCAATTGTAGTAGCCGTTCATCGTGCTCCCATTGTTAAGCCGCCAGTGAGGCAAGTTGTTAAGCCGAGGCCGGTAATCAATCGTCCAGCGGTGTTACATCGTCCGGCTGCGCCTAAGACAGTAGTTGCTAAGAAAGCGCCGGTTTATCGTTCACCAGCACCTCAAATTCGTCCGGCAACGGTTCCACGCGTGGATAGCCGTTCGGTATATGTTGCCCCTAAGCAGGCACAAACACGTGCCAGAGTGCAACAGGCCAGCTATCGTCCTGCTCCTAAACCTCAACGACGAGTTCAATCCGCTCCTCAGCGTAGAGCTGCACCAGTTCAGTATAATCAGAGCCGTCTGACAGGTGATTTTGCAGGCAATCGTCTGGCGCAAGCATTCATCAATAAAATGGTGTCACGCCATGGTTTTGACAGAAACTATGTCACGGGTGTGATGAGTCAGGCCAAGGCAACTGCATGGCTGAAGAAAATGGCGTATGCCGATGCTAACCCAAAACCTTCTAAGCGTGGTTTGACGCCAAGCTGGTCTCGCTATCGCAGTCGTTTCCTCACATCGAAGCATATTAATGCGGGTACTGCTTTCTACAAAAAGTACAGCCGTACACTGGAGCGGGCAGCATCACAGTACGGGGTACCTTCAGAATACATTCTGGGTATCATGGGTGTTGAGACTATTTATGGTGGAAATGTCGGTACGGACCGTGCCCTCGATGCCTTGTCGACGATGGCCTTTATGAATTCCCGTCGTGGTAGCTATTTTGAGAGTGAGCTTGAGGCTTACTTGCTAATGACTCGCAGAACTGGCCTGAACCCGACCCAGCCAAAGGCGTCTTATGCGGGTGCTTTAGGTCTGCCTCAGTTCATGCCGAGTAATATCAAAAAGTACGGTGTTGATTATGATGGTGACGGCGCAGTTAATCTGTGGACACCACACGATGCCATTGGAAGTATCGCAAACTACTTAAACAAGCATGGTTGGAAGCCAGGTGAAATCGCAGCGATTCCAGCGAAGCGTACGGGTGGTAGTGGTTACTCTAGTCTAAACTGGGGCTTCAAGCATAAGTATTCTTTGTCAACACTTTCACGTAAGGGACTTGCGCCTGCCTACCCCGGAGTGTCCGGAAATGTGCACATGTTGAAGTTGAAGACTAACAACGGTTATGATTATTGGATCGGTGGGAATAACTTCTACACCATCACGCGGTACAACCACAGTAGTTTCTATGCGATGGCAGTACATGAGTTGGCTCAGGCTATTCGCAGTAAGGTGAAACCAGGCCGTAAAGCATTGCCAAGAGTAATTGAGGCATCTGCTGATCAAAACCTGATTATGCAGGCCGCCAGTCACTTATTGTGATAAATCACCGATAAACCGCAGGTATTCCAAGAAACCTCAGGCCTTTGCTTGAGGTTTTTTGTTTAAAGGATTACATTCTGCAAAACTTTCATGCGACGGACAGTACTTTGATCTCTTTAGCCAATATTACGATGCAGTTTGGGGCCAAGCCTCTTTTTGAAAATATATCCACCAAATTTGGCGACGGAAACCGCTACGGTTTGATTGGTGCCAACGGTAGTGGAAAATCTACCCTAATGAAAATACTGGGTGGGGATCTGGTTCCAACTTCAGGAAACGTATCAAAAGACGTTGATGAGCGTTTAGGTAAGCTACGTCAGGATCAGTTCGCATACGAAGAATTTAGCGTAATCGATACAGTTATTATGGGGCATGAAGAGCTTTGGGAGATCAAAGCGGAACGTGACCGTATTTACTCTTTACCGGAAATGAGTGAAGAGGAAGGCATTAAAGTTGCTGATCTTGAAATTGCATTCGGTGAGATGGATGGCTACACCGCTGAATCTCGTGCTGGTGAACTACTGCTGGGTCTGGATATACCGGTAGAGCAACATTACGGCCCAATGAGTGCGGTTGCACCGGGTTGGAAATTGCGGGTGTTATTGGCTCAGGCTCTGTTTTCAGATCCGGATATCTTGTTACTGGATGAGCCTACCAACAATCTGGATATCAACACGATTCGCTGGTTGGAAAAAATTCTGAACGAGCGTAAGAGTACGATGATTATCATCTCGCATGATCGTCACTTCCTGAATAGTGTTTGTACTCACATGGCTGACTTAGATTACGGTGAGCTGCGTTTATTCCCGGGTAACTACGATGAGTACATGACTGCTGCAACTCAGGCGCGCGAGCGCATGATGGCGGATAACGCTAAGAAGAAGGCTAAGATTGCCGAATTGCAGGCCTTTGTTAGTCGCTTCTCGGCGAATGCATCGAAGGCACGTCAGGCCACTTCACGCGCCAAGCAGATTGACAAAATACAGCTGGATAATATCAAGCTTTCCAGCCGTGTGAATCCATACATTCGTTTCGAGCAAGAAAAGAAGCTTTACCGCCTGGCGCTTGAAGTTGAAGACCTTAGCAAAGGGTTTGACAGTGAAACCTTGTTTGAAAAAGTCAGTATGATGGTTGAGGTGGGAGAGCGTATCGCGATTATCGGTCCTAACGGTATTGGTAAGACGACACTGCTGCGCTGTTTACAAGGCAACCTGACTCCGGATGCTGGTAAGGTTAAATGGTCTGAGAATGCTAATATTGGATACTGCGCTCAGGATCATGCAGATGATTTTGAGGGTGGAGAATCGCTGTTTAACTGGATGGATCAATGGCGTGGCGAAGAAGATGATGAGCAAGAAGTACGAAGCGTGCTTGGGCGTCTGTTGTTCTCCAAAGCAGATAGTGAAAAGTCTGTAAAAGTTATATCGGGTGGCGAGCAGGGAAGAATGATCTTTGGTCGTTTGATGCTGCAAAAACCAAATATTCTTTTGATGGATGAGCCTACCAATCACTTGGATATGGAATCTATCGAATCACTTAACCTTGCGTTAGATCATTACGAAGGCACACTCATTTTTGTCAGTCATGACCGTGAGTTTGTTTCCTCGTTGGCTACACGGATCATCGAGTTAACGCCGACAGGGATTAACTTCTTCTCGGGTACTTACGACGAGTATCTTGAAAGTCAAAGTATCGTGTAAGCCTCTGAATTAAGAGCCACCTGTCCCGTTCTAAAATGAGTCACCAATGTGTAGATTTTTTCAGGACGGGATAATCGATAGCAAAAGGGCGGATAACAATATCCGCCCTTTTTTTCATGTAAGATAACCAAAAGCAGTTTTTAGCGCTTCCAGTGTAAAAATTACATTAATGATGCTAATTCACTTTTTTAAGTACCACGTTAGCGTGTTCATTTGAACGCAGTGTTAAAAAACCTCTATTGAGTGAAAAACTCGCTCTCTTTTTTCGCTGACTTCCCAACACTTTGTAGTTAAGTGTGATGTCATTGTTGCTGACAGACCATTTCCCAGAAAAAGTTAGCATCTTGTATTGATACACATATCTCATGTCTTTCTTAAAATGTATCTTAATCGATGAGCCCGATATACCTTTCCACTGCCCATAAAGTTTAGATTTATCGACAGCCATAGCAGAATCTGCCATTAGCATCAGACTCGCTACTATTAGCCATTTGTTTACATTCATCATGAAGCCCCCGCATTCATATTTGCCCGTTCTTATAACTATTTGATACTGAGTGTAAGCTGAATAACTTTATTATTAATTATTGCTGTCTCTTATTTATGATTTAGATCAGTAGTAGCAGTAAAATACCGAATAGAATGCGGTAAATACCAAATGCTACAAAGGTAAAATGTTCCAGGAAGCGAATGAATAGTTTCATCGCTAGGTAAGCAACCACAAAAGCCGTTACAAAACCTACGCCGAGTGCAACCAAGTTGGCATCTGTAAACTCTTTGTAGTGTTTCAAAAAATCATAGCCACTGGCAGCGACCATGACAGGCATCGCAAGTAAGAATGAGAACTCAGCGCTTGCCTTTCTGCTCAAGCCGACCAACATTGCCCCAATGATTGTTGATCCAGCCCGGCTAGTGCCTGGTATGAGTGCAAAGATTTGGGCGAACCCTATCCATGCAGCTTGTTTATAGGTCACGTCATCGACCGAAGTCGTTCCTGCAACACGTCCCTTTTGAAAGTACTCCACCACCAAAAAAATGATTCCGCCAACGATAAACATGATTGCTACTGTTTTGACGGTGAATAAGGTTTTTATCTGGTCACTAAACATAAAGCCAATCGCGCCAATGGGTACGAATGCTATGGCTACTTTGACCCACAGATCAAAATATTTGAATGTGAATTTTTCTCTGTAATTAGCGACAACGGCCATGATAGCGGCGAGTTGAATAATGACTTCAAACGCAGCATTAGCAACGTTTTGTTCGAGGCCCAACCACTCACTTGCAACGATGAGATGTCCGGTAGATGAAATCGGTAAGAACTCGGTGAGGCCTTCGATAGCTCCGAGTATTAGGGCTTGAATATTGTCCATATTATTGTCAGAAGTAGTGTATTTTGGTTGTTTTTAGGAATCGCCGATAGAGTACAGGTTTATTTATTCATTGGGAACTGCTGTATAGCATATCGATTCGTTACATTTTTTACATTATCCATTAACCACAAATTGTGTGGTTAATGCTAAGCTCCGATTTGCTACCGTGCTGCCGAATACTCGGGTGGAATTTTAAAGTGCTAACCAATTAAAGCTAAGAATATATGAACACCGATACTAAAAAGCCGACCAAGTCCAAGAAAAAACTGTTTCCGAAAGTTCTACTACTTCCGATTGCCATTATTGGTGCCGTTTTCATTGTACGAGGGATGATGGAGAGCAAAGAGCCACTCCAGCACGAGGTCAGAAGCTTTCCAGAAAAATTGGCGCATGTCCTCACTGTTGAGCCCATTCCATTTCGGGCGCAAGCGATTGGCTATGGCAGTGTTGAGCCATCGGTTAACCTGAAATATAAGGCTGAAGTCGGTGGTAAAGTTACCTATGTGCATCCGGATTTAAAGCGTGGCGGCAGTATCGCCAAAGGTACGATTGTGGTTCGTATTGAGCCAACCACCTATGAGCTATCGCTTGGGCAGAGTAAAGCTGGACTGGCGAACACCCGGTCATCATTAACCCAGCTGGATGCAGAGGAGCGCAGTACCCGAAACTCTCTTGAGATCGCAAAGCGTAATTTGTCACTGGGGCAACAAGAATATAACCGAGTCAGAACCTTATGGGACAAGCGATTAATTGCACGCTCCACGTTAGACGCCGAGCAACAAAAAGTCCTACAGTTACAATCAACCGTTCAGGATATTCAGGGAAATCTTGATACGTTTCAAAGTCGGCGAGCAGCAATTAATGCTCAGATATCTCAATCTCAGAGTACGGTTGCAGAAAGCACGGACACACTATCACGCACTTCAGTATCTTTACCGTTTGATGCGCGAATAGGCGAGGTGTTGGCTGAGGAGGGTGCATTTGTTACAGCAGGATCACAGCTATTTGAAGCACTTGGAACAAAAGCCGTTGAGATTCAGGCGCAGCTTTCTATCAAGCATGCCGGACAGTTACTCAGTGGCACAGTGAATCAGATTGATGAGTTTCCCGTATCTACTGAAATGCGTAACGCCATTAACAATATCAAGCTTGAAGCGACGGTGCATTTAGTCGCTGGTGAAGTGACCACTTCATGGCCGGCAAAGCTGGTGCGTGTAGGAGAGTCTGTGGACTCAACGACCGATACGGTTGCATTTACGGTTCAGGTTGATGACCCCTACAAAGGCGTGGTACCCGGCAAACGGCCGCCACTTCTAAAGGGCCTGTATGTTGCCGTGGAGTTTTTGGCAAGCCCACAGCGCCGCATAGTGATACCCCGAAAGGCGGTTCACGAAGGGCGTGTTTATCTGGTTGATGACGATAATAAACTAGAGATCAAGCCAGTGACAATTGCTGCCACACAGGGCACCTTGGTTATTGTGGAGTCGGGCCTGTCCAGTGGTGATCGCATAGTGATTAGTGATTTGGTTCCGGTGATATCGGGTGTGCCGATTAAAGCAATTGAAGTACCTGATGAAGTGGCTAGCTTGCGTGCTCAAGCTTTGGGTGAGGATAAGCCATGATCCGCTACTTCGCCTCGCACCCAACTGCGGCAAATATACTGATGATCGCCATTATTGCGGTTGGATTAGCGACCTTGCCGGGCCTTAATAAAGAGACCTTTCCTGCACTAGAGTTGAATAGTTTTAACGTCACGGCGGCCTATCCCGGAGCGAGCACTGCCGATGTTGAAGAAGCAATATGTACTCGTTTGGAAGATGCAACCGATGGGATCAGTTTTGTGGATGAGCAAAGCTGTGAAGCGCGTGACAACCTAGGTGTATTGACTCTGACCATGCAGGAAGGCGGCGATGTTAAGCAGTTTGAAGATGATATCATTGCTGCGGTTGATGCGATTAGTGATTTTCCTGATGAAGTAGAAGATCCGACGGTGGTGAAAGTAGGGCGTACTGACCCTGTTGTGGATGTCGCAATTACGTCTGAGGGGCTGACAGCTTCAGAGCTAAAGGCATTAGCAGAGCATTACCGAAAACGTCTGTTATCGATTCCTGATATCCCCATCGTGGATGTGATGGGGTTTTCTACCCACCAGCTGAATGTATTGGTTGATTCAGAGACGATGCTGAAATACCGCCTGAGCATTCAAAGTATCGCCAACCTTATTCAGACTCAGGCTGTTGATCTGCCAGCGGGAACCATTGAAAGCGTCGATAAAGCCTATCAAATACGTTTTTCTAATGCGAGAAAGACGGTCGAAGAACTGGCTGATCTGGTGATATTAAATACGGACTTAGGGGGGGAAATCAGGTTAGGTGATATCGCACGAATTGAAGACCGGTTTGATTTGGAAGAAGAGCGGATCGAGTTCAATGGTGAACGTGCTGCTATTTTACAAGTGAGTAAAAATCGTATTGATGACACGCTGAAAGTGTTCGCCAGTGTCAAAGCATTTGTCGATGATGAAAATGAAATACTGCCTGAATCGACCAAGATAATTCTGAGTAATGACCGTGCCACTATTGTTAGCGACCGTTTACAGCTTCTGAGTAAAAATGCCTGGCAGGGTTTGATTCTGGCCAGTTTAGTGTTGTTTCTGTTTTTCACATGGCGTTATACCTTGTGGATTGCCTTGGGCTTGCCGGTTTCGTTCTTGGGTGGTCTGGCCATGATGAGCTGGATGGGTGTGAGCATCAATATGATTTCGATGGTCGCACTGCTGATGGCCATCGGTATTTTGATGGATGATGCAATTGTATTGTCTGAAAGCATCGCGCATGAGTACAAAAAATCTCACGATCCGCTGGAGGCTGTGATCGTGGGTACGGAGCGAGTGATCCGGGGTGTTTTCTCCTCCTTCCTGACGTCGGCTTTGTTGTTCGGAAGCTTGCTGATGATGAAAGGGGATATTGGTCAGGTACTCGGTGTGCTCCCCGTCGTGTTGTTGTCGGTACTGACGGTTAGTTTGCTCGAAGCCTTCTTAGTATTGCCACATCATCTTAAACATGCGTTGGAACATGCACATGAAAAAGAGCCGATGCGTTGGCGAGTGTGGTTTGAAGCTGGTTTCTTAAAATTGCGTAATGGCGCGACTAAGTTGGGTGCTCTGGCAATACGTTTTCGCTACGGAACCGTCGGTATTGCCATCGGTATGTTGATTATCTCCATTGGCATGATGATCACAGGGACGTTGAAGTTTAAAGCCTTTCCTGATCTGGAAGGCAATATTCTTGAAGCACGAATCTTATTGGCCCAAGGCACACCGTTAGCAAAGACAGAATCAGTGGTTCAGCAGTTGATGACCAGTCTGGAAAAAACACAAAGCGAATTTCCACAAGACAATGGTCAAAGTCTGGTTAAAAACATTAAGGTCACCTACAACAGTAATGCTGACTCATCGGAAAGCGGTACTCATATTGCGACGCTTAGTGTGGATTTTCTGGAGACAGAGTTTCGAAATACGACCCTACGGGAATTTATCCCGCGCTGGCGAGAAAATACCGGAGAAGTACCTATCGCGATTAATCTGCAGTTTAAAGAGCCAAGCACCGGACCGGCTGGGCGTGCGATTGATATCCGCCTGATTGGGGAAGATTTGGATATGATGTCCGAGGCATCCTGGGCCTTACAAAACTGGCTATCAGGCTATGAGGGCGTATATAACCTGACGGATAACCTGCGTCCCGGTAAACCTCAATTTACCTTCACACTGAAGCCTGGCGCGTTAGGCGCGGGTATTTCGGCTCAGGATGTGGCATCGCAACTCAGAGCAGCGTACGAAGGCGTCAAAGTAGATGATATCTTTCAGGGGCGAGAGGCGTATGAGATTCAGGTAAAAATGGATAACCATAAGCCAACTGCTTTGGCTGACTTTGATAACTTCATGATTATCACCAGTAAAGGCGATGCGATTCCGTTAGTTAGCCTTGTACATATAGAAGAGAGACGTGAATACGCCCGAATAGGGCACATCAACCGTAATCGTGTGATCAATGTTTATGGGGATATTGATTCGGTTGTGGCGAATACTTCAGAAGTGATGGCGGATCTGCAAGCGCGTTTTTTACCGGAGTTTAAGACACGCTTTCCGGGTATTACACTGAGTATCGAGGGCGAGGTGGCTAGTGGTAATGAGACGAATAGTTCGATTCTGGTTGGTTTCGTGCTGGCACTATTGGGCGTTTATTTGCTCCTGAGCCTGCAGTTTAAAAATTACCGTGAACCCTTGTTGGTGATGATTAATATTCCGCTGGCGCTGATTGGTGTTATTTGGGGGCATATCCTGATGGGGCAGGACTTCACAATGCCCAGTATGATTGGTTTCGTGTCACTGGCTGGTATCGTCGTCAATGACTCTATTTTGCTGGTGGAGTTTGTAAAATATCGAAGCGCTGAGGGGATGTCATTGCATGAGGCGGCTACTCAGGCGGTGCATGACCGTTTTCGGGCGGTGTTTATGACATCAGTGACCACTGTTGCAGGTATGATGCCATTGCTGTTCGAAACCAGTCTTCAGGCGCAGATACTGGTTCCGTTAGTGACCAGTGTGGTGTTTGGCATGATGTCAGCAACCCTATTAGTTTTGCTAGTGTTGCCTGCGCTGTACGGCATTATGGAAGACATTGGCTTTGTCGAGATTAGCGAAACAGAACCAGATGCGTCACTGATGACAGCCTGATGCTTGTTATAAAGGCTGCGGCTGGTCGGGCGTGCGACTCTTTACTTTATTACTGATGCGCGCCCGGCCTTTTGCTTTTGCGCGTCGCTCAAGTAAAGCGGTTTTGACAGCGACTGTTAATTCGGAATTACAGATAGCGATGTAATCTGCAAGATCATCGACAGGCACTTCATCATCAACAGCAAAGCGCATGCACTCTGCTTCAATAAACTGTTGTTCTTCGTCTGTCAGCATGACTTTCGCGATTAGGTCATTATTGATAGCTGCCTCAGAGGATTTGGTAGCGTCTGCGTCTACAGGTGGCTGAGTTGTTGCATTGACACTGGAGAACAGACAGCACAGTAGGAATGTCTGAAGTAATGGGGGAGTGTTCATTTTACGGTCCTTGTTAAATGATTATTTTTTATATTTTCTTTGCTTATATATAGATCAATTATGTCCTGCTGCCCAGCAAGTATTTATTATTGTACTGATATAAAAACATAATCTGCTGTCCATGCATAGTGCGCTGTGTTCGCAAAGATTGGGGTGCAGTTAGTATTGATCAGGGTATAATGCTCCCTTTTAATTCAGCCAGAAAGAATAAAGTGAGACTATCATCCGACGAATTTCGTCAATGGACGCATAAATCCATCACATTACTAGGTATGTCAGGTGTGGGTAAAACATATCTGTCTAATATTCTGAGAAATAACGAGTGGTTTCACTACTCTGGTGACTATCGTATTGGTACTCGCTACATGAATGAACCGATTCTGGATAATATAAAATCCCAGGCAATGTCGGTGCCTTTCCTGAGTGACCTGCTGCGGTCAGACTCTATCTATATCCGCAATAATATTACGGTTGATCATTTAAAGCCATTATCGACATTTCTCGGTAAGTTGGGTGATCCAGCGCTCGGTGGTCTAACACTGAATGACTTCAAAAGACGTCTCAAGTTACATCATGATGCAGAAGTTGCGGCGATGTTGGATGTGCCTGAGTTTATGCGTAAATCGAAACAACTTTATGGATTCAGTCATTTCATCAATGATGCGGGCGGAAGTGTTTGCGAGTTGGATAATGAGGATGTGCTGGAGACACTTCAGCAACACACTCTCATGCTATACATACAAGCAACCGAGCAGGATGAAAAAACACTGACTGCGCGCGCAGCGACATCCCCCAAGCCTCTGTATTATCGGGAAGCATTTTTGGATGAACAGCTAGCGATCTATATGGAAGAAAAGTCTCTGGAGTACGTGGCTTTAATCGATCCGGATGATTTTGTGGTATGGGTGTTTCCTCGGTTGTTTGATGCACGCATACCGCGTTACGAAAGCATTGCCAAGCGTTTTGCCTACACCATTAAAACCACTGAATTGTTTCAGATTAAAACAGAATCTGATTTTCTAGAACTCATCGAAAAAGCCATCGATCGTCACGAGTAAGCAGCATGCCACTAGTCGCCCACAATAATTTACCCGCTTTTCAGGCATTACATGAAGAAGGTCAGTTACTACTGACTCCGGAAAGAGCGAAGCATCAGGATATCAGAGCACTCCATGTAGGCTTATTGAATATGATGCCGGATGCCGCTTTGGCTTCAACCGAACGTCAGTTTTTTCGTTTGATTGGCGCTAGTAATCCAATTGCACAATTTTATGTGCATCCATTCGCTTTACCTGAGCAAGAGCGTGGCGCGAAAGCCCAAAAGCATATTGACGATCATTATGAAACTTTTGAGCAAATACAAGAGCAGGGGCTGGATGCATTGATCATCACAGGGGCCAACGTGACCCATGATAACCTTTCTCAGGAGGTGTTTTGGGAACCGCTGATCAAAGTAGTGCACTGGGCACATGAGAATGTAACCTCCACGCTCTGCTCATGTCTTGCCACACATGCTGTGCTGGAAGCACGTCATAATCAACGTCGGCAACATCTGGGTTATAAGCGATGGGGCGTCTACCCGCATTGGGTTAAGGATAAATCTCACCCTTTAGTATCTGATATCAATACGCGATTTGATGTGCCACATTCTCGTTACAATGTGATGAGTCGTGAGCAGTTCGAAGAAGCAGGCATGAAAATTCTTGTTGAAGGTGATGATGGTGGTGTTCACCTTGCTGTCAGTGATGATGGTATCCGGAGTGTCTATTTTCAGGGACACCCGGAGTACGACAGCATTAGCTTATTAAAAGAGTATAAACGTGAAGTGTTTCGTTTTTACAACAGGCAGCGGGAAGATTATCCGCCGTTCCCGGATGGCTATTTTGACATCACGACTCAGGCTGTTTTTGATGAGTACCAAGCAAAGCTTCGTTGCAGTATGCATGCAGATGAAGCAATGCCATTATTCCCCGAACACATTGTCACACCACGCTTACAAAATACTTGGCATGACTCTGGCTTAGCTGTGATTGGTAATTGGATGGGCTTGGTTTATCAGCTTACCAGCTCGGATCGCAAGCTTCCCTTCATGGAAGGTATTGACCCTCAGAATCCCTTAGGTCTGTCTTCATAAAATCTATGTTGTACGCATAAGACACTTTCTGTATGTTAAGCGCACGTAAATGTACATGTCTGATAATTGATCTCTCAGTGGCGAGCTGGAATTGGGGTCAATAAAGAGTAATTTTAGAAAAGTCTAAAAAATTAAAATATTTGTGACTTTTTTGAAACAATTCTTGTCTCAGATCTACAACACCTTATCTTCAATTGTTGATCTCATTATTTTGCTCAACAATTGATTGTATTTATGTTTCATATTTTATCAAAGCGAGTTAAGAAGAATGAACGTTAAAACAAAATTAGCAACAGCGGTTTCAGTTGCAATCATGGCAGCTGCGGGTTCAGCTAATGCAGAAGTAACACTTTACGACTACACAGAAGCAACTAGCTCTTATGAAGATGCTTACATTGATGGTAGCTTCAGTGCTGACGGTGGTAACCAGGGTCAGACTTCTTATGATGCTGATCTAAGTGTGTCTTATGATCGTGTTTTCAGTAGCCCAAACCGTAACATCGGTATCACAGCGGGTGCAGAGGGTTCTGTTGGTCGTGGTGCCACAGAAGGTGCTGGTTCTTCAAGCACTTACTCTGCAAACGTAGCGGCTACTGCTGATAACTACTTCCGTCCGGGTTCTAAGGGTGCATTCTGGTACGGTTCTGGCCAGTTAGGCGCTGTGAAAGACGCAGAGAACGTATACAGCAAAATCGGTGTTGGTCTGGGTTATGGACGTGTTGTAAACGTTACACCTATGGCTAAATCAATGCGTTTGATCGAAGCACTGGGCGAGCAGGGCGCTCTGAAAGGCACACCAAGCAAAGCGACTTACGTTAGTGTTGCAAACATTATTGCACGTGAAAGCGAGTACAAGAGCAAATACGGTCTTGCGAGCTACGATCAGTACTGGATTGCAGACATCGAGAAGGCATTGATGGCTAGCGGTCAAATCGGAAGCGGTTTGAAAGCAGGCGGCGTGATCAAGGCAAATGACGTGCTACAGAACGAGTTTATCTCTACACGCCGTCATGGTTGGTTGGTTCGTGCAGGTATGGGTGTTGTGTTGTCAAACTACGATGACAGTGATGGCGGTGATCCTTCATTGGATATCGGTGGTGAGTACCACCGTCCATTAAACAACCAGACTCAGTTCTCAAATGTTGCATTGTTTAGCACAATCTACAGTGATGATGATACTGGCTACAATGTATACAACAACATGACATTGACCAGAGAAATCACAGACAAGATTGACTGGGAAAACAGCTGGTTGCTTAACTACAGCAAAGCAGGTGATGATGCAGGTGTTGACAGTACTACAAACACACTAACGTCAGCATTCCGTTACTACCTGGACAACCAGCTGGATCTAACATTAACAGCTAAGGCAACTAAGTCTGACGCTCTTGATGATGTTGATACATCTCTAAACATGGGTGTTAGCTACCGTCTACGTTAATCGTAGAGGGAGCACCTGATTCATCAGGTGACGTGTTGAGAGGCGGAGTATTTATGCTCCGCCTTTTTTGTGCCTGATTTTTATCACTGCAGGCCGACGTGTTCGCCTTGTTTGATTTATTGACTTTTATGGCACGGAATTAAGCACAGCAGCAGAATGCACTATTTGGCACATGTGTATTAACGTAGTAGTGGGTGTTTGTAGAGGTAGTAGCGAGAGAAGGGTGGGGTGTTATCCACCCCATTATTGTTGAACGGTTTTTTATCGCCCCTGTAATTAACTTCGGTTAGCGTTTTATTTTTATTGTTGCCAGTCAGTTTATTCTTATTATTTGATTTCTTATTGTTCTTATCTTCGACTGCTTGGCTATCCGTTGAAGTTGGGCTAACTATACGGTGAAACCGATGAACGGTATCTGAACAATTGCTTTTAATTTAAGCAGACTTTAGTTTGGTATGAAATAAAAAGGCGAACCTGATGATCCGCCTCTTTACTAAAGCGTGCGCCAAAAATTAACGCAAATATCTGCCTTAACCTTTACCTCTCCAAGGAATGACCTTATCAATAATCCAACGCATCATCAGATCGAATAACAATCCGAGCAGACCAAGGATGATAATCGTGGTCCAGATGATCTCGTAGTCAGACTGCTTACGCGCCACATTCTCTACGAAACCAATACCTGTGGTACCTGCTAGCATTTCCGCAGCAACCAAAGTACCCCAACACACACCAATCGCAATTCGGATACCTGTGAGTATCTCAGGTAACGAGTTAGGTAGGATGACTTTACGCAGAATCTGTCGGTTTGTTGCTCCCAGTGAGTGCGCCGCATGAATCTTAGAAAGATGCGTACCCGTTGCACCGGTTCTGGCTGAGATAACCATAATCGCGAAGGCGACCATGAATAGTAAGAAGATCTTACCGTCATCACCAATACCAAAGATTGTTAAGATCAGCGGTGCCCATGCTAGTGGTGGGACCGGACGATAAAGCTCGATCATCGGATCGAAGAAACCTTTCGAGAACCGCGATAGTCCCATGAACAGCCCCAGCGGCACACCAAGGATAATTCCGAAGAACAAACCCGCTAATACACGCAGTAATGAGTCCCAGACATGGCCTGATGGCATGGGTACTTTAAACGACTCAAAGTTACCCGTGACAATGTCATGTACCTTGCTTTTAAAGTTTGGTGTAACGATGCCATTTTCATCATGACGAGGGAATTTACCCGGCACCAAGGATGAAATGAAATCCGGAAGTACGAAATCAACCATCTCACCGAATGGTTTCATTTTGTACCACAACAGTGGATAACCTTTATAGCCAATTTCAGGGTTAGAGATACGTGCAAAAGTACGTAAAGTGTCTGATGGCTTAGGTAACCAGCGACCAGAACCCTGTTCACTACATGAGCTACTACCTGACGTGATTTGACCGCCTGGCATCATGAAGGTGTCGTAGAATCTTAGTCCACCTTGTTGACTTTTTTGCTCATCATCCAACTTAACGAGTGCTGCCTGAACATTATTCAATGCATCCGGTGGGAAGATATTGCCATCATCCACACGGCGTAAAACACGCGTCAGACCTTTAACGAAATCAGCCCGGTTTTGGACGAGTAACTCATCAACACCCGGAGAGGCTTGAGCCAGTTCATCAAGTGATGCGATCTGTGCTTTAAGCTTTTCAATCTGAGCTAAGAAATTTTCATTCTTATTTCTGATTTTGGAAAAGTCAGACGCAATCGACTTCATTTCTTTTGCGGCTGCATCAAACTTATAGCCCCGTGGACTAGCAGGAGCATTCGGGATTTCGTTACCAGAGTCCCCCCAGCGTGCGTTCTTTTCAGCGGCAGCAACTTGCTCAGTCGTTGGCTCACCAGGGTAGTTTTCATCGGCAAGTTTCGCGGTTAGATCATCAATCCGTGCTTCAATACTTTTAAACTGACTACTTGTTTCAGCGTCAAGATACTCCGGTGAAGTCATTCCCGTTATCGCTGCGCGCATCAAGTCGATCGTTTCTTTCGCTTTCGCTTTTTCGGTCTCAGAAAAGCCTAGTCTCTCAACTCTTTCCTCAAGCTCAGACAGTTGCGCATTTTCACGAACCAATAAGCTCGTACCTTTTAAAAACTCTTTTTCTAAAGGAAAGGTTGAGCGAATTGGATTGACTGCAGATGATAGTTTAGCGACCTGGCAAAGCTCATTGGCAGCTTTGGGGTGGAATGCCCGAGCAGCATCCCAAGAGAAATAGAGCCAAACAATGAGAATCGCACTAACCCCCGTTATGACCCAATGCCAGCCACCTAATGCACGTGCGGGATTACCAAAAACAGCATCATTTTTTTCGGTACGTATTAGTTTACGCCCGTAGAAGAACGCCCATATAACAGCGGCAATCAAGGCAACAAATATTGTACCGACAATAACGCCCCGGTATTCAAATAAGAAATCAAACATAATTACACCTGCCCCATAATTTCTTCTTCCATATCCCAGATCATGGTGAGAATCTCTTCACGAGTATGAATAAAATCATCCCCGTTTTTGATGTCTCGGGTATCTTCGGTGACACCACGGTCAGCAAAGGGCAGATTGTATTCTTTGTGTATTCGTCCCGGTCTTGGTGCCATGACGAATAGTCGTTCGCCCAGCAGTAATGCTTCTTCCACTGAGTGCGTGATAATCATGATGGTCTTGCCGGTTTCTTTCCAGATTTTAAGTACAAGCGACTGCATTTTTTCCCGGGTCAATGCATCAAGTGCGCCAAGTGGCTCATCCATCAGAATCAAATCCGGATCATTGATGAGACAGCGTGCTAATGCGATCCGTTGCTGCATTCCCCCTGATAATTGATAGGTAGGAACATCACCGAAGCCAGCCAAGCCAACGATATCTAACCACTCATCGACCATTTTACGGCTTTTTTTAGGGTCAGTACCTTTCATACGCAGGCCAAAGTCGACGTTTTCTGAAACCGTTAACCATTCAAATAAAGCGCCTTGCTGGAAAACCATGCCCCTGTTCACACCAGGACCTTTGATTTCTTCATCGCCAAGGTACACGCCACCACTTGTGGGGTGATTGAATCCTGCGATGATATTTAGCAGCGTTGTTTTACCACAGCCTGACGGCCCCAGTACTGATAATAGTTCGCCACTTTTTAGAGTGAAATTGATGTTGTTAAGCGCATGAACTTGCCCCCCTGAACCAACATCAAAAACCATACTTAAGTCTTTTGCTACAAGGTCACTCATATACCTTCCTTAGGTGATTGATTTTACGTTGTCTTAAAGTACCGCTTAGAATAACTCTGATGTAAAAACGGCAGATGAGATATCTGCCGTTTGTGTAACACTTTCCTGACTTAAGTAGGCTTACTTAAGGAAAGATGTATCAATTACTGAAGAGTAATCGTCTTTAGCTGGCGCTGCTTCTGTAGCAAACATATTCCCCATGAATGGCAATACTTTTGCGACCTTGCCATCTTCATTGAAGTACTCTGCCATCTGCTCTTCAACAGAAGGGAAGCTGAATCCAGCCATTTGCTCTTTAGTTTTCTCCAGCGTTAAGCCCGCATCTTTAGCAATAACATCCATCTTGCTTTGGTCTTTGGCAAAATCTGCATTGGCTTGTGATGTAACTTCCATGAACGTCTTTACTGCTTCAGGGTTTTCCTGAATGAACTTCTCAGTCACAGAAACGATATCAAAGCTAGTGATGCCAGCTGCTGTTTTCTCGTCCAGCGTTAACATTGGTTTACCAACTTCTTTCATCTTAGACAGTGAGTCAGCACCAAAACCGCATGCCATTGCTACAGCACCATCAGCCAAAGAGACGGCAGCATCTGCTGGTTCCTGATCAACAATTTTGATTTTTGTGATATCTACGTCCAGACTGCTTAGCGTCAGGCGAAGTTCATAGTCAGACATTGTATTTAACGGTACTGCAACTGATTGGCCTTCCAGCTCTGTTGCATTTTCTTTTGATATACCTGACTTGTCGCTAACAACACAATCACCACCAGCACCGTAAGCAACTGCAATACCAACCATCTTGATTGGTGCGTTAGCATTCACAGCGTTAACGAATGGCGTCATGCCTTGACTGAATGCAATATCAATATCGCCAGACAGCATCGCCTCGGTCATTGCAGTACCCGTAGCAAAGTTCACCCAGTTAACTTTCTCACCGAGTGCTTCATCATAAACTTTCTCAACTTTAGCGACTTGATTTGGGGTTGCCCACTCTAGGAAATATGCAACGTTAACGTCTGCACTTGCCGTTGATGTTGCGATGCCAGTAACTGCTGCTAGTGAGATACAGCTTAGAATTTTCTTGATTGACTTCATTTGAACTCCTGTGGTCTTACTCTCTGAATTGCCTTCGGTTGCCGGAGACAAGTTATGCTCGGTGCTGCAAGGTTGCATCACTGAGTTTCTTTATCATACTACACTCACACCTTTTTTTTGCAGGAGGAGTACATCAGTGATTCATCGTCGATATGACTAGTGTCATTGGTAACAATTGTGTGCCTCAGTGCGCATGGAACTGACATCGCCATTGCAGTGAGATTGTTGGCAGATTTGTGTGTTTTTGCGGAATCCTGCTCACTGCATATCGTTGACCTCCCCGGATGTGAATCTCACCTTAAAACCTGTATTCAGATTTTCTTAGAGCCAGATGTGTAGATTAGTTGGGCCAGTGAGTCGTTCATAAGTGACAAATTATCCAATAACGCCGTCGTAAGCTGACATTGTCATGTTTAGCTCACTGAAATAGTGCTATTTAGAAATCGATTAAAACTTTAAAAATATATATAAAACAATTATTTATGCGGTTTTGGAGAAAGTTGGCACACCCGGTGCATATTACTTATCAACAACAAAACGATAACAACAAAATAATAATAAAAGATTTACCAGCAAGCCCCCGAGAAGAGCGATCTATCAATAATAAAAATAAGATCATCGCCAATCTCAACCCCCACGCTCTTTGCTTACCCCGGCAAAGGGCGTTTTTTATTTGGGTGGGATGAAAGTCCTGTTTAATGCTTAACAGAATGTTGGGAGGTGTAACGAAGTTTTTGAGGGAGTGTGAATGGATGGCGTCCCGGAGAGGAATCGAACCCCTGGCCTGTCCCTTAGGAGGGGACCGCTCTATCCAACTGAGCTACCGAGACGTGGGGTGCATTATAGCAATAAGAAGCCCTGCGGATAGTGTTTTATCACCACAGCTGTCTAAAAAGTACAACCGTGGTGCCTCAATGTCGTGACAAATAATCTCTAAATTTCCCACATTAGCTCGTCATCATCTTCCAAAAAGCCGAGTTGACGGTTGATGCGCTTGTTTTCAAAGTAGTTATCCAACTTGCGTTTTACTTCCAAACGTCGACGCATTTTCTTGCTTTGGCGTTTTTTACGGTTTTTGAATTCGCGTTTGATGTTGCTTTCGAAGAGAAAAAAAACATTGTCATTCCGTGACATAAGTAACCTCCGTGTTGATTGGGTTATTTATATCTACCGAAAATCTCTGGTTGAGAAAAATCAAAAAATCTCTGAGCGTTGATTAATATTTTTTGGTCTATCAGAAACATTATTCAGCTTAATTAGCTGAGTTTTTTAGGCGGTATTTTTTGATTTAAAAATAATCAATATCCTATGTTTTAGTAATAATGTTGATCACGGGAAATAGTTATACCGCCGAAAAATACAAAAGTTCCATTAAGAAAAATTAACCCAAGTGGTTGAAAATTATGGGGTTTACTTAATCAGTTGGTGAAGTTGATACAATGCATCCAATGCTTGTCGCGGAGTTAATTCATCAGGATCAATTGCCTGTAGTGCTGTTTTCAAGGTCTCAGCTTGTGGGTCAACTTCAGGTGTAAATTGCAGATTTAAGGGAAGGGTTCCGCCTTCCTGAACAGAGTGCTTAGCATCGGTCTCTAAAGATTGCAGTTTTTGTCTGGCTTGATCCACCACTGGTTTTGGCACACCGGCAAGTTGTGCAACCTGTAAACCGTAACTTTGGTTGGCAGGACCATCTTTTACGCGGTGTAAGAAGACAATCTTGTCTGCGTGCTCAACCGCGTCGATATGAACATTGGCGATATTGCTGATGGTGTCAGGTAGGCTTGTTAATTCGAAGTAGTGCGTCGCGAATAAAGTGAATGCTTTGCGCTGACTTGCCAGATGCTCGGCAAATGCCCATGCGAGTGATAAGCCATCAAAGGTGCTGGTGCCCCGACCAATTTCATCCATTAAAACCAATGAGTTGGCAGTGGCATTATTCAGGATATTAGCCGCTTCCGTCATTTCCACCATAAATGTGGAGCGACCGGTGCTCAAGTCATCATGTGCGCCGATGCGGGTAAAAATGCGATCGACCGGGCCAATCACGGCACGTTTAGCAGGGACAAAGCTCCCCACGTGGGCCATCAGCACCAACAACGCAACCTGTCGCATATAAGTCGATTTACCGCCCATGTTTGGACCGGTAATCATCAGCATGCGTCGTTGTGGGTTCATTTGCAGATCGTTAGGCACGAACGGTGCGTCTAGCGTAGTTTCTACTACCGGGTGGCGACTGTCTTCGATATCAAACCCGGGTGTTCCCACAAGCTCAGGACATTCGTAGTTCAGTGTTGAAGCGCGCTCCGCGAAGTTACTGAGTACATCGAGTTCTGAGATTGCCTGTGCGGTCAACCGTAATGGCTGCAAATGTTCTGCTAATGTAACCAGCAAGCTTTCATAAAGTGATTTTTCACGCGCAAGCGCACGTTCTCGGGATGACAGTACCTTGTCTTCGAATTGCTTGAGCTCCGGAAGAATAAAGCGCTCAGCACCTTTGAGTGTTTGACGTCTGACATACTCCGGTGGTACCTGGTCCGAATGCGTACGGGATATTTCGATATAAAATCCATGCACCCGGTTGTAAGCAACTTTGAGTGTTTGAATCCCCGTGCGCTCGCGTTCACGGGTTTCCAGATCCAATAAATATTGGTCTGCGTTCTGGCTTAGGTTACGTAACTCATCAAGCTCAGCGTCATAACCTTCGGCAATGACACCACCATCACGAATCAATACTGGTGGTTCTTCAATGATGGCGCGGCCGAGTAGTTCTAATAAGGATGCGTGAGTATCTATTTGCTGGCGAATATCCTGCACATATTGGAATCCTACGGAATCAATTTCACTATGCAGTTGTGGCACGATATGCAATGACGCGCGTAAGGTTGATAAGTCGCGGGGTCGTGCTGAGCCTAAGGCGATACGTGACACGATACGTTCGATATCACCGATTTGTCGTAATAAAGGTTGCAGCAATTCGAAACGATAATCCTGTATCAGAGCAGCAACTGATTGGTGACGATTGCGCAGGACTTGCTGATCTTTGAGAGGCTTATTCAGCCAGCGACTGAGTAGGCGGCCACCCATGCTGGTAGCAGTGTGATCCAGTACTGAAATCAGTGTATTTTTGTGGTCACCAGTGAGGCTTTGTTCAAGTTCCAGGTTTCGGCGACTGGCAGCATCAAGCACAATGCCATCATCCGTTGATTCTACTTGCATGCCGGTAATATGAGGCAGGGCAGCACGTTGTGTTTCTTGTACGTATTGTAGGAGTGCGCCAGCGGCAATAATAGCCAATGGTAAGTCGGTGCAACCGAATCCGCTTAAGTCATGCGTACCGAACTGTTTAGTCAAGAGTTGCAGCGCAGTATCACTATCGAAATGCCAACTTGCACGACGAGTGATGGAGTGTTTGCTTCCTGATAAGGGATTTTGTTCTTCTTGTAATAATATTTCTGCGGGTTGCAGGCGTTCGATCTCATTAGTCAGTGCATGGGCATTTTCCAGCTCTGACAGGACAAAACGACCACTACTCAGATCGATATGCGCAACACCGTAGGCTTCTTCATGTTGGAAGATGGCCAGTAATAAATTGTCGCGGGTTTCATCCAGTAAAAAGTCATCAGTCACCGTTCCTGGCGTCAGAATACGTGCAACCTTGCGTTCCACCGGTCCTTTACTGGTTGCAGGGTCTCCGACTTGTTCACAGATAGCGACCGACACACCTAGCTTTAACAGGCGAGGTAAGTATTGCTCTGCTGCATGGTACGGTACACCTGCCATCGGGATCGGATCACCGTTTGATTTCCCTCTGGCCGTTAGCGTGATATTGAGCAATTCTGCCGCACGCTTCGCGTCATCAAAGAATAATTCATAAAAATCACCCATACGATAAAACAGCATTTGATCCGGATGCTCTGATTTAATCCGGAGGTATTGCTGCATCATTGGTGTGTGTTGTGAGGTAGATTTTTTGCTAGATTTGGCCATTTGGGGAATGTATCAGCAGGGTAATTAAATGTCATGAGTCTGCTGAAAATAAATGCAAATCTAGTCGGACTAATGCACTTTTGAGAGTACATGATGTAAGATGCGGCGCATGAATGAGTCTGAGTTAATACAAATCGCTGAGCAGGTATCCAATGTACTGCGAGCGCACAAGCAACGGCTGGCAACGGTAGAGTCTTGTACTGGCGGATGGGTGGCCAAACTATTAACCGATCTGTCAGGAAGCTCTGATGTTCTGGACTGTGGATTCGTTACTTACAGTAATGGCGCTAAGCAGAAAATGGTTGATGTTAAATTGGAAACGCTTGAGCAGTTTGGCGCGGTCAGTAAAGAGACGGCGGCCGAAATGGCTAGCGGTGCTCTGCGATACAGTGATGCCTCAGTGTCCCTGTCAATTACAGGCGTCGCCGGACCAGGCGGTGGCACTGACAGTAAACCAGTCGGGATGGTGTGTTTTGGCTGGGCGAATAGGCAAGAATTGGTAGAGACAGACACTTGTCACTTTGAGGGTGACCGCAATGACGTGCGGATGCAGTCGGTAGCACACGCTTTGCAGGGTGTCGTGTCACGCTTGGGGAAATGAGTTTTTTATGGCTAAATAGCCACACTCAAATTTAATGATAATAATTCGGCAAGTATGATTTGCCATTAGCTTAAAAGGAAAACAGACGCGTGGATGATAATAGAAAAAAAGCCTTAGCAGCAGCATTAGGTCAGATCGAAAAGCAATTCGGTAAAGGCGCAGTGATGCGTATGGGTGATGCAAGTGCGGCGCGTAATATCGAAGTGATTTCAACGGGGTCTTTAACACTGGATATTGCATTGGGTGTTGGCGGTTTGCCGCGTGGTCGTATCGTGGAGATCTACGGACCTGAATCATCGGGTAAAACAACCATGACACTGCACACGATTGCGGAGTGTCAAAAAGCTGGCGGTACCTGTGCATTTATCGATGCGGAGCACGCACTGGATCCAAGTTACGCTGAAAAGCTGGGCGTCAATATTGATGACCTGCTGGTTTCTCAGCCGGATAATGGTGAACAGGCGCTGGAAATCGCCGACATGCTGGTCCGTTCAAGCGGTGTTGATTTGGTAATTGTGGATTCTGTTGCAGCATTGACTCCTCGGGCTGAGATTGAAGGTGATATGGGCGACTCACACATGGGTCTTCAGGCACGTTTGATGTCACAGGCGCTGCGTAAACTGACTGCAAACATCCAAAAGTCGAACACGACGGTTATCTTCATCAACCAGATTCGTATGAAGATCGGTGTTATGTTTGGTAGTCCTGAAACCACCACTGGTGGTAATGCGCTGAAGTTCTACGCATCTGTGCGTATGGATATTCGTCGTATCGGTGGTATCAAGAAAGGCGATGAGATTGTTGGTAACAGCACTCGTGTTAAAGTTGTTAAGAACAAAATGGCGCCTCCGTTCAAAGAAGCTGAGTTCGAGATTCTTTATGGAGAAGGTGTTTCTCACGAAGGTGAGCTGATCGATCTGGGTGTGCGTGAAGGCTTAATCAATAAAGCGGGTTCTTGGTATAGCTACCAAAGTGACAAGATTGGTCAGGGTAAAGATAATGTGCGTACCTATCTGAAAGAGAACCCTGAAATTGCCGAAACCATTGAAAAGCAATTGCGTGAAAAGCTACTAGCTTCTAAGGCTGCCCCTGCAGATGAGCAAGATGACGCAGAGCAAGAAGCCGAGTAATTCACAGGCTGATAATGTCAATCGCTGCCTGAAAACAGCGATTGATTTGTTATCCCGTCGTGAACACTCCCGGCTTGAGTTGCGCCGTAAATTGCAGCTTAAGCCATATGCGGAAGGTGTTGATCTGGAACCCTTACTAGATCAACTAGCTGAGGCAAATTACCAGAGCGAAGAGCGATATGCGGAGAGCTTTGTTCGCTCCCGTATTCTCAAGGGACAAGGCGAGTTAAAAATCCGCAGTCAATTGCTACAGCGAGGCATTAGTCAGCGTCTGGCCGAAACTGCCATTCGTGAAGCAGAGGTCAATTGGTGGGATCTTGCCGAGACGCAGCGTGCAAAGCGATTTGGCGAAGCGTATCCCAAAGCGCGTGACGAGCAGGCAAGACAATCCCGCTTTCTTTTATCACGCGGTTTCCCCAGCCATATCGTGCGTGAAGTCACACAAAGCTAACTGTCACTCTAACCACTTAGTAATATTGCCTTGCATTCTGTTCTATGGATGATGAACCTCTAAACATTTACAACCGAGGCTGAGGAATTATGGAAATCACAACACAGGTGCTACTGTGGGCATTTGGGCTTGCTTTCATTCTGGGCGTAGTCGCCACGAAAACCAATTTTTGTACTATGGGAGCCGTGTCAGACGTAGTCAATATTGGCGATACGGGACGTATGCGGGCTTGGGTATTTGCCATGGGAGCAGCCATACTAGGTGTGCTGGTTACTGGTGCGCTCGGTTACGTCGATATTTCCATGACCGCTGATAATGATGTATCAAATCCGCCTTACCGAACCGCTATGTTTGCCTGGCCTCGTAATGTAGTGGGGGGATTGATTTTCGGTATAGGAATGACGCTCGGTTCAGGCTGTGGAAATAAGACATTACTCAGAGTCGGTGGCGGGAATATAAAATCAGTATTTGTGTTGCTGGTGATGGGCCTTGCCGCTTATATGATGATATTCACTAATGTCAGCTACGACTACTTCATACGTTGGATGGAGCCAGCCTTTATTGATTTGACTAATTACGATATCGAAGACCAGAGTCTGGGCAGTATTGTCAGTGGAATTGGTGGCTTCGATGCAGATACTACAGGGCTATTAATTGGTGCGGTATTGGGTGTAATGTTGATTCAATGGGCTTTGTCCTCCAAGGACTTCACCCGAAGCTTTGATAATGTATTGGCAGGAGTGGTTGTCGCTGCTGTTATTGTTGCCGCTTGGTGGGTGACCACGGGTGAGGTGGGTGTCGAACTGTTGGATGAGGTTGATATGATGGATGAGCGTCCTTACGCAGTTGGCGCGCAGTCCTTCACTTTTGTTCAACCCTCTGGGCACTTGTTACGTTGGATTGAAACCGGATTCTCAAACCAGATGGTAACCTTTGCACTCTGTGCGGCATTTGGTGTGGTTGCCGGTGGCTTCTTGTACTCATTAGTTGCGGGCAAGTTTCGTATTGAGTGGTTCAGTAGCTGGAAGGACTTCTTCGCGCACATCATTGGTGGTTTTCTAATGGGAATCGGTGGTGTATTGGCAATGGGGTGCACCATTGGTCAGGCGGTGACGGGTGTATCGACATTGGCCTTAGGGTCATTCCTGACATTCGCAGCGATTGTGTTTGGCAGTGCGCTAACCATGAAAATCCAATACTATGGAATGGTTTATGAGGATGAGTCGAACTTCTTTAAAGCGCTGTCAGCCTCGCTGGCGGATATGCATTTATTGCCAAATAGCATGCGACAATTAGAAAAGGTGTAATTAGTTTAAAAAAGGACTTGTAAATGAAAATACGGTGTCTATAATACGCCGTTCTTGACGTAGGGGCGTTAGCTCAGTCGGTAGAGCAGTTGACTTTTAATCAATTGGTCGAGCGTTCGAATCGCTCACGCCCCACCATTTCAAGACCTCCCTTTAGGGGCGTTAGCTCAGTCGGTAGAGCAGTTGACTTTTAATCAATTGGTCGAGCGTTCGAATCGCTCACGCCCCACCATTCTTTTTTGCACTTTCCTGATCTTTTTATTAGTTTTTGCTTATAGACTTCGTGCTATGATCTGATGTGTTTATTCGCGCGTACATAGCCTACCCAAAAATTATTAAAAGCAGCTGACTATGGAAAATGAAAATATCATTCGCTTAAGCGTCTTTTTAGGCCTTCTTTGTTTGTTTAGTTTGTTGGAATATCTAATTCCCCGACGCGTTATGCCCGGTAGCAAGCCCAAGCGCATGGCAGCAAATCTTTCATTAGTTGTTATTGATAGTATTGCGGTGAAAATAATTCTGCCAATGACGGCTGGATTGTTTGCGGTGTGGGTGGCAGAGCAGGATAGAGCGCTATTAGGATTTCATACACCCGTGATTCTCGCGATTATCTTGTTAGATGTGATTATCTACTGGCAGCACCGGATTTTTCATGTCGTGCCAATGCTTTGGCGGCTACATCAAGTGCATCACAGTGATAACGCGATCGATACCAGCACTGCGCTACGCTTTCATCCCATCGAAATTGTCTTATCCATGTTGGTAAAGTTCGCTGCGATCCTGCTATTTGGGATTCCGGTAATGGCAGTGGTGATATTTGAAATTATCCTCAACGGTGCAGCATTGTTTAATCACAGTAATATTCGACTGCCGTTTGATCATATTTTGCGTCTGTTTATTGTGACGCCGGATATGCATCGTGTGCATCACAGCGTGATTAAGGGTGAGACCAATAGTAACTACGGTTTTAATGTGCCGTGGTGGGATCGCATTTTTGGCAGTTATGTGGCACAACCAGAGCAAGGTCACGAGAATATGAAAATAGGTCTGAATCAGTATGAGGGTGGCGAAACGTCGCTACTAAAATTGTTATTAATGCCGCTGAAGCTGAAATAGGCGCATTAAAATACAAAATAACTGGGCTTAGCGGTTAACCCTGACGATTTAACTTGCTAAACTTGCCCGCTTAATTAATCCACGCCTGTTTGTGGCGAAAAACATCATGTGGCCATTGGTATTGGTCACCACTGGAGATTATTGTTATGCCTGTTATTACACTTCCCGATGGTAGTCAACGTAGTTTTGATAAACCTGTGTCTGTTATGGATGTTGCTTTTGATATCGGCCCTGGTTTGGCCAAAGCAACCCTCGCGGGCCTCGTGAATGATGAGTTGGTTGATGCCAGCTACTCAATGACTGAGGATTCAACACTCAGCATTATCACCTCAAAAAATGAAGAAGGTCTGGAAGTAATCCGCCACTCTTCAGCGCACTTAATGGGACAGGCAGTTAAACAACTATTTCCAACCGCTCAGGTAACCATTGGTCCGGTCGTTGAAAACGGTTTTTATTATGACTTCGCTTACGAGCGTGCATTCACGCCTGAAGATTTAGAGGCGATTGAAAAGCGCATGCAGGAGCTGATTAAGCAGGATATCCCTGTGAGTCGTGAAGTCATGGGACGTGATGAGGCGGTTAGCTTCTTCCGTGACATGGGTGAAGAATACAAAGCTGAAATTATTGAGTCGATTCCGGCTGATCAGGAGTTGTCTCTGTATCGTCAGGATGACTTTATTGATTTGTGCCGTGGTCCACACGTGCCAAGTACAGGAAAGATTCCGGCAGTTAAGTTAACTAAGCTTGCCGGTGCATACTGGCGTGGTGATTCAAATAACGAAATGCTGCAACGTGTTTATGGTACAGCTTGGGGCAGTAAAAAAGACCTTAAGACATATCTGCACAATGTTGAAGAAGCAGAGAAACGAGATCACCGTCGTTTGAGTCGTCAGCTTGATTTGTTCCATATTCAGGAAGAAGCACCGGGGCAGGTGTTCTGGCATCCGAAAGGCTGGACAGTTTATCAAACAATTGAACAGTACATGCGTGAGCAGCAGCGCCTGAGAGATTACAAGGAAATCAAAACACCACAGTTGGTTGATTTCTCTTTGTGGGAGCGTTCTGGGCACGCAGCGAAATACAAAGATGATATGTTCTCCTTGATTTCGGATGAGCGTGAGTTTGCCTTAAAGCCAATGAACTGCCCGTGCCATGTTCAGGTATTTAATCAGGGTCTGAAAAGCTACCGCGATTTACCGATGCGTTTGTCAGAGTTTGGTTCATGTCACCGAAATGAAATGTCAGGTGCACTGCATGGTTTGATGCGTGTGCGTGGTTTTGTTCAGGATGATGGCCATATCTTCTGTACTGAGGACCAGATCCAGTCTGAAGTGTCAGAGTTCATGGACTTCCTGCATGACGTGTACCGTGATTTCGGTTTTGATGATGTTATCTATCGTCTATCTACTCGCCCTGAAAATCGAGTGGGTAGTGATGAGGACTGGGATAAAGCGGAGAAGGCATTATCCGATGCGCTGGATGCAAAAGATCTGGAATGGCAGGAAAATCCGGGTGAGGGTGCTTTCTATGGTCCAAAGATCGAGTTCTCATTCAGAGATGTCATTGGACGTGTTTGGCAGCTTGGTACTATTCAGGTTGATTTCTCCATGCCGGGTCGCTTAGATGCGCAATATGTTGCAGAAGATGGATCGCGTCAGGTTCCTGTTATGTTGCACCGTGCAATTTTAGGTTCTTTTGAACGTTTCATCGGAATTTTGATCGAACACCATGAAGGTCGATTCCCGTTGTGGTTGTCGCCAGAACAAGCTGTTATCATGAATATCACTGATTCTCAGGCTGATTTTGTAAAATCTGTGACAGACCGGATGAAAAAAGTTGGCATTCGGGCTACGTCAGACTTGAGAAATGAGAAGATTGGATTTAAAATCCGCGAGCACACTTTACAACGCACGCCATATTTATTAGTGGTCGGTGATCGTGAAGTCGAAGCGGATTCGGTCGCAGTGCGTACCAGAACAGGTGAAGACTTGGGTACAATGACTGTTGATGCGCTGATTGCTCGTCTGCAAGGCGAAATTAGTCAGCGTGTAGATCTTCCACAAGTGCAGAAGACTTAAAATGCTTGTTGTTTTGCGTTAAGTCGTATTTTTATTGTTTAGGAGGGTAAGCGTATCGCTCGCAACCAGAAAAAAAATCGTGTCAATGAAGAAATTACTTTACCCAAGGTAAGGTTAATTGATGCAGAAGGTGAAAATGTCGGTGTTGTATCTATAGAGGATGCAATGGCCAAAGCTGCAGCTGTGACACTAGATTTGGTTGAAATTGTGCCGAATGCGGAACCTCCTGTTTGTCGCATCATGGACTTTGGTAAGTTCAAGTTCGAAAACAGTAAGAAGAAAGGTGCTGCTAAGAAGAAGCAGAAGAAGACTCAGGTTAAAGAGATTAAATTCCGCCCTGTTACTGATATTGGTGATTACAATATCAAACTACGTAACATGGTTAAGTTTCTTGAGGCTGGCGACAAGACTAAAGTAACGGTTCGTTTCCGCGGTCGTGAAATGGCTCACCGTGACTTGGGTATGGATATGCTTAAGCGTGTTGAAGCGGATCTTGCGGAATATGCAACAGTTGAGCAGTTCCCTAAGATGGAAGGTCGTCAAATGATCATGGTGATGGCGCCGATCAATAAAGACAAGCAGTAAAAAGCACAGAATTTGTATGCATCCCTTCAAGGCGGGCACTCTTGAGGGATGTTCTATTAACCGTTATCAACGGAGACGAAGATGCCTAAGATCAAAACTAACAGCGGCGCTGCAAAGCGATTCCGCAAGCGTGCTAATGGCACGTTCAAGTGCAAGCAATCTCACTTGCGTCATATCCTGACTAAGAAAAGCTCTAAGCGAAAGCGTCACCTGCGTGCAGGCGATGTCGTTGAAGCGTGTGATACGCCTTCAGTTCGCAAAATGATGCCTTACGCTTAAACAGGAGATTTAGAAAATGGCAAGAGTAAAACGTGGTGTAACAGCCCGTGCTAAGCACAAAAAAGTCCTCAAAAAAGCAAAAGGTTATTACGGTGCTCGTAGCCGTGTATATCGTGTTGCTACCCAGGCAGTTACAAAAGCTGGTCAGTATGCATACCGTGACCGTCGTCAAAAGAAGCGTCAATTCCGCAGCTTGTGGATTGTTCGTATCAATGCGGCAGCTCGTATGTTCGATATTTCTTATAGCCGTTTAATGAACGGTATTCATAAGGCTGGTATCGAAGTTGACCGTAAGATGCTGGCTGACTTAGCAGTACATGATATTGATGCGTTTGAGAAGATAGCTGAGCAGGCAAAAGCCGCCCTAGCTGCTTGATTCAAACCTATCGAATCAGACTGAAAGCGGGGAAAGGTTGATGCCTTTCTCCGCTTTTTTTGTTTAGAAGTATCATAAAACGGATTTACCGGGAGTTTTTCTGTGAAACAATTACTGGAACTCATGGATCAGGCACATCAGGAGCTGTCAGCAGCTGCAAGTCTTGCAGCGCTGGATGAAGTACGTGTGCGTTACATGGGGAAAAAGGGGATTCTGACAGACCAGTTGAAGCAACTAGGTCAACTGCCAGCGGAGCAACGCCGCGAAGCAGGTCAGGAAATCAACAAGGCAAAGCAAGCATTAGCCGCTGCTTTGGAAGCTCGTAAAGAGAGCATGCAGGAAGAGGCGCTAAATGAGCGTTTGCAGGCTGAGCGTGTTGATGTCACTTTACCGGGACGCGCTGCCGAAACAGGTAGTTTGCATCCTATCACCTTAACCATCAAACGAATCGAAGCGATCTTTGCGCAACTTGGTTTTGATGTGGTTGAAGGTCCGGAAATTGAAGACGACTTCCATAACTTCACAGCGTTGAATGTTCCGGAGCATCATCCGGCACGTGCCATGCATGATACGTTCTACTTTGATGATGGTTTGTTGTTAAGAACACATACCTCGTCAGTACAAATTCACACAATGGAAGACAATGAGCCGCCATATCGGGTGATTGCTCCGGGCCGTGTTTACCGTTGTGATTCTGATGTGACCCATAGTCCAATGTTCCATCAGGTTGAAGGCTTGATGGTTGATAAGGACGTTACGTTTTCAGATTTAAAAGGTGTATTGGACGCTTTCTTTAAAGCTTTCTTTGAGGTTGACGAGCTTCCGGTTCGTTTCCGTGCGTCTTATTTCCCATTCACAGAGCCATCTGCTGAAACCGACATTCAATGTGTTTTGTGTGAAGGTGAAGGCTGTAAGGTTTGTAGTCATACCGGCTGGCTGGAAGTAATGGGCTGTGGAATGGTGCATCCTGAAGTGCTGAAGCACACAGGTGTTGATCCGGAAAAATACACTGGTTTTGCCTTTGGTTTTGGGGTGGAGCGCTTAGCGATGTTGCGTTACGGCATCGATGATTTGCGTATCTTATTTGATAACGATACTCGCTTCCTGCAACAGTTCAGCTAAGGGGATAAACAAATGAAAGTCAGTGAAACATGGCTGCGTGAATGGGTTAACCCTGAAATTGATGCAGCAGAAATTGGCAGCCAGCTTACGATGGCGGGTGTCGAGTTAGATGGAATTGAGCCGGTAGCCGCGGATTTTAGTAATGTAGTTGTGGCGGAGATTCTGAGCGCAGAAAAGCACCCCGGTGCTGATAAGCTACGTATCTGTCAGGTCAACTGTGGTCAGGATGAGCCTGTTCAGATTGTTTGTGGCGCACCGAATGCTCGTGCGGGTCTGAAAGCGCCGTTGGCAATGATTGGTGCGGTATTAGGTGCTAGTGATGGTTCTAGCTTCAAGATTAAAAAATCAAAATTACGTGGCGAGCTATCGTTTGGCATGCTGTGTTCTGCAAGTGAGCTTGGCTTGGCCGAGAGTGCGGATGGCTTGCTTGAGATAGCGGCAGATGCACCAGTTGGGCAGGATATTCGTGAGTACATGATGCTCAATGATGTAATTCTTGAACTGGATGCCACCCCTAATCGTGCGGACTGTTTGAGTATTGCAGGGATTGCGCGTGAAGTCGGTGTATTGACACAAACTCAGGTAACTGCACCGGAGATTGCCACCGTTGAAGTGGTATCTGATGAGCAGTTTGGCATTGAGATTCAGGCTACCGATGATTGCCAGCGTTATGCAGGTCGTATTATCCGCAATGTGAATGTAAAAGCTGAGACGCCGTTGTGGATGGTAGAGCGTTTACGTCGTGCGGATATTCGGAGTCTGGGACCAGTTGTTGATGTCACCAATTATGTGATGATTGAGCAAGGTCAGCCTATGCATGGTTTTGACTTTGATAAGTTGTCCGGCGGTATCGTGGTTCGTAAAGCCGCGGAAGGTGAGCCTCTGACTTTGCTTGATGGTCGGGAAGTTGCACTGAATGAAAATACGCTGGTTATCGCGGATCAGGAAAAAGCGGTTGCTCTGGCAGGAATCATGGGTGGTTTAGATACTTCGGTAACTGATGATACTCAAAATATTTTTCTGGAAAGTGCGTACTTTGTTCCTGAGAAAATCATGGGTAAATCACGTAACTATGGTTTACACACTGACTCATCACACCGATTTGAGCGTGGTGTTTCTCCTGATTTACAAGCTAAGGCACTAGAACGTGCGACCCAGCTGATCCTTGAGATTTGTGGTGGTGAAGTGGCTGCGGTGAATGATGTCGTCAGTAATCCGGCCTTGTTGGACCGCTCAGCGATTATTTTACAATCCAGTGATATTGTCCGTCACTTGGGCATTACTGTTGATGCCGAGCGTGTGACTGACATTCTGCAGCGTCTTGGATGTGAGGTTGAAGTTGCCAGTGAAAGCTGGTCAGTCACTCCACCTGTATTCCGTTTTGATATTTCCCGCGAGGTTGATCTGATTGAAGAAGTAGCCCGTGTGTATGGCTACGATAAGATTCCGTCACGTCTTCGCCCAATGGAGCCAAGAATCGCTCGTAAACTAGAAACTGAAGTGAATGAAGATATTTTACGTCAGTTATTAGTTGCAAAGGGCTATCGTGAAGCAGTTACCTACAGTTTTGTGCCTTCTGAGATCGAGTTGATGCTGAATCCTGCTCAAGAGCAGATTCGTTTGGCAAACCCAATCTCTGAAGAGTTGGCGATTATGCGCAGCACTTTGTGGTCAGGTTTAATACCCGCTTTAGTTAAAAACCTGAATCGACAGCAGTCGCGTGTTCGCTTGTTCGAAATGGGTCTTAACTTTGTAAAGACTGACTCGGGTATTAAGCAGCGTAAGCAGCTGGCCGGTGTGATCACTGGTACGCGTAATACGGAACATTGGGATACCAAAGCAGAGAATGTTGATTTCTTCGATATTAAAGGCGATGTTGAGAAGCTATTAGCAGAAGCCACAGAAACCACTTTCCATTTTGCAGCTGTTGCACATCCGGCATTACATCCGGGACAGTCTGCACAGATTATTGATGGTGATAATGTTGTTGGCTGGGTTGGTGCATTGCATCCGCGTCTTGAGAAGTCGCTTGGATTGTCTCAAACCGTGTTCTTGTTTGAATTGGATATGGATCGAGTATCGAAAAAGTCGCTTTCAGCTTATAAAAAGTTGTCTCGCTTCCCATCCATTCGTCGGGATCTTGCATTGATTGTTGATCAATCCGTAACCGCTTCTGCTATTTCAAGAGTGTTGGAAAATGCAGGTGTAGAGGCATTGACTTCGCATTCTGTGTTTGATGTTTACGAAGGGCCTGGGGTCGAAGCTGGACAAAAAAGCCTTGCTTTAGGCTTGATTTTCCAAGACTTTTCACGCACTCTAGAAGATGCTGATATCAATGCACATGTAGATAGCATCGTGCAATTGTTAGAAAAACAAACAGGTGGAGTGCTGCGTCAATAACGCTGCGTTTTAGCCTCACACAATACTCGAAGGTTTAGGAGCTACAGTGATGACATTGACCAAAGCGGAAATGGTCGAACATTTATTTGATGAACTTGGTCTAAATAAACGTGAAGCTAAAGAGCTTGTAGAGATGTTTTTTGAGGAAGTTCGTGGGGCGCTTGAACGTGGTGAAGGCGTTAAGTTATCAGGCTTTGGTAATTTCACTCTGCGCGATAAAAAACAGCGTCCAGGGAGAAATCCAAAGTCTGGTGAAGCAATCCCTGTGAGTGCCAGACGGGTAGTAACTTTCCGACCCGGACAAAAACTCAAACAGCGGGTAGAAAACTATGCTGGAACCATCGAATAATCAGGAGCTTCCCCCAATACCGGGGAAGCGCTACTTCACAATTGGTGAAGTGAGTGACCTGTGTGGTGTTAAGTCACATGTATTGCGTTATTGGGAACAAGAGTTTCCGAATCTGAAACCGATGAAGCGTCGTGGTAATCGTCGCTATTATCAGCGTCAGGATGTGTTATTAATTCGTCAGATTCGTAGTTTGTTGTATGAGCACGGTTATACTATTAGTGGTGCTCGCCAAAAACTAAATGGTGAAGAAGCAGAAGACGATACAAGTCAGTCTAAGCAGCTTATTCGTCAATATATTACTGAGCTTGAAGATATACTTAAGTTGCTAAAGCAGTAACTGTCTCCTTCATTCACAATTACCTCATCTACGGTGCACAGGGCTATTGACCGCCTTGTGCATATCCGCTTCTTTATATTGCTGAATCAGCAGTACCTCTACAAAATCAGTTTGAGTATGCTTGTCAGAGCGTCTGGCTCGTCGACTCACTCCATTGATGCCACACACTCATCAACCAGTATCTTCACTTCCTCAGGGGACAGCAGATCCCTTTGTGTAATAGCTAAATCACACTGTTCACGAATTCTCATAGCCCTTTCATCTATCTCGACTGTTTCCGTCTGAAGGTGAGTACTATTCCTATCAATACACTCTATAACAGCCTGTTCAAACTGCTGCTCAGGTATGCCGACTGACGTAGCGATATCATGACATTGCGATACAACCTCCTCTATTGACAGTTGTGATGAGCCAAGTGATTGCCCTTCAATAGTAATAGGTGTTTCATCAATTAGTTCTGGTTTAACACCATTACCAGTCTGTGATGCGTTCTGTCGGGAGTCTAAGCTTTGTGTGGATGTATCAGAGGAAGGAGCGCTATCAATTGTTTGACTACTAACGAACTTAGGTTCTGCTTCATTGACCCAGTTGTACTTTATTCCAAAATAAACAACACAAATGAATACGAGTGCAGCAATTATTCCAGTTAATAGTAATGACTTTAACTTCATTTAAATAACCAATCAGGGGGTTAAAAATATCATCAGAAATTAGAGCAGAAAGTTACAACCTTGGCCAGCAAACAAATGACTAATAAGAAGAGCTTTGCGTTATTGTCTTACAAAAAACTGGCTTGCAGGGGAGCAAGCCAGTAAAAAATATCACGCAGATGTTACGCCAATAAAGTCAGCTATCTAAGCTTTGGCTCTATTGCCTAGTAGTTTAGTGTTACTACGACGGCGTGAGCGTTGATAATACTTACGATCTTGTTGCGTCGCAGATTTTGCATTCACGATTAAGAAACCGCTGACGTTCTGTTTGATACGAGCTAAAGACTCTACCGTACGTTTAATGCGCTCAGATTGTGTCTTCATGTTGTTTTCATCCGTCACAATCAACGTCTTGGTTGCCAGAGAAGACAATACCAGTGTTTCTGCAAGTCCTGATGCTGGTGCTGAGTCGATGATGACAAAATCAAATCGCTGTGAAGCCTGTGAAACCAGATAGGCCATCTTTTCACTACTTAGCAATCGCATCGGGTCATCTTCAAAATTACCGGCTGTTATCACAAACAAATTATTTATCGCTTTGATAGTTTGAGTAATGCCAACTAAGTCGCTTTCATTACCTAGGTATTCGGAAAGTCCAGTGGTGTTAGGTATGCCAATTTTAGTGTGGATTGATGGTAAGCGAAGATCGGCATCAATTAGTAGCACACGCATGCCCATCTGTGCATAAGCACATGCCAGGTTACATGCAGTGGTACTTTTACCTTCTTCTTCAATAGTACTGGTCACAAGTAGTACTTGTTCTTCTTCCTGATTACTCTGGAATTTCATATTCGCTGCAAATATTCGATAAGCTTCCGCAAATTGAGTATTGGGCGAGGTCTTGCATGCTAGTGCAAGATTCCTTTTTGAGGCACGACCCGGACGAGGGATAGCACCCAGTACCGATAAGCCAGTGAAGTTCTGAAGATCGTCAGGCGTCTTGATTGACTGATCGAGTGAATCACGTAGGAACGCTAATCCAACTCCCAGTAATAAACCAGCGACAGTACCCACTAAAATATTAAGTTTTGGATTAGGGCGATACTTTTTAACAGGTTCCCGTGCAGGATCAATAATACTGATATTACTGGTATTTGCATTGGCTGAGGAAGCAACTTCAACTTCTTCAAGACGTTGTAATAAGCCATTGTAAAGCTTGCCACTAGAATCAACTTCACGTTTCAATGTGTTGTAGTTGATGCTGTTACCCTGCAATGAGTAGAGTTCTTTATTAAACTTGGCTAGCTCAGAACGCAGTTTTTGTTCTTGTTTTCTCGCAGATTCAAAATCAGACTCGAGTGAGCCACGAATGGTGTTGAGTTCAGCCTGTAGTTTTCTGCGAGTGTCGCTGATCTGCTGTTGTAAGCGTTGCATATCAGGGTAGCCAGGCTTGAATAATTTCAACTTTTCTTGATATTCACCTTCAAGCGCAACAAGTCGTCCTTTGATGCTAGTTACAACAGGGTTGGTTAATACTGTGGACACGGACCCTGTGTTTTGCATCTCACGGTATAAGCTTTCTGCAGAGGTTCTGCGTATTTCGGCTTGCACCAAGGCAGCACTGAGGTCATTTAGTTTTCGAACATGTCGTGTTTGGCCGGCGTCAATACTGAGGATGCCATTTTTATTGGAGTACTGGACAAGTCGTTCTTCAGCATCCTGAAGGTTTTCACGAGCCTTCTCAAGTTCGGTTCTCAGGAATTCTTTTGCATATTCACCGGTTTCGCTTTTGGTATCGATCTGTAGCTGGATAAAGTTATTAATAACACTATTGACCGTTCTTTGAGCCTCATTTGGAGAGGTGCCCTCGTAGAATATCTTTACCAAGTGCGTTGCATCGATGGGTTGAATTTGCAATTTTTTGGCGAATAGATCAGTAATGTCTTCCAGCTTTTCAGGCTCACCGGCGCCACTACCTGAATCTGTTGCTATCCACTTTGTGAAATCAGGAAGTGTGAAGAATTCATAAAAGCCTTTCATGCTTTCGGGTGGGTCACCTGCTGAACGGAGGCTACTTTCAAGCATTTCCTGTTCTATAACCTTGTCGGCTAGCACACGACTTTTCAACATCTCATAGCGAGTGCGGAAAAAGGGATCTTGCAATGAATCGATGGCTGTAGTCTGAGCTTCAGTTTGGCCAAAACTTACCACCTGGGGGCCTTCGCGCTCAATTTGAATCGTCGCGTTGGCTACGTAGGATGGTTTTGTAGAAAAGGTGAATAACAGCGCAAACAATAGTGTAAGCAAAGTTGTAAACAGTATCGTCCATTTCCTGCGTATTAGGATGGAGAAAATATCACGCAAAGATAGTTCTTTCTCTGGTGAAGATACCGGAACCGCCTGAATGGTTTGTGCAGGCATAGGCTGCGCAACCTGAGGCATCCCTCCTGTTTGTTGTACCACAGGTACTCTAGACATGATGTGACCCTGATTCTTTATTATCTTATCCGCTGACACCTCAGATTGGCTCTGTTCGAGGTAGGCTGAGGGATATACGCAAATTATTGGATTATTTAGGGCTTATGTTAAGAGCTACTGTTGTACGCGTAAATGATTTCAAGATGAATGGATAAACTGTACCCAAACAGCCGATTAAGGGTTGAGTAGATTCAATCGGAGCAACATCAGGCTTAAATTACCTTGTCCCGACTTCACCCGGAAGTCGTCGCGATCAAGCGTATTGTCCGGGTTAAGTTCGACTGTAAAGCTAGCTGTTTTGAGCTTTCCATCGCCCTTCGTAGTGAGCTTGGATGTTTCTCCTGCGCTTGTTTCAATCCACACAGTTGTTTTGGTGTCATCCTTGTAAGTCAGCTTGATCACAACATTGCAGCGGGTTGGGCAGCGTATCTTTCCTAGCTGTTCATTAATATTGAATGAGAACTCATTAGATGAACGTGCTGCATATTCGTAATCAGTGCCGTTGGGTAGATAGAAGCCTTGCCCCCACTTTTTATCACTTTCGGGCATGTCAATCTTCATGGCGGGTTGGCTATTGCTGGTTTCGGTAATCCAGCGGCCAAATGAGCGTATTGCCGTGCGGTCGTTCGATTGGCATGCCTTACGTTCAGGATATTCCGCAGCTAGCCTATAGTCGGCAACGTAGCGTTCGCCGAATAAAATGAATAGATCCGGTGTATCTTTTCTGAGTTTGCCCATGGTTTTGTCAAGATACCGGAGGAATTCCTGAGTTTTGTACACGGGGTGATCAATTTTTTGCATCGCCCGGGCAAAGATCAAAGAGTAGTTGCGACGCATTTGAAGGCCGCGCAGTGAGCTAATCAAGAAGCGGTAGGGCTGGTTCTGGTAACTACCATGCTCATTAAGCACATAGTCCAGATTGCCATATATTTCGTTTTCGGTTGCCCAGTAGCGTTTTGCATATCTATCGGCAACTGTTTCATCCATGAGTAATGAGCAGGTGCCGTCACCCATGGGTTCTAATTGCATACCATACACTTTATGTATATAGCGCATCCAATGCTCAACTTGTCCGTCACGATTGCCAAGTCCTTTGTCTAATACAAACTTTGCAATTGAAGGCATGCGCTGGTTGTAAGGTTCGGCGATACTATTCCAAGAGAATTGCTCAAGATTATTAAAGGCTAGTTTGTGAGTATTCGAGCCGAATGCTGTGACAAAAGCATTTACAATATGCTTAGTCGATGACTCAAGTAATGCTGGCGTCAAACCAAAGTCAGTTTCAGCTTCAAGCAGTTCTTGGGGATTCATTGTGAATTCGCCCCAGCCGTCTTTTAGCTCGAATCGTTTGCAGTCACCGCGGTATTCGCCATCCGCGATACCAAGTTGCACACCAACGATTTGTGGGTTTCTTCTGACAAAATTAGCGAGTTGCTGAATATAAGGCTTTACCAGTTCCAAATACTGCTGATCCCAGAATATCAAACTGCCGTTGCGTGTGTAGCGTAATTGTTTAAGTGCCCATGCGGGTGTCTCACAGCGTGAGTAGATTTCAGGCCTGAGAACAATTTGTTGACCCGGTCTGGAATTTAACTGATGTTGTAGTTCGGAGAAATCAAATTTACCTGATACCGGATTGGTACGGTCCCAACGCACAATATGGAAGTCACCGCGAATATAGTCTTTGGGGCCTCGGGTTTCAGACACTAAGCCACCAATCGTGCTACGTCTGGCATAGCTCGGCAGACGCCAGTCCATACCTTTCACAACTTCAATATTAGTGCCGATGGATTGATTAGTGGCTGGCTTTTTAGGGGGCGGAGTAGGGGAGGTGGGTTGTTTTTTTGGTTCCGTTACCCGTGGCGGTATCGTCTGTTTAGGAGTCGTAAGCTCAGGCCCGTTGGTTGCTGAGTTACTAGCTCGGCTATTGTTATCAGAATTAAACAGTCGGTCTGACAGGTCACCATAAAATGTATCAGGCAGAAGCAAGGCAATACTGAGTGAAACAATAAAGACACCCAGAATAAGGATAAACAGTAAGTTTTTTAATTTCTTCATGGTCTGCAGCTGTTATTTTGTAATTGCCTGAGTCTTTATAATAGCCACGCGGCTTAGTAATTGATTGGTAAGGCACTATTAATGGTTGGATTTTCGCGATAGTGGGTCGGTGATAAAACCACCCTTCGGAAATTTTGCAGACTCCATCATGTCAAGATAATGCTTTGCTTTCAGCTGAGGTAGAGTAGACAAATTACACAGCGAAATAGCACCTATAATTAAAATGATAAGCCATGCCACTTCATTGCCATCTGATGCGTCACTAATTGCTAAGCCACCGATGAGTTTCATTCATCGATTGACTTGGTATTTTCTGCTGCTGATGGTATTCCTGATCCCATGGGGGGAAGGCTTATACGATGGTCTTGCGCGATTTGTGGCCATGCCTACGCTAGGGCTCACACTCCTGATGGTTGTTCTTGAAGGCTCTCACCGAAACTTCTCAGCGTTTAACCTCTTCGCTTTACTATTAGCAGTCTGGTACCTGATAGGTATTTGGTGGACACCCGACCTGGACTGGGGATTGGAGATACTCAAGACGTATATCATGTTGATCATGATGTCGTTTATGTTTACTTATTTAATCAATCATGAGTACAAATTCCGACGTATCTACCAGTCCTATGTGCTGGGAACCGTTACTGCTACAGGCATCATATTTAACAACTTCCTGAATGGCGTAACAGGACCTTATTATAATCGTTATACGGTTGAACATATCGAAACCGATAACATGGCTATTATTCTCGCACTGGGTATCCCGATGGCGGTTTGGCTGTACACGCAATGGGAAAATAAGTTTGCCAAATTAATCAATGTGGCTTTTATCCCAATCATTTTTTACGGGATTTTTTTGACAGGTACCAGAACAGGTCTGGTAACTGGCCTGATTGGTATCATGTATCTGGCGTTTACCCAGCGTAAAGCATCATTCAATCTGAAAATGGCTTATTTTGGTGGAGTAATCTGTCTAGCGGTCGCCGTTGTAAGTCTGGCACCTAAAGCCTCTGTTGAGCGGATATTCTCCATAGGCAAGGCCGTGTCTTCGGGAGATCTGAATTACCGCGAGGTTATCTGGCAACATAGTTTTAGTGCATGGGCGGACAATCCCATATTAGGCAACGGGACTGGCTCTCTGGGTAATGTTCTGAACTCCTATCATGTTGAATTTAAGTGGGCACACAACGCTTACATTCAAATGCTCACAGAAAATGGTTTGATTGGTTTAGTGATCTATCTTTTGATGTTGGCTAGCTTGGTGTACTACGCCATGAAGTGTCGTATTGAAACGAAGTTTTTCTTACTGACTCTTTGGGTCACAATCGCAGTGTCTCAGCTCACGCTCCACTCGCAGAATTTAAAAGAAATCTGGTTTGTCTGGTCAATTATCGCTGTACACGGATATTACTACTCCCACAAAGACGCCCGTGTGAAACAGGCATACTCCCAAGGTTATTAGAAATCACTCATGTTATTTAAAAATAGTAGTATTTATGTGCTGGCTAAAGCCATACCAGGACTGATGGCCTTTACTGCGCTGGCGGTATACACACATCTGCTGACCCCTCAAGAGTACGGTATTTACACGCTGATATTTTCAGCAGCGTTATTCCTTCATAGTGCAATCTTTAATTGGTTGCCAGTGGGTATGATGCGCTTTTGGCCTGGTGGTACGTATTCTGATGAAGCCTTCATTTCAACATTGGGCATGCTGTACATTCGACTGTCTATTCCTGTAGTGATTATTGCTGTATTGGCGATACTGATACTGGGCGAGGATTATGTTTGGCCGATTATGACAGGTGTATTGTTGCTGGCCGGTTTCGCCATATTGATGATTGGACAGCAACTGCAATCAGCACAGATGTTACCTAATCGCTACGCTGTGATGACGATTAGTTACTCTGTATTGGCATTGAGTCTTGGTGCATTATTGGCTTACTTTGGGTTCGGCCCGATTGGTGTTGTGGTGGGTGTTGCTAGTGGTATGTTAATTCCTGCCATTATTATTAGTGCCAAAAGCTGGACCTTGTTTGATCGATCTCTATATACGCCAGAACTTACCCAAAAGCTTTTGATGTATGGAATGCCGTTAGCGGCATCATTCTTCCTTGATGAAATTGCGAATCTATCCGACCGTTATATGTTGGCTTGGTTAGTTGATGAGGCTGAAGCAGGTAAATACGCTGTTGGCTATGATCTTGCTGGTAATTCCATCATGATGGTGATGAATGCTATCAACCTTGCTGCTTATCCCATGATTGTGAAATTACTCGATCAGAAGGGTAAGGAAGCAGCTTTAGAATATTTTAATACCTATGTCATCTTGTTGCTTGGAATCTCTATTCCGGCAGTCATGGGGCTATCTTTAGTGGGGCCGGGGTTGGTTGATCTTATGATTGGTGAAGAATACCGCGAGTCCGTTATTTTAGTCTTACCGTGGGTAGCGAGTGCTTTGTTCTTTATGGGGCTCGGTGCCTTTTATTTTCATCTGCCATTTCAGTTAGGTAACAAAAACTTTGGCATATTTCGCATAGCGGCAATCACGGCGGTTATTAATCTGGGTTTAAACTTTTTGTTGATTCCTCGTATGGGAATGCACGGTGCTGCAATCTCGACGCTTTTGTCTTTTATGCTCAGTAGTATTCTGGGGTATTTCTGGGGACGTAAAGTGTTTCCAATTCCATTTCCAACGCGTGAGATTAGCAAAATAATCATCGCCACACTGTTTATGGGGGGATGCCTCTGGTTTCTTAAAGACTTAAGGGGATGGCATTGGTTGGTAGTGCAGTTAGGTGTTGGTTTGGCGAGTTATGGCTTAGCAAGTTACCTGCTTAACATTGGTGGTGTTAAGCAGGTCATTGCAACCCGCTATGCCTGATAGCGGCTCTGCAGGTAATCAAACATAGCGAATAAGCCCATTGCTTCTCCACCGAGTGGACGCCCGGGACGGTCCCGTATATTGAATGCCATTAAATCGATGTGTGCCCAATCGATATCATCATCAACAAATTCATTGAGATAGAGAGCAGCGGTGATAGCGCCACCGTAGCCACCGGCTGAATTGACCATGTCAGCAACATTGCTTTTCAGATCACTAAAATATGGATGGTGTAATGGCATTGGCCAAATCAGTTCCTCACTTTGAATGGATTGATCATGTATTTCTCGTGCCAGCACATCATCATTACTAAACAATGCCGGAACTTCCGTACCGAGTGCGACCCGGGCGGCACCGGTTAGGGTGGCAAAGTCGATGATTAGATCTGGCGCAGACTCACAGGCTAGTGTCAGCGCGTCACACAATACCAATCGTCCTTCCGCATCGGTGTTGTCGATCTCTACTGTTTTACCACCACGAGTCGTAATAACATCCCCTGGTCTGAATGCATCGCCGGATATGGCATTATCAACGGCTGGAATAAGTACTTCTAAACTTACGGGTAGCTGGAACGACATAATGAGTTTTGCTAAACCCAACACATGCGCGGCGCCACCCATATCTTTCTTCATTTGGCGCATGAAGTTGGAGCCTTTGATATCCAGACCGCCCGTATCAAAACAAACCCCTTTCCCAACCAAGGTGAGTTTAGGGTCTTCACTGTCACCCCATTTTAGGGATAGTAATCGTGGGGCATGGTCACTGGCACGACCTACAGCATGAATGGTTGGAAAGTTCTCATTTAACAAATCATCGCCGATGATTTCACTAAATTCTGCATGATACTCGCTGGCTAATGTCTCTAGTTCCTGAGACAAGTGCTCCGGCATCATGTGATTTGCCGGTAAATTGATCAGATCCCTCACCGTGCTGAGTGAGTCATAGAAAGCCATGACCGTGGTTTTTAATTCCGCGGGAAGGAACAGCAAAGGACTAGTTTTGTCATTGCTAATAAATTGATCGAACTTATAGCTACCCAGGCCCCAACCGATTAATGCCTGAGTTTGTTCTGCTTCTGTCCAGTTGCTTTGTAGCTGGTATTTGTTTTCAGGTAGTTTAGAAGGCAGGCTGGCGATAGCCCAACGTCTCTCGCCTTTTTCTGCAACACCTACTAGCACTTCACTCAGTTCACCATTTTCATTACTGATCAGGCAAGTCTCATTTTCCTTAGCCGTGAAATCACTTTGCTGTATCCAATTGGCCACAGCCGGCCGGGAGTGCTCTATTAGAGAGTCCAGTTGGCTTTTAGCAACCGGTGTTAGTGGAATATACGAATGTTTGAGGTCACTGGAATAAGGCATGGTGTGTACTCGTTATTAGAGGTTAATGGCTTGCGGTTTTGCGTACAGTGCTTGTTGTATTTCCTGATATTCAGGGTGGCTCTTATCGATCACGCCGAGCCTTAACAATAAATCAATATTGACCAGATTGCAGTTGTCTTTGAACCGCTCTGTATGCTCAACAATGTCTGCCATCTTGCTGAGCGGGATTAGCTCGAAAGATTCCACTTCTCCATCGGTATTGCGTGGGGTAAAAGTCTCATCCAGCCACAGGTCGTAGACAAAGATGCCATCATTATTAAGGCCGCGATGTGTCGCTGTGCAGTAATGAATTTCACCTTCATAGCTTGCTGATTGAGCGACGTGTTTAGGGATGTCCGCTTCTTCTTCCGCCTCCTTGACTAAGTTGTCGATTAGGCTGATGCCTTCTGGTTGTCCACCAGCAACCATCTGGTCCAACATGCCTGGCCAGAATGGTTTGGACTTGGAGCGAACCGCCACCCAGACATGAACACCATCTTGTTTACGCACCAGTCCGTTCATGTGAATGCCATATCCACGCACACCTAAAAAAGCCACTGCTGCACGTTCTATGAGCATTTGGCTCTCACCCTGAAATTCTGTACTTATGCTGTATTGCTCGCCAACCCATGAGTCAATAACACCTTGTTCATAAAGGGCACTCACCACAGTGTTCACTGCTTTGGTACGAAGTAAGGGTGTGTTGAGGTCCGGGCTTAAATAAAGCCCGGCACTGTCTGCAGTAAATACCTCTGGCCATTTGATGAGATGCGAGACGTGATCTTTATGCGTCAGGCCAAAACAGATATCCCCAATATAGAAAGGTAGAAACTCATCTCTGGGAAACTGATTACAGCGTTTGATGTGACTCATGTAAGACATTACTGCATCTCCGACTTTGACACGTAGAGCAATACTTTATCCAGCCAGCGTGTTGGTAGTATGCGTTTGAGGAAACCAAATAAATACGTCGGGAATGTGACGTAGTAGTGGGCTTTTGGCTTTTTACTTTCGAGCGCGTGAATTACTTTTTGCAAGACCGCATCAGCCGGAAGTGTGAAAGGCGCGCTTGGTCCAACTTTCTCCATGCGTTTTATTTGCCCACGATACTTTTTAGCATGCACACTATTGTCAAGATCAACATTGGCTTTGAGGGCAGCTAAAGCATTTTTACGAAAATCACTGGTTACCGGGCCAGGCTCAATCAGACACACATCAACATTACTGGCATTTAGCTCTAGTCGCAGCGTATCTGCCATGCCCTCAATAGCGTATTTACTAGCATTATACGCACCACGATAAGGCAGCGAGATAAGTCCAAGTACGGAGCTGTTAAAGATTATGCGGGCAGCATCTTGTCTGCGAAGTAATGGAATCAATAAATTGTTGAGCTCCATCCAGCCAAAGAAATTGGTCGCAAATTGTTTCTCAAGAGTCTCACGGCTGAGGTCTTCAACCGCGCCGGGTTGCCCATAAGCACCATTGTGAAATACCGCGTACAATTCGCCTTCACAGCGCTCATGCACTTGTTCGACCAATGTCTGTATGCTCTTGGAGTCACTGACTTCCAGATATAATGCCTCGAGTCCTTCTGACGCTAATTTTTCCAGATCCTCTGGTTTTCTGGCGGTTGCCAAGACTCTATATCCACGATCTTTAAGACCATGTGCTACGCAGTGGCCAATTCCGCTGGAACAGCCTGTAATTAGTATGTTTTTCATGCGGATTATCGTAACAGAAAGCGATTTGCAAAATCAGTAAATTCTATTGCGGTAATGAAAGGCAGGTAGGGCGGGGATTAGGTTAAAAGAAAACACTTGCAGTCGTTTGGGACAACTGCAAGTGTTAGAAAAACTGACGTTAGTATGCACCTCTGCCATGAAAGATCACGGTCAGTGTTTTGAGCATTAATAAAATATCAGTATGCATTTTCCAATTTTCGATATAGTAGCAATCCAGACTAACGCGCTCGCGATAAGTCGTATCATTACGACCACTCACTTGCCAAAGACCAGTCATACCAGGTCGTGCTGAAATATACTTATTAGTGAGCGCGCCGTAGCGGTCAAGCTCATCAGCCACAACCGGGCGAGGGCCAACCAGACTCATATCACCACGTAGTACATTAAATAGCTGCGGTAATTCATCCAGACTCGTTTTACGTATGAAGCTACCAATACGGGTAATGCGGGGGTCATCCCGTAATTTGAAGTCTTTATCCCATTCAGCACGTGCTGCAGGGTTGCTAGCGAGAAACTCTTCCAGGTGCCTTTGTGAGTCCATAATCATACTTCTGAACTTGAGGCACTTGAATGACTTGCCGCCGTAACCAATGCGTTCTTGTGCATATAAACTAGAACCACCGTCGCGGTGAATCAGAAATGCAATGACGATTAGCAGCGGTGAGAATAAAATTATTAGTAAAACCGAACCAATGATGTCCATTGCACGCTTGAGGGCATTACTACCAAGGTCTAAATTGGAGCTCTTCCATTGAGCCGACACCTTTTCCATTGTCTATCCTCGTAGATAGTTATAATTTGTGAAGTCGAATAACGTTGTTTCGCTATTGATAATTCACAGACTATAAATTTGGAACGGGTTTACTATCAGACGGTACTGAAAACCACTTCGGTGGTAAGTTGCTTATTTTTGTTGCTGAAAAATAAAGCGTTTTTCGGTTTGTCGGTAAACGTATTGGGGTGTGTAATTAGTGCTTAGTGATTGATTGCAGGGCCTTGAAAGTCTATGCTTTGGGCCAATATTTGCTGAGATAGCATTTGCGTAAATTTTAAAGGGTGAAGCATGCCAATATATGAGTATCAATGTGCGGAGTGTGAGCACGTCGAAGAAGTAATCCAAAAGATCAGCGATGAGCCGTTAACCGTGTGCCCGTCCTGCGGGAAACCGGCTTTACAAAAGAAAGTGACAGCAGCGGGATTCCGCCTGAGCGGTGGTGGCTGGTATGAAACCGACTTTAAAAGCGGTAACAAAAAGAACTTAACAGATGGAGGAGGGAGCTCGGGAAGTGCTTCGAGCTCCTCTGATTCTAAATAGCTTATTGATAGTCTAAGCGATCCAGTAGGTGCTGATGTGTGGTTTGCAGATTACAGGCTAACACGCTTGTTGTATCTAACGTCAGCACCTCACCAGATAGATCCGTAAAGCAACCACCGGCTTCATTTACAATCACAGAAAGGGCGGCGATATCCAGTATATTAACGTCTGACTCGATGATGGTATCGATCTTACCGCTTGCCAGCAGGTGATAATGATAGAAGTCTCCATAGCCTCGAATACGGTGAACTTCCTGTACCAGCTCACCGACCGTTTGCCATTGTGGCTTACCGGCTATTGTGGCGATATTACCTAATGACAGTGTGGATTTGCTGATATCAGCAATATCACTTACCTGAATCTTCTCACCATTTAACCATGCACCTTGGCCTTTTTCGGCATAGGCCATTTCGTTAAAACCGGGCGAATTAGACACACCCACGATCAACTCACCTTTATGCATCAACGCAATTTGGGTTGAGAAAAACGGATAGCCACGTACAAAGCTTTTTGTGCCATCAATCGGGTCGATTAGCCAATTGTAGTCGGCATCTTCATTGACTTTGCCGGTTTCTTCACCAAAAAAGCCATGGTCAGGAAAGGCATCCAGAATAATCTTTTTAATGGTTTCTTCAGTTTCAACGTCGGCAATGGTCACCGGGCTAAGATCAGGTTTTATTTCTACATCAAACTCACCATCGTAGTATTTGTTGATTACGAGTTGAGCCGCTTTGGCTGCTTCGATGGCTGTTTTCAGAAAGGGTGACATGCTAATATTCCTCGGATAAATTAGGCTGCAGTATTATACTCAAAATCATAGTGGATGCCCGACCTATCTGTTGTCTTTGCGATGTAAACATCATCAATCGGGTAATTTTAATCAACGAGATAAATTCATGAAATTTCTGTCTAAATTAGCAATACTATTGCTACCTGTTTCTGTGGCAACCGCGGTTCCAATTCATGGACCCCACCAGCACGGCACATTAGCCGTTGCGGTCACCAAGGAAAATTCTTTTCTGACATTCAAAATGGTCATTCCGTCTCAGGATATTTTAGGCTTTGAAGGATCGCCCAAACTGCCGTCACAAAAAAAGACGCTGAATGATCAATACGCAAAGTTATATCAGGAAAACGGTATTCCAAAGTTGTTTCAGTTTGAACCGGCAAATGCTTGTTTCCCATACAGTTCAAACATGGAGTCAGACATGCTGACTTATCATGAGCATGATGATGCAACGGTAAAAAGTGAAGGCGTCGACGATACGCATAAGGTTGGCGATGAAAAGGGCCACAGTGATTTTGAGCTGACCTATGTGTTTGAATGTGATCCGGTAGAGCGTGTACAAATCACGTTTCATAAAGTCTTCCCTAGTATTAGGAAGGTCGATTTCTATGGTAAAGGTGAATTAAAGGGTGAGGTTCTGTTGTCAATAGATGCAAGCAAAGCTATTGTGTCTGGCGAAGACCTTAAGTAATTGATAACTTGGCCGCTTTGAACAGTCAGGAATTAATCGATAGCTTTTTGGATGCACTCTGGTCGGAGCGTGGCTTGAGTCAAAATACGCTTGCAGCTTATGGTCGCGACCTCAAAGCTTGGTCTGATTGGTTAAGCAGTGAAGGCTCATCTGATTTATTAACGGCTGATGCTACAGACTTACAGCAGTATCTGGCTTATCGGGGTAAGCAAGGCGCTAAGAACAGTAGCATGGCACGGGTGTTATCAAGTTTGCGCCGGTTTTACCGTTATCAGCATCGGCAGGGGCGTATTTCAGAAGACCCGTCCGCGTTGATCGATGCGCCGCGTATTGGCCGCTCCTTACCAGGTTCTTTATCAGAAGCGCAGGTGGATGACTTGTTGGAAGCACCGGATACGGAGCATATGCTGGGCTTGCGTGATCGTGCAATGCTAGAGCTGCTGTATGCCACGGGGTTACGTGTGACTGAGTTGATTTCTCTGGAACTGTCGCAAATCAATCTACAGATGGGTGTGGTGCGAGTGTTTGGTAAAGGCAGTAAAGAACGCTTGGTTCCCATCGGAGATGTTGCGGTGGAGTGGGTGACTGACTATCTTAATACAGCAAGACCTGAATTAATGAGGGGGCAGGGCGTTTGTAATGCCGCTTTTGTCACTCGCCGTGGGGCAGGTATGACACGTCAGGCCTTCTGGTATTTGATAAAACGGTATGCCGCAGACGCTGGAATTACCCAGAAGTTGTCCCCACATACACTAAGGCACGCTTTTGCAACACATTTATTGAACCATGGGGCAGATTTACGGGTCTTACAAATGCTATTAGGTCACAGTGATCTATCAACAACCCAGATCTATACTCATATCGCACAGGCACGTTTGCAGGAAGTCCATCAGCAGCACCACCCACGAGGTTGAGTTTCTGATGCGTCCATTCAGCTTGCTGACAGCGTACTGTATTTAACGTAATACAAAAACTATGGTAATAAAACAGACAATGATTAGAAAAACATTAAGAGCGGCTGCCTTAGGGTTGTGCGTATTAGCAGCTGGCGCTGTAAGTGCTGCAGAGTCCGGTACTTCTGCAGATGTTGAAGCAACCACCAAGACGCTTAATGACATACTGGTAAAGACCTTTCGTACACCACCGGATTCTATTTCTGAAAGTCAGATTGCAGGTTTATATCAGGTTATGTATGGGACGCAAGTGGTGTACCTGAGTTCTGATGGTAAGTACTTTATTAGTGGTGACTTGCTGGATGTACAGACCCGTGAAAACTATTCTGAAGTTGCTCAGCGTTCGGTTCGTAAGAAAATGATGGATGACACTGACACGACGGTGGTTTCATTTAAAGCCAAGGACGAGAAGCATGTGCTTCGTGTCTTCACTGATATTGACTGTGGTTACTGTGCTAAATTGCATCGTGAAATGGATGATATTAACGCTAAAGGAATTACCGTTGAATATCTGGCATTTCCTCGCGCAGGTGTAGGTTCGCCTTCTTATGACAAGATCGTCAGTGTTTGGTGTGCGGATGATCAGCAAAATGCGATGACAATGTCAAAAGAACGCAAGCCTATCGAAGCTAAGAAGTGTGAGAATCCGGTGAGGCAACAATACGAGCTTGGGCAGGCAATGGGCGTAAACGGAACACCAGCATTGTTAACTGAATCAGGTCAATTGATTCCGGGGTATATGCCAGCGGATCGTTTAGCGGCGATGCTAGATGCAGACAAACCAAAAACAGTATTTAACCAGTAAGTATAAATCGGCTTTTAATTTTTCTAAGGCTTAGATATACTTCTTCTAATTGGTGATACCTGATACAGGAGAGAGTCAGCGCATTGCTTAGCTGGCCGCCGAAGACGCAAATCCGCCCGGAAACGCTCAGGCAAAAAGACTGTACAAGGTACTAACTCTGGAGAATGGCGCTAAAAGGCGCCTACCGAAGGGCTTAACTCGTGACAAATCACGGGGAATATCTCAGGTATCAGGACAGAGGGGCGGCAGATGGATAAAACCATCTGCCGCCTTTTTTTATGGAGACTGATATATGCCAAACCGTACCGCGTTATATGATCATCACCTCGCTGCAGGTGCAAAAATCGTTGATTTTGCAGGCTGGGAAATGCCAATTCACTATGGTTCTCAAGTCCAGGAGCATCACCAAGTCAGAACCGCAGCAGGCATGTTTGATGTGTCACACATGGTGGTGGTTGACCTGCATGGCACTCAAACCAAAGCCTTCTTGCAAAAACTGCTGGCGAATGATGTCGCAAAACTTCAAAAGACCGGTAAGGCACTCTACAGTGCCATGTTGGCAGAAGATGGCGGCGTGATTGATGACCTGATTGCTTACTATCTCAATGATGACTTCTACCGTCTGGTTGTGAATGCCGGTACGCGGGATAAAGATCTGGCGTGGCTGGAAAAACAGATGACGGACTTCGACATCGTAATGACAGTGCGTGATGATTTATCAATGATTGCAGTTCAGGGACCGACTGCCATGCAGGCTGTACAAAGTGTGCTATCAGATGAAGACCGGACTAAAGTTGCTGACTTGGGAGTGTTTTATGGAGTACAAGTCAGTGAGCTGTTTGTTGCGCGTACCGGTTATACCGGTGAAGCTGGCTATGAAATAATGCTACCAAACGAGCGTATCGGTGATTTTTGGAATCAGCTGCTCGCGGTTGATGTTGCGCCGATTGGTCTGGGTGCCCGCGATACATTGCGTTTAGAGGCGGGGATGAACCTTTATGGTTCTGATATGGATGAGTCCACCTCACCATTGGTTTCAGGGATGGGTTGGACGATTGCCTGGGAGCCTGAGGATCGCGACTTTATTGGTCGTAAAGCAATTCAAACAGAAAAGTCCCGAGGTGTCTCTCAAAAATTAGTGGGCTTAGTACTACTGGACAAAGGCGTACTGCGCGGACATCAAAAAGTCTATTGTGAAGCGGGTGAGGGCGAAATCACCAGTGGAACCTTCTCACCGACGCTATCCAAATCAATCGCTTTAGCACGAGTGCCAGCTTCAATCGGTGAGCAATGTGAAGTTGAAATTCGTGGCAAGCGCTTGACAGCAAAAGTCGTCAAACCTGTATTCGTTCGAAACGGGCAATCCCAGTTAGATTAATACAAAAGTAACTCTTATGGTGGCTGTGCACAGCTACCTAACTTTACCTTATGGAGACACACAATGAGTAATTTACCAGCAGACCTGAAGTACACCTCATCTCACGAATGGGTTCGCACAAACAGCGATGGCACACTAACCGTCGGTATTACTGACCATGCTCAGGAGCTATTGGGCGATTTGGTATTTGTTGAGCTACCAGAAGAAGGCGCAGTCTTATCAGCAGGCGAGCAATGTACTGTTGTTGAATCGGTAAAAGCGGCATCAGATGTTTACGTTCCGGTTGATGGCGAAATTATTGCGATTAACGCAGATCTTGAAGGTGAGCCTGAGTTGGTGAATAGCGATCCATTTGACGCAGGTTGGTTATTCCGTATGCAACCTTCTGACGCAAGTCAGCTTGAAAAATTGTTCGATGCAGATGCATACCTTGCCTCTCTGGATGACTAATACCCCCTGTTATAAAAGGTAAACTATGAAGAACTCAGCGCCACACTCGTTGCATACACTTGAACAGCATGATGACTTTATTGTTCGTCACAATGGCCCCGGAGAAGCAGATGTGCAGACTATGTTATCTGCGATTGGTCTGGAATCATTGGATGAATTAGTTCAAAAAACTGTTCCTGAAAATATTTTGCTGGATGAGCCGTTGGCGCTGGAAAGTGCCTGTAGTGAACAAGATGCTTTGTCACGCCTGAAAGAGATGGCGGCTGATAATACAGTCGCGACTTCTTACATCGGTATGGGTTATTACGACACCGTTGTGCCGCCTGTTATTCTTCGAAACGTGCTGGAAAATCCGGGTTGGTACACCGCATACACCCCATATCAGCCTGAGATATCGCAGGGGCGTCTGGAAGCACTGCTGAACTATCAGCAAATGGTGACAGATTTGACGGGGATGGATATTGCTAATGCATCATTGTTGGATGAGGCAACCGCAGCTGCTGAAGCGATGGCACTGTGTAAGCGTTCAAATCGTCTCAAGACTAATGCCTTCTTTGTGGACAATGCGGTGCATCCACAAACGCTGGATGTACTCAAAACACGCGCACATTACTTTGGTTACGAGTTGATAATTGGTGATGCTGCCAGTGAGATGAAAAACCACGAAGTGTTCGGGGTGTTGGTACAGTATCCGGGAACAACGGGTGATGTATGCGATATCGAACCACTGATTGAGCAGGCACATGAGCAAAAAGCGTTGGTCTGTGTAGCGACCGATTTGATGAGCTTATTGCTGCTGAAAGCGCCCGGAGAAATGGGAGCTGATGTGGTACTAGGTTCAGCTCAGCGCTTCGGTGTGCCCATGGGGTTTGGTGGACCCCATGCCGCATTCTTCGCGGTACGTGATAAGTTTAAACGCACCATGCCGGGTCGGTTAATCGGTGTATCGGTTGATAATAAAGGCGATACCGCGTTGCGCATGGCATTGCAGACGCGTGAACAACATATTCGCCGTGACAAAGCGACATCAAATATCTGTACTGCTCAGGCATTACTGGCGAATATGGCAAGTTTTTATGCGGTGTATCACGGGCCGGTCCGACTCAAGCAGATCGCACAGCGTATTAACCGAATGACGAGTGTGGTCGCAACCGCGCTTAAGCAGAAAGGTGTTGAGCTGCTCAATGATACTTGGTTTGATACCTTGACGTTAAAGCTGGGTGAGCAGCGCAATGAGATTTACCAATCTGCCCTGGCTTCTGGCATCAATCTTCGTTTGCTGGATGATGATAAAGTAGGCTTGAGTTTCGATGAGCGCAAGACCCGTGCGGATCTGATACTACTCTTGGAGGTGTTGTTGGGTGAAGATCATAGCGTCGATATTGAAGCGCTGGATTCTGAGTGTGTCGCTGAGGGTATCACTGGTATTCCTGCAGCTTATGTGCGTGATACTGACTACCTGACGCATGAGGTGTTCAATAGTTATCACTCTGAAACCGAAATGCTACGCTATCTCAAACGTCTGGAGAATAAAGACTTTTCATTGACGCATGGCATGATTCCATTGGGCTCTTGCACTATGAAGCTGAATGCAACCAGTGAAATGTTGCCGGTTACATGGCCGGAGTTCGCTGACATCCATCCTTTTGCACCGAAAGATCAAACCGTTGGTTATCGCCGGATGATTGCTGAGTTGGAAGCGTATTTGGTGGAGGTTACCGGTTACGATGAAATCTCTATGCAGCCAAATTCTGGTGCTCAGGGTGAGTATGCTGGTTTGGTCGCTATTAGCCGCTATCATGAAAGCCGGGGCGAAGGGCATCGTAATGTATGCCTGATTCCCAGTTCTGCACATGGTACGAATCCTGCGTCAGCAGCGATGGTTAGTCTGAAAGTGGTTATCGTCGAGTGCGATGAGAACGGTAATGTTGATATTGAAGACTTCCGCGCAAAGGCTGAACTACACGCAGATAATTTATCAAGCGTTATGATTACTTATCCATCGACCCACGGCGTTTTTGAGGAAGCGGTGGTTGAGCTATGTGAAATCACGCATCAATATGGTGGCCAGGTTTACATGGATGGCGCCAATATGAACGCGCAGGTTGGGCTGTGCAAGCCAGGTAAGTTTGGTTCTGATGTGTCACACTTGAATCTGCACAAAACTTTCTGTATTCCGCATGGTGGCGGTGGTCCTGGTATGGGGCCGATTGGGGTCAAATCGCACCTCGCACCTTTCTTATCAAGCCATGTTGTGAGTCCGGTTGATGACAAGGTTGAAGGAAATAGTGCGGTGTCTGCTGCTCCTTATGGCAGTGCTGCCATACTGCCAATCTCCTGGGTTTATATTAAACAAATGGGTGCTGAGGGTATGAAGCGGGCGACTGAATTAGCGATTTTGAATGCTAATTATATGAAGCAGCGATTATCTGACCATTACCCAGTGCTTTTCCAAGGTGCAAACGGCTGTGTTGCTCATGAATGTATTATTGATATTCGTCCTTTGAAAGCATCATCGGGCATTAGCGAGGAAGACATTGCTAAGCGCCTGATGGATTATGGTTTCCACGCACCAACGATGTCGTTCCCGGTTGCAGGAACACTAATGATTGAGCCCACAGAGTCAGAGTCTCTTGCGGAGCTGGATCGCTTCTGTGATGCGATGATTGAGATTAAACAAGAGATCTTAAAAGTCGAGTCCGGAGAGTGGCCGGCTGATGATAATCCTCTGGTTAATGCACCGCATACCTTAAAGGATTTAACGAGTCAATGGGACCATCCTTACACACAAGTTCAGGCGGTATTTCCAAAAGGTATATTGCATGGCAGCAAATACTGGCCTACTGTTAGCCGGGTAGATAATGTATTCGGTGACAGAAATTTGGTGTGTGCGTGTCCAAGCATTGATTCCTATCGCTGATAAGATACAAACCATATGAAATAGGTTACTGATGGCAGGTACTGAAAACCTGGGATGGAAACGACTGGTCAATGCATTTAAGTTTTCAATGCAAGGCCTTAAGGCGACTTACCGTGGCGAAGAAGCATTTCGTCAGGAAGTCGCTGTTTTGTTGTTGGCTGTTCCGTTAGCGCTTTGGTTAGGTGAGACTGCGGTCGAAATAAGCTTATTGATTGGCAGTGTACTATTGGTACTGGTCGTTGAATTGCTAAACTCAGCGGTGGAGGCTGTCGTCGATCGCTTTGGTGGTGAGATTCATGAGTTATCAGGGCGTGCAAAAGATATGGGGTCTGCTGCAGTATTATTGATTTCGATCAATGCAGCGATGGTCTGGTTACTGATATTGTTCAGCTGAGCATTTACCGGTCTTAAGGCTTCTTCATTTAGGAATTAAATGCTCAATATAATTCCTGCCCAAAAACGTTATATATGTGGCGCATGTCGCGAGATAGTAGAGACGCCCCTAAACGTTCTGTTGTATTCTAGCGACCCTAAAATACTCACCCGTTGAGTGAAAAGATAGGGTGATGTATGTGGATTGGATTAAATTTAAATTGAGGTAATGGCATGGCTCATAGTAGTGCTGGCTCTGTTGAGCAATATAACTATGACATTGTAAAAAAGTTCGCGATTGCATCCCTGATCTGGGGTATTGCAGGAATGTTCACTGGGGTCTGGCTTGCATCTGAGCTCGCGTGGCCGTTTTTGAATTTTGATATCGCACAAATCACTTTTGGTCGCTTACGTCCGGTTCATACCAGTGGCGTCATCTTTGGCTTTGGTGGTAACGCACTTTTTGCAACGTCTTTCTATGTTGTACAACGCACCTGTCAGGCGCGTCTGGCGGGTAGTAGAAACGCACACTACTTTATGTTCTACGGGTGGAACGGTGCCTTGATCATTGCCGGTATCGGTTACATGATGGGTATTACCCAGGCACGTGAATACGCAGAACCTGAGTGGTACGTTGACATCATGATTACCTTGGTGTGGCTCGTTTACTTCTGGGTATTCGTGACAACTATCACACGTCGTAATCAGCCACATATCTATGTAGCAAACTGGTTCTACATGGCGTTTATCCTCGCGACAGCCATCCTGCATATCTTTAATAACCTTGCCGTGCCAGTCAGCTTTACCGGTGCTAAGTCATACAGCTTGTTTGCTGGTGCGCAAGATGCAATGACGCAGTGGTGGTATGGCCACAACGCGGTGGGTTTTTTCCTGACAGCGGCTTTCCTTGGAATGATGTACTACTTTGTTCCTAAGCAAGCAGGGCGTCCGGTTTATTCTTATCGCTTGTCGATTGTTCACTTTTGGGCGCTAGGCTTTATGTACATGTGGGTGGGAACGCATCACCTTCACTGGACAGCCATTCCTGACTGGACATCATCACTGGCAGCCGTGTTCTCGATTCTGTTGTTGATGCCATCATGGGGTGGAATGATCAACGGTATTATGACGCTGTCCGGTGCGTGGGATAAGTTACGTACTGATCCGATTATGATGTTCATGATTACCGCATTATCGTTCTATGGTATGTCAACCTTCGAAGGTCCGATGATGGCATTGAAGGAAGTAAACGCCTTATCACATTACACTGACTGGACGGTTGGACACGTACACTCCGGTGCATTGGGCTGGGTCGCGTTGATTACTATTGGCTCGTTCTATCACATGATTCCAAAACTATGGAATACCGAGCTGTACAGTATGCGTCTGGTTAAACTGCATTTCTTCGTAGCGACACTGGGTATCATCTTGTACATCACTGCGATGTGGTCGTCAGGTATCGGTCAAGGCATGATGTTGCGTGAGTTTGATGAGTATGGAAACCTGGCGAATACCTTTATTTCGACAGTAACTTTCATGCACGCACCATTGGTCGCACGTGCAATTGGTGGCATGTTCTTCGTAAGTGGAATGTTGCTGATGGCCTTCAACATCTATATGACGATTCGTAATGCGAAGCGGGAGCCTGCGGTTGGTTCAGTTGCGCAAACGGTTAATGCATAAAAGATCAGGGAAAGCTGGAAATTATTCATGAAATTGAAACACGAAATTTTTGAAACAAATATTGGCTTGCTGATCATCTTTACTATGATCGCGATTAGTATTGGTGGTTTGGTTGAAATCACACCGCTGTTCTATATCAACGACACAGTTGAAGATGTCCGTCGTGCTGATGGCACTCAAGCGGTCAGACCTTACACGCCGCTGGAACAGCGTGGACGCGACATTTACACCCGTGAAGGTTGTTACAACTGTCACTCACAGATGATTCGTCCGTTCCGTGATGAAGCATTGCGCTATGGTCACTATTCATTAGCAGCGGAGTCTCAGTATGACCATCCGTTCCAGTGGGGTTCTAAGCGAACCGGACCCGACTTGGCGCGTGTTGGTGGTAAGTACTCGGACACATGGCACGTGAAGCATCTGGTTAGGCCAAAGTCTGTGGTACCTGAGTCAATTATGCCGAACTACCCTTGGTTGCTCGAAAACGATCTGGATTACTCAGACATTCAGGCACGTATGGAAGCACTCAAGAAAGTAGGGGTTCCTTACTCGCTGACTCAGGAAGAATATGATTCTAATGTAAAGCAATTTGGTAAAGCAGTTGCTGACAAGTTGGACATTACTCGTGCCGATGAAAATCTGGTTTCTGAAGCTCAGGATAATAACCGTGATGGTATTCCTTCACGCATTACTGAGATGGATGCACTAGTCGCTTATCTGCAAATGTTGGGCACGCTCATTGACTTCAAGGCTCACGATGAGCATGAGTTTATTAAGGCGCGATAGCAGCATTAGCAATGTGCTTGTGGAGTTTTTGAGATGACTGAAATTTGGATGTGGTTAACCGATTTGGGAAACAGCAAAATTTTAGCCTTGCTGATTTTCTTCCCATTGTTTGTCGGCATGCTCCTATACGTTTATACCGGCAAACAACGTAGCGAAAGACTGGAATCGTATAAGAATATTCCACTTGATGACGAACCAAACGATATTGCCCAAAAAGGTGGTAAATAAGATGATAGAGAAAGACCCTATTACCGGTGTTGAAACGACAGGTCACGTTTGGGACGACAATATTCAGGAGTTCCATAATCCGCTACCGCGTTGGTGGCTATGGACCTTTTATGCAACGGTCGTCTTCGCAATAATTTATTGGGTGATTTATCCGTCCTGGCCGGTGGGTAGCACCTTCATTAAGGGTATCAACACCATTACGTATCAAACGGATGCGGGTGAAGAAGTCACATCACACTGGAATACGCGTGCTTTGCTGGCGCGTGATATGCAGACGGGTAAAAGTGCGATGGCACAAAAAGCCTACCTCAACGAAATCGCTGCGACCAGCTATGACGATATCGCGAAGGATGCAGACAAATTAGCGTTTGTTGAGTCTTACGGTAATGGTGTGTTTGGTGAGTATTGTGCGGCTTGTCACCAAAGTGGTGCCGGCGGTGTTGTTGGTGAGTACCCCAACCTGATTGATGACGATTGGTTGTGGGGTGGCGCTCCGCACGAAATCGAGACGACATTGAAAATTGGTCGTATTGGTTTTATGCCAGCTTACGAAGAAACATTCAATGACGCGCAGCTAACACAGGTTGCCAACTATGTATTGAGTATGTCTGGTGAGAAAAGCGATCCGGCACTGGCAGCGGCTGGTGAAGAGATTTTCCACGGTCAAACCGGTGGTTGTCACTACTGCCATACTAATGAAGGTACTGGACTTAAGTCTCAGGGTGCTGCGAATTTGACAGACAAGATTTGGACCATTGCTGATGTACGTGGTGCTGAAACAGATGAACAACGTCTGGAACGTGTCAAGTCGGTGATTCACAACGGTGTTAACCGGGTTATGCCGGCGTGGAGCTCTCGTTTGAGTGATACAGAAATAAAGGTTCTGACCGCTTACTTATTAAATAAGCGAGCTGGCGGCCAGTAAGTCATACAACTAGTCTGTCACTGGTATCCTGCCAGTGACAGCGCACAATGGTGATTGAGATGAACGAAGCACCTTTGCAATTCGTTGAATATCAGAAAATCATTGAACCACGCTCTGTCAAAGGGCGCTTCCGTAATATTAAAACCATCATTCTAGTCTTGGCATATCTGGTTTACTTCCTGTTGCCTTGGCTGCCGTGGTCTCGTGAAGTTGGTCCTAATCAGACGATAGTGTTTGATTTGGCCACGCATAAATATTATCTGTTTAATCTGGTCTTCCATCCGCAAGATATATTGACGCTGGCAGCGTTGCTATTCTTAGCCGCTGTATTTTTATTTTTTATTACTACCATTGCTGGTCGGATTTTTTGTGGATTCTTTTGCTTTCAAACGCTTTGGACAGATGCATTTCGTCTAATTGAACAGAAAATTCAGGGCACAAGAGTGACTCGTTTGCGCCTCAAAAAGCAGCCGTGGTCGAGTAAAGAAAAATTATTGAAAGTTGGTTCCACACATGCCTTGTGGTTACTGTTGGCTTTTTGGAGTGGTCTGACGTTCACGCTGTACTGGGCCGAAGCACGTACGCTAATTGTTGAGTTCTTTACAGGGCAAGCTCCTTTTGCAGCCTATCTGACAACACTGATTATCACTGTGACCACCTATCTTGCAGCGGGTGTGATCAAAGATGCCGTGTGTGTTCATATCTGTCCTTACTCACGTTTTCAGAGTGCGATGTTTGATGAGAATACAGCGATTGTTTCTTATGATGAGCGCCGCGGTGAAGCAGAAGCTGGAAGAGCCAAGCCTGTCAAAGCAATGAAGTCACTGCAGCAGCGTCATGAGGCTGGGATTGGTGATTGCGTTGATTGTAATTACTGTGTGCAAGTGTGCCCGATGGGGATCGACATTCGTGATGGCTTGCAGATTGCCTGCATTCATTGCGGCTTATGTGTGGATGCTTGTGACACCATTATGGATAAGCAGGGTTGGCCACGTGGACTGATTCGCTACACTTCTGAAAATGCTTTGGAAGGCAAAAAGACCAGTCGATTTGGCGTACGGACTGTCGGATATGGTTTAGCAACACTGGCGGCAGCTGCAGTACTGATTTGGAGTGTCGTGGCTACTCAAAATCTCACTGTTGATGTATCACAGGTGAGAAACCCACTGTTTGTGGTGTTATCTGACGGCTCCGTGCAAAACAGCTATCGTTTTAAGTTTTATAACAAAACGATGAAGCCGGCTGATTTTAATCTAACTGTTGAAGGAATCCCTGAAGCAACCGTAGATATCGGTAAACTGGAGAATGTCCATCTTGAAGCCGGAAGAGGCTTGAGAATGTTCATTCGCGTGCGACAAGCGCCTAGTGTTAACGGTGCAGAAAAAAATCGTGCAATACGTTTTAAATTAACACCCATATCGGGTGAGTTTGAGAGTCCTGTGTACGTGGATTCTCAGTTTATTATTCCCTGATTAGGTTGGCGGAAAATGGCTAATATTCATATTCTGATAACGATGGGCTGTGGTATCGCAGCGGCGTTTTTGTTGTTCTTCTTTTTTCACTTAGGGCTTAAGTGGAGTGGGCGTAAGTCAGCAACGCTTACAGTGCTGATCGTATGGTTGGTATATATCCCGCTGTCCTACCTATATTGGCCTGGCATCGATGTATTTGCCATTCACTTTGCTTTCTTCAGCATGACGGCTTATGGCTTGGGAATTGTGACCTATTCACGTGAGGTTCGTCGCGACGAAGCACAGAAAAAGGGTGGTTGGTTCCACTGGGTGCCTGCATCGATTGTTTGTTTCTTTTTGGTATTAACCATCGTAGATTCCAATATCATTGCAATTGCAATGAAATATGCCCCGGGTGTGGTAGCGCATGACTTTCGGCAAAAAGAGAATCAGTTTAACGAATACTTGCAGCGTTTAGAGGTGCAAAAGCAACGTGGCTGGGTTGTTGATGGTGGCTGGGATAAAACACCTGAATTAAACAAAGCGGAGCCGTTTGAGATCACCGTAACGGATAAAGATGGTGTGTTGCTTGCTGATGCCGATGTTGAAGCAAGTTATCTCAGCACTGCAGATCCGCGTCAGGATAAGAAACAAGTGACTTTACTTGAAAAGTCGCCTGGTGTTTATGCGACTGAGGCCACACTTAATGTACCAGGTCAGTGGACGATTGTTGTCACCATTAAACGGGGTAATGATGTGCACGAGATTAAAGGCAATATCGATATTGCACTCACATCAGCGGATAGCTAATGGCTGAACCAACAGCATTGGTTGGGCCTGACCAATGTTATCACTGTGGATTACCGCTCGATGGTGCAGCGTTTAGTGTCATTATTGATGATGCCGCGCGTCCCATGTGTTGCTTGGGGTGCAAGGCAGTAGCACAGGCAATCGTAGACAATGGTCTGGATGATTTCTATCGATACCGGACAGAGTTGTCACCAAAGGGTGATGCTGTTGTTCCCGATCAGCTCCAACAATTCACCGCCTATGACAATGAGAGCATTCAGCAATCGTTTGTTCGTGATGGCAGTGATAATGTGTCTGAAGCATCACTGATTATTGAAGGTATTGTGTGTGCGGCCTGTGTCTGGCTGATAGAGCACCAATGTCAGCAAATACCCGGTGTCTTTTCAATACAAGTGAATCTAACCACGCATCGTGCGACGGTGAAGTGGGATAAACAATTAGTTCCACTTAGTCACATTCTTGCCACGATCAATGGGATTGGTTATCAGGCTTATCCTTTTGATTCAGGGCGTCTTCAAAATCTCCATGACGAGGAACGTAAGCGCTCGCTCCGCCGCATAGCCATCGCAGGTATTGGAATGATGCAGGTGATGATGTCAGCGCTTGCACTCTACATTGGCGCTGATGAAATGGGGGATGCTGCTCGCCAAATGCTGCGCTGGGCTGGGCTTATTATCACGACACCGGTGGTCATCTTCGCATCTAGCGTTTTTTTCAAATCAGCATGGCGTGAGTTAAAACGAAAACGATTAGGCATGGACGTACCAGTGAGCTTAGCCATTATTGCTACGTTCTCAGCAAGTGTATGGGCTACCATCACTGACACAGGCGAAGTTTATTTTGACTCTGTGACGATGTTCACCTTCTTTTTGTTGTTGGGCAGGTATTTAGAAATGGCTGCGCGTCACCGTGCAGGTAAGGTAGCGGATGAATTAGTTCGCCTTTTACCTGCGACGACGACCAGAATTAATCCTGATAACAGCAGAAGTGTGGTGAGTGTCTCAGAGTTACAAACTGAAGATATTGTATTGATAAAGCCGGGTGAAACAGTGCCTGCGGATGGGCTTGTTTTGCAGGGCGAAAGTAGCGTTAATGAAGCCATGTTAACGGGAGAAAGCATGCCAGTGCTTAAGGCTCGGGATGATGTGTTAAGTGGTGGTACGGTCAATATCGATAGCCCGTTACAAATGCAGGTCAATGCGGTGGGTGAAAGTACAGTGCTTTCATCGATCATCCGATTGCTGGATCGCGCACAATTGGAAAAACCGGCGATTGCTAAACTGGCAGATTCTGTAGCAGCTTGGTTTGTGTTGGGTATCTTGGTTCTGGCTACCCTCGTGTATTCTGTGTGGTCTCTTTATGATCCGGAGAAAGCTTTCTGGATAACAATTTCAGTGCTGGTTGTTACTTGCCCTTGTGCTCTGTCATTGGCTACGCCGGTTGCCCTCACCACTTCAACCAGTAGTTTAACCAGAATGGGCATGCTAACGACGCGCGGACATACCTTAGAGAGCCTGTCTAAAGTCACAGATATTGTTTTTGACAAGACAGGTACGCTGACGACAGGGCAATTAGTGCTTAAGCGTCAGAAAGCCTTTTTGGACGGTGCAGGAATTACTAGCCCTCAGCAATTATTAGACTTAGCAGCTGGTTTAGAGGCGTCTTCCGAGCATCCGGTTGGTCGGGCAATATTCAATGCTAGTGATTCTCCTTTGCGGGTTGAGAACTCCCGAAGTGTTCCGGGTTACGGCGTAGAGGGACGGTATCAGGGAAGTGATTTTAGAATTGGTACCTCCAAATTTATTACGGAATGGTTAGGTGATGAGTTAATTGATAAGCAATGGGGGGGCTTGAACTCCAAGACACTTCAGCACTCACTTTCTGATAGTTCTGATAGTTCTGATAGTTCTGATTTGGCGATTCCGAATGTTGTTTATCTTGCTTCAAAAAAACAAATTCTGGCAGTTTATGAGCTGCAAGATCAGTTAAGAGCTGGCGCAGAAGGCTGTATTCATTATTTGCGGGAACAAGGCTATCAAACCACAATATTAAGTGGCGACCGTCATGACGTTGTAGAAGGGTTGGCTAATCAGTTACATGTCGATAATTTCGCGGCTGAGAGACTACCGAATGAAAAGTTGGCATTCCTAAAGCAGTTACAATCACAAGGTTCTGTCGTGTTGATGGTTGGAGATGGGGTAAATGATGCACCTGTGCTGGCGGGAGCTGAGGTGTCAGTGGCTATGGGTGAAGGTAGCCAGTTAGCGCAAGTAACTGCCGACATGGTCCTAATGTCCAATAACCTTACTGTCCTGCCACAAGTCACTGCAATGGCTGGTAAAACCCGTAATATCATCCGGCAGAATTTGTCTTGGGCGCTAGGGTATAACCTATTGGCACTGCCTTTGGCTGCCTTTGGGGTGCTTGCTCCCTGGATGGCCGCTATTGGAATGTCATTTAGCTCTTTGTTGGTCGTACTGAATGCACTAAGACTGAAGCGTGAAGTGTAAAGGCAAACAAGACGTACCTTTTTGTCAGAGGGCTGTTTTATTCACAGCGTGTACTAAACCTTGAACTCAATCTTAAACATCCCTAAGTATGCTCGGTCTACGAGCTTCACAGACTAGAGTACAGGCAGAATAAATAGCTTCATGCTGCTATTAGGTTTTATTGGGTTTGGTCATTTCACGAATGTGACCAAACCCAAAGGTGTGTGACTTGGAGAATTTTAGTCTGCTTGCTGTCTCACCACATCAGCAATCTGATTTGCCAATAGCTTAGTTTCTGTGGAATCCTGACCCTCAACCATTACTCGAATCAGTGGCTGTGTACCGGAGGCTCTCAGTAGGACTCGCCCTCTGTGTGACAGCTGGCTTTCAGCATCAGCGACAGATTGCTTGATCATTTCATTAGTGCCTAAATCAACATTGCCGCTCAAAGACACGTTCACGAGTGTCTGCGGGAATTTGTCCATTACCTGTTTCAGGTCATGTAGTGACTTTCCGGATTCTATAACGGCTTGGAGCACTTGGAGCGCGGCAATGGTGCCATCTCCAGTTTCAATACGGTCACGGATAATGATATGGCCAGAAGATTCACCACCAAGTAAGCCGTTATTTTTAATCATTTGTTCCATCACATAACGATCACCAACATTGGCGCGATGGAAATTAAGCCCCATCTTTTCTACAGCTTGTTCAAGGCCAAGATTACTCATCAAGGTACCAACGATGTCTTGGCGTGTGTTATCTCTATCTAGTCTGTGTTTTGCAATAATCGCCAGTATTTCATCGCCATCGACTGTTGCACCAGTATGATCCACCATCATAAGGCGGTCGCCATCACCATCTAAAGCAACACCTAAGTCAGCTTCATGCAGAAGTACTTGCTTCGACAGCATTGATAGCGAGGTTGCACCGCACTCGTCATTGATATTAAAGCCATTGGGGGAGTCAGCTACGGTAATGATTTCTGCACCAAGCTCAGACAGAACATGTGGGGTAACGTGGTATGTCGCACCGTTTGCGCAATCCACCACAATTTTAAGCCCCTCAAGACTGACCTCTTGGGGTAGAGCGCGCTTACAAAATTCGATGTACCGACCAGAAGCATCATCAACACGAACTACTTTACCTAACTTGTCTGACTTTACTGTCACTAAGTCTTGCTCAAGGTAATGTTCAATTTCTAATTCTGTTTCATCCGCTAATTTTGTACCGTTTTCAGAGAAGAACTTAACCCCATTATCTTGGTATGGGTTATGAGAAGCACTAACCACGATTCCCGCTGAAGCACGGAATGTTTTTGTGAGGTAAGCAACACCTGGCGTAGGCATAGGTCCGAGTAGGCGAATATCTACACCAGCTGCCACTAAACCAGCTTCGAGTGCAGACTCCAACATATAGCCGGAGATGCGTGTGTCCTTACCGATGACTACCAATGATTTCTTTTGTGCCGCTAAGACCATGCCTGCAGCCCAGCCAAGTTTGAGTACAAAATCAGGTGTCATTGGATATTGACCAATTTCTCCGCGAATACCATCTGTACCGAAGTATTTTCTATCCATAGTTTTTACTGCCGTTTCTTTATTTTATTGATTTCATAATGTACAAACACTGTACATGCTGTTTGATGATGATCGTATTTTAACATTTATTTGTTAATGTAACGAAATATTGATACTAGAGGTTTTAAAAAACTGATTAAGTGGTTTGGCTAAAACGAAAAAAGCGGCATGAGTTACCTCAGCCGCTTTAATAAATCTGATTATGTAACATCAGATAAGTGCATTACATTAGTGTGAACTCGCCGGATCAGCACCGTCAACAACAACCTCCGGGTCTTTGTTGATGTCTGTAACAGAAGGCTCACCGCCGCCGCCTTGTCCTTGCTCAGGATGGTCATCATCTGACCAGCCTTCAGGAGGCGTTGGTTTTTTACCCTGCATGATCTCTTCGATCTGATCAGTGTCGATCGTTTCGTACTTGATCAGTGCTTCTGCCATCAGGTGCAGTGTATCTATGTTCTCACGTAGAATTGTTTCAGCACGCTCATAGTTACGATCAATAAACGTACGTACTTCCTGATCGATAGATTTAGCTGTCTCATCAGACATTTGCTTGTGTGAACTCGTACCTTGACCAAGGAAAACTTCGCCTTGTTCTTCACTGTAGGTAAGTGGGCCTAGCTTTTCTGATAAGCCCCACTTAGTCACCATATTGTGCGCAATATCAGTTGCACGCTCGATGTCGTTTGATGCACCCGTAGTAACGCTGTCTTTACCAAAGATCATCTCTTCAGCGATACGACCACCGAACAGAGTAGATATCTGACTCTCAAGAGACTGCTTGCTATGACTGAAACGCTCTTCCTCAGGAAGGAACATGGTCACACCTAAGGCACGTCCACGAGGGATAATCGTTACCTTATATACAGGGTCATGATCAGGAACTTTTAGACCAATGATCGCATGCCCGGCTTCATGGTAAGCAGTATTACGCTTTTCCTTTTCATTCATCACCATGGACTTGCGCTCTGCACCCATCATGATTTTATCTTTGGCTTTTTCGAACTCTTCCATGTTAACCGTGCGCTTATCAGCGCGTGCAGCGAACAATGCGGCCTCATTCACAAGGTTTGCCAAATCAGCACCTGAGAAGCCTGGTGTACCTCGTGCCAGCAATGATGGTTTTACATCGTTACCTAATGGTACTTTTCTCATATGTACCTTAAGGATTTGCTCACGACCCCGTACATCTGGTAAAGGAACAACAACCTGACGGTCAAAACGGCCCGGACGAAGTAGAGCAGGATCCAGTACATCAGGACGGTTTGTTGCTGCAATGACGATAACGCCCTCTGTGCCTTCAAATCCATCCATCTCAACCAGTAACTGGTTCAGTGTCTGCTCACGCTCATCATGACCGCCGCCAACGCCTGCACCACGCTTACGGCCGACCGCATCAATCTCGTCAATGAAGATAATGCAAGGCGCATGCTTTTTAGCTTGCTCAAACATGTCACGCACGCGAGATGCACCAACACCGACAAACATCTCAACGAAATCAGAACCTGAAATGCTGAAAAATGGTACTTTTGCCTCACCCGCGATAGCTTTTGCTAACAACGTCTTACCTGTACCCGGTGAGCCGGCCAAAAGAACACCACGTGGAATTTTACCACCCAGCTTTTGGAATTTACTTGGGTCACGCAAGAACTCTACGAGCTCGAACACTTCGTCTTTAGCTTCTTCACAGCCCGCAACATCAGCAAATGTTACCTTGACCTGATCTTCAGTCATCATACGAGCTTTGCTCTTACCAAATGACATTGGGCCGCCTTTACCGCCGCCGCCTTGCATTTGGCGCATGATATAGATCCAAAGACCAACAATGATCAGGAACGGAATGGTATTAATCAGAATGTCGACCAGAATATTCCGGCCCTCAGGTGGGTCAACAACCACTTCAACGTTATTAGTCAGTAATTCATCATACATTTTAGGGTCATTGTATGGTGCATAGGTCTTGAAGACCTGATTACTGCTAGTATAACCAGTGATTGTCTGATCTTGAATTTCAACCCGTGTAATCTCTTTGCCCTTCACGCGCTCAAGAAATGCAGAGTAAGACAGACTGCCTGAAGATGATGTAGGTTCTTGAAATTTACTGAAAACTCCAATGAGAACCAGGGCAATAACTACCCACATCAAAATATTTTTGTTTAATTCGCTCAAGAATAAATCCTCTATTAAGCTAAATTTCGAGTCTCAATATAATCCATTCTATCATGAATTAATCTGATTACCCTCGGCCCTGCTAATTGGTCGAAAAATACTGTGTTGCCACGACATACACTTCGCGACTACGTGCCCGTGATGCCTTTGGTTTTCGTATTTTAACTTGTCGGAAACTACGTTTCACTTCTTCGATATACTGATCAGAGCCCACACCCTGAAATAATTTCACAACCATTGCACCACCTGGTGCAAGTATACGTTGTGACATGTCCAGTGCCAGTTCACACAAATAAACTGATCCGGGCTGATCAATTGCATCGTTACCACTTAAATTGGGGGCCATATCTGAAATTACAACATTTGCCTTGTCATTTCCGATCAATTCCAGCAGTTCATTCAGAATACTGTCTTCTGTGAAGTCACCTTGAATAAATTCGACAAATGGTAGCGGATCAATGGGCAGGATATCACTGGCAATAACCCGTCCTTTAGTGCCCACCAATTCGGTTGCGTATTGACTCCAACCGCCCGGAGCAGCCCCAAGGTCTACCACCGTCATACCTTGAGTGATGAGACGATCTTTTTCCTGAATCTCCTTCAGTTTATAGATAGCTCTGGAGCGATAACCTTCTTTTTGAGAGAGTTTTACATACTCATCATCAAAATGTTCTTTTAACCAGCGTGTACTGCTTTTGCTTCGGGCCATAACGTCATACAATCCACAAATGGAAATGAATACTAAACAAATTAAACACCTCAAGTCTCTCGGCCATAAACTAAACCCTATTGTTACAGTGGGGCAGCATGGTATGAAAGAGAGTATTAATAACGAACTTGAAATTGCACTTGATTACCATCAACTGGTGAAGATCAAAGTTAGCGTTGGCGATAGAGAGGCTCGTGACGAGCTAATCAACACGCTCGCTTCAACACATTCTGCACAGTTGATCCAGCGGGTTGGTAATGTTGCATTACTGTACCGTAAAAACAAGGACAAACCGTCTGTATTTGAGATGGTTTAATTAGTCCAGCTTACCGTGCTCTCTGTCGCAGAAGGGAGCATTCTTTGTATATTTACAACCACAAAGCCCATACTTCTTAGTTTCACTTGCGGTAAATTTCATGGGTGTAAACTCGGTACCAGCATGAGAGCCATCACAAAACGGTTGCTTCTCAGAGCGGCCACAGGTGCACCACATATAAGTTTTATCTGCTTCCAGTTCAACGACAAACGGGCCTTTCTTCGCAATTACAGGCTGAGTTTTGTGAGACATTACAATTCCACCAGTTGTTGTATTTAGTATGTCGCACCTCAGCAAAGGAGGTGCGGCTCAGTAGTGACGAGCTATCGGTTTATCCTAGAATGGGATGTCATCGTCAAAATCATCGAAATTCTGTGAGGCAGGAGCCTGACGCGGTTGGTTTTGTGGAGCTGGGCGTCCACCTTGCGGTTGAGGTGCTGATTGACCGCCTGAGTTACCCATCGGTGCAGTACCGCGAGAGCCACCATCGCTACGACCACCCAGCATTTGCATTTCAGATCCGACAATTTCTGTCGTGTAACGATCTTGTCCGTCCTGACCTTGCCACTTTCGTGTGCGAAGTGAGCCTTCAATATATACCTGAGAGCCTTTCTTTAGATACTCGCCCGCGATTTCGGCTAAGCGATTAAAGAAAACCACACGATGCCACTCAGTTTTGTCAACACGTTCACCGGAGGTTTTATCTTTCCAGCTGTCAGCAGTCGCCAAGCTGAAATTTGTTACTGCGCCACCGCTAGGCATGTACTTAACCTCTGGGTCATTCCCCAGATTGCCTACCAGAATGACTTTATTTATGCCCTTGGCCATGCTTTATTCCTTATGTTCAATTATCATTATTGTCTGTTTAGCGGTGTATTATACTGCGTTCGCTTGCAATATCGATAGTTTCTGGTTGATCTGCAGCTTTTTATCTTCATCATTCGCCTGTCTTAGTAATTTCCCGGCTTCATTTTTCAATATTTCGGTTTCGATGATTGCTTGCAATTGTCGCTCGATTAATTCAGGGCTCACGGCTGGTGTGGATTCGCTCATCACTTTCTTGACCTGATCTGCGTCAGATGGCGCACGAGAATCATTGAGTGGTTGATTAGTTTCTTGTTGTTGTTTTTGCTGCTTCATCAATTCCATGATTTGATCAACCTGGGTATCAACGGTATTACTGGGAGGCACTAACGCCTCACTCGCCGCATTAGGTACCACTGCTGGCTCGACATCTTCTTGCTCAGTAGACATTTCCTGAGTGTTATCTGAATTAGACGTTGCACTAACGGTATTAGTATCAGAAGTATTACCTGCTTGAGTAACTGCAGAGGCACTTGGATTAGTAATAATGTCGGTTATTTCCGAAGTAGTCGGTTTCGCCACCTCAGACGAAGTCATTGTTCCGGTTGTAGGTGTTTGTTCTGACTTAGCCTTAGTCTGCTCAGCTTCTAGCTCAGCACGGATTTTTTCCAGTCGTTCTCTTTCAGCGGCTAACTCTTCTTGTTCACGCATTTGCTTGAGGCGTAATTGTTGTATCTCTTCTTGTTCTTGTCTGCTTGGCGTAGACGTTTCAGTGTCAGACGTGTCGTTCTGTGTCTTTACAGCAGGTGGGGCAGCAGTTATAGCCGATGTCGATTGAGTACTTGTGGTGCCAAAGAAGCGTTCGGTTAACTCTTTAATGTGTAAGTCAGGAGACTTGAGAAACAAAAACCAAATAATTCCAAGCACGAATACAACTAATAATGAGTTGGCTAATATGATGAAGTAAAAAAACAATGAGCGCTTTTGCTTTGGCGGTTCCGGAACTTCAATGGGTTCTTCAATCTCACCATGATCGCTATAGAGTAGGGGGTTTCTACGCACTGTTACTTACCTTTCTTTAGGCACAATGAAGTTGGGGGTGGTTTCCATGCGCGCTGTGTATAAATAGAGATGCCTTAATTTATCTTGCTTACAATGTCACCGTTGAATTCGAGAGTCAGGTTTTTTTGCTCCGATTTTCTTCCTTGCTCAATACTATAGTACAAGTAGTCCCAGCGTTTAGTTTGGAAGTCATCTTGCATGAGCGGGGAGCCTAGGATTTGAATAACATCAGCTTTACTCATACCAACTTTAATTTGAGCAATCGTTGCGGAGTCTAGCGCGTTGCCTTGAAGAATGGTTGGCTGGTAGCGACTACAAGCAGTAATGAGTGTAGTAAGAATAGCAATGAGTATAAGTTGTTTCATAATGTCCATTAAAACTTTAGTCGATCGGTGCTGCTGAGTGTACAGCATGAGAGTCCGCCGAGTGTTATTCTAGCGTAGCCAACTGCTGCATCAAGGTTATTTTATGATAATCCGACGAATTTTAATGTGAATCGGTAAATAAATAGCATTTCAACTTTTGCAATTGCTAAGACTCGGGGTATAATGCTCGGCTACTTAGTGAATTTTTTGTATTGAGAAATCGAATTTTATGCCAAACGTAAAGATCAGAGAAAACGAGCCGTTTGAAGTTGCGCTGCGTCGTTTTAAGCGTACTTGTGAGAAAGCAGGTGTTGTTGCAGAAGTCAGAAGTCGTGAGTTCTATGAAAAGCCAACTTCAGTTCGTAAGCGTGAAAAAGCGGCTGCTGTAAAGCGTAATATTAAAAATCTAAAGCGTGAATTGAATCGCCGTACACGTCTTTATTGATCGGTAGATTTCTCTGCCGCAGCTGTGTTGTTCCTTGCACAGCGCGGCGGCAATCTATAAATAATGTTATACGACAAAGCGCCTTTATTGGCGTTTGTTAGTTTGTGGGTATCGCGCTCGTATAGCTGACATATTGTTGAGCTGCGTTGCTATCATTACCGTGTATCTTCCTGCTACTAGTTGCCGACCTCCATCAACCTTTATTTGGGATCATTTTGTATGCCAACTTCTGAGCTAAAAAACGACCGTTATTTACGTGCTTTATTACAGCAGCCAGTGGATACAACACCCGTATGGATCATGCGTCAGGCGGGACGTTACTTACCAGAGTATCGTGCATTGCGGAAGCAAGCCGGTAGCTTTATGAATTTATGTACAAACCCGGAGTTGGCATGTGAAGTAACATTGCAGCCTCTGGAGCGATTTGATCTTGATGCGGCAATCCTGTTTTCGGATATTTTAACCATTCCTGATGCAATGGGCTTAGGGTTGTATTTTGCAGAGGGTGAAGGCCCGAAGTTCGAGAAGACGATTCGCACTGCAGCAGATGTTGAAGCGCTGCCTGTTCCGGATCCTGAGCTTGAACTTTCTTACGTCACCGACGCGGTTAGAACCATACGGAAAGCGCTCGACGGCAGAGTGCCACTGATTGGCTTTTCTGGTAGTCCCTGGACATTGGCTACTTATATGGTTGAGGGTGGCAGTAGTAAAGACTTCTCTAAAGTGAAAGGGATGCTCTACAGTGACCCGAAAACACTGCATGCGATGTTGGATAAAATCGCAGACAGTGTAATCCTTTATTTAAACGCACAAATTGCAGCTGGTGCGCAATCAGTCATGGTATTTGATACATGGGGTGGCGTACTCAGCCCTCATGTTTATCGTGAATTCTCTTTGAATTACATGGCTAAAATTGTCGATGGGCTGCAACGTGAAGCAGACGGCCGAACCGTCCCGGTAACGTTGTTTACCAAAAATGGTGGTCGTTGGGCGCAACACATTGCGGCAACGGGTTGCGACGCGATGGGTGTTGATTGGACAATTGATTTGAAAGAAGTCGTTACTGAGGTAGGTGATAAAGTCGCGCTTCAGGGTAATATGGATCCTTCCGTTTTGTATGCCGATGCGCAGACAATACAAACTGAAGTAAAGCGTGTGTTGTCAGACTTTGGTGATAAACAGACGGGGCATGTGTTCAATTTAGGACACGGAATACATCAACACGTTAATCCCGATCACCTAAAAGTTTTAGTAGACAGTGTGCATGAATTCGGGCGTAAGGCTTAAAGCCCAAATAAAATCATAACTGTGAGAAAGCCTGAGATAATACTCAGGCTTTTTTGTATCTGAAAAAGTATGTGCGATCGGGATCGTTGACTAATTGCTTTGCAATGAATTGTTAAATTGGCGAATCATCTCCATTAACTTTTCATCTTCTGTCAGTGCTTGGTTTTCCGCAGGTTGAGCATTTACCGTTGTTGGGTCAGCTGCTGCAGCTCCTTCAGGTAGTGTCACACCCGCTTCGGAACGCTTGAGTGCCAGAATGCGATCACGTTCCATCAGTTTTGCTAATTCTTCTGGTACATCGGGTGGTGGGCCAAGCTCTGGCGGTACATAGCTACTGCCGATTGATGCCAGACGGGCAATCTCTTTTTGTCTTGCGGCCACCCGACGGTTGTAATTATCGACTTGTTGTTGGTACTCAGCTCTCAATCGTTGATTCTGTCGTTCTCGTGCCTGATCTTCTGCAGTTACCAAAAACTCTTCAGGATGTAATTCACGGTACGCTAAGATTTCTTCCTCGGTTGGAATCTGTGAGCCAATGACAAGTTCAGATACCGTATCGGTTGTCAACTCAGAAGGAGGTAATCCATTTCTGATATCAAAAACAGCTTGCGTCATACCCTTAGGAGCAGGCTGCCACTTGGCGTCAGAAGTGCCTTTTAAAGCCTCTTGCATAAAATCGATCCATAAAGGAACGGCCGCTCTGGTAGAGGTCTCACCACGTCCAAGTTTGGCTAAATTATCAAAACCAACCCAAACCGCAGTGACTTTTCTGGGTGTGAATCCTAAGAACCATGCATCACGCTGGTCATTTGTTGTTCCTGTTTTACCTGCTAAGTCATTACGTTTCAGAATGCGGCTTGCTCTGGATGCTGTTCCGGATCTCGCAACATCGCGTAACATGCTGGTAATCTGATAATGAACATATGGCTCCATAATACGCTTGGCGACGGGGTTGCCATTGATGCTTGTTGGCATGTTGGGTGCATCAAGCTCTGTGAGTTTTGGATTAGGACACTGTGTACAAACCGTGTCAGGTTTGTGTTTGAAAAGAACACGGTCATCTTTATCCAGTATTTCACGAATGTAGTAGTTATTGACCTTGAAACCACCATTTGCAAACGTGGCATAGGCCGTTGCCATTTCCAGAGGTGTAACTGAGCCAGTACCAAGCGATAAGGTTAAGTCCTGAGGTAAGGCGGGGTCTGTAAAACCAAAACGACGGGCATAGGTTGTTGCTTGTTCAATACCAACTGCCTGAAGCAGCTTTATCGACACGATGTTGCGTGACTTTTTTAGTGCTTCCCGAAGCGGAGTGGGGCCATGGTATTTCTCATCGTAGTTTTGAGGAGCCCATGTACTGCCGGGGATGACGATTTCTTCATCCACAATCACGCTGGCAGGCGAATATTCACCAGTGGCGAGTGCAGAGCTATACACAAATGGTTTGAAGCTAGAGCCGGGTTGGCGCTTTGCTTGTACTGCACGGTTAAACTTACTATAGGTGAAGTCGAAACCACCGACCATTGCCTCTATTGCACCGTCTCTTGGATTTACTACGGTTAGTGCTCCGGTGACTTTGGGGAGTTGACTGAGCTCCCAGACCTTTTCATCATTCTGGCCTAGCCAAACTACATCGCCTTTCTTCAGGACTTCGTTAACCTTTTTTATGGCCGGCCCACGTCTGTTTTCAGATTTGTAGGCCCTCGCCCAGCTGACTTGTTTCAATTCCAGTTCAACCGGTGTCAGGCTATCACGGTGCTGTAAGATAGCAGTCTCTGAGTTACTCTCCAGTACGATAGCAGGCGTGATATCTTGATAGTTTTTATAAGACTTTAATTGCTTTTGGCGACTGGTTTCGTCGCTGAATTTACGAAGATCAAGATTTTCAATGGGGCCACGATAGCCATGTCGACGGCTGTAGTCGATTAAGTGTTTGCGGACCGTTTTCAGGGCAACATCTTGTTGCCGGCTATCGAGTGTTGTGTAGATCTTGAGGCCCAGTGTGTACATGTTTTCAACGCCATAACGCTCTTCTGCCTGCGCGCGTGCCATTTCAGCGATGTAGGGAGCGTAGGTCTCTGCCTCAACCTGATAAACCTTCGCTGAGATATCCTCAGCCAATGCTTCTTTATACTGTGCTTCTGTAATGTAGCCTTGTTCTTGCATCCGCAGAAGTATGTAGTCACGACGTATTTTGGCGCGCTTAGGACGTTTAATCGGATTGTAGCGAGAAGGTGCTTTTGGGAGACCAGCAATCATGGCATTTTGCGCCAGCGTTAGGTCTGACAGCTTTTTACCGTAATAAATCTCGGCTGCGGAGCCTACACCATAGGCGCGATTACCTAAGAAAATTTTGTTGAGATACAGTTCCAGTATTTCTTCTTTGGTGAACTCTTTTTCGATTTTGAACGCCAGGAACATCTCTTTGAGTTTACGGTCCGCTGTTCTTTCTGATGTCAGGAAGAGGTTTCGCGCCAGCTGCATGGTAATAGTACTAGCGCCCTGTGACACAGAACGATTCTTAATGGCTGTAAATGCGGCACGCGCGATACCACGAACATCTACACCTTTGTGATCTCTGAAGCGTGCATCCTCAATGGCGATGAAGGCATTGACCATATTGTCAGGCACTTCTTCAATCGTCACAGGACGACGACGGAACTGCCCAAACTCAGCGATCAATTGATTTTCTTTACTATAAACCTGAATGGGTAGTTGTAATTGTGTCGACCTCAGTTGTTCAGTTCTGGGGAGGTTGGGCTCGTAATAAAAGTACAGTGCGGTAAAGAAAATGGCGCCTATAGAAAACAGTACTACAGCGGGTGAGAAGACGTTTTTAAAGAAAAATTTTATAATAGTAGACATGTCTTAATCGTGTATTAACAGCGGCTTAGTGATAATGAGTAAGCTCTAACCGTCTGTCTAGAGAGTCGCTCAATCAGATGGTTGAGGGTAGACTATTTTTTTGCTTGTCGCTACCATTGAGCTATAAATCTAAACTCCGGCTCAGCTGTGAGTATATAACAATAAAAATAATACGGTGGTATTCATTCGGTGTTTTCTTTCAACAAAAAAGGTGGTCTCCTTGGGATTGATATTAGTTCCTCGGCAGTCAAGCTCATTGAGCTCTCTCAAAAAGGTGGTACCTATCGTGTAGACAGTTACGGCGTTGCATCGCTACCAGAAGGTGCGGCATACGAACGTGATATCGTCGAAGCAGATCCGGTCGGTGAAGCAATAAAGCGTGTGCTCAAGCAAAGTCGAACAAAAACTCGTCGTTGTGCACTGGGTATACCATCATCTATGGCTGTTAATAAGGTCATCGCGATGCCTGCCTCCATACCTGCATCTGAGATGGAAGCACAGGTTACTCTGGAGGCTGAGCAATACATCCCTTATCCGATGGAAGAGGTCAATTTTGACTTCGAAGTGTTAGGGCCTTCATCTCAGGCACCTGAAATGATCGATGTATTATTAGCGGCTACCCGTACAGAAAATGTTGAAATTCGTTTGGCAGCTGCGGAAATGGCGGGGCTGAATGTCGACATTGTTGATTTAGAGTCTCATGCGATTGAGCTGCTGTTTAGTACGCTGGTTGATGATGTTGTCAAACACAGCACGGTTGCCCTGGTCGACTTTGGTTCGTCGATGACGGGTGTAAACGTGTTTGAAAATGGCCGGGTGGTATTCTCACGTGAGCAGGCATTCGGAGGTAAACAGCTGACCGAAGAAATCATGCAACGCTACGGTCTGCCATATTCTGAGGCAGGTCTTGCCAAGAAAAACGGTAATTTGCCGGAAGGCTATATTCCTGAGGTGCTCGATCCTTTCCGGGACAACATGGTTCGGCAGGTACAGCGATTCCTCCAGTTCTATCATGCGTCTACGCAGCAGGGGAGTGTCGATAAGGTTTTGCTATCAGGTGGTTGTGCCAGTATTCCGGGTATTGATGAGCAAATTCAGGATGCGACCGGTATTGCAACGACACTTGCTAACCCATTCTCCAACATTGTCCTTAACTCACGGGTAAATCCGGCGCGATTCACCAGTGATATACCGGCGATGTTGGTATCAACCGGTCTAGCATTGCGAGGGCTTCTCTAATGGCAGGATTAAATTTATTACCATGGCGTGAAGCCGCCAGAAAAGAGAGTCAGAAGAAATTTGTCGTCATGGTTGTTGGTGCGATTGTGGTCGCAGCAAGTACTGTATTTGGCGTCTTTAGCTTCTATCAAGACCAAATCAATAAGCAAGACAATCGAAACAAGTACCTTCAGGCTGAAATCAAAACACTGGATAAGACCATCGCGGAGATCAAGAAGCTGGATGTGACCCGTAAAGCACTACTGGATCGTATTACGATTATCGAAGGATTACAGTCTACCCGTCCTGGGATCGTGCACTTATTTGATGAGATGGTGAAGTCCCTACCAAAAGGTATGTACTTAACGAGCCTTGAGCAGAAGAAAACCAAAATCAAATTAGAAGGTAAAGCCGAATCTAATGCTCGGGTATCCAGTTATATGAATCGTTTGGATATGTCACCCTGGCTGAGTTCATCGGCACTAAACATTATTTCGATTGATACTCGTGAAAAGACGGATCGCTTAAGAAACTTCAGTTTGAGCGTAACTCAGTTATTGAAGCCAGGTGGTGAAGGAGATTCTGACAATGGCAATTGATCTACAAGAATTAAATAGCCTAATCGATGATCCGGCTAATGTGTCACTACCAGTAAAAATTATTGCGATTGTTGCAGTATGCGGATTGGTTCTGTTCATGGGTTATAAGCTTGTCATTGTCGATAAGATGGCTGAGTTAGATGGACATGTATCGAAAGAATCAACATTGAGGACGACCTTTGAAAGCAAGCAGGCACGAGCTAACCAGTTGCCCGCTTACCGCACACAGTTAAAGGAAATGCAACACTCCTTTGGTTCGTTAATGAAGCAATTACCAAGTGGAACAGAAATCCCTGGTTTGATTCTGGATATTTCGGAGAAAGGTTTGTCGAATGGTTTAGAAATTGAATTATTTCAGCCGAAGCCTGAGCAGCAAAAAGAGTTCTATGCTGAAAAGCCGATCATGTTAAAAGCGAATGGTACTTATAACCAGCTCGCTGCGTTTGTAAGTGATATTTCAGGTTTGCCTCGTATCGTAACGATTTCGGATATTCGTCTGGCGCCAGAAAAGGTGGCTAAAGAAGAAAAGAAAAAGCAGGTGGCATTCCGTTTAACTATGGAAGCAACCATCACCACGTACCGATATCTTGATGAGAATGAGGAGGCAGGCAGCTAATGTGTAATATTAATCGATTTCAACGTGTACTGCGGCTATCCGTCGTAGCACTCATGAGTCCTGTCGTTTTAGTAGGTTGTATTAAGGATACGTCAGATTTGGACGTGTACTTTGAACATCACCGGGCCAAACAAGCTCGTGAGATTGAGCCGATACCAGAGGTTAAACCTTATCTTCGGTATGTGTATCCTGAGAATGATAAGGATCCTTTTGATGTGTCGATGTTGGCACCGAATGAGGTTCCGGTTGTTGATACAGGGATTAGTGTTGATACGACACGAGTTAAAGAGTTTCTTGAAGGTTTTCCTTTGGACAGCCTGAGAATGGTAGGAACGGTACAGAAAGATAATCACTTGTGGGCGTTAATCAAGATCCCTGATGGTGGTGTGCAAAGTGTCAAAAAAGGCAACTACCTGGGACAGAATTATGGAAAGATCCGGGCTGTTCTGGAAGGGGAAATTCAGTTGTCTGAAACAGTTTCGAATGGACTTGGAAGCTATAAAGAAAGAGAAAATAAACTCCTTCTCGCCCAGTAAACATAGCAAGACATCAGAGCAATAAACGACTGACTAAAAAACGAATAAAAATAAATAGGTCCGAACATGAAAACAATAACGCGTCTAATGACCACAATAGCGCTTCCGCTGGGATTATTAATGTCCGCAGATAGCTATGCTGCTGCGCGACTACAGAAGGTTGATGCAGTGAGTCAGGGGAATGCCAGTACTCAGCTAAGATTCTTTTTTGACTCTGCAGTAAGAGCGCCCGCGAGTTTTGCCATGCCTCAGCCTAGCATGGTTGTTTTGGACTTTGCTGACGCTGACTCTGCGATGGGTGTCCGTAAGCAACTGATAAAATCTCCGTATGTAAAGAGCGTCCGAATGGCTAAGGGTAGCGGTAAGCTCAGAGTCATGGTCTCGTTGACTCAGCAAGCGCGCTATAAAACATCGGTTCAGGGCTCACAAGTTGTCGTTACTTTTAGTCGACATGGCGCGGCCTCGGGTGATGCTCAGGTCGCACAGCAAAACCGCCAGGGACCTGCGGTCGTGCAACGTGCTGTCTCGCAACAGGCACAAGCAAGTAACTATATTCCGAGACCTGCTTCTCAAGCACCTATCAGACCTGTTCAGCGTCCTGTTACTGTTCGCCAGTTGGCACCAATTGATTTTCGCCGTCATTCTGATGGCAGTGGTAAAGCAATTATTAAATTACCACATCCTGCAACAAAAGTGACGGCTACTAAAAATGGCAACATTCTGATGGTTAAAATCAGTGATGCCGCAACGAAAGAGCCACGCAAGCGTCTGAATGTTCTGGATTTTGCTACACCTGTGTCGTACATCGATATTGAACGCAAAGGTGCGGATGCACTGGTTAAGCTTATTGCTAATACTGCGTTTGAGCACAAAATTAGTCGTGAGGGTAATCAATACGTCATTACGATGGGAAAAGTACAGCGTAAGGAACAACCTGTTGATCCACTAAAACCTGTGCAAAAGAAATACAAAGGCAAGCCATTATCATTAAACTTTCAAGATATTGAAGTGCGTTCGGTATTGCAGTTATTGGCTGATTTCACCGATAAAAATATAGTGGTGAGCGACAGCGTAAAAGGTAACATCACGTTACGTCTGAAGTCGGTTCCATGGGATCAGGCGCTGGATATCGTATTAGAATCAAAAGCACTGGCCATGCGTAGTAACGGTAATGTTATCTGGGTTGCACCAGCGGTGGAGTTGCAAGCTAAAGAGCAGCAAGAGCTTCAGGCACTAGAGCGCAAGAAAGCACTAGAGCCATTGGTGACGGAATACATTTCTGTGAACTTCGCAAAAGCGGATGAAATGTTGGCACTGATTAACTCCCAAACCAACGGTAAAAATTCATCAATGTTGTCTGACCGAGGTAACGTTTCGGTCGATACCCGAACCAATACTTTGTTAGTACAAGATACAGTATCACGAGTAGACCAAGTGCGTAACATGGTGAAGAGCCTTGATGTGCCGGTTCGCCAAGTCTCTGTTGAGGCACGTATTGTTATAGCTAGCGATAACTTCGGTAAGGAGCTGGGTACACGCTTTGGTGTCACAAAGATTGGTAGCAGTGGCGGAATTACCTCAGGCTCCCTGGGATCAACAAGTAGCATTGCAGACAACATGGCTTCAGGTACGAGTATTGAAGTACCAGGGCTTGATGACCGTCTGAATGTTAATCTTCCGGTTGTTGGAGCGGCTGGTTCACTGGGCTTCTCGTTATTAGCTAAAGATTATCTACTGGATCTTGAGCTTTCTGCGCTTCAGGCTGAGAGTAAAGGTGATGTTGTTTCAACACCTCGTGTAGTGACAGCGGATAAGAAAAAGGCTGTCATTGAGCAGGGTGTTGATATTCCTTACCTACAAGCCAGCTCAAGTGGTGCAACCAGTGTATCATTTAAAAAGGCTGTACTAAGTCTTGAAGTAACTCCGCAAGTTACACCCGATGAGCATGTCATCATGGATCTTAAAGTGAACCAAGACACAGTTGGTGAAGTGTACTCAGGTGTACCAAGCATTAACACTCGTGAGATTACAACGCAGGTATTGGTTGATAACGGGCAAACGGTGGTACTAGGTGGTGTTCACGAAGAAACAAATCAGAATGACACGACTAAAGTACCAGTACTTAGTGATCTGCCGTACCTTGGGAAGTTGTTCCAGAAGAATGTGAAGAGTAATGACAAGCGAGAGCTGTTGATCTTTGTTACGCCGAAAATCATGAACTAAGCTGTACACAGGTATTTGCGCGGAATTCACTTGCATCCTTGAATTCCGCGTAATCATTTCATGCAATCAATTGCTGTAGCGTTTAGAATAGACAACGTTAAAGTAGCATAGAGTGGCTCGAAGCCTGTGAAGCGAAATATTTATCTGGTTGGTCTGATGGGGGCTGGAAAGTCAACAGTAGGCCGTCAACTAGCACGTCGTTTAAAATTAGACTTTTATGATTCTGATCGTGTGATTGTTGAGAAGACTGGCGTGCCAATCTCAACGATTTTCGATATTGAAGGCGAACAAGGCTTTCGTGACAGAGAAACGGATACCCTGCGCGAATTAAGTCACTACGATGGATGCGTAATCGCAACGGGCGGTGGAAGTTTGATTCGTCCCGAGAATCGTGAAGTCATTGCCAAAACAGGCTGCGTTATCTATCTCAGAACCTCCGCGGAGCGTCTCTACTCCCGCATCAAGCATGACCAGGCGCGACCACTCATGCAAACCGATAATCCCCTACAGACTCTAAGAGACCTGTTAGCTGAGCGCGAACCTGCTTATTTAGAAGCAGCGGATATCGTCATTCGCACTGGCAATCAGAAAGTAGGCATCGTGATTCACCGTATTGAGCAGGCAATTAAAAAGGAGCGACGCAATGCAAACGCTAACCGTTGATTTAGGCGACCGAAGTTATCCAATCTACATAGGTCCTGGCTTGCTGAGTAAGCCTGAATTAATCACTCCTTTTATCAAAGGTAAAAGCACGGTTACAGTGAGTAATGAAACGGTCGCGCCTTTGTATATGGATAAAGTGCAGCAGAATTTACAAGGGCTTAAGAACTGTCAGGTCACCTTACCGGATGGTGAAAAATTTAAGACACTGGAAGTATTGGATCAAATCTTCAGTAGCATGCTGGAAAACCAATGTGATCGCAGAACCACATTATTGGCACTGGGAGGCGGTGTTGTAGGGGACATGGGTGGTTTTGCTGCGGCTTGCTATCAACGTGGAGTGAATTTTATTCAGATCCCGACGACATTATTGTCGATGGTTGATTCATCAGTCGGCGGAAAGACGGGCGTCAATCATCCGATGGGTAAGAACATGATCGGTGCTTTTTATCAGCCACAATGTGTGTTGATTGATACCGATACCTTATCGACACTGGATGACCGTGAGTTGAGTGCAGGTCTAGCAGAGGTCATTAAGTACGGATTGATAGGTGACCCAGAATTTCTAGACTGGTTGACTAAGAACATGTCAGCACTGATGGCGAGAGAGACTGATGCGCTGAGTTATGCAATCTACAGATCCTGTCAAAATAAAGCCCGGGTAGTGGCTGCAGACGAACGCGAAGCTGGACAACGAGCCTTGCTTAATTTGGGTCATACTTTTGGTCACGCCATTGAAACAGGGATGGGATACGGTAATTGGTTACATGGCGAGGCGGTAGCAACCGGTACCGTCATGGCTGCAGAGTTGTCTCATAACATGGGTTGGTTGAGTGCAGACGACCTTGAGTTTGTAAAAAACATATTCTTAAAAGCTAATTTACCGGTCGAGCCACCTGCTTCATTATCAGCGGATGAGTTTATGCAGCATATGTCCAGGGACAAGAAAGTGCAGGATGGTGTGCTTAGCTTGGTGCTACTGCGTCAGTTAGGTGAAGGTGTATTGACGAGTGATTATGACCCACAGGCACTCAGAGCGGTGTTGGAGCGACAATGATAGCGAGTTACGCGGCAAAGGTTGAGACGAGTCAGGGCAGGCAATATCCTGAGCCTACACCCACTTTCCGCACGGAATATCAGCGTGACCGCGACCGAATCATTCACTCCACAGGCTTTCGCCGACTGGAATACAAAACGCAGGTATTTGTCAATCACGAGGGTGATTTATACCGAACGCGCTTGACGCACTCGATGGAAGTGGCACAGATTGCCCGATCCATTGCCCGTACACTTCAGCTCAATGAGGATCTCACGGAAGCCATTGCGTTAGCGCATGATTTGGGTCATACCCCGTTTGGTCACGCAGGGCAGGATGCGCTTAATGCCTGTATGAAACCGTTTGGTGGCTTTGAGCACAATCTGCAGTCGCTGCGTGTAGTGGATCACTTAGAAACAAAGTACGCAGAGTTTCCCGGCTTGAACCTCACATTTGAAACACGCGAGGGGCTCCTAAAACACTGTGCATTAAAAAATGCCAAAGAGCTTGGGTCAGTTGCTAAGCGCTTTTTAGATAAGACTCAACCGAGTCTGGAAGCTCAACTAACCAATATTTCAGATCAGATCGCATACAATAATCATGACATCGATGATGGTATCCGCTCAGGCTTAATAACGGTTGAGCAACTTCGCGAAACGGACTTGTTTGCCGTGCATTACGATCAGGTCAAATGGAAATACCCTGACTTAGATGAAAACCGTAGTGTGCATGAAACCATTCGCCGTATGATCGGAGAGCAGGTCGTGGATTTGGTTGAAACCAGTCGTGAACTGATCAGTAATGCAAATATTGAAACGATAGAAGACGTCAGATCGCATTCTGAAGCCTTGATCCGATTTAGTGATGAGATGTTTACACAAAGTCGCTTGATGAAAAAATTCTTGCGAGAGAACCTTTATTTTCATCACAAAGTCTATCGCATGACTCGCAAAGCGCACCGGATTATCGAATCCTTATTCGAAGCGTTCATCAATGATGTGCGTTTGTTACCTCCTGAACATCAGGCCTACGCTAAAGAAGCTAAGCTGTCCGGTGGTGAGGCGGATTATGCCAGAGTAGTTGCAGACTATATCGCTGGCATGACTGACCGTTTTGCGATTAAGGAATATGATCGCTTGTTTTCGATGAGTGGAAACCTACTTTAAAGAACCTCTAAATCCATCCTGTATTACATGGATGTGAGTCTTTTCTTGCCTTTTTGTTTTAAGTGTGTAAAATTAATACACAAGAATAATTAAAATTAAGTGAAGCAGGTTCTGACCTAGTTTCACACAGGGGCACGCCGTGAAAAACTCAGATCTAAAGGCTTCAAATCAGAAGCAAAACTTCAATATATTCGTAGACACAATCAAGTCGATTACAACCATAGCCGTTGCCAGTGGCGCTTTATTTCTAATTGGTTTTCATGTCATTCCAGTGTTTGCTGACAAAGCGCCTCAGATTTTTTCAGAGGACAATACGAACAATCAGATTGTGTTTAATCAAGAAGTCAGTTCAGTCATTTCTAATGGTGCTGTTTCAGCAGAAAAAAAAACCTTACGGTAAAAACTGGTACACCGGACAGTGATGGCGATGGCTTGTCAGATATCTGGGAGACTAAAATCGGTTCAGAGTCACTGCTGACTGACACTGACGGGGATGGCATTCCTGATGGTGCTGAAGTTAACCTGCAAACAAAGTCCCTCTATGATCATGACAACGATGGCCGTCCTGATATTTTGGATATGGATGATGATGGCGATGGTATTCCCAGCGTTTATGAAGGAACCAGTGATGCCGACAGTGACGGTTTAGCAAATTACCTTGATACAGATTCAGACGGAGATGGTGTTCCGGATCGTGATGAAGTTGTATTGAGTCTCAAAGACGTAGATTCTGACCGAGTAGATGATCGCTTTGATGCAGATATACACTCCGGAGTCGATGCAAACGGTGATGGCATTCTCGATCAATTCACGTTTGCAGACTCCAATCGTAATCAAATTGCAGACTTTTTAGATAAGGCGGTTCGTGGCCTGACAAGTCACAGAAACATTGCCGCAGCAAAGCCCGCAAAAAAGAGTCCCGCTCAGAAAGTACAGAATAAAGTCGCACCAGCTATCAGCATCAGTAATCATTCTGAAGCGAGGAAGCCAATCAAAGAAGTAGTTCACTCCAAAACCATTGCAAAAAAAGTACAAATGCACGATGACTCAGATGGTGATGGTCTTAGTAATGCAATTGAGCTAGCGCTTGGGCTAAATCCATCTAAGGCAGATTCTGATGGTGATGGATTGAATGATGCACTTGAGGTCGGCATTGATCTAAAATCACCACAAGATAGCGACCGCGATGGTGCGATAGATGCACTTGATCCTGACGATGATAATGATGGTATTCTGACACGCAAAGAAATTCAGCTATCTAAAACCTTGAAGCATAAGCTGGATACAGACAATGATGGTGTGTTTAATTACCAGGATGCAAATGATGACGGTGACAGCCGCTTAACCAAGCTTGAAGGGTCATCAGCGGATAATGATAACGATGGGATACCTGATTATCTGGATAACAATGACGGTATTTCCAAATCTGATCCTGCTAAAGTGGTTGTCCTGTACGATAAATCAAACGCCTTGTCTAACGCGCAATCTGGCAAGCAAACTGACCCGGCACTGGCGATTGTGACAAGTCAGTAGAAAACACACGCTGCTTAGGATTCAGAGTTTGCCATCCCTTGTCGTTGACTGCGTCGCTCTGTCATAACAGGTAGCCACTTGTTAAGAATCTCTTTCATCTCTTTAACGCGTACAGGCTTAGATAAAAAGTCATCCATGCCAGCGTCAAAACATTTCTGATCATTATTCAGCATCGCATGAGCGGTGAGTGCAATCACCGGCGTCGTGTTGAGTAAGTTGCTACTGCTGAATTTTCGTATTTCCTTAGTGGCTTCATAGCCATCAAGCACTGGCATTTGGCAATCCATAAAGATCAGGTCATAGGGTTTTTCATTGAGTGCTTCCAATGCTTCTCGCCCGTTGTTAACCACATCGACCTGATAGCCCAGCTTTTTCAACATGGTTGTAGCAACCATTTGGTTAACCTTGTTGTCTTCGGCTAACAATAGCTCAAACAAAATTGGAGCGACGACCGGAGTAGGGCTACTTGGTATGATGGCTACTTCTGTGTCTAAGGTGTCAGATGACCCCGATGGTTCTGTACTGACCTGTTCCGGCTCTTGTCCCGTAATCAACTTTATTTCAGTGTGTTTGAGTGGTTTTTGCATCAAGTGAATATTGTCACCCAGTGAAACCGCTTCAAGACTCATAAAGCTTTGCATGCTGCCAAACAGAACGATTTGCGCAGTGCTAACCTCTCTGATTGATTTAATCAGGCTAAGCGCACCGAGAGGATGTTCAGGGTCGTAATAAAGGTTATCAGCATCAATAGCAATCAAGTCATAGGGTTGCGCTTCAACCTGACTAAAGCACTGATTAAGTGTGGACACCATTTTAGGTTTCATGTCCCAATCGAGCATTTGCCGTTCATGGTAACGGTTGAGCACAGCATCGGTGCTATACATCAATACGCTCAAGCCATTCGCCTGAATATAGGGGTGGGCCGAGTCAGCTGCCTTTGCAGTGATTCCGGATGGCAGACTGAAGTAGAAGTTGGAGCCTTCGCCTTGCTGGCTTTCAACGGCTAAATCGCCACCAAGCAGGTCAACCAATTGATGACAGATCGCCAAACCTAAGCCTGTTCCTCCGTGTTCACGAGTGCTCGAGCCATCCACTTGCGAGAAAGCGTCGAACAAGGTTTTCTGAGCTTCTTCGGGAATGCCACTACCACTGTCTTTGACATCAAAACGGATAAGCCCGTCTTGTGAAGATAAATGGAGGATGACATAGCCTTGTTCGGTGAACTTTAAGGCATTACCCAAAAGGTTAATCAGGATTTGACGTAAGCGTCCCGAATCACTCACCATGACTTGCGGCACATCCTTATCGACAAATAGTGCCAGATTGATTTGTTTACGCGACGCTTCTTCAGCTAATAAATCAATCACAGCTTCCAACATGTGAATTAACTGGAAGTCATGCGGTTTTATCGTTAATTTTCCGGCTTCAATTTTTGAAAAGTCCAGAATGTCATTGATAATAACCAGTAGTGATTCTGCACTTTCATGCACCGTACGTGTCAGGTTGCGTTGCTCGAGACTTAGCTTAGAGTCAAGCAACATTTCAGTCATCCCGATAACACCATTCATGGGTGTACGGATTTCATGGCTCATATTAGCTAAAAATTCAGACTTCAAATTAGCTGACTCAACCGCGGCCCGGTGGGCTTCTGCAATGTTCTTTTCATTTTCTTTACGGTGAGTGATGTCACGAATGATTCCCGTAAACAGGATTTCATCATCAACGCGTGCATCATTCACAGACAGCTCAATCGGGAACTGTGATCCATCTTTACGGACTGCACACAGCTCTCGACGCATCCCAATGATGTGTTCTTCGCCGGTTTTTATGTAAGCTTTCAGGTAACCATCATGAGCGTGTTTGTGATCATCGCCCATCAGTATGTTGACGTTCTGCCCGACCAGTTCACCTACAGTGTAACCAAAGACTTTTTCGACGGCGGAATTCACATCAGTAATAACACCGTATTGATCGATCGCAACAATCACGTCCTGGACTGAGTTAACGACGGCGCGCATTTTGGCTTCAGTGACTTTCAGTGTTTTGGTAACGGTTTTACGGCGCTCAATTTCCTGTGACTTTTTCTGATTGCTGAGGTTAGTATCGGTCAGCGCTAAGTGCGTGGCTTTGAGTGAATTTCGTAGTCGTTTTAGCACGGTAAACAGCAAGGCCACCATTCCTAGCACGACACCAAGCATAATCAAAAATGACTGCTGTAATGACTTCTGTGCCGCTGATTCAAAGCTAGCTAACGGACGGGTTATTTCTAAGACGCCTCGAACATCCCCGACTTTCCAATCGTTTTTAGGTGTTCCTGTGTAATTATTATGACAACCAACGCAGCTTTCACCCAACACATCAGCCTGAGCAAACCGAAGCACTTGAGTGCCATTGAGTGTTTCGATTCTTGAAAAAGTCCTGTCAGGATTAGCTGACAAGCTTTTAAGTGCTGCAACCTCAAAGTCATCAAGGTCAGTCTTAGTCCGCCAGGGAAATGGTTTGTCACTGTATAGGCGTACTTGATATTCGGTATTTTCACTTTCCAGAAAGCTACCAAAATCTTTAGCGAATGTCGCGGGTAGTGGTAGGGCATTTTCCCGGTCTAAATAGTCATGTGTAACAGCAAGGCCTGCTTCATTCGCCTTGGGAACGATCGTTTTGGAATAGAAGTTACGAAACTGTGCCACGGATTGAGCGAAGCGAGTGGTATCTTCAATAGCACTCGCTTGATTGAGCTTGGTGGCTTCGTTATAGCTACGCCAGAGTACAAAGCCAGATCCAAGAATCAAAAATAAGGCCAGTATAAAAACGATGTAGCGAGTAAATATATCATCGGCCGGACTTTGTTCATTCTGCTGCAGCTGCATGTGTTGTTGTCTCGTGAGGAGGTTTTAGTTATTTTTATGCCCAATATTACAACAATTATCGACGAGCTTCACAATCATGGCAAGTGTTATGAGCCAAGAGATTAGTGATGCACCCCAATCATTACTCGCTTAGCCTTTCAGGGCTTCGCGGATCGCTTCAGCAATTGCCGCGGCATTTGCTCCGTGTGGTTGAGAGCTGACGAATTTACCATCTCTTCCGATAATGAAGGTTGTAGAGGTGTGATCCATCAGGTAGCTCATCGCTGATTCAGTATCTACTTTCGCGAAATAGCTGCCGTATTGGCGGGCGACTTTCTGAATCTCTTCCGGTGTGCCGGTAATGCCATCAAATTTTTCATGGAAATAGGCCGCATACTGCTGAAGTTTTTCGCCATTATCCCGCTCAGGATCAACACTCACAAAGAGCCCCTGAACGTCTTCAAGCTCTGTATCAGACAGGCTTCTCATCGCTGAGCCTATCACCGCCAGAGAAGTCGGGCAGACATCCGGGCATGAGGCGTAGCCAAAATAGAGCACCACAATCTTTCCACGATAATCACTCAGGGAAACAGGCTTTCCGTCCTTTGGCGTTAAAGTAAAGTCTCCTCCAAAGCTTTTCCCCGCAATCGGAGTCATCTTACTTTCTCCTGCCGTTTGCTTATTCGACAGAAATTGCTGAGCAACAACAAGACCACCGATAAAGGCTAATACCGAAAGGATAAAAATAATTTGTTTCATGCTGTTTACCTGAATACATGGTTTGTTGGATAAGGCGAGATTATAAAGCTTAGTCAGGAATCAACAAAGTATTGTATGGATTACATTTTCATTAGTCTTCGATGTGTAAAAAGTAAAATAGAACTTCATGATTTATAGCTATAAAAACTATCAGTGCAATCTGTCGATATCGCTTAAAACTAACTGGTAAACAGCCGGTCACTACTATTGCCGGGTTGATAATTCCGGCACTCTTATCACTAATAACCAAGGATGGATATTATGAAAAACAAAATAGTCGCGCTAACGTCAGTCATCGCTCTCTTCGTACTCGGATCTCACGCCTGGGCTGATAGCCACAGTTCAGCTGAAGTCAAAGCACCAGAGGAGGCCGCCGAAGCGACTGAGTCAATGGAAGCACCGCGTTTGTGTATTCCTCGTGAAGAAGCTGAAGCAGCGACAGTACCTTCCGACGGTAATGCGGAAGTGGAAGCGAAGCCCGAAGAGGCTGATAAACCGGAAGCCGAAGAAGTTGCACCTGCCGAAGGCGGTGATGAAGCAAAAGAAGAAACTGCTGAGGCAGAGGCTGCACTGCCAATCTGCGATGAGGATGGTAATCCACCTGCAGTAGAAGCCGAAGCCACTGAGGAGACTGCAGAAGCGACTGAGGAACCCGCTAAAACAGAATAAGACGTTCCTCTTAAAAGGCAGCGTTTGTGCAAAACAAACGCTGCTCTAGGTATCAATTGATCGTCGATAATGGCAAGCGTATTGTTACCGCTAAACCTCCGCCCGTAATATTTTTAGCCCACACAGTGCCATTGTGAAGCTCGATAATACGGTGTGTTATCGCCAACCCCACTCCATTGCTCCCCGTTTTCTCATTACGTGATACATCACTTCTGAAGAACGGCTCAAACAAGCGACTGAGATCTTCCTCAGGAACTCCATGACCTTGATCCGTCACACATATTTCCAACGCTTGCTCAACCACCTTGGCTGAAATAGTAACCGCGCTAGCATCCTTGGTGTAATACATCGCATTGCGCACAATGTTTTCGATTGCGCTACTCAGGTTCTCATAATCGGCTTTGATCTCTGGTAATACCGAGAGCTTAGTGACAATGGTTTTATCCGTATTTTGGTACTCATATTGCGCGTTTCTGGCTACTTCGTTAATCAGCACGGATAAGTCGAGTGGTTCAAACGTTAGCTCCGGCATATCATTCAACCGAGTTAGGCGGAGAATCGTTTCAATCAAACCATCCAGCCTTTGGGTCTCCCGATCAATGCGTTCCAGTTCCGCGCTATTTCCGGTTTTTTGTTCAGCCAGTGTGCCAGCCACCTGAATTCTTGCCAGTGGCGAGCGCAGCTCATGTGAAATATCCCGAAGCAATTGATGCTGGTTGCGCAAGGTATCATCCAGTCGCTGTGCCATGCGGTCAAAATCACGACCGAGTTCACCTATCGCGTCCTTACGTTCTGATACCGTGGCCTCAACGCGTGCAGACAGATCACGCTGACCCAGAGACTGTGTCGTTTTGCGCAAGCTGCGAATGGGGCGGGTAATGTAGAAGCTCAATAATGAGCTTGCTAACAAAATACCTATACCCAGTGCGATCCATTGCGCGTAGCGTTTCCAGGGACGTTGAGGAAAGTAGTTATGTAGCGGGTTACGACTGCGTGAGATTACATAGAATGTATCACCATCACTGGTATTTACTTCCTGGGTGAATTGGACGCCCGGGCGTTTAAATCTGTGTGAGCCGCGATTGTTTGAGGGTCGAAACTCATCACGCCTTTGCAATAAACGTGAGCGGTTTTGTACAAACCGACGCAACTCGGGCATGGTGTATATGACTTCACGGTCAGCGCCTAACAAAGCAAAATATGTACCGTGTTTTTCTAACTCCTCAGCGTAGTTATTGATACGACCTTGTTGCCATGCTTCCACCACATGCTCAGCCAGCACCTTTGGTGCATTCTGTGGGGAGATCAGGATACGCTCATGTTCCAGCCATTTGATCAGACCGTAACCACTGGCACCGACAACCACGCTGGTGACCAATATCAGCGCTAGAATTTTAAAGAATAAGCGTGTCATGCAGCGTCTCGCTTAACATTCAATAAGTAGCCGCTGCCACGGACTGTTTGGATATTCAGCATTGTTGATTGTGATAATTTACGACGCAGGTTACTAATGTGCACATCGATGCTACGATCATAAGCCCCTAGCTTTCTGCCCAGAATATCTTCGGATATTTTCTGTTTGGTAATCAGTTCATCCGCTGATTGCATCAGTAGCTGCAGGATGTCGAACTCCGTTTGTGTCAAAATCAACACTTCATCCTGTAGCTTAGCCTGACGGTTATGTACGTTCATTTCCAAATCACCAACATTGAGCAAATCACTCTGTGATGACGATGCTTTGCCACTAGTACTTGCGCGACGTAAAATAGCCTTTACCCGTGCTAACAACTCACGTGGATTGCACGGTTTCGGCATGTAGTCGTCTGCCCCAAGCTCAAGCCCAAGTATGCGGTCAATATCATCACCACGCGCGGTTAGCATGATGACTGGTGTATCTGTGTCAGTTTGACGAACTGCCTTGAGCACTTCCAGACCATCCATTTTAGGCATCATGATATCGAGAATGATCATGTCCTTAGGGGATTTACTGGCTTCTAAAGCATCTTCGCCGTTGTGAACCAAGGTGACGTCAAAGCCTTCTCCTTGCAGGTATTCTGTCAACATCTCTGCAAGAACAATGTCGTCATCGGCAAGTAAAATATTATGTTGAGTCATAGCCTTCATGTCCTGTGTGAATCGCATCGCGATTAGTAGTTATGATTAAAATAATAACGCAATCAGATAACAGGGTGGGGGATTTTACGAAGTCTTTACAGGCTGCAGGGGAGGGGTGTCGGTAATGTGGTCGTTGGTGCGAGGTGTGAGCTAAAACACATCGGCAGCCAGAAAACTACCGATGTATTTATATTGCGATTTATCCGGAAGGGCCGGACAATCATTTAGTACATTTGTTGCCCGCCATTGATGTCTAAAGTAGCACCAGTGATGAAGCCCGCTTCATCTTCAATCAGGAACATCACACTACGCGCAATATCATCAGGATCACCCAGACGTCCTACCGGAATTGTGGCAATAATCTTGTCCAGAATTTCCTGTGGAACCTTGCGCACCATGTCCGTTAACACATAACCCGGTGCAATTGCGTTGACTGTAATGTTCTTGCTTGCGCCTTCCAGTGCCAAAGCTTTAGTAAAACCATGAATACCAGACTTTGCAGCAGCATAGTTAACCTGACCATATTGTCCCGCACGGCCATTTACCGAGCCAATATTGACGATACGCCCGAAGTTACGCTCACGCATGCCATCGATAACTGTACGACACATATTGAAGCAAGATGACAGGTTGGTTTGGATAACTTCATTCCAGCGCTCGAAGTTCATCTTGTGCATTGTACCGTCACGCGTGATACCGGCATTGTTGACAAGTACTTCAACAGGACCAAGGTCGCCCTCGATTTTCGCGATACCAGCTTCACAGGCGCTAAAGTCACTGACATCAAATTTATAAACGGCAATACCGTTCTTTTCAGAAAATGCATTTGCAGACTCGTCATTGCCTGCGTAGGTTGCAGCTACCGTATAGCCTGCATCTTTCAATCTTAAGCAAATGGCTTCACCGATACCGCGTGTGCCACCTGTTACAACTGCGACTCGACCCATAAGAATCTCCTTTTCGAATTAATAGAATTTGCATTTGATCTGCCCCTTAATTATAGGTCATATATGAATATTTGTCTAAAAATCAGTGACTTATATGCTGCACTGCGGAATAATAGAATACGGCTGTAATTGGTTGTTTAATCTATGAATATTATCCTGAGACACCAAAAAAGCGGCTTGGTCATGATATGATCGATAAATTATCATTATTAAAAAAGGCAGAAGAATGCAGCAATCTGGTACCAATAAACGCAGATACATTAATTTGCTATTGTTTATTGTCGTACTTTTATTATCTTGGCTGGTCTACCTTCAGTTGCAAAAAGACCAGCGTGGTCCGGATACGCTTTATAGTGACAAGGTTGGCGACCTAATGCGTTCCATTAGTATCAAACTTCCGGACCAACCCATCATTAGTATGCAAGCCGACGGTGCGGATTGGTTAATTACGCAGCCAGTCAAAGCAAAAGCCAGTACCAAGGCACTTCAGCAACTGACGACCTTGTTAGCCGAACCGATACAGGCAGAATATTCCTCAGCTGGTAAACAACTTGAAGACTTTGGCTTGGGGGATTCTGCGATACGGGTGCGCTTTAATGAGGTAGAATATGCACTTGGAAAATTAAACCCTGTGAATCATTATCGATATGTTTTGGTGGATGAGCGCATCTTGTTAGTGAATGAAGTGGTCTATGAATTACTTGGCCGCGGAATTAATGGTTTTATTGAGGAATAGCAATGCCTGAATTGCCCGAAGTCGAAACAACGTGCCGTGGAATAGCACCTCATACAGAAGGGCAGGTAGTGCGTGATGTAGTAGTCAGGCAGGCGCAATTGCGCTGGCCCGTTCCGGATGATCTGCAGGACTTGGTTGGGCAAACGGTTAACACAGTGTCGAGGCGTGCCAAGTATGTGTTGCTGGAGGCAGACACGGGAACCGTAATGCTCCATCTGGGCATGTCAGGGAGTCTACGGATTGTGGAGGCAGGCCTTGCACCTGAGAAACATGATCACGTTGATTTGGTATTAGCGTCCGGTAAGTCAATTCGCTTGCATGACCCGCGACGATTTGGAGCAGTGCTTTGGACGCAACAACCGATCGCACAACACAAGTTGATACAACACCTTGGGCCTGAGCCACTAACGGATGCTTTTAATGCAGAGTATTTGCATGCATCAGCGCAAAAGCGTTCGGTCGCGGTCAAGCAGTTCATTATGGATGCGCAGGTTGTGGTAGGTGTCGGTAATATTTACGCGAGTGAGTCACTGTTTATGGCTGGTATTTCGCCCAAGCGTGCTGCGAACAAGGTGTCGAAAGCACGGTATGTGCAGTTAACGGAGAGTATTAAGCAGGTGCTTGCTCGTGCCATTGCACAAGGTGGGACTACTTTGAGGGATTTTGTCCAGGCTGAAGGTAAGCCAGGTTATTTCCAGCAACAATTGAATGTATATGGACGAACTAATGAGCCTTGCCGCTTATGTGCTGCCCCCATCAAACAAATCAAGCAAGGTCAACGTTCAACGTTTTATTGTAGTAACTGTCAGAAATAGTTTTTTAGTAAGACCAGTCATCTCTCTTTATGGCAGGCAATTGTCAATAATTTAAATTTACAAATTATTAACAAATTACTATACTGACTGCATGGACAGAGGAAAGCCAGATGGAGCCAATGAAATCATCACAAGAAAAATCACATCGCTCAGAGAAGCAGGCATTTAAGGATAGTAGCCTGTCGGATCGTGTCTATGAACGATTGCTTTCTATGATTGTTCAGGGGGAAATAGCTGTCGGAGATAAGCTTCCCACCGAGCACGTACTGAGTGAACAAATGCAAGTATCGCGACCAATTTTGCGTCAGGCACTCAAGCAATTGCGTGAAGATGATGTGATTGTATCACGCCAAGGTTCCGGCTCCTTTGTAAAGCGCAGGCCTGATGAGGCAATACTCGATTTTGCTCCGGTGGGGTCTATCGCTGACATTCAGAGAACCTTTGAGTTTCGTGCAGCGGTTGAAGGCGAGGCGGCCTATTTGGCAGCAAAGCGACGTTCACAGGCTGATATTGATTTGATGACAGCGGCGCTTAAAGAGCTGGACCGTTGTGTTGAAAATAATGAGCTGGGTGTGGATGCTGATGAAGCGTTCCATTTTGCAATCTGTCGGGCTTCAGATAACCAGTATTTTGCATCAGCCAGAACCTCGATGAATGCGAACATTCTGACGGGAATGAACTTGACGCGAAACTTATCACTGATGAAACCGAAGACACGTTTGGAGCTGGTGCAGCAAGAGCATCGTGAGATCATCGAGGCAATCATTGAAGGTGATGCACCTGCTGCGCGTGATGCCATGCGTCGCCATATTGATAATGCAAGACAGCGCGTGTTTGATGGTGAAGTGTCAAGCTCGTAAACGAGCACAGCATAATTCCTAACAACTTATTCAAGATAGTCTGAGGACGTATAAATGAAGTCATTACTTGGTATTGGCGAATGCATGATGGAACTTTCATCAATGGGAGACCAGCTTTGGAAGCAAGGCTTTGCAGGCGATGTATTTAATACCTTATGGTACGCCCGTGCCTTAATGAACAATGATTCAAGAGCTGCTTTTTTCACGGCAGTCGGTGATGATGAAAACTCAAAAGAGTTGCTGTCATTTGTCGAGAGTGCAGGTATTGCCACCACACATGTGCCTCACATTAAAGGAGGCGTGCCCGGACTGTATAAGATACACCTTAATGGTGCAGAGCGTTCTTTTAGTTACTGGCGTGACTCGTCTGCCGCACGACAGATGATGCAAGACCCAAGTAAACTGTGGGATGCTGTTGCCTTAGCTGATGTTGTCTATTTGTCTGGTATCACTATGGCTATTTTACCGGATGATGCCGCTGAAACTTTGATAAAGGGCTTGCGTGGTGCACTGAAAAAAGACGCTATCGTAGTGTTTGACCCTAATATCCGGCCACGTTTGTGGATATCCGAAGAAAGAATGAAAGACGTCATCACGCGCACTGCGGCAATTTCTGATGTGGTAATGCCAAGCTTTGAAGATGAGCAAATTACGTTTGGTGATGAAACGCCGATGGCAACCGCGCAGCGCTATCAAGCGTTAGGCGTTAGTCAGGTGGTGGTTAAGAATGGTGAAGAGGATACGCTATTTGCCGAGGGTGACAGCTATCGTTATTACCCAGTTGCAGCAACCACGGGTGTCGTTGATACCACCGCAGCGGGTGATTCTTTTAACGGTGCTTATTTGGCTGAGTATATGGCTTCCGGCGATATCGATAAATCCATCGCAGTAGCACAGCGCTGTGCGGCAGCCGTGGTATGTAACAAAGGCGCATTGGTCGCCTTCGAGCTGGTTCAGGCAGGATAAACAGTTTTAGGTAAACAGTATGAGACAGACATGGCGTTGGTTTGGTAAGAACGATCCGATCTCTCTGGAAAATATCCGGCAGGCTGGTAGTGAAGGGATTGTATCGGCACTGCATGGCTATTCACCGGGACAAGTTTGGCCGATGGAAGATATTCTCGAGCACAAAAAATGCATCGAGGCAGCGGGGCTGACGTGGGATGTGTGTGAATCGATCTGGATGTCAGATGAGATTAAGCTCAAAGGTGCCGGAGCGACTGAAGAAGTCGCGGCATGGAAACAGACGCTGGAAAATCTGGGTGCGGCTGGTGTAAAGACGGTCTGCTATAACTTCATGCCGGTGGTGGATTGGACGCGCACAGACCTGAATCATCGATTGGAAGGACAGGGCATTGCTTTACGTTTCGATATGATCGACTTTGTTGCTTATGATGTATTCGTGCTTAAACGCGAGTCGGCTGCTCAGGACTATAGTGCTGAGACATTAGCACTGGCAGAGGAACGCTTGAAGTCAAAGTCTGATGAAGCTATCGCCTTATTGGAAAAAAATATCGTTGCTGGTTTACCCGGTGGCGCAGAAAGTCATGGCGCTGGTGAGTTTGCTAAGCGTATCGCTCGTTTTGATGACGTTAGTGATGACGACATGCGAAATAATCTGGTTTCATTCCTTGAGGCTGTTACACCGACAGCCGAGGCTCAGGGAATCAGTCTGGCGATTCACCCGGATGATCCTCCGTTCCCATTGTTTGGATTACCCCGAATTGTATCAACAGAGTCGGATTTAGATTTCTTGTTTAGTGCGGTTGAAAGTCCGGCCAATGGCCTGACCTTCTGTGTGGGGTCTTTTGGCGCGCGTGCAGATAATGATCTTGTGAAAATGGCGGGCAAGTATGCTGACCGTATTCACTTTACTCATCTCAGAAATGTTCGTCGTGATAGTGATGGCTCATTCTATGAAGCGGAGCACCTGAATGGTGATCTGGACATGATTGCGATTATTCAGGCCTTATTAGCCGCTGAGAAAGACGCTAAAGCAAATGAGCGTCGTAGCAATGACATTTTCCTGAGACCGGATCATGGGCATTTGCTGGTATTTGAGGAAGGGTCACAAGTGAATCCGGGATATTCGTATCTGGGGCGCTTAAAAGGGATGGCTGAGCTCAGAGGCGTGGTGCAGGCGGTGGAGCGATTGACGGCCGCTTAGCGAAGACTGATAATTCTCCAAATATCAGCAATAAATCTCCAGTGAAACCTTGCTCTGCAATCATTGTTACTGGGGATTTTTTGTTTATTGATGTCGGTCTATGTACGACCAAGCGGCAAGCGTGGTGTTGCCAAACCGGTTACGCCTGGTACGGTTAGAGCAAACAAGCCGCCCGCATGAGGTTGGTGAGTGCCTTCAGTGATGTCACAACCCAAAGACGTCACAAATAGGGTGTCTAGGTTGTCACCACCAAATGCGATTTTGGTTGGCTTTTCAACCGGAAACTCAATCACCATATCAACTTTTCCTGCTGGTGTGATACGCACTAGCTCCCAGCCACTGACGCCCGCCATCCAGTAACAACCATCAGCATCAATAGTGCCACCGTCAGGTCGCCCCGGACGTCCTTTGGTATCGAAAAAGACTCGCTGATTTGACCAAACGCCATCCGTCAGATCATAGTCATAAGCCCATATCGTACGGATCTCAGGAAAGGAGTCCGAAATATAGGCAGTCTTTCCATCCGGAGAGAATGCCATGCCATTCGGAATATGAAATCCACTCATGATCTTTCGTACGTTTACGGCTGCTTCCTTGTCTTCAGGCTCATCCTGATCTGTGATGACATCCAAGCAATACACTGAACCAGAAGCAAGCGCCAGCACAATTGTCGCGCGATTGGTCAGTGCAAAGCAGCCTAAGCTTTCACCCATTGACCAGCTTTGGTTGTGTCCGGTTGTCGGGTCAAAGCTGTTCAGAGTTCCTTTCGGAATATCTACCCAAAAAAGTGAATGTGTTTCGGTGCACCAAACGGCACTCTCCCCAATGTCAGCTTTGATATCCAACACGCAGTCGATGGCTATTTGGCTCATAGATTCCTTATTGGTGGGTTTGGTTGCAGTTGTCGGAAGACTCTTACCGCAGAGGTAAAACGAAAAATGCCACAAGCATTGATATAGCTACATCAACGATTGCGGCATTGTCTTGCTTAGTCGCGCTTGTTGCTCACGACTTATGCGGCTTTGTGATTTCCAACATTGATGATTTTCATCTGGTTAGTACCACCATCGTGACCCATCAAGTCACCTTTAGTGACGATTACATTATCACCGTTAGAAACGACTTCAGCTTCTAGCAGATGATTGATAACGACCTGATTGGCAACCAATGGGTTAGACAGCTTTTCAGTCAGTAGCACCGGGTAAACACCACGGTACAAGCTCACCAAGCGACAGGTTTTTTCGTGATTGGTCAGTGCGAAAATAGGAATACCTGAACTGATACGAGACATCCAGCGAGCTGTTGAGCCTGACTCTGTCAGTGCACCGATTGCTTTGATGTTCATGTGGTTAGCGGCGTACATTGTTGCCATCGCAATGCCTTCATCGACGCGTTGGAACTGCGACTCTAGTCTGTGAGCAGAAACGGTCGCGTCACGTGATAGTTCAGCTTGTTCGCAGATCTCATTCATGATTGAGATAACTTTATCCGGGTGCTTACCCACTGCTGTTTCACCAGACAGCATGACTGCGTCAGTTCCGTCGATCACCGCGTTCGCCACGTCGAATACCTCAGCACGTGTCGGGATTGGGTTGTCGATCATGGTTTCCATCATCTGTGTCGCGGTAATGATGATGCGGTTCAAGCTGCGACAACGGTTGATAATGTTTTTCTGAGTTAGTGGTAGCTTAGCATCGCCGATCTCAACACCCAGATCGCCACGAGCAACCATGAGCACATCAGACGCGCAGATAATTTCATCGAGCACCGGTTGGTCAACCACTTCAGCACGCTCCAGTTTTGCAACCATGGCCGCTTTACCGCCAGCTTCTTTCATCAGGCGTCGTGCGTAGTGCATATCTTCAGCAGAGCGTGGGAATGACACAGCCAGGAAATCAACATTAATGTCAGCCGCTGTTTTGATATCACGAATATCTTTCTCAGTCAGTGCGTCTGCAGACAAACCACCATTGCGGCGGTTAATCCCCTTGTTATTCGACAAGATACCACCGTTGACCACTTCGCAATGAATACGGTTACCAACAACGCTCTTTACGACAAATACAATACGACCGTCATCCAGTAGTAGTTCATCGCCTTCGTGAACTTCCTGAGGCAAGGTCTTATAAGTAAGGCCAACACCTTCCTGATTACCGTCCTCAACGCCCATATCACTGTCCAGATAGAACGCATCACCAGTGGCGAGTGTGATTTTTCCGTCGCGGAAACGATCGATACGGATTTTAGGGCCTTGTAAGTCACCGAGAATGCCGACGACCTTGCCTAGCTTAGCTGCGGCGTCGCGTACCATCTGTGCGCGATGCGCGTGCTCCTCAGGTGAACCGTGAGAGAAGTTTAAGCGTACGACGTTAGCGCCTGCAGCGATGAGTTTTTCAATACTTTCAGGTGTGTCTGTAGCTGGGCCAAGGGTGGCGACAATTTTAGTGCGTCTCATAGTGCTTTTAATATCCTTTAATCAAATACTCTTTTTTTGTAGAGAAAGTACATTTGATTCTTGTTAATTTGTACAAATAGTATGTATCTTGGTGGCATTATAGCAGCCATTCATGCTTTCTCTGCGATCTAAGTATGATTTTATGTAGTTTTACTACATAAATAAATATATTTTGTGATTTGGCCTGTAAAAATCATGAAACAATGATTCAGGTATCAGGCCAGACTTTTCTTCCATTGCCCTCCATGCATCCGTACATGAAATGGGACGCCCTTAATCAGTTCTTCCAATAAGATGAGCGCGAACACCCAGACTGCACTCATTTCCTGATACAAAACCAGTAGCGCGGAGAGTGGCACAATGATTAGCCATTGCGTTAGCGCATGAATCCAGAAAATATGATTCGCATCACCACCAGCTCGCATTACGTTGCCACAAATCGTGTTGGACGTTCTTATAAAGGGAACCAATACCAAAATCGGCATAAATTGCCAGAGTGTACTGAGGGTTTCGGGTTGCAGTTCCGGGTATATCCATTCAAATAAGAAAAACATACTCAGATAAGCCAGCGAAATGACAATGCTAATGATGAATGAGGCTCGCCAGGCCTTACTGATGAAACTATCCAGTAGCTCCCAACGTTTATTCCCCAGTAGTTGACCAACGATGATGCTGGTGGCTTGTGCCCAGGCAGTAGAAAGGTGTCCGGCAACTTTAATCCACGGCGTAATCAAGGTGAGTGCAGCAAACTGATTGATACCGAGCCTGGCATAGATCAGCATACACACGCTGGAAGCCAGTACGGCACTGACAAATGTACCGGCAATCGGAGTCGCATATTTCAGGTGGTACTTGACGTCATGCCCTGTCAGTCTTTGAATCGCTTCATTCGGCTGCATATATTGTTTGGCGTAAAACGCTAGCAGAAATAGGGTGCGGCACAAGACTGCCACGGCAGAGCCGAGTGCTGCACCAATCAATCCCAGGGCCGGTAGCCCAAGCAAGCCATGGATTAAAATGTAGCTGACAACGACATTAACGGGCAGCTCAAAAAGATTCGCGTAGAACGGGAGTTTGCTATTGCCGGTTGCATTGAAATAGACGGTGATGTTTTGGCTCAGAGCGACACCAATCAACACCACAGAAAATACTTTCAGGTAGCCGAAGGATTTGGCAGCCATTGGCTCTGTTTCGGCGATTGAATAAATTAGTGGCTCAGCATAAGTCAAAATAAACACAATGCCCAAGCCCGCTGCAAGCCCCATGGCTGCTAGTGACTCTTCACCAAGCGGTGTTACCAGCACAGTATCGATCACCAAAATTAACTGTAACAGAACTGCATTCATCGCAATGGGCCATGCCAAAGTGAATACTTGTTGTCTGCCGGGTACGTCCTGGGTCATTCAGTTGTCTCAGGTTTGAGGAGCTTTGTTTAGTAATGATCGCAATGAAGTTAAGTTATTAAAGTATTTAATGATATAGTCTGATATATCTCATGCATCAGATATACTGTGAACGAATACGTTAGTGGTTCATAATAACATCTAATATGTCAGATTTGCCAATTAGTATGTTAGAATTGTAAGAATAGTTAGTAGGATAATAAAATGGCCAAGTTGAAAGACAATACTGTTTCAGAGTTATTAGAGGGTGTCGTACTTGACTCCTCAGAGAGTCTGGTGCAACAGATATACAGTATTTTGATGGAGTTAATAGTTACCATCCAACTCAAGCCCGGACAGATCATGTCTGAAAAAGAGATATCCGAAGCCTTAAAAGCCAGTAAGACACCCGTCCGTGAGGCGTTGATTAAGCTTGAAGACACCGGACTTGTCAAAGTTGTCCCCAAGAGTGGTTCATATGTCTCTCCCATCAGTCTGGAGCGCTATATTGAAGCTTGTTTCACGCGTCTTCAGCTTGAAGTAGGGGCAGTACGACGTGCCGCAGAACGAAGTAACGACTTAAAAGGCGTGCTCAATCTGGAGTCGATGGTCAGTCGGCAGATTAAGGCGCTTGAAAACGAAGAGCACGAACTATTCTTTAAGTATGATGAAGCCTTGCATAAAGCGTTCTACGAAATGGCAGGTGTCCCCGGTGTTTGGAAGCTTGTGAAGAAGTCTCAATCTGATGTGTACCGCATCAGACATCTCAAACGAATTTATAAGATCCGTCGTGGTGCTCAGGTCATCGAAGAGCATCAGGCGATTGTTGCCGCAATTCGTGCCGGCTCTCCGGATGCTGCTGAGGCGGCCATCATTAATCATATCGGTTCACTGGAAACTGAGATTGATACATTGTCAGCAAATCCAGAGCTGCTCGATTTCATTGAGACGCTAAACGCGACAGGAAAACGGCCACGTAATAGCCGTTGATCGTGCCTATTTTTAAGGCATTATGCTGAGTCAGACATTCGTCCGACTCTCAAATTTCACTTCATTTAATAACTAATATCTTAGTTAAATCTAGTCATGATATCTATTTTTTTACAAATTTTACTGATTTGTAAAGAGCTCTTTTCGATCTTAAGACTGGCTATTTTCGAAATAAACCAGTGTTCTGTTGAAAAGTATATAAATTGAAATTTATTTAATAAAAACAATAATTTAAAAAATTTATTTGAGTGTCGTCTGTGATTGTTTAACTTCTTCAGTCTGTGTTAATAAATATTTATTTTTAAAATAACTTGTAAATTATCTTTTTTGAAAATCTCATCATCTGAGATATTAGATAGGGCTATGAGATATTTCACGGCTCATCATTGAGGAGAGAAAACGTTTGTGAAGTCTATAGGCCACATATTGCCGATTTCTGACTTGCTGGAAGGTAAGATATTAGATCCGGAAAAGTCGCTGACCTCGCAGGTATTTTCCATACTCAAAGAGCTGATCATCACCATTCAGCTCTATCCGGGACAAAGGCTTTCTGAAAAGGAAGTTGCAGAAGCATTGATGGCTAGTAAGACACCTGTTCGTGAAGCCATGATTCGTTTGCAAAGCGTTGGGCTGGTATCGATTGTTCCTAAGCGAGGAACTTTTGTAACCCCTATACAAATCGACCGTTATGTCGAAGCTTGCTTTATCCGTTTGCAGCTGGAATTTGGCGCTGTAAGACGAGCAGCTCAGCAACGGGGTAACTGGAATATTGGTTTGCAAATGGACAAGCCTTTTGTTGTGAAAGCAGAGACCCGTGGTGATATCAAGCATCTCGAAGAGGTCAACGCATTTCACTTCAAGCCTGAAATGATCAAAGTATTTGACGGTGACACCGGTAACGTCTTTGACCATCCCGAAGGACTCTAGTAGGAGGATATATGTCTAACTCACTGAGCAAGTCCCAATGGTTAGTTCAGCACCTTAAGCGGGAATGGCAATTATATTTAATGCTGGCCCCGACGATTATCTGGTTTATCGTCTTTTTGTATAAACCGATGTACGGATTACAAATTGCTTTTAAAGACTACAGTATCTTTAAAGGTATCGACGGAAGTCCATGGATTGGTTTTGAACACTTTCAGACGTTGTTTGAAAATGATGACTTTATCCGGGCAATTTAGCCGCGCCTCCGGCGGATTTCTGTAAAGACTTCCACCTCAGGCGCGTTTTTCATTCCCAGTTGCTCACGAATCCCCGCATCATCCGCACGCAAGAACGGATTTGTTGCAAGCTCGGTTGCTAATGTAAACGGCACTGTTGGAATATCATCCGCACGTAAACGGTTAATCTCTTCGATACGTGCTTTTAGTGCTTCATTGTTTGGGTCAATCTGAATCGCAAAACCTGCATTTTCCTGCGTGTATTCATGGGAGCAGTAAATCAGTGTTTCCGGTGGCAGCGCGTGTAATTTCTTCAGGCTTTCCCAGATCATCTCCGGCGTGCCTTCAAAAGCTTTACCACAACCTAAGGCAAACAACGTATCACCCACAAAAATGACGCCCTCGGATGGAATGTAATAACAAATCAAATCCATCGTATGTCCCGGTGTGTGTATAACCTGAACTTCAACGCCCGCAAATTCAAAGCGGTCTCCGTCACTTACCGACTCATCAATCCCCTTAATTGGGCGAGCACCAACATAGCTAGGGCCGATGACCTTGGCATTATTGGTTTCTTTGAGTTCGACAACACCAGTGGTGTGATCCGCATGGTGATGTGTGACAAAAATGTGGGTCAGCTTCCAGTCTTTTTCATCCAGTGCTTGCTGGTACGTCTCAGCGATTCCACCATCAATACAAGCCGTTTCACCTGTGTCGGGAGAGTGAATCAATACACCGTAGTTATCATCCCAGTTATAGGGGAATTGGAAAAATTCTAACTTACTCATCTGTTCGTCCTTACCAGGTTCCACTGTTTTCCATAGAGACCCAAGGCTCAGCCGGCGCTAATGAGTCACCCGCTTGTAGTAGCTCGATAGAAATATTGTCCGGTGATCTGACGAAGGCCATGTGACCATCGCGGGGAGGGACGTTGATGGTAACGCCTGCGTCCATCAGCTTTTGACAAGTTTCATAAATATTGTCGACCCGATAAGCCAGATGCCCAAAGTTGCGGCCACCGGTATATTCTTCCGGGTCCCAGTTATAGGTGAGTTCCAATTCTCCTTGACGTGTTTCTCTCACGCGCTCCTCATCACCCGGTGCACATAGAAAAATCAACGAGAAGCGGCCTTCCTCGTAGTCGTTACGTCTGAGTAATACCATGCCGAGTTTATTGCAGAAAAAGTCGAGGGACTCTTCAACGTTACTAATCCGAATCATTGTGTGAAGGTATTGCATGCGCTTGCTCCTGAAATCGATTTGGCGATTAGTTTACAAGGCTAGCTGCTTTGGTGGTAATTGTTTCTGTGAGATCAGTCGGACAATTGTCTGATCTGACAGATCTTGATGTGATTGCCATGGATCCATTGCAGGATCTCTAATGCATTGTGGGTATTCAATATTGTTGTTTTTTGACTTGATGTCTTTGGTATAATTAATGCTGATAAACGTGAGCATTTTGGCTGATTACCCTATAAAAATGAGTGATGATTACTAAATGTTTGATATAAATGTTTTTTTTTGCTTAAATGATTCACTTCACTGCTATTTTACTCTGGGTAATGCAATTTTTGGGCTAGGTTATATGCTATGACATCTAATGCTAAGAATATTCTTTTTATCATGTTTGATCAGCTGAGGTTTGATTATCTCAGCTGCTATGGGCACCCGCATTTAAAAACCCCTAATATGGACAGGCTGGCGTCAAATGGAGTCCGCTTTACGAATTGTTATGTGCAGTCGCCGGTGTGTGGTTCTTCACGAATGAGTTTTTATACAGGACGTTATCCATCGAGTCATGGCGCACAGTGGAACGGCTTTCCGCTAAAAGTTGGCGAAATGACTATTGGTGATCATCTGCGCACACAGGGAATGGATTCCTACCTCATTGGTAAAACACATATGCGTGCCGATGTTGAAGGCATGGCGAGATTAGGTATTTCACCGGACAGTACGATTGGCGCAAGAGTGGCCGAGTGCGGCTTTGATGTGTTTGATCGCGATGATGGCCTGTGGGCAGAAGGACCGGATGGTTTCTATGATCAGCAAAAATCCACCTATAACGAATACCTCAAATCCAAAGGTTACGGTGGCAATAATCCTTGGCATGACTACGCAAACTCAGGGGTAGATGATCAGGGTGATATCGCGTCGGGCTGGATGATGATGCATGCAGATAAACCTGCAAATATTCGGGAAGAGGACTCAGAAACGCCTTATATGACCTCGCGCTGTATTGATTTTATTGACCAAATGAATACCCCTGACAGCAAGCCTTGGTTGTGTCACTTATCCTATATCAAACCACACTGGCCTTATATCGTGCCTGCGCCGTATCACGGTATGTATGGCAAAGAGGATGTGATTGCACCGAACCGTGCAGAGTCTGAGAAAAACAACGCGCATCCGGTGTATCAGGCGTTTATGAATAATGTCATTGGTCAGGCATTTCGACGGGATGAAGTACTGGAATCCGTGGTTCCGGCTTATATGGGATTGATTAAACAAGCTGATGATCAGCTGGGTCGTTTATTTCAGCACCTCGAAGAAACCGGTCGCATGAATGACACCATGATTGTGGTCACGGCGGATCATGGTGATTATATGGGCGATCACTGGCTAGGTGAGAAGGACTTATTCCATGAGCCATCGGTGAAAGTACCGATGATTATTTATGACCCGTCGGAGCAGGCAGATAGTACACGGGGAACGGTCTGCGATGAATTAGTCGAAAGTATTGATCTTGCTGCGACTTTCTATGAAGCCAGTGGTGGTGTGTTAAAAGATCAGCTTGATCATATTCTGGAAGGGCGCTCATTAATGCCGATTCTACAGGGACAACCGCTAACTGACTGGCGTGAGTATGTGGTGAGTGAATACGATTATTCGATGACGCCTGCAGCGGTTAAATTAGATATTGCACCACGTGACGCGCGTTTGTTTATGGTCGCTGATAAACGTTGGAAGTTTATGCATGCAGAGGGTGGTATTCGGCCTATGTTGTTTGACCGTGAGGCTGATCCTCGTGAGTTAAATGATTTGGGGGAAAGCACATTGCCGGAGCATTTGGCGGTAATTGACCTTATGTACCAGCGATTTAATGAGTGGAATCGCCGCTTAAACCAAAGAACCACGGTATCTGAGCAACAGGTCAGAGCGATGCGGGGTACGTCACGGCGCAGAGGTGTGGTGCTGGGTGTCTATGATGGGACGGAGATTGAGCGAGAGTTAATGGTGAGATATGAAGGCAGAGCTGCAGAGCAACGGCTTAGTCTGGAATAGTTTTTGTATTGGCCTCCTCGTCTGGTTATACATCAGCTGGGCCTGCATCTGCTTCAGTCGACGTTTCGAGCTATTTAGGCTTGAGATCCTCATAAATCTGATCAACATTGCGAATCATCGACAGACCATCAAGAATATCCGACTCAATCGCGCGGCGTAGAGCAAATGCATCCACCTCGCGAATCGCCTGAATCGCTTCCTGATGCCGGTCATAGTCGTAATAAGACTCCAGTTTGCTGAGACCAATGCGTACAAATGGCCCCAGTTGCAGCCAGACACTTTCAATCATGGGCAGGCAGACTTGGTTTGGGTCTTGCTCATACATAAAGCGGTGAAACGCCTGATTCGCCAGACTGCCAGCGGCAATATCCCCGGCAGCATAAGCATCATCGACATCATTATCTAAGGCTTCCAGTTCAGCAATTTTCTCATCAGTAAAGTAGGGCAGTGCGTTCTCTGCAGCATGTGTTTCCAGCAGGGTGCGAAGCGAAAACAATGCCTTAAACTTCTCCGGTGAAATTAGCGGCACACTGATGCGGCGATTATCTTTTATTTCCACCGCAGCTTCTGACGCCAATTTACGCAATGCCTCACGCACCGGCATTGGGCTGACATCCAGCTTTTCAGCAACTCCACGAATAGTCAGCGCACTACCGGGGCATATTTCGCCCGACATAATGTTTTTGCGAAGCGTTTGATAGACCCACTCATTAACGTTTTGAGAGTCTGATTTTTCGATTGGGCTGAGAGAGTATGTCGTTTTTGCTGGCATTGTTTGGGCAAGATTCTCAGTTAAATGACACGGCTATTGTGATCACAAGGTGTAGCGTGCTAAGCAGTATAGCATTATCGTCTCTGCTTGGTGCATACCTGCTGTTTCATTTAAGAACAGAAATGACTGAAAAATGGCTATCAAAGAAAGGTGCGGTATTATCATAAGCTTGTTAATATTTGTGATCACATATTAGCGATTTTATATTGGCAGGATATCTCACTATGACTCACTCAATTCCACTGATCGGCATTCCGGCTGATGTTAAAGACGTTAAAGGGATGCCTTTTCATTGTGTTGGTGAGAAGTACATCAATGCTGTCGCACACGGCTCACAAGGTTTTCCTTTCATCATTCCGGCGCTGGCTGAGGGTGAACAATTGCAAGCGGTTGATTCAGCCGTTGATTTGCGTGAGGTGCTAAGCAAGCTGGATGGCCTTTTCCTGCCGGGTAGTGTCGCTAATGTTGACCCAGCCCGTTATGGCGCTGAGCTGGAAACACCTGACTTACCACGTGATCTGCAACGCGATGAAACCACGCTGCAACTGATCCATCTGGCCATTGAAATGGATATTCCAATCCTTGCGGTGTGTCGTGGTTTTCAGGAGTTGAATGTGGCTTTTGGTGGAACGCTGCATCAGCAGGTGCAGGAGGTCGAGGGCTATTTTGATCATCGCGAAGATTCCACGCTGGACACCGCCGGACAATACCAAATGGCGCACGATATGCATTTAACACCGGGAGGCTTGTTAGCCAAACTAGCGGGTGCGGAAGTGACTCAGGTGAACTCTATCCATGGTCAGGGGATCGATCGACTAGCAGATGGTTTATTTGTCGAAGCCCGCGCGCCGGATGGTTTGATCGAAGCGTTTCGTCTGGATGATGAGAGTCGCTTTGTGCTTGGGGTTCAGTGGCATCCTGAGTGGCAGTTTGCACAGACGCCGTTTTATGCCGCGATCTTTAAAGCCTTTGGTGATGCGATTCGCCAACGTATGTAGCGGATATTTCATTGGGGCTATATTTGAGATAAATAGAGATAGGGCAAGGCTCTGCCGGTAGTCACACCTGACCTGTAATGATAATAATACAAAAAACAGGAGTGGCAGGAATGAATAACAATAATGAAAACTTTCTCGATGGGCAAAACGCCGTGTATCTGGAACAGCTTTATGAGCAATATCAAGATGATCCGGCATCGCTAAATGAGACTTGGCAATCCTACTTTCAGCAGCTGGATAATCAGACGGATCAATCTGCTAATCAGTCCGTAAAGCACAACAGACACTCGGCACTCAATGATATCAGCGATGATGCACAGAGCCGTCTGGTTGATTTGGAGCGGCGAAGCCTGCAGGCCAAAGTGTCACAGCTGATTAGCGCATACCGTTATCTCGGGCACTTACAGGCCGATACCAACCCATTAGGCGATTATGCTTACAAAGTCATGGTACCGGAATTACTGCTGGAATATCACGAATTAGAAGATACCGATCCAAATACGGTATTTGATCCCGGCTCATTTAATATGGATCAACAGCCGACACTCCAAAACATTATCAAAGCCATGCGCAAGACCTATCTGAGCAGCATCGGTTTTGAATATATGCACATGATGGATGTTCAGGAAAAACGCTGGATTCAGTCACGGATTGAGCCGATGGAAGCGTCTGAATATTTTGATAATGCGGCGCGTAAACAGCTATTGGAGCAACTCACTGAAGCTGAAGGTTTTGAACAGTTCCTGCATAAACGCTATGTCGGGCAAAAGCGATTTGGTCTGGAAGGTGGTGAGAGCCTGATTCCTCTGTTGCAAACACTGGTGCAGGAAGGCGCGGCCAAAGGTTTACAGGAAATCGTCTTGGGCATGGCACACCGTGGCCGCCTGAATGTGCTGATTAATGTCTTCTGCAAACCGCCGGCAGAGTTGTTTAATGAGTTTGCCGGAAAGAACCATAACAGTGCTTACACCGGTGATGTGAAATACCATCAGGGCTATTCTGCGGATGTCAGTACCCCAAGTGGTGGTGTGCATTTGGCGCTTGCATTCAATCCTTCCCATCTCGAAATTGTAAGTCCGGTGGTTGAAGGCTCCGTGCGGGCCAGACAAGAGCGTCGACAGGATACCGATGGCACAAAGGTAATGGGCGTGGTGATCCACGGGGATGCCGCCTTTGCCGGACAAGGTGTGGTCATGGAGACCTTTAGCATGGCGCAGACGCGCGGCTATCGCACACATGGCACGATTCATATCGTGGTGAATAACCAAATTGGATTTACCACCAGCACGGTGATGGATAGTCGCTCCACCTATTATCCGACCGATGTTGCCAAGATGATCAATGCACCGATTATTCATGTGAATGCGGATGATCCGGAAGCGGTGATTTATGCCGCCAAAGTCGCGCTGGACTACCGTGAAATCTTCCATAAGGATGTGGTGCTGGACTTGGTGTGTTATCGACGGCTTGGTCACAATGAAGCCGATGAGCCTGCGATGACGCAGCCGGTGATGTACGACATTATCCGCAAATTGCCGACTACCCGTGAAAAATATGCCGCGAAGTTGCAGCAAGAGGGTGTGATTACTGCGGCTGAAGATAAAGCCATGGTTGCTGACTATCGTGATCATTTATCGGAAGGTCAGGTGGTGGGGCGTTTTCATCGGGAGGCGGTCGCCGATGCTGGTTTGCCTGCACAAGTGCGTAACCTTTGGGAGGTGTATAAAGCCGCTCACTGGACGGATCATGTCGATACCACGTTCCCAAAAAACAGATTCACGCAGTTGGCTGAGCAATGGCTGGCGAAGATTCCGGAGGCGTTTGAAGTTCACCGGCGAGTGCGTAAAATTTATGAATCACGTGCCGCCATGGGGCGTGGTGAGATTGCGGCAGATTGGGGATTCGGGGAGACCATGGCTTATGCTTCGCTGTTGCAAGACGGGATTAATATTCGTCTGGCCGGACAGGACTGCGGACGCGGTACTTTCTCGCACCGTCATGCGGTAATTCATCATCAGAAACGCCGTCAACAATGGATTCCGCTGGAACATACCGGTCACGCTCAAGGTAAATTTACCGTGATTGACTCCTTGTTGTCGGAGGAGGCGGTGCTTGCTTATGAGTATGGTTATTCAACCGCCGTGCCCAATAATCTGGTGATCTGGGAAGCGCAGTTTGGCGACTTTGCCAATGGCGCTCAGGTGGTGATTGACCAGTTTATTAGTTCCGGTGAGCAAAAATGGCAGCGTTTATGTGGCTTGGTAATGTTCCTGCCGCACGGTTTTGAAGGGCAGGGGCCGGAGCATTCATCGGCGCGTCTGGAGCGATTCGTTCAACTGGCCGCTCAGCACAATATTCAGATTTGTATCCCGACAACGCCCGCGCAAGTGTTTCATATGCTGCGGCGCCAGCGCCTGCGTCAATATCGTAAGCCGCTGATTGTATTTACTCCGAAAAGCTTATTGCGTCATCCGTTGGCGGTGAGTGAGGTGGTTGATTTTACTGAGGGTGAGTTTAAACCGGTTATTGATGATCCGGATGTGCAGAGGGCGGACAAGGCGCAAGTGACTCGTCTGATCGTGAGTAGTGGCAAGGTGTTTTATGACTTACTGGAAAAACGGCGGGAGCTGGAATTGGGCTCGGTGGCATTGCTTCGTCTGGAACAACTCTACCCATTTCCTAAGGATCATTTAAATGCAGTGCTTGAGCAATATCCTAACCTTGAAGCATTGATCTGGTGTCAGGAAGAGCCGGTAAACCAAGGTGCCTGGGATGGTATTCGACATCGCTTTGAGGTGTTTAGTAAGTTGGCAGTTTCTTGTGTTAGCCGGCCTGCGTCTGCTGCTCCTGCGGTTGGGTCGTTGGGGGTTCATAAGAGGCAGCAGGAGACTTTGGTTGATGCGGCTTTGGGGTTGGAAGGGTTAAGCTAGTTGTGTGAGATAGTAAGCATCGAGCTGGTTTTTCAGGAAAACTAACGCTACAATATGTATTGCAATGTAATTTCAACGCAATACAAAGAGGTGATAGTCATGAAAACTGCAGCCATTAATGCACGTATCGCGCCTGAATTAAAAGATGATGTTGAATCAATATTGTCTCGTTTAGGCATGACAACAACGCAAGCCATTACCATGTACTTCGAACAAATCAAAATGAAGCGTGGCTTGCCTTTTTCCGTCACACTCATTGACCCCTCTTCGCCACAAACTGCACCCAAAGTTAGCCAATGGCCTGAAGGCTATTTCGAAGGCTTAGCAGCTTGGGAAGGTGAGGGTATCGTTCGACCAGAACAAGGCGACTATGAAACGCGACTGGAGTTTGAATAATGTATTTGTTAGATACGAATACTTGCATTCAAATCATCAACCGCCCTACTGGGCCAGTCGCTGAACGATTTCACAGACACCAACCTCACCAGCTTAAAGTTTGCAGCATCGTAAAATCAGAACTGTTTTACGGTGCACGTAAAAGCCAAAAAGTCGAATCGAACTTGGAACGCGTGAAGTTCTTCTGTGCCCCATTAGAAAGCCTTCCTTTTGATGACTTCTGCGCCGAAGAATACGGCCAAATAAAAGCGGTTCTAGCATCACAAGGTCAACTCATAGGGCCAAATGATCTGTTGATTGCTGCGCTTGCCCGCACCTACGATGCTATTTTAGTTACTAACAATACCCGTGAGTTTTCTCGTGTCATAGGGTTGCGTTTAGAAGACTGGCAGTCATAATCCCGCTCTCCCATGCTTCACACTTTAAGAATTACCTTTCTCAATGGGCATTGGAAAGTCCGCTTGATTGAAGAAGAATTTCAGCGTCTAATGCTTCTGGAACAGTAACCGGAGATGAAGAACGTGAGCACTGACCCAACTACCACCATTCAAGCTTTATTAGAGCAAGGTGAAAATGCTCATATTGAGTTCAAATCCGATAAAGAAGAGCTCTCACGACTATTCCAACAAGCGGGCCTGATTCATTTCGATATTTCCCCCGTGGCGAATACTGATATGAGTTACATCGATAAGGAAGCGGTGGATGCTTATTACCGCAGTTATTACAGCACTGCTTTCATTGATTTAAGCGATGATGAACAGCAGCGTTTATTGGTCAATACTGACATTCTGATTCAACATGAGGGTGAGTGGGTAGTCAGTGTTGGTGGGTTACTCATGTTTGGTAAGCAACCACAACGACGCTTGCCACAGAGCAGTATCGTGTTTGCGGTTTTTAAAGGCACAAGCATTACGGATGATCTGGCTGATAAAAAAGAAATTACAGGCACCTTGCCAGAACTCATTGATAAAACCCTTGGTTTACTACAGCTCTACCTGCCGACACCTTCAACCATAGAAGGTGCGAAGCGAAAAGAGAGTCTAGCGGCCTCACCCAAAGTATTACGGGAGTCGATAGTGAATGCGGTGATGCACCGTGATTACTCAATCAGCCACCGTAAAACTCAAGTCTATATCTACAGTGACCGCGTTGAAATCACATCACCTGGTGGCCTACCCAATACGCTGACGCTAGAGAAAATCCGTTACGGAAACTCAGCCCCTCGCAATGTTTTTTTGGTGAAGTTTCTCGATAACCTACGTTACTTTGATGGCCTAGGTAGAGGCATCCCCATGATGCTGGAGGCGATGCAAGATAGAATCGCTTTTGAAAATATTGGTGAGTTATTCCGTTTAACGCTGTATTTGGGTGATCAGGCGTAAATCAAACAAGAGCGCATTTAATGTCTGTCTTCTCAAAGTAGCTAGTGTTGAGCCAATGGTCACTTAATCAATGGGTGTTGATAAGCTAAGTAAACTACCCGAATCATGAATCGCTGAGTTTGTGTAAGTTAGGTAGTGCTTTCTGTGGTTAGTGAAGCACTGCCGTCAAAATCGAGTCTAAAAATTTGTTTTCTTTGTGATTATCTCCGGAGATAGTTTAAGTGGGGTTTAGATGTTTTGTGAATCCATCTAAAAACTGTGAATTGAGTCCTCTAAATAGGGTGTACTCTAGATGTAAAAATGAATCAAAATACCTATATGAATAAATATCCATACGACGCTTTCATTAGCTATGCAACTGAAGATGAAGAGTATGCAAAAAAACTAGCCGAGGCTTTGCAATATCGAGGTTTCAGTGTTTGGTTTGCGCCTTTGTCTCTAGAAATCGGGGATAGATTGCTCGATTCTATTAATGTTGGAATAAATTCGTCAATGTGTGGGGTGTTATTATTGTCCCCAGCGTACCTTAGCAAGAAGTGGACTGGCTATGAAATGGATCTTCTTCACCGGCAACATATTGAAGAGGGGAAAAGGCTTCTACCGCTTTACCATGGCACAACTAAAGAAGAAGTAGACAAATGGAATCCGGGACTATCTGGGATTATCGCACTGAACAGTATTGCTAGTATCTCAGAAATAGCGACGAAAATTTCCAAGGTAATCTCACACAATTCACCTATTGTCGGTGTAACACCATGTTATGAAAATCCGCAGTGGCGATTCCTCCAAGGTAGAGGAGAGCTACTTGTAAATTCTACTGACGGCCTCGCTTTCAATATATTTGAAGCTGCAGAATTTCCAGATAATCATTTCCCGATTTATATATATGGAACGTGTTACTCAAGGAAAGACATAATAATATCTTTAACCAAAGTAATGTTCTACAAGTCGCATGACAAGGATAGTGTAGATAGTGAGCAGTGGAAAAGATTGCTAAAACTTTGTAAGGAATTTGGGTACGACATAGAAGCCTCGCATTTTGATGCGGCTACACTAGAATAGGCTAAATCAAGTAGCCGGAGGTATCTAGCCTCCAACCCCTAAGGACAACGCCGCGCAGCATAAGCATACCCCTCAAACTAGAACAACCCAGGCAATTAAACCTCGATTAGTCCGATCTGTGCCTTGGGGCTAAAATGCCCAGAATTCAGATCAACCCACTTTTTAGCATAGCGTTGTGTGCTGAATTTTCAATATGAAGGCAATTTGTAAAGCCTTGTGAATTAGTATGAGTAAGGTAATCAAGAGCACCTTGGCTGGCTAATTCTATAGTTTCATATGTATGGATATGACTAGTATTATACTTACCTATCTCGTACATGGTAAAAGTATTACCTACAGTATAGATATACTGTGCATCTATGCCTTTAATTACTTGTACTGTAGCAATGGGTTTGTAGCCTGCTTCAGCAAAAACATCACCTTCGGCCTTTTCAACCTTTGGTGGGAGAGGTTTTTTTTTGAATATATCGAAAAGTCCCATAATACTTCCTTGATTAAGATTGTATCCAAAAAGTGATGGCGCAAATTACAATAAATAATATCGCTTTGTTAATTCTCTTAGAATTTCTTACAGATTTCATTCTGTCATTAGCTAAAGCCATTGCATCTGTTTCGTTCAGGTTGTGTCTTTTAATAATTATATTAGCGATTTTCCTGGTCAGTGTTTCATCGGTAACAACGTTTACGCCAAAAATACTGTTTGTCCTATGTTTATTCATTTGTTCATGGATTATTCTCCCATCAATGTTAATGATATCTTCTTCGCTGATGCCAAAGTGTTTAGCTGCTGAATAATGGTTCATATAGTGATGAATTTTAGCTTATGTGTCGTTATATGTATCTAACCTTCATCACTTGGTTCATTCTATAAAAATATATTTGTCTGGCCACTTACTGCATGTTTAACTTCTGAACCATGCCTTTATCCAACTACCGTGCCTCTAGAAGCTTTGTTATACATTGCATATTTTTCAGAACTTGATTGTTTACATATTGAGCATGAGTTATGATTGAAAGTAG